>NZ_NUGT01000078.1 GCF_002574545.1 Bacillus sp. AFS055030
TCACTGGTTTACTTCCTCATGAACCTGTAATGAGTATTAACCTTTCAAATTTTTGCTTAAATAAAGTATACTTAGACTTTTGTTGTTCTATATTGACAATGTTTTATTTCAACAGTCTATAGAAAGGTCTACCAACTTCGGTAGACCTTTTTTGATTAAACTATAATTCCCTATTCGATTAGTTCTAAAAAGTTTTTTCCGAGTATATATTCCTTTTCATTATCAGGAATAAGAAGAGATTCCACCCATCTTTTCTTGTCCGAATAGTCATATTCATTAAATGTCTTCATTCCATATGGTCCATCGCAGCCAAAAAGAACTTTACGATACCCTAAAGCCTCAACCGCTTGTTTTACAATTGACGGATTGAGATAGTCACTTGATGTATCAACATATACATTTGGATGTTCCTTAATGTATTTCCATAGTTTTTTCCAAAATGGTAGACCAGCGTGAGCATAAATTAATTTAAGTTTAGGAAAATTTTCAGGTAGATATTTATAGGAGTCAATCTCTGAAGAAAGATGAATAATCATAGGTACACCTTTTGATTCACATAAAGTTGCAACTGGTTCAAGCGCATTAATACGATAACCATGCATGAATGGGTGAGCTTTTACCCCAATAAAACTAGGGTTTTTAAGATAGTATTCTAGTTCTTCCATAAAATTAGGAATCATAGGGTTCACTGCTACCCAACCTAGAAAACGGTCTGGAAATCTTGCAATTGCAGTAGCCACGAGATCGTTTTTCGGCTCATTAAAAATCTTATATTTGTTACCATAAAGTTTCAAATAGCCATCTTTCACTAGACCATCATAAATTTTGTGCCCAATTTGAGGAGTATTAAGTATTAGAAAACGGAATAATCGTTGGATATGATCCTGAATCCTACTATCCGATTCAAACATTGTTTCACTCATAGGGGGGATTAGAGCAGTTTTTGCTATATTATTTTGATCCATCCCCTCTATCATTTTTTCTAACGTCAGCATGGATTCATCCACATGAAAATGGCAATCTATTATAATATAAATCTCCCCTCTTCTATTGTTTTCAATACTAGTATCAACTATATGCTTTGGATAAAAACTTTATTTAATTAAAGTCTTCTGTCTAGATCCAATACAGCCCCTACAAGAAGAGGAATATGGTGAAATGCAATTAAGCAGCAATAAATAGTAGATTGCTACTTACTGCTGCTTTATAAATCATTTAACTATTCTTTTATTTTTCTCTTAACAAAAGCCCCACTCTCAACTGTTCCATCTTCTGTTCATTTTCCAAGTATAGCTCTTCTGCCTCTTCTAATGTAATTTCTTTGAAACGAATTTTCTCACCTGGCTTTAACTGGGCGATGAGAGGAAGATCTACTGTTGCAACTTGAGCAATTTTAGGATAGCCACCGATCGTCTGTCTATCGGCAAGCAGGATAATCGGATTTCCGTCTTTCGGCACTTGAATAGTACCATGAGACACGGCCTCTGATATAAGCTCAAATGATTCTTTCAATTGTAAAGTTGGACCCGATATACGATAGCCCATTCGGTCAGACATTGGCGTTATTTGAAAATCTTGCTCAAATAACTGTGCTTGACTAGTTGAGGTAAAACGTTCAAATTCTCCTCCTCTTATAACACGAATTACTGCATTTTTTTTTATTTCAATAAAAGATTCTGGATTGACATGCCAGTTAGCAGTAGCAAACGGTTGGGAGCTCTTTTTGTTTTTCAGCTGTTGGAAAAGCTCCATGGCTTTTTGCGGCATTTTGTTACATTGTAGAAGATCCCCTTCTTTTAGGGCACGTCCCTTATACCCGCCGATTTCCCCCCGCAAATATGTACTTTTACTGTTCATTACTACATCAACAGCAAAACCACCCGATACCGCTACGTATGCTCTACAACCTGATTGACATGCCTTAAAGTGAAGAAGGCTACCCTTCTTTACATAGACAGGTCTCCATAATGGGATCAATTCACCATCAATGGTAGCTGACAAGTTTCCACCAGTAATAGCAATTAATAAATCCTCCTCAAACAACAATGAGGTCCCCATTAATGTTACCTCTAAAGCAGCTTCCCCTTCCTCGTTCCCAACAAGCAAATTAGCTATACGAAAAGAGGTAGTGTCCATTGCCCCACTTATAATGACGCCATATTTTTGAAAACCATATCTTCCTAAATCTTGAATACTAGTGAGTAAACCAGGGCGACACACTTTTATACTCATATAATAATCTCCTTGTATGATTCATATTCTTCAAGAGTAATAGACACAAACTTTACAATGTCTCCTGATTGAAGAAGACTTGGGGGATTAGTAGTTGGACAAAACAGTTCAATAGGCGTACGCCCAATTAATTGCCAACCACCAGGTGTAGAAATTGGATAAACGCCTGTTTGTGTCCCCGCAATTCCGACCGATCCTGCAGGTATGGATACTCGCGGTGAATTACGACGAGGTGTCATAATTTTTTCGGACATTCCACCTAAATAAGGAAATCCAGGTGCAAATCCAATCATATAGACAAGATATTCTGCATTTGAGTGAATATCAATGACTTCACTCGTTAATAAATTATTATACTTGGCAACCTCTTCTAGATCAGGACCAAATTCCCCTCCATAGCAGACAGGAATTTCAACAATACGTTGATTAGTTTCTTTTGTCACTTCAAGACTCATAATGATTTCTTTAATAATTGAACAAACAATTTTATATGGCGAAATGTTCTGCTCTAGGCGAGAAAAACATTTATTTTCTTTTTTGTACGTACGATGAATTAGCAAAGGATTATAAAAAACTGTCACACTTGTAAAAGCTGGAACGCACTCTATAAAACCATTAAATGTATGTGATTCAAGATAATCTGTTAAAGCTTTTACTTTATGATGTACCTCAGGATTGATTTCTGTACCCAATTGGACTAGAACCGCTGAATCACCGAGTGGTTTCATCTTCATATCGATCTTCTCCTCAAAATTTGTTTGAAGCATTTCCCATCCCTCGCTTTTTCGATTTTCGGAACTAAAATCCTGAAAATCGGACTATGTAATTATTATAATTGTCAGAATTTAAAAAAACAACCGTAACTCTTTTAAATATTTTTTATGAATAAATCCACAAAACAATAGCTTTTTAGCAAAACCAAAGGAATTTGTTTATCTCGTTAACCAAATTATTCGAAA
Source organism: Bacillus sp. AFS055030 (assembly GCF_002574545.1). Lineage (GTDB taxonomy): Bacteria > Bacillota > Bacilli > Bacillales > Bacillaceae_G > Gottfriedia. The sequence goes on from NZ_NUGT01000078.1 coordinate 3,192, forward strand.
ATTAAGTGATATGCAATAAGAATAATTTGTGTTATTATTTTCGAAACAGCAGTTCCTAAATTCGGAAATGTCCGTTTGTTATTTTCTTATAATTCACATTATTAAGAACAAAAATTAAATACACTATTATTTCTAAATAGAATAAAAAAATTTACTTTGAAAACCTTTATATCGTTTTACCTCTACTATTTTTAGAAGATTTAATCAATATTTGTATAGATTGGGAGGATGATTTGATGTATAAAATCGATTTAAATTGTGATTTAGGAGAAAGCTTTGGAGCTTACAAGATGGGAATGGACGACGAGATTCTTCAATTCGTTACTTCAGCTAACATCGCTTGCGGATTTCATGCAGGTGACCCTTCAGTAATGCGTAAAACCGTCCGTGCTGCTCTTGATAAAGGAGTCAAAATTGGCGCTCATCCCGGACTTCCTGATTTAGCTGGTTTTGGTCGACGCAACATAAATATTTCACCGCAGGAAGCATATGACATCGTCGTTTATCAAATTGGAGCACTTGATGGATTTATGAAGGCAGAAGGTGAAAGGATGCAACACGTTAAACCCCATGGTGCACTATATAATATGGCTGCAAAAAACGCTCAGCTAGCTGAGGCAATCGCTGAAGCAGTATATAAAGTTGATCCGAATTTAATTCTTTTCGGTCTATCTGGAAGCGAGTTAATAAAAGCAGGTGAGAAAATTGGTATTCGTACCGCAAGTGAAGTTTTTGCTGATCGCACTTACCAGCATGATGGTACCTTAACTCCAAGAAGTCAGTCCAATGCTTTGATTAACGATCCTTTAGAAGCTACAAATCAAGTGATCCGTATAGTGAAAGAAGGAAAGGTCATGTCTCAACAGGGAATTGAAGTCCCTCTTGTCGCTGATACAGTCTGTATACATGGTGATGGCCCTCATGCATTGACATTTGCCAATCAGATTAGAAAACTACTTGAAGCATCAGACGTTTCGGTTCAGGCTATTTTAGATAAATAATATAAAATGGGGAGGAAAAAATAGTGACTCTTATTGGAATTTTCATCGTTATCATTGGTTTTGCTATTAGGCTTAATCCATTGTTAGTCGTCACTGTTGCTGGAATTACAACTGGATTAGTAGGGAAATTGTCATTGGAACAAATACTCACTACCTTTGGAGAATCGTTTGTTCAAAACCGTTATCTTTCTTTATTTATACTTACTTTACCAATTATTGGTTTATTAGAACGCTATGGTCTGAAAGAACAATCACAAAAATTAATAAGTAAAGTAAAATCCGCGACAACCGGACGTCTGCTCATCATTTATCTGTTTATTCGAGAAGCTTCTGCTGCAATTGGCTTAACTAGTCTTGGTGGACATGCCCAAATGGTTCGCCCACTCATCGCACCAATGGCAGAAAGTGCTTCAGAAAATAAATATGGCAAATTGCCACAACATGTACGCAACAAAATTAAAGCCTTTTCTGCTTCAACAGACAACGTAGGACTTTTCTTTGGAGAAGATATTTTCATCGCTTTTGGCGCAATTTTGCTGATGAAAGGCTTTTTTGAGGAAAACGGAATTATCATAGAACCATTGCATATGGCAATGTGGGGAATCCCAACCGCTATTGCTGCATTTCTCATTCACTCTACAAGACTATATCTGCTTGATAGAAAGATCAAATTTTATGTAGAAGAACGTACTACATTGCACGATACGAAGGGAAATAAAAGCGTATGATTATCCAAATTGAGTATATTTATTATATTGCGGGTATTTTTCTATCCATTATTGCTTTTCTTTCGTTTAAAGATAAAAGCAATCCAAAACGGCTGTTAACTGCCACCTTTTGGGGACTCTTTGCAATTTCTTTCATATTTGGCAAAGTAATTCCGCCAATGTACATGGGTGTGCTCGTTATTATCATTGCGGTAATTGCTGGCTTTGGTGGAGTTAGGATGGGCTCTTATCAACAAACGACAGAGGAAGAACGTAACGCAAGTGCAAAAAAAATGGGAAATAAACTATTCATTCCTGCTTTATTGATCCCACTAGTGACAATCATTGGTACTGTTGGAATAAAAGACATGAAAATTGGCGAACTCTTCTTACTGGACAATAAAAACATTACGCTTGTTAGCCTTGGTGTTGCATGCGTTGTTTCTTTAATTGTAGCTATGCTGTTAACGAAGGAAAAAAGCATCCAACCTGTAAGGGAATCACGTCGACTGTTAGATGCAATCGGTTGGGCAGCAGTTTTACCACAAATGTTAGCTACGTTAGGCGGCCTATTTGCAGTAGCTGGTGTAGGCAAAGTTGTATCAGATTTAATTAGTTCAGCTATTCCTGTTGATAATCGCTTTTTTGTAGTATTGGCATATGTATTAGGTATGGCAATCTTTACAATGATTATGGGAAATGCGTTTGCTGCGTTTCCTGTCATAACAGCAGGAATTGGTCTTCCCTTACTCGTTCAAATGCACGGAGCAGATCCTGCTATAATGGGAGCGATTGGAATGTTCTCTGGCTATTGTGGAACACTATTGACTCCTATGGCAGCAAACTATAATATCGTACCAACTGCTTTACTAGACTTATCCGATAAAAATGCAGTTATTAAAGCACAGGCACCGACTGCCTTAATCTTATTAACCGTAAACATATTTTTAATGTATTTCCTAGTATTCTAAAATCATTTAATGTCAAAAAAATCATCTGCTTTTCAAGAGGCAGATGATTTTTTTACATATTTTATTTATTTTTAGATGTATCCAAATTTCCTCGAAATCTCTTGAGCCGCGTCTTTCACCTTTTCAATTAATTGCGGCAGTCTGTCTTCCTGATAATTCACATCAAGTCCTGCAATACTAATGCCTGCGATTACCTGACCTTGATAATTGAAAATAGGAGCAGCTATAGCCGACGTATGATTTTCAAGTTCGGATCGGCTGAACGAATAACCTGTTTTTAGAGATTCTTCTAAAACATGACGAAGTTGCTCTTTGTCTGTAATCGTTCCAGATGCAATCGGCTTTAAGTCAATCTCCTGCAAATATTGCTCTTTCTCATCATGCGGCAGATAAGCAAGAATAACTCTAGAACAAGCTCCAGCATATAGCGGTGTTCTTCGGCCAATTGCCGTATAAAGCCTTACAGGTTGTTTTGTATCCAATTTTTCGATATAAATTGCATCTTTACCATCCTTCACGATAAGATTTACTGCTTCTCCCACCTCATCATGAAGCTTATGCATAATTGGTAAAGCTACTTGACGAATATCCAATCGTTCTGATACTAAATGACCAAATTGTAGAAATAATAAGCCAAGCGCATATTTTCCGTCCCGATCTTTATCAAGAAACCCCATCTCTTCAAGTGACATCACCATTCGATAAACAGACGTTTTAGGGATTCCTGATATTTGAATGATTTCATTAAAACTCAACTTTGGATATGTTAAGAAAAGATTAAGAATTTCCATTGACTTTACGACCGTCTTATTTTTACTCTCCATAAGCTTGATCCCCTTTTTTTAGGTTTTAACACCTCAGTTCCGAATTTCGGTATGTACATAATTATACTTGCTATCATAAAAAACACAATGACATTACTGTTTTTACATTTGATTGTTAAGCTACTTCGGAAAAGAAAGAAAGCTAAAGCATCTTATAAGGGCGCTACATTAGATAGTATTTTAACTAAATTGGGATTGAAGTAATTTTATAAAGTTCATAGAAGTCAGATGAGATTAACAGCAATTTGTCAAGAGATCTCCAAGAATATTGAAAAGGCAACAACTTACTGGTGTAATTGCATTTCTCTAAAATGAGTTGCAGCTTTAAATGTGTGGGGATATTTAATGCTTACGTTCAAGAGTCAATTTTCAATCTTCCTCTAACGTCCAAAATAAGAATGACAGCATATGCAATCCAAAATACGAAAGAGAATATTTCAAAAATTAAGCTTAAAAGGGAATCACGATCCCAAACAAATACTTGAATCAAAGTAAGAACAACAACAATTGTTAAAAGAATATCCATGAAATTGTGAACGTTTGTATACCTGCTAGTATTCCTTTTATACCGTTCGATCAGTGACTTTCTTCTTTCCATTGATTTACGCATCCTTTGTACTTCCATATTATATTCATCTTAACACTTTGTGAATATAATCACAAACCGATTTTTACCAATTTATCAGATTTTAAAATTATTTTATATGAAAATTTCCGTTATAGGAACTTCTATAAATTCTCAAAGGTTGAAGGGCTATAATCCCCTCAACCTTTGAGAACTTGTATTTGAAAAAGTAATAGTACCATGAATCTACTCCAATTAATTATTGGTTTCCTCAACTTTTTCGTTCATTCCCCCTTTTGAAATTACCAGTTATCTTCGCCATTATTAATTGTGCTTCCGTTATATTATCTGCAGCTCTAATTCTCTTTAGAAATTTCTCTGCTTCTGTTCCTTTTAAAGTTTTCACCCGTTTTCCATTATAATCCAAAAAAACTGTATTATCTTTTGTCACTCGATAATTAAAAGGTTCGTCACCTAAACGATTTCTTTTATCGATATTACTCATTTTTTCTGATCATCCTTGTCAAAATTATTGTTTCTCTGCTAAATCCACTTTCCCCAATTTGTAAGAAGCAATATTCCTTCTTATTGCACTAAACTCACCTGTTACTTCAATAAGATAATACGATTCTTCTTTACTGAAGCAACGAACCCATTCGTGAAAAAATCAAAATTGTCTCTCCCTTTTGATTAGAAATTCGATGTTGTTTTTTAGGAATCCTTCTTAAACTAAACTACTTCGTTACTCAAAAATCGTGACTTAAAAAAACATACTTGAAAAATTTTTAAAATGATTTATAATACAAAACAGAACGTATCGTTTTGTAATTAGATCGTTCTTTACTACATTCATTTAATTAAAGGGGATGCATTATGAATAAATTAAAATTAGATACAGGAATAGGTTCTCTTCAATGGTTTATTTTTTTAATAGCTAATTCGCTTACCATTCCTATTATAGTAGGTCAGGTTTTTCAACTTTCTCCATTAGAGATCTCTGGGTTGATGCAAAGAACATTTTTAGTTGTTGGAGTATCATCTTTATTATCGGGCTGGTTAGGACATCGTTTGCCAATACCTGATGGCCCTGCTGGAATATGGCTCGGTGTATTCACGTTAATGGGTCAAATGGCTGTTGTACAAGGGGTAGACAAAGCTGGTGGTTCGCTGCAATTATTAGAAGGTGCCATGCTTTTAACTGGGTCTTTTCTCATTATCATTGGTTTATCAGGATGGATGAGCAAATTACTGAAGCTGTTTACACCACTTGTAAACGGGGTTTACTTAACGATTCTCGGCTTTCAGTTAAGTGGAATGTTCCTTAAAGGGATGATTGGAGTTAGTGATAAATCAACAAAGATTCAGCCAGGAGTTGTCATTCTTTCTTTTGCAATCTTCATTCTCGTACTTGCTCTTTCTGTTTGGGGCAAGGGTTGGTTTAAAAGTTATGCTGTCCTTATTGGCATCGTTGTAGGTTCAATCATATTTATTTTATTTTTCGGTTCAAAACCAATGCCTAAAACGTCTTCCATTATTTCATTTCCAGATGTTTTCGCATGGGGAATGCCGAAGCTTGATGCTGGTATGTTTGTTTCTTCCATTATGGTGGCATTTGTCTTAATTTCCAGCATTATTGCCAGTGTAGCAGCCATGAAACAAGTGTTCAGTGGTTTTGAAAGTTCTCATGACAAGGCAGTACAAAAAGAGGGTTCACTTAAGAGTTCTGGTATTATTAGTGGAATAGCTACAGTATTGTCCTCTGTCTTCTCGACAGTCGGAGTTGTTCCATTTTCTGTAGCGGCAGGGTTTGTACGAATGACAGGTCAAACTCGTATGCTTCCATTTTTTATCGCAAGTATATCTCTAGCCGTTATTTCCTTTTTTCCAAAGGTATATTCGCTCTTTGCTATGCTACCTGGTCCGGTTGCTTATGCATCTATGCTTGCCTCATTTACTTCAATGGCAGGAATAGGAATTAGTTCAGTACTTAAAGAACCACTTGACCAAAGACGTATGACCATTTTAAGTACTGCTCTTTCACTTGGAACAGGGGTTATGTTTTTACCGCAAGCTGTTTTTTCTGCCTTACCAACCGTCTTGCAATATGTGTTTAGTAATGGTGTAATGGTCGGAATGATCGTAGCTCTTCTATTTGAGCAAGTTTGGCGCCCAAATAAAGTGGAAATGGAAATAAAAAATAAAGACAATGAAAAAGCTATGTAAAGGTTTATTTTCCTTGGATATATTTTGGTAAATTGATTAAAATCATGTTATGTGAATATCACCTACACCGATTTAAGTGAGGAATCCAAATGTCAGAAAAAAATCAATCTAAACAACGATCCGTTGGAAGACCGCGAAGTGAGGCTTCCAAAACTGCTATTCTTAACGCAACCATTGATTTACTAGAGGAAACTGGGTATTCATCTTTAACTATAGAAGCCATTGCAGCTCGTGCAGGTGTCGGAAAAGCAACCATCTATCGTTGGTGGCCAAACAAATCTATTCTCGTGCTTGATGCCTTTCTTATGTCGACGGAATCCCGTTTGTATTTTCAAGAAAACACTTCGATTCATGAAAATTTCCGTCAACAGCTTCAGGCACTTGCAGATGTGTTTAACGGTATCCTTGGGAGAACGGTAGTAGCCCTTGTTGCAGAAGGCGGAGAGGATTCGGAAATAGCAAAGATCTTTTACACTAATTATCTCAAACCCCGCCGCGAGGATGCTATATTAATCCTTGAACGTGCCGTTGCAAGGGGTGAAATTCAAGCGGGAATTAATTTAGATGTTGTGTCAGATATGTTATACGGCCCTGTATACTTTCAGATCCTTATTTATAAGAAAAAAGTAGACTCGAAATTTATTGATACATTAGTCGATCAGGTAATGAAGGGGATTGTTGCTCCATAATTAAAAGAAACACCACCGTACGTAAGGTTAATGTATACGGCGGTTCAAATTAAATAGGATTGGGCTATTGGCGATTTGCCATTAGCCCTTTTTGTGTTTCAAAATTCATGGTCTTTGTGCCTATCCACTCATTTTCCAATCAACTTTTTATGGTATAAAATAACAATTAATCTAACAGATTTAGAAGGTGTTTATGATGACTTATTTAAGTGTTTTGACAAAAAAAATAAAACCTTTTTTTATCGCTGTGATGATCGGTAGTCTTTTTATGATTGAACCTCAAAATATTGATTTAAAAATAATTTTAATGTGCATTTTAGGTGGTTCACTTATATTAGAATCTTGTGTTTTAAGCTACAAAAATAAAAAGATGACTAATCGTGTGGATTTCTTTTTTGGTTTGTTTTTAATTTTTTTTTCTATCTTTCAAAAAATAAATTAATCCTGTCATTTGTAAACTTCAAATACTCCAATATTGTAAGCTATTTCTACCTTCATAATACAATTGCCTGTTCAAATCAATCCGTATCTTTATCACTAATAAATCTAGAGTTACTTTCTAGATCCGTATAAATTCACTATCGTACTTTATCAAACAATAAAACAAAATAGGGAGAAAGATTAAGGTGACTACGATCGGCCCTTCTTCCTTCTCCCCCTGTTTGCTTTTTGTCAGTTGCCTATTCTGATTGACCTATTAACCCCTTAAAACCTCGTGTTGAGGCAAAGGATTTATTAAACAATTCAATACAACATCAGCATTTTACTTAGATTTTTACATGGCGTTTACTTATTACTTGTCTTCTAAATGGAAGTTTTTATCGTACTACCATGGTAGATTAATAATTAATTTAATGTACATTTTTTGTATGAAAAAATGATTTTTTTACATAGATTGTATACAACAAAATAATGAAGGAAAATATCATATTTCCAATAAAAGGTTGTTGGCTATGTGTTAAGGATAAGTACAAACTTATACTCCCGAAAAGTATAGAATACGAAATCATTAACCAAAATCCCCATTTCTTTAGCCGAATATATCCAAAAATCATCACCAATGTTAGAAAAGCTATTATCACTCTAAGTAATTGTTCAGATACGTTTGAAAGTCCAAATCTTTCGACTATGCCAATCGGATTAGCATTTGCATTATAAAAAACGGAAGTAAAAAGTAAAACTATAGCACCAAAAATATAAAAATAACTAATCACTGAAACACCTATTGGCTTTTTCAAAAATTCCACCCCTTTTCTTAATATTCATTATTACAATCCATATATTGGTAATTTTGTAGAAATCCTTATTAAACTATCCTGCTATATTATTGAATAAGGGAATCAACAGTTTACTTTAACGGAGCCTTGATTTTAAAAGGGGTTTTACTTACTATGATTAGTCTATCGGCACTCAATTGAAATGCAAAATAAGCTTAAGGAATTCCTTAAGCTTAAAGATCTTACATATCAAGGTTACATTCACATATAGAGAAGATTACTTGTAACAAACCGGGTGAGATTCGTATACATTATAATTTCATAAATCTTTTACAAGAAAATTAAAAAGGCAGTGCCCAAATGGGCTAGCTGCCTTACTTTAAAATGAGTAGCGAAACAAACTCCACATGTGCAGTTTGTAATTGACAATACATGAGATGATGTTGAGTTTACATCTAATCGCTAAATAATAAGGACATTTGACCTTTAGTATGAACACCACTTGGTACCAAGTGTTACAAGATCCGTTTATCAATATCTAAATTATGGGGTATTCAAAACGCTCTTCCTTAAAAGTAGTATAGCTTTTGAATAACTGATTTATTAAATGGTCTAACTCTTTACTACATTGAATGGTTTTAGAATGAATAAATCCATACTGCTTATAAAAATCATATAATTCATTTCTCTTTGCCTCTATCTCTAGTGTTGCTTGTTGTTGTAATAAAGTAGCCATCCCTAAACCCCTCCATTAAATAACTCTCCAGTAAGAATTCTATCTTTATGTGACTTCCAATTAGTTGCCGATTTGATACTTTTGCACATGTTACAGTTTAATGAGCAAGAAAGTGAATATCCTTGATTTTGTCAACGCTTTTGACAAATGCCTGGTCAACTCCCAAATTAAAAATCCCATCTCTGGCCCTGTTTCTTTGCTTATTCCTAAAGAATAGCGATATAAAAGTGTAAAAAAACCAGCAACGTCATAATGAAGCGTCACCGGTTCTTGGTTATCATAGAATCATCTCGATCAATCTATCGTTTGCACATTAGATGCCATAACGTATCAACTGTGTATCTTTTTATGATCATTACTTTACTCGAATAAAGCACCATCGTCTTTTTGGTCAGCTTTAAAAGATCGTTTTGCAGAGCATGTTGCACCTTGATATTCACTGGTTGCTGACTCATCAAGCTTTACACCAATTTCTTTTTTGCCAACAGTTGCAGGGTACTCAGCTGCTACAAGAGCAGATCCCTGACACTTTTTCATAATTATTTCTTAATTGGTTTGCAATTTACATATAACTTTCCTGCTGCAGTGGAACTTAATGAATTTCCATACATATCTTCTACTTTTACCACTATTTGAGCACCGTTTAATGTAAGCTTCTTAGTTGCTGTCCAGTCTCCCTTATAGTGTCCAGTGCCATTTCCTTTTGCATCCTTTACTTCGGTCATAACTACTTCAAAGGTGCTTAAACTTGCTATTGGCATAGATACTGCACTTACTTCACTTGTTATGCCATTAATCGGAGCGTTAATTGTAAATACTGCCTTTTTTAATCCAGGCTCACTGTCGAACTCAACCTTTAATGTTTGATCTGCCTTTAATATTACATCACTCGATGGCATTATATTTTTTATTTCACGTATTGAGTATTTTACATTAACTGTTATGCCCTTAGCAGTTTCATTTCCTGCCTTGTCTCTAGCAACAACATTTATTCCATTTTGCCCTTCCTTAGACATAAGCTTTACTGTCCAATTTCCATATGAATCTATATCTGCCCTTGTTCCATTTACATCAACATAATCTAAATAATCATCTTTGGCTGTTCCTGTTACAGTTATAACCTGATCATTAATATTTGCGTTAGTTTGTGGGCTTTTAACTTCTAAAACTGGTGATGCCTTGTCTACTATAACCTTTATTTCCTTCGAATAAGGAGTAGAGCCGATTTCTGTAATCGTTTTTGCCTTTAGAATATTAACTCCCTCTTGAAGTACAGCATTGATAGAGAAGCTTCCATCATCATTTGCCTTTCCATTTGCTATATCTTTGTCGTTGCTAAATATATGAACGTCCATTCCTGGAGCTGCCGTCCCTTTTATTGTTACATTTTCATTATTTAAATATGGGTTGTCCACTGGTGATGTTATAACTGGAGCTAGTGCTTCCTCCTTAATTGTTGCTCTGATCATCATGTTACCAAAATCTTTGTTTGCTAAAGTAAATGGACCTCCTTTTACAAACCACCATGATCTTTGTGCCACTACTGGATTATTTTTATCCAACATAATTGCTGGACTTTGAGGAGCAAACTTATCCTGTATGAAAACCATATAAAAATCGCCAGTTACAACTATTTGTTGTGCTGATAAATCAACAACTGTCCATTTCCCTGCTTCTTTATTAGCAGTTCCATTGAATGGCCCTGCTATTATGTTTCCAGGTGCGCCATCCTTTCCACTTGCATCATAAACTGCCACCTTAAATGTATTTCCAAAGCCTGTATCAAACATAAATGACCCTGAAGTTACTATTGCTCTGGTCTGTCCCTCTGGAAGTGACATTCTTACCGCATAGCCGCCTCCTGCTTCCCATTGAGCCACTGAATATTCTGGTGTTCCATCATCATAGCCGATCTCACCTAAAAAATTTATAAATGGTTTTAGCTGAATATCGTGTGAGACATTTTCATTACCCGTAACATCTACAGTAAATTTCTCATCAAAATAGTTCTCTGCTGTAACCTGTACTGTATATTTACCTTCGTATGCAGTTATTGAATAATTCCCCTCTGCATCAGTTGTAACTGGTGCTACTGCTGCATCCTCAATTACGTAAACTTTAGCGCCTTTCACAGGTTTTCCTGTTTGGGCATTAATGATTTTACCTTTTAATGTTCCCTTAGGTATTGGAACCATTGTAAAGTTTGTATTTTCAAGAACTTGGTTTTCTGTTACTTGAACCTTTTGATCCTGTGGATAGTATCCATAGTTTTCAGCTCTTAATGTGTACTCTCCTGTTTTAACCTTAAAACTATATGAGCCGTCTTGCGGATTTGTTTTTGTAGAACGACCATTTTCAACAATAGATACTGTAGCTGGTAACGGAATTTTAGTTATGTCAACATTTGTCTCCGTAGAATTTATTATGTTTTCTTTTGGGCTGTTGCTTAAAGCTAATGCTAGAGATTGGTTTGTTAATCTAACATATTCTTTAGGTATGTTGCTTAAAGCTGATGTACTACTTGATTCTACAGATTGGCTTGTTAATCTAACATCATCTATAAACCATCCCTGCTTATTATTGGTGTCATTAGAGATAAAGGCAAATGCGATATTTATTTTCTTTCCTGCATATTGGCTTAAATCTATTTCCTCATTTGAATATCCTTCTGTATTAGTGCCTGTATATGCTGCAACTATATACCAATTCTCATCATCGTCAGTTTTAACCGCAACAAATGCATAGTCATTGTTTTCTTCAATTTCATACCAATTTTTAAACTGTAAATAAGCACTCCCCTTTGGCAGGACAATAGGAGGACTTTTCAAAAGCATTTGTTCATTTTCTGAATACGTTCCTTCAAGATTAGTACCTAAAACCTTTTCTCCTGAGGCTGCTGCCTTAGGTCCTGTTGTAGGTTTTCCCCACTGCAATTGATTCATCATGCTAGGATCGCTTTCCCATCCTGTCATTTCTGTTTCAAAATTATTAAAGTATCCTATTGTAATTGCAGGTTTAACAAGTATTGTATAGATATCACTTGTAACCTCATTCCCTCCAAAGTCAACTATTCTTAATCTGTAAGATAGATTTGATCCTGCTACTACTCTATCAGCTGGAATTATAGCTTCATAGCTTCCTGACTTGTAGTCCCCACTCTTCCTTTCAGCTGCAACTGTTGTCCACTCATCCGATGGATTATTTCTATATTGAAGCTCGACTTTCTCGACGCTTACATTATCCTGTACATCTAATTTTAAATCTTGTTGCAATCCTTCGTATGTCTCTTTAACAGGTATATGTTTAAATGTTGGTGGAACTGTATCCTTGGCATCTGTTGATACTCGGCCTTTAATCTCAGATATTCCATTTAGAACTGATGTTACAGCCTTAAATGCATTTATAACACCATATCCATATCCATTGTTAGGGGTTGTAGGATATGCAGAGTCCGTACAAGGAGTTGCTGTTTGCTCTATTATTTTTTCTATTTCGTCTATAGTTAAAGATGAATTGGCTTGTCGAAGTAATGCAACAAGTCCTGATGTATGTGGGCCTGCCATCGAGGTTCCATTCCATCCACCCTCATATTTACCTCCTGGTACTGAAGATCTTATATTAACTCCAGGTGCTGAAATTTCCGGCTTAATTATTCCACCATATGGTGATGGCCCTCTTAATGAGAAGCCAGCTAACTTGTTGTTTACGTCAGTTGCTCCTGTTGCAAAGGATTCTGGATAATTTGCAGGATTAGCAACTGATCCTGGTCCACCAGGATTGTAAGGGGTTGTATTTCCTGCTGAAAATTCTGGGAATATATTTGCTGCTCTCCAGTTTTTTATAATTGTTCTATACCAATCATCAATTCCAGGGCTGCCTCCCCATGAGTTATTAATAACATCAGGAGCCATTTCTGGATGTGGTACTCCATTTCTATCTTTAGGAGCAAGCATCCATTCACCTGCTTCTATTAAATCTTCATCTGTTCCACCATCTTCTGTAAATGCCTTAGCAGCTATCCACTTTGCTCCTGGCGCAACACCTATCTGATTAGTTCCATTTGGTTCTGAACCAACCATAGTACCCACTGTATGAGTTCCATGACCGAGATCATCGTAAGGGACTGAACCATGAGTTTCAGTTGCATCAAACCAATTGAATTCATGATTTGGTTTATCTGGATTATTTGGGTCATATCCTCTATATTTTGTCTTTAATGCAGGGTGATCCCACTGAACTCCTGTATCTATGCTACCAACGACTATCCCTGTTCCATCTATTCCCAAGGTCCAAACGTCAGGCGCCCCAATTTGTTTAAGACCCCATTCTACATTATCAACCGCTTGAACAGCAGCTCCAGTAGTTTTTTCAGGCTCGATTAACTTTGTAATTCCATTAGGTTTTATACTTTCAACCTCAGGCATAGCTGCTATGTTTCTCATAACTTCCTCTGATGCTGTAACTGCCATACCATTTACGATGTAAAATGATTCAATATCCTTTACATTTCCGTTATTTTTTTCTTTTGCTAAATACTTCTTCAAATTACTCTGTGATGAATCTGCTTTAATTCTTAATTCAGAAACGATTGATGAACGAACTACTAACTCTTTTTTCACATTTGATAGTTGTTTATTCTTAGCCTTAGCTTCATTTGCAACCTTTACTGTATCTACCTGTTCCTTAAATTTAACAAGAAAACTAGTTTGAGAGTTGTTGTCAAATTCTTTTTCAAGTTCTGGACTTATTTTATTCTCTATAACATCTTTAGATTGTAGGTTATTGCTATTCGTATTATTTTTACTTGCATAAGCCTTACCATAATTTCCAAATGGTGCAATAAATGAGCTTATGATAAGTAGAATAATTGCTGATAATGCCAGCAATTTTTTGTAGATTTTTATCATGTTTATACCTCCATATTTAGATTGAATTTACCGAACTAATCCTTTACCCTCCTTTCCCTTAACCGCTTGAACCCATTAACTTATAAAATAGTGGATATAAATTAAGAGATTGCTAACAAGATGAACGGGACACCTCCTAAACCAATTACCGATTCTGTGTTAGAGTTATGTAGTTTCTAGCTGAATATGAAATGAATAGGTAACATTGAATTTTAAAAGAATTATATAATTGCTAGACTAGGGTGACAAATGGGGTTTTAAGGGGCGTACGACCTACTTTTTTACAAATTTTTAATATTGCGACAAATTACGACATTGCAAAAATCTATATTAATATTACGATTAATATAGATTTTGACTTAGGGTTATAAATTCAATAGATTGACTTGGGGTTATGAATCAAATTGTTGACAAATAAGGTATTGTGTGTGATCAAGGGTATAAGAAGTGTAAATATGGAGCATTGGAAAGTATAAAAAAGAAGAGAAGATGCCTTTTTCCGCGTGAAAAACATCTTCTCTTCATAAACGAGTGTATAGGTGTTGTTACCACATATTTTTAAATCCTTCGGTGCCGTTTCATGAAGAGAACGCTTCCGCTTTTCTATAGGCTCTTTTTTCATTAATAGTTGTTTTTGACTATAAAGTTTGTCCGCCGATTTCAGCTACAAACTTTTCGAAAACATCCTTTCTTTATAATGTACGTAGTGACATGACATTCTTAAAGGTATTAGTTTAAAAATCAAGCAAATTTATCGTTTCTACGGTATTTTTCCACGAGATACGCTGCGTATTGATTTGCTTCATCGACATTGCCTTTTTCCATATGATAGTCGAACAACTTTATCGCATAATGTTCAATTAAGCGAACATGTGCCATTTTCTGATAATAAGGAAATGCTTCTTTTTCAAGGTAATGATAGTAAAGCTCTTCTTCGTTTTGAATATTATATTTATGTAAATAGAAGAAATGCATATAGATTGGATCGGCTATTTCTTCAGAAAGAGCAATACCGTTTTCGACCAATTGGAGCAATTCTTCGGTTGATTTCGATCCTTGTTTCGTTAATGCATTTATATAGCCTTCCAAAGAGGCTATATGAAGAGCTGTATGAGGGTCTTTCATGTCCATAGATTGTTTATAGTATTCACAAGCTTTATCATAATTTCCTTGGCGAACTTTCTGATATGCAAGATTGTGTGTCAGAACTGCTCTTTGATGTTCTAATCCAATGTTTTCGGTCATCTCGATTAATCTTTGATATTCCGTATCTTTTGGATCGTAAAACTCGTCCCGCTCTACTTGGACCAGCATAAGCAATTCTGCTTCAATCATTCGAGTAAGACTGCGCACTTCTGTGAAAAAGCGCAGAGACTTTTCGGCAAAATAATAAGCCAATACTCGTGAATTCAGAGAATGATAGGCAAAAGCCAAATGATAATAGTACTCTTGGTTGTTGTAATAGGTTATATCAATTCCTTGAAAAAATGAAATTGCCTTATAATATTCCTTATTTATCAATGCATTGATCCCTTTAATGTGAAAAAGCATGTTTTTTTCATATGGTGAAAGATTAGACCATTTGTCCATTTCAACAATTAGAGTTTCAGCTTGATGCCCCTGCCCTATCAATAAATAATATCTTGTTAGTACGAGCATATATGAACGATAAATAACTGGCATTTGTAGAAGATCAATAGCCTCTAATTCTTTCTTAATTCTCTTAGCCTTTCTTTTCAATTTTAAAATAATCGATTCATGCCATTTTTTTAAAAGGGAATCTAGGCCATTGTAAGTTTTAATTTCTGTTTCCATATCAATATGAAGGCGCTTTGACAGCAAGTTTATCGTTTCTTTAGAAACTTCTGTTAGTCCTCGTTCAATTTTGCTAATATGTGTACTCGAACAGATGCCAATTCCTAAATCCTTCTGCATCATGCTCTGACGTTCACGATAGAATTTGATTATTTGGCCCTCAAGCATGATGATCACCTCACTTTATCCCAACAATATGAATTTATGGTACTTTTTTTACGAAAGAAAACCCCACTCGAAATAATACAATTGAGTCTCTATGATTAAAAATAGCACAAAGAGAAACGGCTGTACCTAACCATTTTCTTCCAATTGACAGATTCAGACTCAAGATTGTCGATGTATTATTAAAAAGTAGTTTTGATGGTGCTATAGGTGCAGTAGAACATGCGATTCTATCTGTTATTCCCGATTCAATTATTTACGATGCGCGTGATATTTCAGGATTTTCTTACTTCAGGCTTCCCTTTTAGTCTTGAAATAACCTTTAGGGTATACCTGCCCGTTTACTTATTTCCTCTGCTAGTTCATTGGCTCTAGCTACTAATTCAGGTTTCATTTTTTTGCCATCTGTTATCTCCAACTCAGTGTACAATTGTAAAAGAGTCTCAAGTTTGTGAAGGATCTGTAATTAAACTATCTAATGCATAGTTGTACTATATTAATAGAATCTGTCATAAATATCGTTAAACTCTTCAAATGTGAGTGACATAATGGAGTATATATTATGGGTTAATGGTGGCTACAAAGAGGATTAATATTTTGATCTAATAGAATAATGAAAAAAAGCTACCTTCATCTTGAAGAATCATGAATGTAGCTTAAAATTTCTATTAACAAATTCTTGACCTTATTTTGGATCATAAAAGACTGGAGCTGAATCAACGTTCTTAATCCATAAATGTTCTTTCCCAGTTATACCATCTTTCATCCATACATCTCCCTTAAACTCCTCTGCCTTCCTTCGAAAAAAAGAAAGATAAGATTTAACTTTTTGAGGATTTTCGTCAAGTTCATTCGTTCTTGGAAACGAGATTTGTTGTTGCTCTCCTGTTCTTATGTTTATAGCATAAAGTGATGTGAACATAGTTGGTACAGGTCCTTCTTTCCACTCCTTGTTCTCTTTCGAACGAGCCACAATTACTAAATCTTTAGAAAACCATTCTAGATCTAGGTCTACATATCCCTTTGGGGTGTATTCTTTTTGTTGTTTAGATGTTGGGATATCGGCAATCATCATCTTCTTGTTTTCAACAAAAAATCTTCCTTCTCCTGAAATATAGGCCAATTGATTGGCTAGAGGAGCCCACTTAAACCAGTCTTTATACTCTAACATTTTTCCCACTGATTGAAAGTGTTTTCCTTGTGATGATAAGACGCATAACGTATTGCTATCCGCTGACCAGGAAGCTGTAGGAGTAATTAAAAAGCTAACCCACTTTCCATCAGAACTCCACTTAAAATAATTAGCATCAATCCCAAATAAATCAGGCTCTTTAGTTCGAATAGTATAAAAAGACTTTATTTTATCTTTAGAAAGATTTGCATCTACTGGAATTCTATAAATCGGAATTGGGCCCCATCCAGTAGGACGTAAGCTGGATTGTGAGGAAACGATAAATTCTTTCCCGTTCGGAAACCAATCAAAACTACTAACCCCAAGTGATACATTCTCAAACCCCTGTGGGCGACCGTTCTTTATATGAGTAACGTTTAATACACCTTGATCATTGTATGCTAGTTGATTATTGATCGGTGACCATTTGAAGTCAGAGGTTACGACCTTTATATAAGGTTGGTAGCTTTCTTTTTCTTTTGTATCATAAATATATAAATCCGTTTTTTCTCCCTTCTCATCACCATCGATATAACCAATAAACCGACCGTCATATGACCATTTCTGATTATACACATTTCGATTCTGTGTAAGTTGTATTTCTTGATTTCCTTTTTTTATCCATAGTTGATGGTCACGGATAAATGCAGCAGTAAGTGGTGCTTCTGCACTGACAATAGAAGAAAATTTATAACTGAATACTATCAGAAGTAATAATATTCGAAATAACAAGATCATCCCTCCTTCTTTTAGAATGACCATATATATTATCGCGATTCTCTTTAAGCAATTATTTACATCTTTTATTTAATACATTCTTCTGCTTTGATAAAGAAAAGGCTTTACTCTTATTTAAGTAAAGCCCCTGTTTATCTAAGCTTTCATATTTCGTAAATCGTCTAGAAGAACGAAAAAAGGCAACAACCACAAGGGTTAGTTGCCTCCTTTTAAAATGAGTTGCGAAACACACTCAACGTGCGCCGTATGCGGAAACATATCAACCGGCTGCAAATACTTCACATCATAACTCTTACTCAATACCTTCAAATCCCTAGCTAAAGTAGAAGGATTACAAGAAACATATACTAATTTCTTCGGTTTAATCTTTAATACAGTATTTAGAAACTCCTCATCACAACCAGTTCTCGGTGGATCCGTTATAATAACATCTGGTTTCCAGCCTTCTTGTAACCATTTTGGTAATACTTGTTCAGCTTTACCTGCTTCGTAATGAGTATTTGTAAAGCCATGGCTTAGGGCATTTGTTTTTGCATCGATGATTGCTTCTTTCGTTACGTCCATGCCTCGAACTTCTTTTGCGTCTTTTGCTAGCCATAGTCCGATTGTCCCTACACCACAATAAGCATCTACTACTTTTTCTGTTCCAGTCAGTGCCGCTGCTTTTTTGACTTCATCATATAGTTTAACTGTTTGTTCAGGATTTAATTGGAAAAACGCTCTTGCCGATAGTTCGAATGATAAGTCTCCAAGCTTTTCTTCAATTACTTCCTCACCAGATAAATACACAGTTTCACGACCAAAGATTACGGAAGTCATTTGATTATTAATGTTTTGCATTAAACTTGTAACTTCAGGCATTCTTTTTTTAATTTCACTGATTAGTTCATTTTTTTGAGGAAAATCTTTCGTTCCAGTTACTAGTACTAATTGAATTTGACCTGTACGTAAACCAACTCGTGCTACAATTGTTCGAATTACCCCTTTATTTTTTCGTTCATTATAAACAGGGATATTTAAACGCGTTAAAATTTTCTTCACTTTACCAGTAACTTTATTTAAATCCTCATGTTGGATTGGACAATGGCCAATATCGACAACATTATGAGAGTTTTGTGTATAGAGTCCAGCGATGATTTTATTTTTTTCTAGTCCAGCTTGAAGCTGACTTTTATTGCGATAATTCCAAGGGTTTTCCATACCAATTGTTTCTCTAATTGGTGTTTTTTCTAGTAATTCTTTCGCATACTTTTCCATTGCTTGGATAACAATGTCACGTTTGTATCGAAGCTGTCCTTCATAAGATGCATGCTGAATTTGGCAGCCACCACATTTTTCATAGATTTTACATGTCGGTTCTACGCGATCTGGTGATGCTTTTCGAATGCGTTGAATTTTCCCTTCAGCAAAACCGTTACGAACATTCGTTACCTCAGCGACGACTTCCTCACCAGGTAATGCTCCTTTTATGAAGACTACTTGTCTTTTGAAGTAACCGACGCCTTCACCATTTATCCCAATTCGTTTAATTGTTATTGGAAAGGATTGGCCTACTTCTAATTTATTTGTTAACTGATTACTCATATATACAACTCCATTATTCTATGCTCTTCCAAAGATAAAGGGCGGCGTAGCTTCCAAACGGAGAAACTTGCTCTTTTACATAGTCCATTATTTCTTTCGAAGGCTTTTCATCTAAATTTAAAAGCTTTTGAAGTGCTATTTGAATTCCAACATCACCAACTGGGAAAATATCTTTTCGACCTAGACCAAATAACAAGAAGTTTTCAACTGTCCAAGGACCGACTCCCTTTAGCTTGATTAACTCCTTAGCAATTTCCTCAGAAGATAATGTTCGATAGTCTTGATGACTTAAAACTCCCTCACTCCAAGCTTTAGCAATTCCAATCATATATTCAGCTTTTCTAGTACTAAGCTGCAAATCTCTTAACTCATCTATTGTTAAATTAGCAATTATTTCAGGAGATGGGAAAAACCACGAATTACCAATTCTCTCACCGTACATTCGAACAAATCGTTTTGTTACCTGGATGGCAAATGTACGCTGTATTTGTTGATGAATAATACATGTAATTAAACAAGCAAAAGGATCATTTGAAACGGTAATTGGCGTATGTCCAAAAAGGTCAATTAGAGGAGATAGTGTAGTTTGTCTTAAATGATGATGTAGCTCTTCAAATTCTGTTTGCCATTGCAAAATAGTAGCAACTTCTTCGAGAATTTTCTCTTTATTTTCATGTTCACTAACGACTTCAAACTGAACTGGAGCATCATTTATTTTCTTAACCTTTACAACTGCTTGATCCCCATCAATATAAAGTGGAATACTTAACCGCCCTTCAGCAGAATGCACTGTAAATGTTGGCTCATGCTCTAATCTCTTTAAAACTTCTTCCCATTGATATGGTGTTTCTAAAGCAACCTCTTCCTTCCACATTCACCCGTTCCTCCTTAATTACTCTGAAGTGTATTATAGCATAACAAGTACCTCTTAAGAAAATTTGTGAGAAACGCAAAAAACTAGAGAATGATCTCTAGTTAGTTGAGCAAAAAAGGATGATTATTTTCAGACTGATTGCGAGCGCTTGCCTTTCGAGGCGCGAAGCCTGGTGAGGAGCGGAGTTACCTTAGACGGTAATGAGCACCGCAGACANNAGCAACGAAGAAAGCGAGCGCTTGGCGGGCAGTCTGAAAACACAAAAAAAGCTTGGGGACTAGTCAAGCTTTCTTTTACACATTAAATTTTTAGGGAATGGGGAAACTTTCAAGTCCAATAGGTTTCAAAACTTACCAAATATCGCTACAACTATGATGATATTTGCTATACTTAAATGATAACGATTATCATTATCGAAGTCAAGTGTTGGATGAAAATAATATAAATCTTTTTTCTAACCTTTCTACTTTTCTTCTTCTTAAAATATCTCTATTCATAATTGGAAACAATACGAGTACGATACCTACTTACCATTCGTAAATTATGTTCCTTCGAAGACGCACTAGGTTATAATTTATGTTAAACTATTTAATTGAAAGTAGAGACTAGTGAGGTAAGACTATTATGGAAAAAGCCAAAGTTAGTGTAGTCGTTGTCGCACATAATCATGAAGATGTCTTAAAAGATTGCCTAAATAGTTTACAAGGTCAATCATTAACTGATATTGAAACGATTATAATCGACAACGGTTCAACTGATAAGAGTAAAGAAATAATTGAAAACTATTCAAATTCACATAAAAATATTCGCTTTATATCTTTAGAGCTAATGGCAAAAAACAAAGCACGTAACATTGGTTTACATGAAGCTACTGGAGAGTTTGTCGCATTTATCGATGCGGATGATCTTGTAAATTCTTCAGGCTATGAAAATTTATATAACAATGCGATTAAGAATCATGCTGATATTGCTTTAGGAAATATACAATTATTCAATGGTACAAGAAAATGGGAGCACCATGATTTAAAATCAATTATTAAAAAAGATCTTCCAACAGTACGCGAGTTTCATAAACATCCAGAACTTCTTTTAAATCCTTCTATTAAAAATATGTTGATTAAAAGAAGTTTATTAAACGACAATCATTTGCAATTTAATGAGCAATTAACAGAACAACAAGATTTATTATTTACTCAACAATCTTTTATTTGTTCGACTAAAGTTTTCGTAACTTCAGATATCGTAGTAAAAGTGAGAGATTTAACAAACAGTGATGTCATTAAACAAACTAGTACGTTAGAATTTTTTGATAACCTTCTTGTTACTCAAACTGAATTAATAAACTATTATAATCTGAAAGACATTACCTCTCATTACTCGCATGTTGAGAAAAAATTATGGGATTATTATTTAACGTCTTTACTGACGAAGGCATATTATTTCCCTATTGAACAATATAATGATCTTTTAAAGATTTCATCAGATTTTGCTAAAAACTTATCTGAAAATCTAATGGAAAATAATACTTCAAAAATTAGTAAAGTATTTTATACTATTTTTCTAAATCAAAATCCTGAAGAATTTCATTTATTGATGACTTTATTATCAGATCGCACCTTACAAAAAGGAGCAGTGATAATAGAAGGAAAATATTATCATTATTTTGCAAAATATTTTCCGAAATATAAAGAATACCTGGAAATTAAGGAATTTAACTTACATCAAAAAATTGAAATCCTTTCGTTACGTGGTGACCGATTGCAAGTTGGTGGCTTTGCATTTATCGAGGAAATGAATAATGAAGATTCGATTAAAGAATTACAGTTTAAAAACAAATCCAATGGTCAAGTCATTAAAGTAACACTTGAAACACTTGAACGTTCTGATTTGTCCTATCTTTTCTCAAAAAATAGCATTAATTATAATGATGGTGGTTATAAAACAACTACACTTGAGCTAAGTAAAATATTACCTGATGGCGATTATGAAGTGTTTATTTCAGTAAAAGTTGGAAATATTTCATTAAAAAAACCACTTCATATTTTCTATTTCTCAACAAAGGCAAATTCAAAACCTGCAACAACTAAAACACATAGTATCGTACCTTATTTTCCAAAGAAAAATTTACACATTCGAATCAAAAAAACAGGCTTACTTGGAAAATTAAAAACAAAAATCCAAAAAACATTCCGTGATCTCACTTATGAATTTGGGTTACTGATCCTAAGAAGAGAATGGAAGTCATTCCTTATTTTTTACCTTTACCGTTTAACCCAGAGATATTATCGAAATAAGCATATTTGGTTAATTGGGGAAAGAAAAGATACGGCACAAGATAATTCATACCATTTATTCAAGTACATTCAGGAAAATAAAATTAGAGATAACTGTTACTATTTGATTGATAAAAAAGCAAAGGATTACGAATATATAAAGGAATTCGGAAACATTGTTCAATATGGTAGCCTAAAACATACACTCTACTTATTAACTTGTGAGAAAACAATTAATGCTTATTCAGAGCGTGCTAACATGTACACACATGAGTACTTACAAGTGTTAAAATGTCACCCTGAGTGGCAGCAAAATCAAAAGATCCTTATCCAACATGGCGTTATTGGAGTTAGTCGAGTAAATNNGAAGTGGCTGTTACTGGATTGGCTAGATGGGATGCGCTTGAAAATACAGGAAATGGCAAAACCATTTTGATCATGCCAACTTGGCGAAACTGGAATAAAAGTACTCAGCAATTAATGAACTCTGAATACTTTAATCGTTATTTATCTTTACTAAGTAATCCAGAGTTGCACCAAATGCTAGAAAAAAATGATTTAAATATCATATTCTATCCTCACTACCAGACACAAATTTATATGAAGGATGTTCCAGATTTCCACGATCGGATTAAAGTAATTCGTCAGGGCGAAGAGACTGTTCAATCTCTATTAAAAAGATCTGATTTACTAATTACTGATTACTCGACAGTTTCATTTGATTTTTCATATATGGAAAAACCAGTTATTTTCTATCAGTTTGATTATAAGCGATTTTACTATGAGCATTACAATCAAGGACCAATTACACAGGACTTACTTTTTGGGGAAGTCGTAACTGAAGAAGAGCAAGTTCTTAACGGAATAAAGAAATTCGCTAATAAAGATAAACAATTCCTAGAAAATACTGTTGATAATCCTTTTGTCATCAAAACACCTAAGCAACATGCTAGATTAAACTATGAAGCAATCGCAAACCGTTAAAAAAGCTAATGATTAAAGTAGTTAATGCAACTACTTAATCATTAGCTTTTCATTTTTTTGGAAAATAGAAGTTCGGATCAAATCCACTTCTTTCCATCATTAAATCATCTAAGCTTTTAAAATGATACCCTCGTTTATGTAAGCCAGTAATAATCGCATCCATCGCTTCTGCATTATCCTTCGAAACAGTATGCATTAATATAATAGCTCCAGGATGAATCATTTTCATGACATTATCATAAGCATATTTCCAACCTCTTTGTTGATCAACCTTCCAATCAACATATGCCAATGACCAGAAAATATTATCATACCCTTGTTTATTCACTAGTTGTAAAGTACGTTCGCTAAAAACACCTCTTGCTGGTCTGAAATATTTCATATCTGATCGGCCAGTCAATTCCTGGTATGCCATTTTAACTTGTTCCAATTCCTCAATAATCTTTTGATCACTGATCGTAGTCATATCAGGATGACTCCATGAATGGTTTCCGACTATGTGCCCCTCATTAACCATTCGTTTCACTAATTCAGGATTTTCCTTAATGTAATGACCGGTTATAAAAAAAGTCCCATGAACACCATGCTTCTTTAAAACATCCAAAAACTTTGGTGTAAAACCATTTTCATACCCATTATCAAACGTTAAATAAACATCTTTCTTTGTAGGATCCCCTAAATAAACTGACCTTGTATTTGATAACAATTTATTAAGTTGCGCACCAGCATCAGGTGGCACCTCATTATTCGCACGAACAATCCCCCAGCCGTGTGGCGTATTACTATAAGCAAAAGTTGTACTAGGAAATACTAAGAAGAAAGTAAGAATATATACAATAATTCTTTTCAATTTATTCACCTCACTTAAAAATAGTATCTGTAAATAAATTAGAAATATGAATAGAATTGGAGCGTACTTTTAATATTTTTGAAAAACAAAAA
>NZ_NUGT01000079.1 GCF_002574545.1 Bacillus sp. AFS055030
TTCATGAAGAAGTAAATCAGTCAAAAATAGCAAGATACTTCCTCATGATAGGTTCATGAGGAAGTAAACCACCGAAAAATAGAAAGTTCCTTACTCATTACAGGATTTAGTGGAAATCGACCACAAATTGGCGTAGTTGACAAGCTCATTTTCAACACTATGCTAAAATGACCTAACCTAAAGGTCATTTTTAGTTTTCTAAATAACGATATAGAGTTGATTTACTGATCCCAGTCTCCTGTTTAATTTCTTCAAGAGTATATTTCTTACTTTCATACATAATAATTGCCCGTTTTACATTTTCATCAGGCTTTTTAGGACGTCCCGAAGTGATTCCTTTTTGTTTGGCTTCATAGATTCCCTTTTTCGTATTTTCGCTTATTACATCGCTTTGAAAAGAAAGTAGGTGCTTTACGATCTCGATGAAAAAGTATTTAGATTGAGTACATGTATTAATATTTTCCTCTAAAGATTGTAAAAATGCGCCTTTTGAATCTAAATTTTCTAAAATTTCCATAAGATGACGGGTAGAATCTGCTAATGTAAATAGTTTTGGGATCGCAATCGTATCGCCTTGTTTAAGATTAGTTAAAATTACTTCAAGCTGATGTCTTTTTTTTGCAGATGAATGCTCTTCTGAAATAATCTCATCACAATTTAGTTTTTTTAATTGAACTAGCTGATGTTCACATTTTGGATCGTCGTGATTTGGTCGCATATATCCGATTATCATAAATAATCTCCTAACTGTATAGGGGTTTCCATTATCATAACATATAACATTCCCAAAAAAGGTTCCTTTTTGGGAATAATGATGATAGACTATTTTTTAGTGATTAATCGTAAGTTGAGGTGGAAATTAATTGATAGAAAAAATAAAAAATGAATGGTTTTCTAATATTAGAGCAGATGTATTAGCGGGGATTGTCGTTGCGTTAGCGCTTATTCCTGAAGCAATTGGATTTTCGATTATTGCAGGTGTCGATCCAATGATTGGATTATATGCTTCTTTCTGCATTGCAGTTGTGATCTCGTTTGTTGGTGGTCGTCCAGGTATGATATCAGCTGCGACTGGTGCAATGGCACTTGTGTTAGCTGGTCTAGTAAAAAAACATGGAATTGAGTATATGCTTGCAGCAACTATTTTAACAGGTATTATTCAAGTAATACTAGGATTTCTAGGAATTGGTAAATTAGTCAAGTTTATTCCAAAGTCAGTTATGACAGGTTTTGTGAATTCTTTAGCAATTTTAATTTTTATGGCGCAATTACCTTATTTTGTAGGTCAATCATGGCAAATGTACGCAATGGTTGCAGGCGGATTAGCGATTATTTATTTGTTTCCAAGAATTACAAAAATCATCCCATCCCCTTTAGTGGCGATCATTGTTATTAGTATGATTGCAATATTTTCTGGAAGTGATGTTAATAAAGTAGGAGATATGGGGAATATTTCAGGATCTCTACCAAGTTTTATTTTACCAAATGTTCCGTTTAGTATTGAAACACTAATGATTATATTTCCATATGCAGTTTCGTTAGCGTTTGTTGGCTTAATTGAATCATTATTGACTGCTCAAATAGTTGATGATCTGACAGATACTTCAAGTAATAAAAATACTGAATCCAAAGGACAAGGTATTGCCAATATTATAAATGGGTTATTTGGGGGAATGGCAGGATGTGCAATGATTGGACAGTCTGTTATAAATGTTAAATCAGGTGGTCGTAGTAGATTATCTACATTTGTTGCTGGTTCATTTTTAATGTTTCTAATTCTTGTATTAAATAAATTAGTCGTTCAAATTCCATTGGCAGCGTTAGTTTCTGTAATGATTATGGTATCAATAGGAACATTCGATTGGTCATCTCTAAAAACATTACACAAATTACCTAGAACTGATGCGGCAGTGATGGTTATAACGGTTGGAGTAGTTGTAGCTACTCATAATTTAGCGATTGGTGTTATTCTTGGAATTTTGTTAAGTGCTGTTTTCTTTGCAGCGAAAATCTCGAAAGTAAAAGTCACTTCTCAACTTGGAAAAAATAAGCGCGTCTATAAAGTAGAAGGTCAATTGTTCTTTGCTTCTGTCACGGATTTTGTTGAAGCATTTAATTTTAAAGATGATGTAAAAATAGTCGAGGTTGATTTATCAAAAGCTCATATATGGGACGAATCAGGTGTATCGGCAATTGATAAAATTGTCATTAAATTTCACGAAAAGGGTATAAAAACGATTATCGTTGGGTTAAATTCAGGAAGTAAATCAATTGTAGATTCAGTAGCTGTATTTAACAAACCAAATGGTATCAAACAAAAAGTTGGACATTAAGCATGGTTTCCTCAATTGATGTAGCTTCAAGTTTTCAGTGTGTAGACAAAGTACAAAAAATCTGATTTCAGACTGATTGCAAGCGCTTGTCTTTCGAGGCGCGAAGNNGTTTTCGGGCAGTCTGAGGCTTCTTCGATTGAAGAAGCTTTTTTTTATGGCATTTTAAAAAAATCTCCTGATTAGTTCGAGAGTTACATGATCATGTTTCATTCAGACAGCGGGTTTGTATGTATGACTTGATCTAGATGATTTTTAGGTATGGCAAGTATAAAAATATCTTTTGGAACTTTTGGATCTTCTATTACAATTTATTGTCACTGCTACTTTTTCGCAGCCTTTTTTATTTATTTGGAAATACAGATTAAAGGAAAAAGGTGCCAATGCTTACAATGTAGAAAGAAGTAAGTAGATGTAAAAGAGGTGTGATGAGATTGGACAATATCAGTAAAGTAGAAAAGCAAGATATTAAAAGATATATACCTCATTTGTTTAAATTATAATCTTCATCTCTGGAAACGAAGGGGTTGGTAGTTTAATTTTTTACTTGGAAAAGTGACTGGTGAACACGCATATTATTTTAGTCACTTTAATTCAAAAAAAGGTACAGGACGCAAACTTCGTCCAAAAGACATTGAGAGTATGAAGGTCAACCTAGGAATTATTGATTCTATAAGCTAAGCTAGATAGTAGTTAAACGAAAAGGAGAGGAAAGTAGTGAGTACATCAGAAATTTCAATGAAAAGTCCAACACCTATTCTACGGATGTTTGATGAAATTAAAGCAAAAGAATTTTACATATCATTTTTAGAATTTGAGATTGATTGGGAGCATCGGTTTGAAGATGATTTTCCTTTATATATGCAAATATCTTATAACAATTGTGTCATACATCTTTCTGAGCACCATGGTGATTGTAGTCCAGGTGCTGCACTTAGAATTGAGGTAGTAAATTTGGACTTACTTCATTCAAAGTTACTCTCAAAAAAATATAAATATGCTCGCCCAGGCATTGAAGAAACTCCTTGGAAAACACGGGAGGTACGGGTTGGAGATCCATTTGGTAATCGAATTGTCTTTTATGAGAACGTGGAAGACTGAAGATTTATTGTACAATCGAATAACCTAAAGAATAAAGAGGATTGAATTAAAAAGCATTTTAATTTAATCCTCTTTACACTTGGAAAGTGACCAATTCCGGTTTAGATTTAGGCTATTTCAATTTTTTATTCCTTGAAGTGAATGAAGACCAAACGAACTGGATTAATCCAGCAGTCAAGACACCTACAAGCGTGTCCCTCATCCGATCCATCGCATAATCCTTTGATTTGTGTTCAAATGCAAAGACAAATAGAATCGTTAGAGCGACCTGGTGAAGTACTTTTTTGTCTAATTTTAAATAGTAAGCAATATATGTACCAATTAAAATTAAAAGTCCTAAGTTCCAACCAGTGACTTTCATATAACTAGCAATGATTACAGTAATACCAATTCCAATCATTGTTCCAATTACGCGTTTGATTGATAAACTAATTGTTTTGTCAATTGTCGATTGAACCGTAAGTATAAGTGAAACTGGACCTAAGTATGGATGTGACGAACCAAATAATTTTGAGATTTCCCATGCTAATCCAGAACCAATTGATAATTTCCAAATAAGACTAGTAATGCTTTCAGATGAGTTAGGTGAGCTTGTTTCTTCCATGAGCACCTCTAGAAATTTCTATTTTTATATATTATCTTCACGAATTAAATTGATTATGTATAAAGAATAAATAAGAAGTTGAATACTTATAATAGTGATTAGCTACTAGACAACTAATAATAGAAATGAGTTGAATCATTGATAACCGTCTTATTTGAATATAAATTTGAAAAGAAGTTTTTAGAGGATTTTAAATCAAGATTAAAAAAGTCAGCGCATCCAAAATTTCATTCAGAACCATCGAATATTGGAATGAATTTTATGCAAAGAGAAGATGAGCAATATTATTATATCAATTTATTTATTAAGTATAGAAGTATTGAAGAATATGAAGAACGAACGAGATTTGAAAGAAGTCAGGGAGAATGGAATGAAACTTGGTTTAGTAAAGATATTACCCATGAACTATTATCAGTAACAATCTGGAAGGATTTTAATCCAATGTCCTAATATCTTAAATGTTCATATTTGCTAAAGAGACGAAACCTTTTAAATCAGTTGAATGGAAACATTCGACATTTTCCAAAACCCTTACAGTAGAGTAAGGGTTTTAAATCTCTATTGCATCTATTAATCTATGAAGACCTTAATTATTGATGAATAACGACACCTGTACCAATTGAAACCATTGAAGATAATTCAAGAACATCCTTATTATACATACGAACGCAACCATGCGAAACAAAATGACCAATTGATGCAGGATTATTAGTTCCATGAATTCCGTAGTGTGGAGCTGATAGTCCCATCCAAAGTACCCCAAAAGGTCCACCAGGATTAGGATCTTTATTAATAATTGTGTAGGTACCTGAAGGAGTAGGGGTAAGCATTTTACCGACACCGATTGGGTAAGTTTTAAGCAATTTGTTGCCGTCGAAAAGTTTTAATTGGCGGTTCGATGTTGAAATATATATCCAATTGGTCATTTTATCAGCTCCAATTTTTAACTATTGTATGAAGAAACTTTACTTGTTGTTAAATAAAAGAAAGTTAAAATTTCACTACTTTTATACTATTTCCTTAGTACCAAGAATAAAAAAAATGAATACGCTATAGGACAAGCACTTTAAAGAGAGGAATAGGTCTATAGTGTCTAATACAATTAAATATTTCCAATATGCCCAAGAAGTTTCCAAAAAAATTGGCTGGTTACCTGAAGTGATTTATACCCAATGGCAAGTAGAAACAGCACACTTTACGTCCAAAAATTTTAAGGAAAATAACAATATCGCAGGTCAGACGTGGCATCCAGGCTTACCTCTTAGTAGTAGAGGAACAGCTAGGCCTAAAAATGAAGGCGGGTATTATATAAAATATAATGATCCAATTCAGGGATATGTTGATTTTATTTTAAATAATCCGAGGTACAGTAAAGTTAAAACATACAAAACTGCAGATGAACAATTTAAGGCGATAGCTCAAGCAGGATGGGCAGTAGCTACTAATTACGCAGATGTGCTCATCTCGGTTAATAATGCAAATATTAAAAATGGATTATATAAAAAAATTATTCAAGTTGAGTTACATCCTTATAAAGGAATCTTAAAAAAAGGATCAAGAGGAGAGCGAGTAAAGGAAATTCAAGAAAAAGTTGGCGTTAAAGTGGATGGGATTTTTGGGATACTAACTGAAAAAGCAGTAAAAGATTTTCAAAGAAAAAATGATTTAGTAGTTGATGGAATTGTTGGAGTAAAAACGTGGGGGAAACTTTTCAATCCAACAAATTTATAAGATATTCTTTATTTAAATGACCTGTATGATTTTATATACAGGTTTTTTTACATTTAAATTAATACATAAAAGGGTTTGAGGGTGTTTTATCGAAAAGTAACTATAACCATTTTAGGAAGAGGAGACGAAAGTGGAAATTAGACATGCAAAAATGAATGATTGTGAATCAATCGTAATTTTGGATTCTCAAATTATTGACAGTCGAATTAGAGAACATCTAATTAAAAGCTCGATTGAAGAAAATCGATGCCTCGTATGTGAAATAAATAAAAGGATTGTAGGTTTTCTAATTTATCATAAATTTTTCTTTGGCCATTTATTTATTGATTTGATCATTGTTTCACTAGAAATGAGGAGACTGGGTATTGCAAAAAATCTCATGAAATATGTTGAATTTTATTCAGAAAGGAAATTATTTTCTTCTACTAACAAATCAAATATTAAAATGCAAAAAGTATTTCAATCTCTAGGATATATTAAAAGTGGATTCATTGATCATTTAGATGAAGGCGACCCAGAAATTATTTATGTTAAATTATTAGATTAAACGATTTTTCAGCAATTGTTTTTTAAGTAAGGATAAAAATAATTTTTATTACCCCAAAGATCATAAGCCACTACTAAATCCCATCTAAAATACTTTCATACGTTTCTCGTTTTTTTCATATTTTAATTATAAAAAGTATGTAAAAAGTCCTGATGTAATCATTAATTTGTTACTTTAGGAGAGTTAGTTAAAAAAATTTTTAAATACATTCTTCCTGTTATTCTATTTTTCTATGCATGAGGAATAGTAATAATATATAAATGCTCCAATTATATCATTACAAGGAGTGGAAATATGGATTTTAAAAGGGAATTCATTTTAAAAACAAAAGCTATATATAAAGAAACTGTTACAGAAAATATGGCGTACAGTAAGATGTGTGAGAAATTCGAATCTTATTTTGTTGATTTAAGGGAGTCTTTAAAAAAGGAAATAGAAGTTTCGAATGGTGAATTTGATATTATGATTGATAAAGAGAATGTTATTGAGGTCTTATTAAATCAAAGAGAGTTATTAATTACGATTGATGACGCTGGGGTAGTAGTAAGTATTAAATATTTTGATGAAGTGCAAAATGAACAAGTTGAAAATAAGATTGATATAATTGAATATGATGGTGGGGCATATAAAAGTCAAGTATTTCAATCGCCTATTACTAGAAATATAATCGATAATTATTTAGCAATTGCGTTTAGAGATGATTTAGAGAAGACTTTTGAGAGTTATAGTGAATGAAAAAATTTATGTTTATAGTTTCGTAAAGAGATTTTTTAAAGGTTGATTTTCACTAAAGGATGCTCGTTTATGTAGGATTTATATTTCAACGACTCTAAAAGAGCTTGGATATTCCAAGCTCTTTTAATTTATTTATCGTTCTTTGACTTGAAATCTTAATACAGTTTTCAATTTATCGGGTTGAGTTTTTCTTGCATCAGAAATATAGATTTCTTTATGTGTTTTTTCAACTCACAAAAAACTCCCTTAATTTTAAGTCAGTTTCGGTTTGATTAGGTTATGTCTTTGCATGTTAAAAACAAAAAGCAATCACATAATCATGTAATTGCTCTTAAAAAGTTTAATGATATGTACGATAAACTCCAATTACTTTTCCTAAAATTGATACTTGTTTTAATAAAATTGGAAACAGGGCATCATTTTCAGGTTGAAGTCTAAAATGGTCGCTTTCTTTATAAAAACGCTTTACAGTAGCTTCACTATCTTCAGTCATGGCAACAACAATTTCTCCATTTTCCGCAGTGAATTGTTTTTTAACGATTACAAGATCGCCATTTAAAATTCCAGCATTGATCATGCTATCTCCTTCTACTCGAAGCATAAAAACTTGTTCATTAGATGGAGCGACAGATGTCGGTAAAGGGAAATATTCTTCTACATTTTCGACTGCAGTAATTGGAATACCTGCAGTTACTTTACCGATTACAGGAATGTTAATAATATCGTTATAGACTTCACTATATGATGCTTGTACTTCATTCACAACCGGAGCTGTATCGCCAAGAATCTCGATTGCACGCGGTTTCGTAGGATCTCTTCGAATATAGCCTTTTTGTTCTAGTCTCTCTAAATGACCATGTACTGTAGAACTTGAAGCTAAACCAACAGCCTCAGCAATCTCTCGAACTGAAGGTGGATAACCTTTAATTTTTACTTCGTCTTTAATATAAGCTAAAATTTCTGCTTGCCTTTTCGATAGTTTGTTCATTCGAATTTCCCCCTTACCTATAAAGTAGATAATACGTTCCTCTTTATTTTTTTCATTATATCATGATAGGATATGATATACAAACGTTAGTTCTATTTTTTCTTAAAGTAGTTTTCGTGTTCGTATGGAGGGAACAGTTTATGAATGCACTAATATACTTAAAGGGGTAATGACAGCATAGGATTCACAAGAAACTTCATTACATAAACAAATTAATGAACCAAATTAGGTTAGCGGATGGGAATGTGTATTCTAGAAACAATAGGCGAACAGGCTAGTGGTTTTGAAGTAGAAAAAGAAGGTCTATTCAAGCTATTCAAAAAAGAACAAGATTAATGCTTTGTTAATTTCTTATTTACGGTCAAATTGCTTAAGTCCGATTCGTAGATTAGGAGGAGAAAAATTGAAAGCGATTATTTATTGTCGGGTTAGTACAGAAAAAAATACTCAAGATACCTCTTTAAAAAGACAAAGAGAAGAGCTAGAAAAATTAGCAGAGTTACAAAATTTCGATGTGATAAAAATCATAGAAGAAAGACATAGTGGATTTGATATAGAACGGGAAGGGATAATTGAGGCTTTAGCATTATTTAAGGATAAACAGGCAGAGATCTTACTTTTACAAGACGATACCCGATTAGGAAGGGGACATTCGAAAATTGCCCTGATTCATGAATTACGTAAAATGGCAGTAAAAGTTTTTACAATTCAAGATCAAGGGGAGATATCTTTATCGGATGCGGATTTAATGGTCTTGGAAATATTGAGTACAGTAGAAGAGTTTCAACGAAGAATTGCTAATTATAAAATAAGCAGGGGAATGCGTAGAGCCATCGAGAATGGTTTCGAACCTCACAAGAATATATCAAATAATCATTTAGGAGGTAGGGAGAAAAAAGAACTGCCTGTGGAAGAAATTATAAATCTTCGAAACAAGAAACTTACTTTTCATGAAATAGCAGCTACATTACGAGGTTTAGGTTATGAAGTTAGTAGGGCTACTGTTCATAGAAGGTATAAGGAATATTTTGATGAACTAAATCATGATTCTATTAAGAATTAAAGAAAATTTAGATGTTGTAATTTATAGTATATCCACTGGATTTTACAATAAAGTTGCAAAAAACTATAATTTTATAATAAGATACCGTAATAAATCTATTGATATTATTTTTTTGTTTTAAAGATTAATTTCGAATGATCCCCATATTACTTTCAATTACATTTGAAGTTATTGGATGGTAGCGTTTTCTCATATGACGTTATTAAACTCTTGAAATAT
Organism: Bacillus sp. AFS055030; assembly: GCF_002574545.1. Lineage (GTDB taxonomy): Bacteria > Bacillota > Bacilli > Bacillales > Bacillaceae_G > Gottfriedia. Next base: position 9,319 of record NZ_NUGT01000079.1, read on the forward strand.
TAAATCTAATAGACTAGTATATTAATAGCTAATAAATTAAATACAAATTTGCAAACATTCAGTTAAGATGCCTTAGGGCTTAATAGGGAATCTGGAGCATTACCAGAACTGTCCCCGCAACTGTAAGTGTGGACGAAATAGACAAACCACTAAAAACGTTTATTAGTACGTTTTTGGGAAGGGTCTAAAGTAGGAAGATACACAAGTCAGGAGACCTGTCTTAGCTTTTTTAGTTTCGATTTCTTCGGGGGTTGAGAAGATGAAACGTTTGGACAAAAAGGCTTATTTATTAACTTTCTTTGTGCTGACGTTTTATCCGTTCAACTTTTGTTGGACGGATTTTTTGTTTTATTGCTTCTAAATCTTTTTTAATTTTTATTGTATGCCTATAGAAGAAACAAGTCTTTTTAACAATTGAATAGATTAGGATTGGTGCACTTTGGAAATTAGTGCTTAATAGGGAAGTACGGTTTAAATCCGTCACGGTACCCGCCACTGTAAGGGGGAGTTCTTTTGCAGATGTCACTGAAGGAATTCGGGAAGACGCAAGTAGAATGATGAACCTAAGTCAGGAGACCTGCCTATACCTAATAGCTTGAAATAACCTACGGGAACATAGGTAGAAGTGCTGAACTTACATCGCTAATTTTTTTTGTGTGTATATTTTTCTGCATCCCTATGTCCATAGGGGTGCTTTTTTTTGAAAAAAACGAATAGGAGTGAGTGACATGACTACTTGGAATTTGCAAGGGACGAAACAGCATGTATTAATTTGTAACGGTAGCAGCTGTATGAGAAAGGGTGGGGAGGAAGCAACTCAAGCGATCCGGAATGAAATCACCAATTTAAGCTTAGATTCGATCGTACATACAACAAGAACGAGATGTAATGGGAGATGTAAGGATGCTCCCGTTGCCATTGTCTATCCGTCTGGGGCTTGGTATAAAAACGTAACCCCAGAAGTGGGGGCTACCATTGTAAAAAGTCATCTGGCAGAAGGTCATTGCCTAAAGGAGCATTTGATCTATCAATATTCCGATTCTGGATTCATACATCCAGAAGGGTCGGAATGCATCGAAGGAGTACAAAAAGCAGTTAAAGAAAAGATTTAACAACGAGTAACTGGATACTAGTTTTTAAATTGTGGAAGGTGGCGTAATAGAGTGAAAGGCAAATTATTGGTTATAGGATTTGGCCCTGGTGATGAAAAACATATTACTGGACGGGCAAAGGAAGCCATAAAAGAAAGTGATATCATCATTGGTTACAAAACCTATGTTGATTTAATTAAGGGATTAATAACTGGAAAAAAAATCATTAGCACAGGAATGACTGAAGAAGTGAGCCGTGCCCAGGAGGCTGTAAAACAAGCTGAGCTTGGTTACACGGTAGCTGTCATTTCGAGCGGTGATGCCGGTGTATATGGAATGGCAGGACTTGTTTACGAAGTTCTAATTGAAAAAGGATGGAAAAAAGACTCAGGGATAAGAGTGGAGGTAGTCCCTGGCATTTCAGCCATCAACTCTTGTGCTGCTTTATTAGGCGCGCCGGTTATGCATGATGCTTGTACGATTAGTTTAAGTGACCATTTAACACCTTGGAGCTTAATTGAGAAACGAATCGAAGCGGCCGCTCAAGCTGATTTTGTAATTGCCTTATACAATCCAAAAAGCGGGAGAAGAACACGGCAAATCATGGAAGCACAAAGAATTCTATTAAAATATCGTGCACCAGACACACCTGTAGGATTAGTAAAGAGTGCATACCGTGATAGTCAAAAGATCGTTATAACCAATTTGCAAGAGATGTTAGAACATGAAATTGGCATGTTAACCACCGTTTTAATTGGCAACTCTTCAACGTTTTTCTACGATGAATTGATGATCACGCCGCGCGGTTATCAGCGGAAATATACTTTAAATCAAGTAATTCAGCCGTTGAAACCGCATCAGCGTCTGCAAAAGGAAGCCGAACCATGGGCACTAGAGCAAACAGAAGATGTAATGCCGCAAAACAAGAAACTAGTCACTCCAATCTCTGTGAAAGAGTCGTCAAGAGAGTTGGCTGAGGAAGCTTTGCAAATGATTGTTGGTGAGCCTTATGAACGAACAAACGATTTAATTGTGAAGCAAGACTTTCAATCTATTTTTGAGGTAGCTGTCAGCCCTGGTGTCGTTAATAAAAAATTTACTGCACTTCAGATGGCCATTCTTTCCGAAATTGTCGGAGAAGAAGGAGTGATGGAATACACACAAGACCATTTTATGAAGTTGCAAATTTTAACCTCAAAGCCTGATGAGATTATTGAAAAACTAACGGCAGCCAACTTTTTGATTGCTCCTGTTGGCGACGTATTAACCGTAAAAGCTTGTGATTTTTGTGACGGAGAAAAAAAGGATTCTATTCCTTATGCTGATGAGCTTCAAGAAAGGCTTGGTGGCATGGAACTCCCAAAAGAACTGAAACTTGGTGTAAATGGATGTGGAATGGCCTGTTATGGAGCCGTAAAAGAAGATATTGGCATTGTTTATCGAAAGGGAGCGTTTGATTTATTTCTAGGAGCCAAAACAGCAGGAAGAACCGCACATCCAGGCCAAATCGTAGCTGAAGGAATCGCACCTGACAAAATAGTCGGGGTAATAGAGGGGATTGTTCAAGAGTACAAACAAAAGGCCTATCCAAATGAACGTTTCTATAAATTTTTTAAACGGGTCAAAGAGATTAAAGGTTTTGTGTACCAAGATATCACACCAAACCTTAAAATCGAAGCAGCTGTCTGCGGAGAATAAATGAGAGAAGATGAGCAGTAATTGGAAGGTAAGGAATTTATATACAAAGGGGAGTAAATAGTGTGAAAGCAATTTTATTTGTGGGGCATGGAAGTAAAGATCAAGAGGGAAATGAGCAGGTTCGTGAGTTCATCCGTGAGATGAGAAAGACTTGGGAAGGTTCCTATTTGGTCGAGACGTGTTTTTTAGAATTTGAACGACCAACAGTGAATCAAGGTATCGATCTATGTGTAGAGAAAGGGGCCGACCATGTTGTCGTGATTCCAATCATGCTCTTACAGGCAGGACACTCCAAAATTCATATTCCAGCAGCTATTGATGAGGCAAAGAATAAATATCCGCTTGTTCAATTTACTTATGGCCGTCCAATTGGTGTTCATGAGGAAACATTTGAAATTCTAAAAACTAGATTAATGGAAATTGGCGAGAATGTTGAATCCATCGAAGACGATACGGCTGTCCTTTTGTTAGGAAGGGGCGGAAGCGATCCCGATGCGAACAGTGATTTATATAAGATTGCTAGATTACTATGGGAAAAAACAAATTATAAAATCGTCGAACCTGCTTTTATGGGCGTGACCAATCCCTTAGTGAATGAAGGGATCGAACGCTGTATTAAGCTGGGAGCAAAAAAAGTAGTAATCTTACCTTACTTTTTATTCACTGGCATCCTGATTAAACGCTTAGAAGATATGATGGTTCCTCTTCAAAAGCAATATTCCTCTGTTGACATTCAGTTGGCTGACTATTTTGGTTATCATCCAAAATTACAGACGATTTTAATCGATCGGGTGGAAGAAGCTCTACGTGATGAGGTGAAAATGAACTGTGATACTTGCCAATACCGACTTAATGTGATGGAACATATCGATCATCACCACCACCATGATCATGACCACCATCACGACCACCATCATCATCATGACCACCACTATGATCACGAACATACGGTGCAAAAGGTTGGAGATAGAGGATGATCTTCGTATTAGCCGGAACAAGTGATGCAAGAGCCCTTGCTTTAGAAATAAAAAAAGAAGGCTTCGATCTCCTTGCCTCAGTAGTCACAGAAAATGCGGCAGTTGAATTAAGGGAGGTGGGGATATGTGTTCAAGTAGGAAGATTAACGGATGCAGACATGGTGGGGTTGATTGCCACAAAAGGGATTCAAGCTGTTGTCGATGCCAGTCATCCGTTTGCTGAAGAAGCTTCTAAAAATGCAATCAAGGCGGCCGAAACGGTGAAAATTCCCTATATTCGGTATGAACGCGAGTCACAAAAGTTCCAATATGACAAAATGAAAGTAGTCGAAAGCTACGAGGAAGCTGCGGATCTTGCATCAACCAATAAAGGCGTGGTAATGCTGACTACAGGTAGCAAGACGCTTCAAATTTTCACAGAAAAACTTTTAGGGAACCCGGACATTCGCTTGATTGCCAGGATGCTTCCCCGTATAGATAATATGGAAAAATGTGAGCAGCTAGGGCTGCCGCAGAAAAATATTATTGCAATGCAGGGTCCATTTTCAAAAGAGTTCGACAAAGCTTTATATAAGCAATATGGCGTCACCTTAATGGTGACTAAAGAGAGCGGGAAAGTCGGATCGGTCGATGAAAAGGTGGAAGCTGCCAAGGAGCTGGGGATTAAGGTTATTCTTATTGGCCGCCCGAAACTGAATTATGGAACCGTCTATGCTAATTTTATCGATGTCATCGCAGAATTAAATAAAAAGATTGATAATACACCAATCGTCACTACAGAACAATCATTTTAATACAGGAGTGAGAGAAATGGATTTTCGTACTGAATTTAAACCTTTAACCGTCCAACCAGAACAGATTGAAGGTAGAAGTTTTGAAATGATTAATGAAGAAATTGGGGAGCATCCTTTTACAGAGGAGCAGTATCCAGTCGTCCAACGGATCATCCATGCATCCGCTGATTTTGAACTTGGGCAAAGCGTCCTCTTTCATCCTGACGCTATTTCGTCCGGTATTCGAGCAATTCGAAGCGGAAAAATGGTCGTTGCAGATGTTCAAATGATTCAAAGCGGAGCAAATAAAGCACGAATTGAAAAATTTGGAGGAGAAATTAAGGTCTATATTTCCGACCCGGATGTCATCCAGGAAGCCAAACGGCTAAATACGACAAGGGCGATTATTTCAATGCGGAAGGCAATTAAAGAAGCAGATGGCGGTATTTTTGCCATTGGGAATGCTCCAACCGCTCTACTCGAACTGATCCGTTTGATTAAAGAAGGAGAAGCAAAACCAGGTCTTGTGATTGGATTGCCTGTTGGGTTTGTTTCTGCAGCTGAGTCAAAAGAAGAACTAGCTAAGCTTGATATCCCATTCATCACTAATATTGGCAGGAAAGGTGGCAGTACCGTGACCGTAGCTGCATTAAATGCCATTTCCATTATGGCTGAACAGGGATAACCGATGCAGGAAGTACCAAAAGGAAAGCTTCGGGAAGGATATACGACTGGGGCCTGCGCAACAGCTACCACCAAAGCAGCGCTGACGGCATTAATTACAAGAGAACCTCAAACAGAATCAACGATTTACTTGCCAATCAAGCGGTTTGCAACTTTCCAGATAGAAAGCTGTGATGTAGAGGACCAATCAGTAACCGCTAGTACGATTAAAGACGCAGGAGATGACCCAGATGCCACCCACGGAGCCTTGATTATTTCCACTGTGTCATGGCTCGATGAACCAGGCATCGTGCTGGATGGGGGAATTGGGGTTGGCCGCGTCACAAAGGATGGCTTGCCCGTTCCTGTTGGAGAGGCCGCGATTAATCCCGTTCCTCGTAAGATGATCCTTGATACGGCAGAAGGGGTATTAAAAGAATTCGGGATTACAAGAGGTATTAAAATCGTTATTTCCGTACCTGATGGTGAAGAAATTGCTAAAAAAACGCTCAATGGACGCTTAGGAATCATTGGGGGGATTTCTATTCTCGGAACCCGCGGGATTGTCGTTCCTTTTTCCACAGCTGCTTATAAAGCTAGTATCATCCAAGCTATTAGTGTTGCCCGTGCCAGTGGTTGCGAGCATGTTGTCATTACTACAGGTGGGCGGAGCGAGAAAAATGCTATGAAACAATTCCCCGAGCTGTCTGAGGAAGCTTTTATTGAAATGGGTGATTTTGTTGGGTTTACCCTTAAACAATGCAAGAAGCAAGGGGTTAAAAGAGTTTCGATGGTCGGCATGATGGGGAAATTCTCAAAAGTGGCAATGGGGATCATGATGGTTCACTCGAAAAGTGCCCCGATAGATTTTGATTTTTTAGCTGAGGTGGCAAGCCGTACAGGTGCTGATACTACCCTGGTAGAGGAAATTCGAACTGCCAATACAGCATCACAGGTGGGTGATTTGATGACAGCACAAGGCCATCTATCCTTTTTCGAAATGCTTAGCGACTATTGCTGCTGCGCTGCGTTAAAGGAAGTCGATGGAGGGATTGACATAGATACAACTTTATATACCATGAAGGGGCAATTGTTAGGAAAGGCGGTTCGAAAAAGTGGCATCAATTAAAATGATCGGCATTGGGGACGAAGGGAAAGTCAGTCTGCTCCCGATGTACGAAAAGTGGATTAATGAAAGTGAATTATTAATAGGAGGAAAGAGGCAACTTTCTTTTTTTTCTGAATTTACTGGCGAAAAAATGGTGATTGAAGGTGGGCTTTATTCTCTAGTGGAACGGCTTCAATCGGAGACTAGAAATGTAGTGATTCTAGCTTCCGGAGACCCGTTGTTCTATGGAATTGGAAGCTATTTATCTACTAAAATCGATTTGGAAATTTATCCGTATATAAGTTCAATCCAACTAGCTTTTGCCAGAATGAAAGAAAGATGGCAGGATGCTTATTTTACTAGTGTTCACGGTAGGAGTATAAAAGGGCTGGCACAGCGAGTCGATGGGAAAACAACAGTCGCAATCTTAACGGACACAGAAAATTCTCCAAATAAAATCGCTCAGTATTTGCTTTCCTTTGGCATGTCTGAATATGAGGCGTTTGTGGGCGAGAACCTTGGTGGTGATCAGGAACGATGCCGCTGGTTTACCCTTGCAGAAATGAGTGATGAGGAGTTTTCACCTCTAAATGTAATCATTCTTAAGAAAAAGGGGAAAAGCCCACATTGGTCGATTGGCATTGATGATTCGGAATTTTTACAGCGAAAACCAGATAAAGGCTTAATTACTAAAAAGGAAATTCGCACATTAAGCATTAGCGCCTTAAGGTTAAAAGAAGATAGCATTGTTTGGGATATTGGAACATGCACAGGTTCTGTAGCGATTGAGGCAGCGAAAATCGCTAGGGAAGGACAAGTGTTTGCGATCGAAAAAAACGAGGGCGACCTAGAAAACTGTAAGCAAAATTTAGCAAAGTTCCGTGTCGATGCAACACTTATTCATGGAAAAGCACCAGAGGGGTTAGAAACTTTCCCGGATCCGGATGCAGTTTTTATTGGCGGGACGGCAGGCGGGATGGAAGACGTTTTGGAAATTTGCTGTAGCCGCTTGAGTACGGGTGGACGCATTGTTTTAAATGCCGTTACGATTGAAAATCTATCAGAAGCGATGCTTTTGTTTAAAGAGCGAGGATATGAGACGAATATTACACTTGCTCAAATATCCAGAAGTAAGCCCATTTTAAATTTAACAAGATTCGATGCATTAAATCCAATTTATATAATAGAAGCTTGGCGCAAGGAAGGGGAGTAAACATGTTAGGTACATTATACGGCCTTGGGGTTGGCCCGGGGGATCCAGAGCTCATTACCGTTAAGGCATTTCGTAAATTAAAGGAATCACCGGTTATTGCCTATCCGAAAAAACAAAAGGGCAGCAAAAGTTATGCTCATCGTATTATAGATGTTTATTTTCAGCCGAACGAAAAAGAAATGCTCGGCCTTGTCTTTCCGATGACAAAGGATCCAGCTACATTGGAAAGAAAATGGACGGAAACCGTAGAAAATGTATGGGCGAAGCTGCAGGAAGGAAAAGATGTAGCTTTTGTAACTGAAGGGGACCCTCTTTTATACAGTACGTTTATTCATATGATGCGTTTGATGCAGGAGAAGTACCCACAAGTTCCGATTGAAGTTGTTCCGGGGATTTCGTCCATTAACGGTGCAGCTTCCAGACTTGGAATTCCATTAGCAGATGGGGATGAGCATGTGGCGATTGTGCCAGCACGGGATGACTACGAAACGATGAGAAAAGTCATCCAAGACAATGATTGTGTCATTTTTATAAAAGTAGCAAAAGTGATTGATTTAATGCTAGAAGTATTACGTGATTTAGATTTGCTTGACAAGGCTTCAGTTGTCACGAAGGTAACATCGGATGAAGAAATTATTTGGAGGGCAGATGAGCTCGAAGGAGCAGAGCTAGAATATTTAACATTAATGGTGGTGAGAAAATGAAGCTTTATATCATTGGTGCGGGACCAGGCGATCCTGATTTAATTACAGTAAAAGGTCTTAAGCATCTTCAGGAGGCAGATGTCATTCTATATGCGGATTCTCTAGTAAACGAAGACTTAATTGCGAAAGCAAAATCTTCCGCCGAAATATTGAAAACCGCCGGGATGCACTTAGAAGAAATGGTTGACGTCATGGCTGAGAGAATTCTGCAAGGGAAAAAGGTTGTTCGTGTCCACACGGGCGATCCAGCTGTCTATGGGGCAATTATGGAACAAATCGTATTGTTAAAGAAGAGAGGAATCGAAATAGAGATTGTTCCAGGTGTGAGCTCTGTGTTTGCGGCCGCCGCGGCTGCTCAAGCTGAGCTGACAATTCCTGATTTAACACAAACCGTGATCCTAACAAGAGCCGAGGGTAGAACACCTGTGCCAGAATTTGAAAAGCTGGCGGATTTAGCAAAACATCATTGTACGATTTCTCTTTTCTTAAGCGCTACTCTAACGAAGAAACTTGTCAAGGAATTGACAGGGGCAGGCTGGAGTAAGGATACTCCTGTTGCGGTTGTGTATAAAGCGTCGTGGCCGGATCAAAAAATTGTCCGAACCACACTAGAACACTTGGACGAGGATATGCGCGTAAACGGGATTCGTAAACAGGCGATGATTTTAGCCGGATGGGCATTAGATGAAAACATCCACAAACAAGATTATCGTTCTAAGCTATATGACAAAACGTTTACACACGGATTCCGCAAGGGGGTCGAATCGTAATGATCGAGCTCCAAGAAGCGCAAAGGGCACTCATCCATCAGAAGGGGGACTATGCGATTGTAGCCATTACAAAGCATGGGGTCAAACTGGCCCGTAGGCTTTTACATTCATTTCAAAATGCTGATGTGTACTATATGGCGAAGTTTGAAATTGGTGATGAGAAGGACAAAGACATCCAATTATTTACCGGAAGCGTTCGCCTTCTTCTACCGTCTCTTTTCGAGGCCTATAAAGGACTAATCATCATTATTTCCCTTGGAGCTGTGGTACGAATGATTGCACCTATTTTAAAGGATAAAAAAACAGATCCTGCGGTTGTCGTTATCGATGATAAGGGAGAACATGTGATTAGCGTGCTTTCAGGCCATATCGGCGGTGCCAATGAACTAACGAAAGAAGTAGCGGCTACTTTACAGGCCCGTCCCATTATTACAACAGCTTCAGATGTTCAGGAAACCATTGCGGTTGATTTGTTTGGAAAACGATTTGGCTGGGTTTGGGACTCCGCTGATAAGTTGACGCCCGTTAGCGCTTCGGTTGTGAATGAAGAAAAAATCGCCGTCATTCAGGAGTCAGGCGAAAAAGACTGGTGGCCATATGACCGTCCGCTACCGATGAATATTCAACCTTATTCATCGATCCAAGAAGCACTAGCCCAAAAGCCAGATGCTGCCTTAGTAGTAACTCATCGGAATTTATCCGAAGACGAAGAAAACATTTTACAGAATGGCGTTTTATATCGACCAAAGGTGATTGTCCTTGGGGTGGGCTGCAACCGCGGTACCACTGCAGCGGAAATCGAAGCAGTAATCGACGAAACGCTTGGGGAATTACAGTTTTCAAAAAAAAGTGTCAAAGCCGTTTGTACAATTGATCTAAAAAAGGATGAAGTGGGACTGCTCGAAGTAGTGAACAAAAACGACTGGGAGTTTATTTATTACACACCAGATGAATTGAATGCCATTAAGCTAGAGAACCCTTCTGAAACAGTTTTTAAATTTACAGGTGCATATGGCGTCAGTGAGCCAGCTGCTTTATTGTACAGCGGAGCAAAACATCTAACATTGATGAAGAAGAAATCAGGTAATGTCACTATATCAGTTGCGGTGATTCCCTATTGAAAAAAGGAGGGAAATAGGATGTCTACTCGTAGACTTGTGATTGCAGGGACAGGCAGCGGTGTCGGAAAAACGACGCTGACAATCGGGCTAATGTCTGCTTTAAGGAAAAAGGGCTATACCGTCCAGGGCTTTAAATGTGGTCCGGATTATATCGATCCAACTTATCATACGGCCGTCACGGGAAGAACATCAAGAAACATTGACAGCTGGATGCTCAATCATGAAATGGTCAAAGAAATTGTCAACCGTGCTAGTAATGGGGCGGATATTTCCGTCATAGAAGGAGTAATGGGATTCTTTGATGGGAAAAATCCTCTAAATAATACAGGATCAACTGCCGAAATCAGCCTCGTCACCGAAAGTCCGGTTATTTTGGTTGTGAATTGTGCCAGCATGGCCCGTAGTGCAGCGGCCATTGTGAAGGGATTTCAAACGTTTCTGAAGGAAGCAAATATTGTCGGTGTAATCGCCAATCGGGTGGGTAGTGAAGGGCATTTTAAAATCGTTCAAACTGCGATTGATCAAGAATGCGGTATTCCCGTCCTTGGCTATTTAAAAAGAAACGAGGAACTCACGATTCCGGAACGACATTTAGGGTTGATCCCATCCGTTGAACGAGGAGAATTGGATCCATTTTTTGAACAACTAGGTGATTTAGTCCTTGAAACGGTTGATGTAGATTCGTTATATGAATTGGCACAAGCCCCCCGTTTAAAAATAAAAGAATCCCAGTTTAAAAGAGCGGAACAGCCAATTGTAAAAATTGCTGTCGCACGGGATGCCGCTTTTAATTTTTACTATCAGGAAAACCTCGACATGTTAGTAGCCGCTGGAGCCGAGCTAATCGAGTTCTCTCCTTTAAAAGGTGAATGCCTGCCGGAACAAGTCGATGGTCTGTATATTGGTGGTGGTTTCCCAGAGGAATTTGCCGAGGAGCTATCAAAACAGACAGACGTAAACAACTCGATTCGATCGGCCATCGAAAAAGGACTGCCAACCTTGGCGGAATGCGGCGGGTTTATGTACTTAACTGAATCATTGGAAACAACCGATGAAACAAGTTACAAAATGGTCGGGATCATCCCTGGAATAGTGAAAATGCAGACAAAACTAGCAGCATTAGGATACCGGGAAATCACTGCAGAAAAAGAAAATTTCTTGTTAGCGGGAAATCTGAGTGCAAGAGGCCATGAATTTCACTACTCCACTTTTCATCCGAGAACGGTCTTCAAACCGGCCTACCAAACGAAAGGAATGCGTGGGTTTAAGCAGGAGGGCTATCAGAAAGGGAATTTAATTGCAGGTTATACCCATTTTCATTTTGGCTCATGCCCTGAGCTTGTCAAAAATTGGGTGAAGAAATGTAAGGAGTTTAAACAAAATGACTAAAGCTCTTCCAATTATGTTTCAAGGTACCAATTCGGATGTCGGCAAAAGTGTTGTCGTGACTGCATTTTGCCGGATTTTCGCCCAGGATGGATATAAAACCGTTCCGTTTAAATCACAAAATATGGCGTTAAATTCCTATATTACAGTGGATGGGAAAGAAATCGGTAGAGCACAGGGAGTCCAGGCTGAAGCTGCATATATTCAGGCAACTACCGATATGAACCCAATTCTACTAAAGCCGAACAGGAATAACCAATCCCAAATTGTCGTCCACGGTAAACCATTTAGAAATATGGAAGCAGGAAGGTACCGTAGGGAATTCTTTCAAATGGGATTGGAACTTATTCAACAATCACTGTCCACCCTTTCCAAAAATTATGACCGAATTGTCATTGAAGGGGCTGGTAGTCCGGCCGAAATTAATTTAAATGACCGGGAACTGGTGAATATGAGGGTCGCCAAAATGGCGGATGCCCCTGTGATTTTAATTGGGGATATCGAAAAAGGTGGAGTGTTTGCTAGTTTAGTAGGAACCCTTCAGCTGATGGAACAAGAGGACCGCGATCGTGTAATAGGGGTAATTATTAATAAATTCCGTGGGGATCTCAGCTTGCTAGAATCTGGATTAACGTGGTTTGAGGAATATACAGGAAAACCCATTCTCGGCGTAATTCCTTACTTGGAGAATCTAAATATTGATGCCGAAGATTCCGTGATTTTAAATCAATATACACATACCCAAAATTCTGAAAAAGAATTGGATATCGCGGTGATTCAGTATCCGAAAATCTCCAATTTCACAGATGTCGATCCGTTTTTTGCTGAGCCGGATTGTCATGTCCGTTTTATAACAAGAGCAGATCAATTACATCAACCAGATTTGGTCATTCTACCGGGCAGCAAGAATACAATTGAAGATTTGCTGTTTTTACGAAAAAGCGGCATCGCTCAAAAAATAGCAGAAATAAGTGATGAGAAACAGTCCGTTCTTTTCGGAATCTGCGGTGGCTATCAAATGCTCGGTGATAAAATCGAGGATCCATTAGCGATCGAGTCTTTACATAAAGAAAGTGAAGGCCTTCAACTACTGCCAATTGAAACTACCATTACGAAAGAAAAGACGACAAACCTATCAAATGGAAATTTGCATCTTTTCGGAAAAAACTTCCATGTAACAGGTTACGAGATTCATATGGGTGAAACCGTGGCGACCGGAGCCTCCAAAGGTCTTATTTTTACTAATGAAAAATGGGATGGTTGTCATTCCCCAGACGAAACGATCATTGGTACTTATTTTCATGGGATATTCCATAATGATGAGTTTCGTGAGGAATTACTTAATCAACTCCGTCGTAAAAAAGGTTTGGAGCCCATCTACATGCGCCCATCTTTTAACCAATTGCGGGAAGAAGCGTTTGACCGACTGGCAGAACATGTAAGGGGACACGTTAAGCTGGATGTCATTGAACATTTAATGATGGATTATCAAAAAAGGAGATCACCTAATGAATAGCTTAATAACAGGAATCCAGTCTCTTGATAGAGAAGTGGGACAGCAAGTTCGTGAGTATATCGAAACGTTAACAAAACCTTCGGGCAGTTTGGGGAGATTAGAGGAATTAGCCATTCATCTGTCAGAAATAACATCTGAAGCATTCCCGGTCGTTTCACCACCAGGTGTGATCGTTTTTGCCGCTGATCATGGTGTAGTGGAAGAAGGAGTGTCCGCTTTCCCGCAGGAAGTTACCGTGCAAATGGTCAAAAACTTTTTAAACAGCGGAGCGGCCATCAATGTTTTTTCCAAACAAATCGGAGCTATGTTTGAAGTCGTCGATATTGGTGTGGCAGCAGATATTGAGGCTGACGGGTTTGTGAATCAGAAAATTCGCTATGGGACGAATAATTTTTGTCAACAGGATGCATTAACAAGAAAAGAGGCAAAACAAGCCATCGCCGTTGGTTATGAACGCGCAAAAGAGATGATTCAAAAAGGAATCAAATGCCTTATTGTTGGTGAGATGGGGATAGGTAATACGACGTCAAGCAGTGCGATTGCAGCGGTTTTAAGCGGTCTAGACATCGATGTACTCGTCGGGCGAGGCACAGGGATTGCACAAGAAAAAATTCGTCATAAACAAGAGGTCATTACAAGGGCACTAAAGGAAAGAAACCCTGACCGGAATGATCCTATTGATATTTTAGCAAAAATTGGCGGTTTGGAAATTGCCGGAATGACAGGCGCAATGCTCTGCGCCGCACAAAACCGCATTCCTATATTAGTAGATGGTTTTATTTGCACGATTGCAGCTCTTTTGGCAAAGGAAATCTGTGAGACAGCAGCGGAGTATATGATTGTCGGCCATCGTTCCGTCGAGCCTGGACATGAAATTGCCCTACAGTTATTAGGCAAGAAGCCACTGCTTGATTTAGATTTGCGGCTAGGAGAAGGAAGTGGGGCAGCAATAGCCTTTCCAATCTTACAATCAGCGACCTTAATGCTGAAAGAAATGGCCACTTTTGCATCAGCTGGAATTTCGAAAGAATGATTTAGGAAGGAGCGAGAAAATGACAAATGGAAAAGTGTATCTTGTTGGTGCTGGTCCGGGAGACCCTAAGCTGATCACAGTTTACGGGATGGAGTGTATCCAACAAGCGGATGTAATTTTATATGACCGTTTAGTAAATGAAGAACTGCTTAAGTATGCAAAGGCGGAGGCAGAGTTGATATTTTGCGGAAAACTGCCAGGGAAACATCAACTCATTCAAGATCAAATTCATCAGCTGTTAATTGAAAAAGCTAGTCAGGGAAAGACAGTCACTAGATTAAAAGGAGGAGATCCTTGCGTTTTCGGCCGTGTCGGTGAAGAAGCGGAAGTTCTTGTAGAACATGGGATTCACTATGAAATAGTACCGGGGATTACAGCTGGTATTGCAGCGCCTGCTTATGCAGGAATTCCGGTAACCCACCGCGATTTTGCTTCCACTTTCGCGATTGTCACTGGCCACAGCCGTGCAGAAAAGGATGGGGATCAAATAAATTGGTCAGCTCTCGCTCAAGGAATCGATACGATTGCCTTTTATATGGGAATTGGCAATTTACCTTATATTGTTTCGCGATTAATAGAGAATGGAAAAAGTCCTGATACGAAAGCCGCCATTATCCAATGGGGTACCACAGATAAGCAGAAAACGGTGACCGGAAGTTTAAAGGATATCGAAGTACTGGTACTAGAAGCAGGGATTACTCATCCAGCGATTGTTCTTGTAGGTGATGTGGTAGGCCTTCGCGAGAAAATACGCTGGTTTCAAGAAACAGAAGAAAAACAATTAGTTGGGATAGGGAGGGGCTAACATGTCGATTTTAGCAGAAATCAAAAACCGAAGAGCGATCCGTGATTATGCACCTCAAGAGGTCGAGGACGAAAAGATTCACACCTTATTAGAAGCAGCGACATGGGCACCGAATGACCGAATGCGTGAACCATGGAGCTTTTATGTAATTAAAGGTGAAGCAAAAAAACGCTATGAAGCGTTAGCCTATGAATATTTACAAGAACGCTTTCCAACGAAACCAAATTTAATTGAAAGCTCCTTAAAGGTATTAAAAACAACACCGGTCCATATTGTCGTTACCGCTGACATCGTTCCAGACGATGAAGAGGCATCTGCTGATAATGAATATGCCGTTTGCTGTGCGATCCATTCGATGTGGCTTAC
Source organism: Bacillus sp. AFS055030 (assembly GCF_002574545.1). Classification (GTDB taxonomy): domain Bacteria; phylum Bacillota; class Bacilli; order Bacillales; family Bacillaceae_G; genus Gottfriedia. The sequence continues at coordinate 24,543 of NZ_NUGT01000079.1, forward strand.
CGCTAAAGAGTTGGGATTAGGTCTTGTCTGGCGGACAAGAGGAGTCGGTCTTGTGCGTGACCAACGAATGTATGAGTTTATTGGCTCACCCGAAAACAAGAAAATCATCGGAAATTTGTTTATCGGTTATCCTGATCTAGAAGTAATAAAAAAAGCGAAGGTGCCGATTCGGACAACATTTGAAGAAAAGACAGTCTGGCTGTAACAAGGAGTGAAGCGGATGGAAGAAATCACAAAAAACAAAGCTAAGAGCGGCCTTACATTAGTATACACAGGTGATGGAAAAGGAAAAACGACGGCTGCTCTTGGGCTCGCAGTTCGTGCAGCAGGCAGGGGGAAACGGGTGGTGATGATTCAATTTATTAAATCCCCTGAACGAACATATGGGGAAAAAATTACGTTTGAAAAATTAGGGATTGAAATCGTGCAGACAGGAATCGGCTTTACATGGACGAAAACACCAGAGGAACATCGGGAAGCTCTAAAAACTGCGTGGTCTTTTACGAAAGAAAAGGTTCAATTTGGAGGCTATGATGTTGTCATTTTAGATGAATTAAATAATGCTCTGGCGATTGATAAATTCCTAATAGACGATGTACTTCCGTTAACAGAAGTAATTGAGTTGATTCAACAGCGCCCTAAGGGAATGCATTTAGTAATTACCGGACGATCAGCCAAAGAAGAAATCATTGCTTGTGCGGATTTAGTAACCGAAATGAAGCCCGTTAAGCATTATTATAACGAAGGAATTCCTGCCCTGAAGGGAATTGAATTTTAATGGTCTATATTGAAAAATTTGGACATGGTGGGGATTTACTGACAGCCCAACAATTGTTTCGTAAAGATCCATCTCAGCTCCTTGATTTCAGTGCGAATATCAATCCTCTTGGCCCACCTACTTGTTTATTGAGGTTGATAAAGGAGCAACTAGAATCGATTGTTCATTATCCCGATCCCGCACATCGTGTTCTTAAACAAAAGTTGGCAGAAAAACACTTTGTTTCACCAGAACAGATTTTGATCGGAAATGGAGCAGCAGAATGTATCGCCCTTGCGATATTAGCCTTGCAGCCAGAAACAGTGGGAGTCGTATATCCTTGCTTCTCGGAGTACGAACAGCTAGCTAGAGCTTATGGTGCTACCATCAACCCAATTGTTGGCAAAGAAGAAAATGATTTTAAGCCTAATAGGTCAGAATTCCTTCAATTAATAGCGAAAACCGATCTTGTATTTGTGGGACATCCTAACAATCCTACTGGTGTCACATATTCGAAGGAAGAGCTTGTCGAGATGGCAGAACAGGCAAAGAAGACAAATACATATTTGATAATAGACGAGGCATTTATAGATTTTCTACCAAACGAATCAAGAATCACTTTGCTTGAGGAATTGCAAAGTTGGAAACAAGTAATCTTGGTTCGATCGATGACAAAGTTTTATGCAATCCCCGGTCTTCGGCTCGGTTATATGGTGGCTGAACCATCCCTGATCGTAAAGCTACAGGCGAAACAAGTAACTTGGAGTGTCAATCAAATGGCCCTATTGGCCGGAGAAGCGGTCCTAAACGAAAAAGTATACGAGGAAGAAACGATTACCCTAATTCAAAAGCAAAGAAGCTATGTCAAAACAGCCATTGAAGAGAAGCTTGGGTGGAAGGTTTTTCCGGGACAAGCGAATTTTCTGTTAGTTAGGATAACAGCTGGCATTACGGCAACTGGATTACAGTGGCGCATGGGTCATAAAGGAATTTTAATCCGTTCCTGTAACATGTATCCGGGACTAACGGATCAAGATTTTCGGATTGCGATTCGTACAGAAGAAGAAAATCAATGCTTGATTCAAGCTTTAATTGAAGTAAGCAAAGAGGTTAATCCATTATGTCCCTAATTTATGTCATTATTTCCGCAAACGCTTGGCTTTCTTTTATGAAAGCCGAGTCCTTTTTGATGCAGTCGGAGTTCAAAACCGATCAAGAAATAAAAAGAAGCATTGATAGCCATAAGAAACTTACGTCCAACTGAATGAGGCGTATTACAAGAGCCGGAACCCACTTTCGTTCAAGTTTTTCTTTCAAGTATACGATCTTATTATAGTTGGTTATATTTCTTCGTTGGCTGTCTAATCATCTCATGTGGTTAACTGAAAAGGAACTGGTAGAAGAAAACCAGAAAACCAGAAAACCAGTTTAATAGAGGAAGTGAATCTTTTGATTATGGTGATTCAAGAAAATCATCTGCATGTGATTAGCGTTACTAATGAGGTAGGAGCGGATTGCTAAATAGCAGCTGTTATGATGACACATGTGAAGCAGCAAGGAATCAGGAGGGCTTAGAATTCGATGTTAGTTCATGCCATTTATATTGTTTTTGCTTATCTTATTGATCGAATCATTGGTGACCCTCGAATACTGCTACATCCGGTGGTCATCATTGGAAAGTTTATTAGTCGTTTGGAAAAAGCGATTCGTTTTTTCACCGTAAAGGAAAAGTATATGAAACTGGCAGGACTCTTATTTCCTATTTTAATTGCTGGTGGAAGCTATTTAATAATTACTTTGGTTCTTTACGGTCTTGATCAGTTAAATCACGTCTATTCAGTCATTGTGGAAATCTGGTTAATTTCAACGACGATCGCGACTAAAGGTTTGGCTGATGCAGGGTTGGAAGTATTTCGCCATTTGAAAAATCAGGATTTAAGAGCTGCACGAAAAAGTCTGGGAATGATTGTCGGAAGAGATACAGAAAACCTTGAGGAAAGTGAAATTTCGCGCGGGGCAGTGGAAACCGTAGCCGAAAACATCGTTGATGCCATTATATCACCATTATGCTTTGCCCTTATCGGGGGTGCCCCACTTGCTATGTTTTACCGAGCGGTTAATACGTTAGATTCCATGGTTGGATATAAGAATGAAAAATATCAAAATCTAGGCTGGGCATCGGCCCGACTAGATGATCTATTAAACTATTTGCCTGCACGGTTAACATTTGGAATGATGCTGCTTGCTTGTTTGATTAAACGACTCGATGTACTGGGCGCTTGGAAAATGATGAAACGCGATGCGAAACTTCATCCGAGTCCAAATAGCGGTTACCCAGAGGCGACAATCGCAGGAGCGCTTCAAATACAACTTGGCGGAACGAATTATTATTTCGGTAAAGTCTCAGAACGGGCAAAAATGGGTGAACCATTACGGAAGATTAAAGCAGATGATATTTTACTTACAGTAATAGTTATGAAAACTACTTCCATCATTTGTGTAGTGTTATTTATGTTACTTTCGATATTAGTAGAGCTGGGAATGAAGTAGGGGGATAGAAGTCAATACAATGAAAATAGGTAGAGGAAGTTGCAATGGAACATTTGGAGAATTGGTCCAAGGTATCATGGAAGAGCGTCCGTTTTTAATCACTTTCCCAATCGAGAGTTTACGAAGTGAGGCTAGATTTGTTCCAGACACAGCCACCTCCAGGATAAGGGGGGTAAACTCCAAAATGAAAGCGAAAAAAGCGGGGGAAAGCTTACTCCAACTTTTTGCAATAAGAGGAGGCGGGTATCTCGAAATACATTCCAATATCCCTTCCGGTAAGGGCATGGCTAGCAGTTCGGCGGATATTGTTGCTACATTAAGAGCAATTGCTGACAGCTATAGTATTCCTCTCACAAATGAAATAATCTCGATGATTGCCGCAAAAGTGGAACCTACCGACGGGGTAATGTATGAGGATGTCGTGGTCTATGAATATATTTCCGGTCAGCTAATCGCAAGCTTTGGGACCTTGCCCCCATTTATCCTCGTTGGTATTGATCTTGGAGGTATGATCAACACAATAGAGTTTAATGAAGTTCCGAAAGTATACAGCCAGGACGATCAACAACTATTCATTAAAGCTATTGATCTAGCTAAAAGAGGGTTTAAGGAAAAAAATATAACGTATATTGGTGAGGCAGCAACCCTCAGTGCACGGGTAAATCAAAAATTATTGCCAAAACCTGTTTTTCCTCTATTAGATCAGTTGGCTAATCGCTATCATGGCGGAATCGTTGTCGCCCACAGTGGAACGGTCGCTGGTATTTTACTAGATGGAAATCTTCCAAACAGTGAATTGGTGGTTTCACACTTAATTAGGGAAATGTCACTCGCTTATAAGGGTGTACCGATAAATTTATTTCTTTATGAAAGCAAGGAATAGGTAATATTTTGAATAATTCAAAAAGTTTGATTTCAAAAAAGGGGCTACGTGTTTAGTCAAGGGGCTTGTATAAATGGATCATCTTTAATCTCGGGGTGGTAATTACAGACATTATAGTTTGTCTACTATTTGTACGTCCTAAAAAAATCCTTAATCTGTCAGTTAGGATTGTTTTTTTTATGTTGCAACTGTTTAAAATAAGGAGGAATTTTTTATGGAAACTATATCATTGTATTTACTTGTTTTTGTATTGGGGCTTCGACATGGGCTGGATGCTGATCATCTTGCCTTTATTGATGGACAAACTCGTTATAATTGGAGAATGGGCAGTTCGTTTGCTCGTTGGGTAGGGACATTATTTTCATTCGGACACGGAGGAATGGTTGCACTAACAGCAGGTATTTTAGGAATGGTGATAGAGAATTTTTCATTCCCAGCTTATTTTGATAATATTGCATCTTGGGTATCGATTACTTCTTTATTCCTTATTGGAACGTTAAATACATATAATCTTTTACGAACTAGAAACAATCAAGAAGAGTTTCAACTTAGCGGATTAAAAGGAAAGTTTATACCAAAAATTGCCAAGGGGACGACAAATCCTTTTCTAATTATTTTAGTAGGTGCTTTATTTGCCTTGGCTGCAGAGACAGTAAGTCAAACAGCAGTCTGGTCCTTAGCAGCAGGAAATGTTAGTGAATATACACCTTTAATATTAGGATTAGTTTTTATGTTTGGGATGATGATTACGGATACAATTGATTCGATGATTGTCTATAAAATGGTGAACCAGTCCAGTAAAATCGGTCAAACTGCGTCAAGAGTAATGGGTTGGGTGATTGTCGTCTTGGCATATGGGGTTTCCTTCTATCTAGCATTTACATTTTTTAACCCATGGGCAGAACTAGATTTCGAAATCGTAGGAGTCATTCTTTTCATTTTCTTAGTCTCATCATTTATCTTTATAAGTGTTTATTCCAAAAAACAGAAACAAGAATTAAATACTACGAATTAATTAGATAAGCTAAGACTATTTTTATAGATAGTGACAGAGCTCTTTTGTACGGCCGACAAAACAATCATATTGTATTAGTATTATGTATTAGTTTTGCTATTTTCATTTAAATTTGTCTATAAAGCTAAGATAAAATGGTCTTATTTTTTTTATTAACAAGTAAATATATTATTAAATAGTAAATTTTTTTAGTTGGTAGAGAGTAATTGAAATTACTCGAAATTGTAAGATTATGTAAAAACGAACTTACATTTGAAGAAAAAATTGCAGCTACCCTAAATAGGATTTGGATTTAACGTTACAAAGGCAACTGTTAATAGAAAGTATAATGGACAGACGAAAGTAATCTCCAATATTGAAAGCTAATGCAATTTATTGTAAGATGGGATACATTGAATAGATATCAGACACTAACGAACGCTTTCTTCATTTCAAAAGTTTACTTAGTGGATCTTTTGCCTCTGTTTAGTTAGCGAGAGTTTTTCGCTTAGAAAGAACATAGATCTAGTCGTCAGATATCAAAGTGATGGAACTAACAATAAATAGATAAGATACAAATAAAGGAGAGGTTACTAATGGTTACTAAAAAAACATTAGATAGAATAAATGCATTATCAAAAAAGGCAAAAGAAGTAGGGTTAAGTCCTGAAGAGAAAATTGAACAAGATCAATTAAGAAAAGAATATTTAGCAGATTTCCGTTCTCGTATGATGGATGAATTAACTTCACTTAAAATTGTCGATGAAAAAGGGAATGATATTACACCTGCTAAGTTAAAATATGAAAAAGCAAAGCGTAAAAATAACTTACATTAAAATAAGGTTTAACAATTTAATATTTCGTGAAAATAACAGAAAAAAGCAGACGAATGTTCTGCTTTTTTCTATTTCTTGGTAAGAATTTCTTAAAAATGTCAAAATTAAGTGTTAGTTATTGTAATAAATCATGGTAAATTATATGATAATATCTATGAATAAGCTAAAGGAGCGAAAATTATGTCTAATAATATTGAACAATTAGCAATTAATACGATTCGTACATTATCAATTGATGCAATCGAGAAATCAAATTCTGGCCACCCAGGGATGCCAATGGGCGCTGCACCGATGGCGTATGCATTGTTTGCAAAATTTATGAATCATAACCCAAAAAATTCAAAATGGTTTAACAGAGACCGATTTGTGTTATCTGCAGGGCATGGTTCAATGTTACTATATAGCATGCTACATTTATCAGGCTATGAAGTTTCAATTGAAGATATTAAAAACTTCCGTCAATGGGGAAGCAACACGCCAGGACATCCTGAATTTGGACATACACACGGTGTTGAAGCTACAACAGGTCCATTAGGACAAGGTATAGCAATGGCTGTTGGGATGGCTTTAGCAGAGCGTCATTTAGCAGGTACATATAATAAAGAAGATTTAAATGTAGTTGACCACTTTACATACTCAATTTGTGGTGATGGAGATTTAATGGAAGGTGTTTCTGCAGAAGCAGCTTCATTAGCAGGACATTTACAATTAGGTCGTTTAGTAGTTCTTTATGATTCAAATGATATTTCACTAGACGGTGAATTAAATCGTTCATTCTCTGAAAGTGTAGAAGACCGTTTTAAAGCTTATGGATGGCAAGTTATTCGAGTAGAAGATGGTAATAACTTAGATGAAATTACTGAAGCGATCCAAAAAGCGCAAGAAGAATTATCAAAACCTACTTTAATCGAAGTGAAAACAACAATCGGTTACGGATCTCCGAATAAATCTGGTAAATCAAAATCTCACGGTGAGCCATTAGGAAAAGAAGAAACAATTTTAACAAAACAAGCGTATGCTTGGGGTTATGAAAATGCATTCCATGTTCCAGAAGAAGTGTATGCGCATTTTAATAAAGTAATTGTTGAAGCTGGTGCAAAGAAAGAAGCAGAATGGAATGCTACTTTTGCAAAATACGAAGAAAAATATCCTGAATTAGCAGCTCAATTAAAGAATGCAATTGAAGGTAATATTACTGTAGATTTAGAAACAGTATTACCGAAATATGAAGTAGGTAAAAAAATTGCGACGCGTTCATCTTCAGGTGAAGCAATTAACGCAATTGCAAACGTACTACCTAGTTTCTTTGGTGGATCTGCTGACTTAGCTGGGTCTAATAAAACGTATATGAATGGTAAAGGTGACTTTACGAGAGAAAGCTATGATGGACGTAATATTTGGTTTGGTGTACGTGAATTTGCAATGGGTGCAGCACTAAATGGTATGGCGCTACATGGTGGTGTTCATGCGTTTGGCGCAACATTCTTTGTATTCTCAGATTACTTAAAACCTGCAATTCGTTTAGCTGCTTTAATGAATTTACCAGTTACTTATGTATTTACACATGATAGTATCGCAGTTGGTGAAGACGGACCTACTCATGAACCTGTAGAACAACTAGCAGCATTCAGATCATTACCTAATTTAAATGTCATTCGTCCAGCAGATGGAAATGAAAGCTCTGCAGCTTGGAAAGTGGCAGTAGAAGCTAAAGATGCACCTACAATGTTAGTATTGTCTCGTCAAGATTTACCAACATTAGAAGGGACAACTACTGATATTTATAACAAAGTTTCCAAAGGTGCTTACGTTATTTCTCCTGCAAAACAAGATAAAATTGATGTTGTCTTAATTGCAGCAGGTAGTGAAGTACAATTAGCAGTTGGGGCACAAGAAAAATTAGCAGCAGAAGGAATTTCCGCATCAGTTGTTTCGATGCCTTCAATGGACTTATTTGAAAAGCAATCTGAAGAATATAAACAATCAGTATTACCAAAAGAGGTTACAAAACGTGTAGCCGTAGAAATGGGTTCTTCATTCGGTTGGCATAAATATGTAGGATTTGATGGAGAAGTTATTTCAATCGATACATTTGGCGCATCTGCTCCAGGTAACTTATTAATGGAGAAATTCGGATTTACTGTTGATCACGTTGTTTCAGCAGCAAAAAAAGTTTTAAAATAAGGAATAAGATGGGAAAAGTAGGGAAAGAATTTTAAATTCTTTTCCTTTTTCCTAAACCTTTTTCAATATAATGCTTTTTTAAAGATTTTTCGACAAAACTAGTTGATTTTCACTCCTTTAAAATGACAAATATTTTGAATGGAATTATATATAATCTTCCTTACAGATAGTTGTTGGGAGTGGACAAGATATGAGGGAATATAAAATTTTTTTAATTCGAGAACCACTGTCTATAGAATTTTATGGGAAAGAGCATAAAATATATCAACTAGTATATGAGTATTATTATTCATCTATTGATTTAAGGAAAATAATCGAAAAACAATTAGAATATATAACAGAACCAATACCATTATTCGAGCTACATACATTTATTCGCAAATTTGATTCTCAACAGATTTACTTTTATGAGGAAACTGGAGAGTATCTTCTCGAACTTGTTGATGGTGCTAAAGCTCAGCTAAAACTTTATCCTCACGAACTTATTTTATATGCAGAAGGATCTTTAGAGGCAGAAACAATATTCTTTGAGCTATTAAGAAAATTTCGTTCAACATTCATTGCTATTGATGTGAAGGATCAGCGATTTGGCTGGCTACGACCTATCGCCTATCAAAAGTATATTTAAACGATTAAATTGCAGTTTGCTCTTGTATAAACTGGTTAGTTTTAGTAAAATTGTTTCTAGATGATTTTAAGGAGGAAGCAATAAAATGTGGGTATACTTTCTAGTCGGCATCTTAGCATTAATTGCAGGTGTAGCGATTGGATTTTTCATAGCTCGTCAATATACAATGAACTACCTAAAGAAAAATCCACCAATTAATGAACAAATGTTAAAAGTAATGATGGCTCAAATGGGACAAAAACCTTCACAAAAGAAAATTAACCAAATGATGAAGGCTATGAACAACCAAACAAAATAATAAAACCTTTTAAAATATAAGGCTTTATAGCTTGTTATGTAATAAATATTGAACATTTTCTATTTAGGAAACAGTATTTATAAAATCCTTCATTAAGAATTTGTAATTATTTAAATCATGAATCATTTTACGAATCAGAAACCACTTATTTTATTGGAATTTTCCAATAGTAAGTGGTTTTTATGTTTTTAGTGGAATATTTAAATTGAAGCAAGTTTCTATTTTTTGTCATTCTAGTTCATTTTAAAGAATCTCATAAATGTAGCTGTACCTTAAATTAACAACCATTTTGAATGAGCAGATAATTAAGAATAATTTAAATTTTATGTTATAATGAACACTATGTTTTGAGTTTTCTAAAAATTATAAATTTAAGTTTAGTAGCATTGCGGGGGTGAAGAAATGTCAGTTTTTAAAGATTTGTTTTGGTTTTTTAAACAAGAAAAAAGAAGTTATGTATGGGGTATATCTCTATTAGTAATCGTTGCAATTTTAGAGCTACTACCTCCGAAGGTTATTGGTTATGTAATTGATGAAATGATAAAAAACTCACTTAATAGTAAAAATTTACTTTTTTGGGTAGGTTTAATTTTTGTTAATGGGTTGCTTCTTTATGCATTTCGATATTGGTGGAGGAGATTAATATTTGGCTCTTCTTTAAAATTAGCCAGACAGCTTAGAGATGATTTATATAATCATTTTTCGAAAATGTCTCCGTCTTTTTATCAAAAAAATAGAATTGGAGATTTAATGGCTCATGCAACGAATGATGTTCAAGCTGTACGTGAAACAGCTGGGGCTGGGATTTTAACTTTTGTTGATTCGATTATTTTAGGTGGATCGGTACTAATTATGATGGCAGTTTCAATAAGTTGGAAGTTAACGCTTATTAGTTTATTGCCATTACCGATTATGGCCATTTTGACTCAATACTATGGTAAATTATTGCATCAACGTTTTCATCTAGCGCAAGAATCATTTTCAGAATTAAATAATAAGGTTCAAGAAAGTATGAGTGGTTTAAAGGTTATTAGAAGTTTAGGGCAAACAAAAGAAGATGTAAGTGCTTTTAAAAATCAAGCGGATTTAGTAGTGAAATATAATATGAGAGTTGCCAGAATTGATGCTCTTTTCGATCCAACAATTATGTTAGTTGTTTCGATTTGCTATATGATTGCGGTTGTGTATGGTTCTAGATTAGTAATTGCAGACGATATTACTGTAGGGCAATTAATTACATTTGTTACTTATTTAGGTATTTTAATATGGCCAATGCTTGCAATAGGTTGGTTATTTAATATTGTCGAAAGAGGACGCGCTTCTTATGATCGAATACGATCTTTACTAGCTGTTGAACCTGAAATTAAAAATAAAAAAAATGCGTTAGAAAAAATTCCGATGGGTGAAATTACGTATTCAATCGATTCATTTAAGTTTAATGAAGAATCAAATTTTGAATTAAAGGATATTTATTTTAATGTTCAAGAAGGCCAAACAATTGGAATAGTTGGTAAAACCGGTCAAGGAAAAACAACTCTTTTAAAACTTCTACTTAGAGAATATGAAGTAGTATACGGGAGTATTGCAGTCGGGGATTTAGATATTAAAGATACAACTTTATTATCATTGAGATCTCATATTGGTTATGTACCTCAAGAACATTTCTTATTTTCAACTACAGTTAAGGAAAATATTGCGTTTAGCCAAATTGATTCTTCAATCGAAACAGTACACAAAGCTGCCGAGATTGCGAATATTCATGATGATATTTTAGAATTCCCATTAGGCTACGACACGATTGTTGGAGAAAGAGGGGTATCATTATCTGGTGGCCAGAAACAAAGAATTTCAATCGCTAGATCTTTAATTAAAAATCCTAATATTTTAATATTAGACGATTGTTTATCTGCGGTGGATGCTAAAACGGAGGAAAAAATATTACAATCTTTAAAAGATGAAAGAAGTGGAAAAACAACGTTTATTACTTCTCATCGCTTGAGTGCTGTCATGCATAGTGATTTAATCATCGTTTTAGATGAAGGAAAAATTATTCAAAGAGGTACGCATGATCAATTGGTTCAAATAGATGGTTGGTACAAAGAAATGTTTGAAAGACAACAACTAGAAGAACTTGTAGAGCAAGGAGGGAGATAAAATGAACCAGGAGATTGAAATCGATGTGAAAAGGCAGAAAAAAGATTTAATTCGTCTTCTATCATTTCTAAAAAAATATAAAGTGTTACTGACTTTTGCATTTATTTTCTTATTCCTTGCAACAGCATGTGAAATGTATGGCCCAATTTTAGTTAAAAGATTTCTTGATGATCATTTAATGAAGAGATATTTTCCAAAAGATGCAATCGTAACGTTATTTTCTATCTATGTTGCAATTACAATCGGGAAAATCGTTTTATCGTATTTACAGCTATTAATGTTTCAACAAATTGCTTTTAAAGTTGTTCAAGATATAAGGATGAAAGTTTATGAACATGTACATTCATTAGCTTTTTCGTTTTTTGATAAAACGCCGATTGGAAGTATTGTGTCAAGAATTACGAATGATACAGAAGCTATAAAAGATTTTTACGTGAGTGTATTAGCAACGTTTATCCAACAAATTGTCTTTTTAGTGGGAATCATTATTGCAATGTACTCATTAGACGCTAAGTTAGCAACGATTTGTGTAGGGTTAGTTTTCATTGTTTATTTTATTATACTAACCTATCGTAAAAAGAGTTTTCCATTTTTTATGGAAACTAGAGGGCAGTTAAGTAATCTAAATGCTAAATTAAACGAACACTTACAAGGTATGTCAATCATTCAAGCATTTAACCAACAAAAAAGATTACAAAATGAATTTGAGGAAGTTAATAAGTCGCACTTTAATGCAGGTGTAAAAACAATCCGATTAGATTCTCTATTTTTAAGACCGGCAACCGATTTAATTTATACAATTGGAATCATGTTTGTTCTTAGCTTCTTTGGTATTACTTCTTTTAGTAACCCAGTTGAGATCGGTACGGTCTATGCTTTTGTAAGTTATTTAGAAAGATTTTTTGAACCAATCACCCAAATGATGATGAAATTATCTTTATTACAGCAAGCAGTCGTATCCTCATCTAGAGTATTTGACTTAATGGATGAAGAACAAAAAGCTCCTACTAAAGTTGGAACTGACTTACCAAAAGTAAAAGAAGGAAGCATTGATTTTAAAAATGTATCTTTTTCATATGACGGAGTGCACAATGTCATTCATGATATTTCATTCTCAGTTAAACCAGGTCAATCCGTGGCATTTGTTGGTCATACGGGAAGTGGTAAGTCAACAATTATGAATTTATTATTACGTTTTTACGATGTGAAGGACGGGGAAATTCAGATTGATCAACAAAAACTATCAACATTTGAAGAAAGTGAATTACGTTCTAATATTGGTTTAGTTTTACAGGATCCATATTTATTCGTCGGAGATATAAAAGGGAATATCTCGATGTATAATAACAAAATTACTGAACGAGAAATTAAAGAAGCATCCGAATTAGTTCGAGCGAATGAATTTATTGAAAAATTACCAAATGGTTATGACGAAGCAGTTGTTGAAAGAGGTTCAACTTTATCAAGTGGACAGCGCCAATTAATTACCTTTGCAAGAACGATCGCTGCTAAACCAACTATTCTAATTTTAGATGAAGCAACTGCAAATATTGATAGTGAAACAGAAGAAGCAATTCAAGAAGCGTTAACAGAGATGAGAAAAGGTCGAACGACTGTGATCATTGCGCATCGTTTATCAACCATTCAAGATGTTGACTGCATATATGTATTGCACAAAGGGAAAATCGTAGAAGAAGGCAACCATCAACAGCTATTGGCTAAGCAAGGATTGTACTATAATATGTATCTATTACAAAATAAAGGCTCTTTATTATTAGCCGAGTAAAAAGAAAAAGTCGCAGCATATGCGACTTTTTTTGTAGAGAAAAAACTAAAAATAAAGTTTCATAACTAAAACCGTTCCGATTGCTCCAAAAACAACGAAAATGATATGTAATCTAAATAATGATAAGATAATTGCGACTAATCCACCAATCAGTCCGACACTGATATTTCCTTTTTGAACACTTAGTATTCCTGGGAAAATTAATGCACCTAATGCAGCATATGGAACGCCTTTTAACCAAGAGGATACCCAGTTTGGAAATTGAATCCGATCAACAATAAATACTGGAATAATTCGAGGAATCATTGTCACTAAACACATTCCTAAAACAAGTAAAAAGACAATCATTCTTTGTGATCTCCCTTCATTAATATGATCGCAAGTAAACTAGCAAGTATGGAAGACATGATTAGAGACCAGCCTTGGCTTAAAAAAGATGAAAGGATGAAGTTTAATAGCATGCTCACAAAAACGATTAAACAGGCTCTCCAATTTGTACGAATGGCTGGTGTTAGTAACCCAATAAACATAGCATATAAAGAGATTCCCATGCTGTCGCTAATAATCTTAGGTATCAGTTTAGAAAAAACGACTCCTAAAATTGTACCGCTTATCCAAGTACAATAAGCAATTGTATGTAATGTAATCAAATAAATGGACGAATAACTTTCTGAACTGCTTTTTTTACCTAAAGTTGTAACGGCAAAATTTTCATCTGTTAGTGTGATAGATAAGTAGACTCTATGCCAAAATGGCAGTGTTTTAAACTGATGATTAAATGATAGACTCATAACAAAGTTTCTAAAATTTAAAATAAATGTTGCGATGTAGATTTGGAACAAACTAACTCCTACCAAATACATTGATAACCCCATAAACTGACTAGCTCCAGCATAAACTAGCGCACTAAATGAAATCGTATTTAGTACATCAATGTCAGCTTGCTTTGCAATTAATCCAAATGTAAAAGCAACCGGCAAATAGCCAATAATTAAAGGAACAGACGCTAAAAATCCTTCCTTTATTTCCTTACTACGATTCGCTTTTGTGTGTGTAGTTTTTGATTGTTGCAAAACAGTAGACATATTAAGTTATAAACTCCCTTCTATTACCTGAATTAAAACAATATAGTTCAATAACTGTGATGACAGCTAGATAAAAACCTATTTTATATTTTTTTGTTTCTTTAGTATTTGAAAAATGTTGTGCTACTAAAAGATTATCATATGATTATACTATAAAATTAAGAAAATTTTTATAGTACTGAAAATATAAATTTTTATAGACTTGAGATCTTTACTGAATTTTTTTATATTAATTTACGTTTGAAGTTAATTAGAGGAATAGTTTGAAATGCCATAAAAAATTTTCGACTTATTCACGAAATTTATAAATTATAGGTAATATTTTCCAAAAATAAATGATAATGATTAATAATAAAAACATACTTGGCCATATTTTTTTAAACATTTTTCCACCTTAAATAAATTAGTTTATTATGAAGTGTGCCGAAATTTTAATGAAAATATTCCATTTTAATCATTATTCTTCAATTTTTGGTAATGAATCTATTATTAAAGGTTATTAATATTGGTGTACGATTGCGGGTCTATTAACTACTTTTAATATTAAATAAAAAACAATTCTGTTATAATATTATCTAGAATGTAAAGATGAGAAGGGATGTAAGTTAATGGGGGATTTAAATATTGGTATTGCATTTGGAGCGGGATTTCTCTCTTTTATTTCTCCATGTTGTCTACCGATTTATCCAGCGTTTTTATCGTATATTACAGGGGTATCTTTAAGTGATTTACAGAATGAAAAAAGAATACATAAAAGTAAAACTTTACTACATACTTTGTTCTTTTTACTAGGTTTTACAATCATTTTTATCGTATTAGGATTTAGTACTTCTATAATTGGTTCATTTTTTATGCGTTATCAAGATTTTATTCGACAAGTTGGTGCTATTTTAATTGTATTTTTAGGATTAGTCGTGACGGGGATTTTTCAACCGAAGTTTTTAATGAATGATCGAAGGTTTCAATTTTCAAAACGTCCTTCAGGATATTTAGGTTCTACTTTAATTGGATTAGCATTTGCAGCAGGTTGGACACCTTGTACTGGACCAATCTTAACTTCGGTATTTGCACTTGCAGTAAGTAATCCAAGTTCAAGTTTATTTTATATGCTAGCTTATACACTTGGATTCTCCATTCCATTTTTTGTTTTATCATTTTATTTGGGGTCACTAAGATGGATTAAAAAGTATTCACATAAAATCGTCGTTTTTGGTGGATATATGATGATCATAATGGGAATCATGTTATATTTTGATTGGTTGACTAAAATAACAATTTATTTTACTAGATTTTATGGAGGCTTTACTGGATTTTAAATTAGATTTTCCATTGTAAAAAAATGCAGGATTTGTAGTTATTGGATTTGCATCGATGTGCTAGAAGAAGTATTATATAATCAGTTTCTATGTAAGAACGATTATGAGGGGTCAATAACATAAGATTGTTATACTTTAAGATTGAGAAAAAAGGTAGTGAAAAAATGAGTAAAGATATGAGTATTATATTTAGCACAGTAGTAGCAACTTTTATGGCATTAGGTGTAATTGTCGTTAGACTAAAAGCTGCTAAAAAGCCTACAAACCTTAAAAAAATAATTTTACCTCCATTTTTTATGAGTAGTGGAGCCTTAATGTACTTAGTACCGGAGTTTAGATTAACTGGTTCTGAAATAGTAGAAGCTGTTTGTATAGGAGTATTTTTTTCGTTATTTTTGATTAAAACATCTAAATTTGAAATTGTCGATAATGAAATTTATTTAAAAAGATCGAAAGCTTTTGTCTTTATCCTACTTGGGTTATTAGTCGTTCGAATCGTAATGAAGTTATATTTAAGTTCATCAATCGATGTAGGTCAACTGAGTGGAATGTTCTTCTTATTAGCCTTTTCAATGATTGTACCTTGGCGCTTAGCAATGTATAAATCATATCAAAAAATGAGAAGACAGCTTCCTTCAAATACAATTATCACATGAAAAAACGTGTACCTTTTTTTGGTACACGTTTTATTTTGCAAGTAAATGCTTAAATTCAGTAAAATCAATTTCTTTTTTCTTTAGTGTTTTAATTAAAAATGCATGATCTCTCTTTGGAGTTGCTTTAATATATCCTTCAATAATTAAGCCTTGAGTAATTTGTGGTGCGTTATTTAGTAACGCCAATTCACCAATTTTGCCAGCTATTTTATCTCGAGCTATGTCTCTAAATAAAGATGGAACTGGTTTTACTAATTCTTCAAGTAATTCTTTCTGTTCAGTCGACCATAAATGTCTTGTTTTTTGTAAATATTCTTCTTGCCAATCTAAAATCGACTTCCCATCTTCTTTAGGTAATCTTTTCAAAAACTTTCTGAACATAAAGTATCCGCCAATTGACATCATTCCTAACAAGAAAATTGTCCATAAGACAATCATAATTTGAGAAAAGAACGAAAACATATGTATCCTCCTTGTATTAGGTAAACATACCACTATTATAGTAAGAAAATATGACAAGTATCAAGCAAGTACATATTTTTTTGTCAAAAAATGACCATTTATTTTTATGTACTAGTTTCATTTTATGTATTTGAATCATATAGTAGAAAAAATAAAGAAAAAAGTCGTAGAGGAGGCGAAAGAATGTGAACCAAACAAAATTCTCTTCTCACTTTACTTTTCTAAGCATTTTATTTTATATGGCCGCAAGTTCAATATTCCTAATCATTCTGTACAAGTTAATATCGATGCTTGTAGGAAACGGAAATGATTTAAAGACATATTTGCAAATCGCTGTAGTTGTAATTGTTTTAAGTATTACAGCTTTCCGCCTAATAAGAAGTGATATTGTTTTAATAAAAGATGAAATAATCATTCATAAAGGCTTTCTAACTGTTAAATTGAATGTTAATGACATTACAGAAATTAAGCAACTAGTTGAAGTTTATGGGAAAAATAAAGAAATAATTACTTTATTAATTCATATTAACGAGTCAGTGCAACCAATCATTTTAACCCTTGAAAATCCAAAAGCCTTTATAAGAGAACTTTTAAATTTAAATTCTAACATTCTATTTGATGAAGAATTGATTATTTTAGTGAATAAAAATAACTAATAAATGAAAGCCAAGTTTAATGAAATGTAGACTTGGCTTTTTGCTTTGTAAAATATTGAAGTCTGTCTTACTCCGATTATAAATTTTTAAAAAAGTTTATTTCAGTTATCTATTTTCTAAATGTTTTTTTAGATTGATAAAGTTTATAAATTTAAAGGAGTATTTACATAGTATAGAGAAATTATTATTTTGTGGTAAAAAAATCCAAAAAAAATAATAGTGTTGAGTATATATAAAAGTTTGAAGGATATAATTTGATTTGTGACTAGATATACACCAAGCGATCTTTGTAAAACGACATGCAAACCAAAATGATAGAAGGTTACTGATGTCAACAGCCTGATGAAGAAAGAGTAGTATTTAACGAGGTTTTTCCCAAAATGTTCCAATCATTTCTCAAAAATTTTTCTTTGATCTTGAATGAAAAAAGAACAAGAGAACTGGAATTGGTTCACAAATACTTGGAAAAAATAAATTAGCTGAAAAAGGAGGAAAATTAATGACAAATTTAAATGTAGGTATTATTTTAGGAAGTACAAGACAGGGACGAGTTAGCCCGCAAGTGGGAGAATGGGTTAAAGGAATTGCTGACAAACGTGGAGATGCAAATTATGAAATTGTAGATATTGCTGATTATCAATTACCTTTTTTAGGCACTACTGATGGAACTGAACCAGGAATTGCAGCTTGGAACGAAAAACTTAACAGCTTGGATGGATTCGTATTTATCGTTGCAGAATATAATCACAGTATAACGGGGGCATTAAAAAACGCAATTGATTTAGCTCGTGAAGCGTGGAATAACAAAGCAGCAGGTATCGTTAGTTATGGTTCAACTGGCGGTGCCCGTGCAGCTGAACATTTACGAGGGATCATGGGTGAGCTATTGATTGCAGATGTTCGTGTTCACCCTACACTTTCTTTATTTACCGATTTTGAAAACTATACTACTTTCAAACCAGCTGAATTACATCTTAATAATGTAAATGCAATGCTTGAGCAAGTTGTTGCTTGGAGTGGTGCATTAAAAACTTTGAGAAAATAAGTGTACTAAGTGAAGAATATCAGACGCTAAAAAGTGTCTGGTATTTTTTTTTGCGAATATAGAGTGGCTAAAGTAAAGCATTAGCCTTAGCAACATAACCTGCATTAATCTTTTATTATAAGTTTATATATTGAATAAGTAGAAAATGTATATTTTAAAATAGAATTATTTCTTTGTATTGAAAAATGCTTTTTATTTATGTCAAAATTAAAAAGTTATTTCAATAACACGATATAAAATTGAAAGATTTTAAAATTAAGTATTATTTACACAATGGTTATGAATAGTTAGGTTCCTTTCGTTTATGTTACAATAATATACAAGTACATAATTGTAGGGGGAGTATAGCACTAATGAGTAAAAAGAAAAAATCTAATGGTAATCAAACGTTTGCTATTTCTGTATTTGTTGGAATAGTTGTTTTAGTTGGAGCATTATTTTTAGTTTCTAAATTGCAAGATAAAAAGACTGAAGAAGTATACCCAACAATTGCTGGAGTAAATGAAGTAAAAGTTGATGGATTTGATACAAAGAACCAACCAACATTTAGCAATAAAGATGCAAAAGTTGAAGTAGTTGAATTTGGAGATTATAAATGTCCAATTTGTGCTCAATGGAATGAAGTAGTTTTTCCACAACTTAAAGCCGATTATATCGATAATGGTCTAATCAATTTTTCATTTATTAATTATCCGTTTATTTCCAAAGATTCAAATTTAGCTGCACTAGCGTCAGAAGTAGTTTATAAAACTTATAAAGATTCATTTTGGAAGTTTCAAGAGCAACTCTATTTAAAACAAGAAGATGAAACAACAACGTGGGCAACACCTGATAAACTAACAAGCATTGCAAAATCTGTTATTCCGGATTTAGATGAAAAACAATTTAAAAAAGATTTATACAAAAAAGACGTAATGAAACAAGTTGCTAACGATGTTGCCATTGCTAACCATTATGGTGTGAACGGAACACCTACAATTTTTGTAAATGGTAAAGCAGTGGACAATCCTAGCTTAGAATCAATTAAAGCTGCAATTGATGCGGAAATAAACAAATAATGTTAAAAAGGTATGCGCCAACTATACGCATACCTTTTTTGTATTAGTAAATTACATTTTTCTCTTTACGCGTGCATCTGCTTGAGCAGATCGTTCTTGTGCTTCAATGTCATCGTGATCTGCTAATTCCGCTGAATACTCCACATCAAGTCCATCAGGCTTTATATTCTTATCAAAGTTTGAATTAAAAGTACTTTTTTTCTTTTTCAATTTAAAACCCTCCATTATCACTAACTAATTTAATTACATATCGTGGTGACTATGCTTTTTCTGTCTTGTATGATTTTGGTTTTTCACTTTATGAGAACCACTTAATGGTTTTGGTTGTCCACTTTCATGGTCAATTGGGCTATTTCTTTTTGATGATTTGTTCGCCATTCTTGTCACCTTCCTTTATGAATAGCTTTAGTTGTTAGCGAAAAAATATGCCAAAATGAAATATTTACTAATTTAAAATTGAAAGCGTTTTAATCATTTTTTTCTAATAATTTTCGATAACCATTTTCCATATATATAAATAAGTTAAGGAAAGGGAGGTATTTCTTATGATCTAATTTATTGAATATTGATTGTAAAAAATGAATGTTGAGAAAATTATTTTTCATAATAAAAAACGACAAACAACATTAAATCTAAGAAATTAATAGAGTAAAAGTTAATTTTTTTAGTTTGTCTGACTCTTTTGATGTATGAAACAAGTAATTTGACCAATACTAGTAATAGTCAAAATGAAAGAGGAGACTGATACTGATTATGCAAGTCCTAACAGTTTGTCTTATATATTCGGGTGTGATCATACTCTATCTCTTGTTCAAGAAAGTTCAATATAATAAGAGACAAAAAAATGTAATTAATTTTTTCCTATACTATAATCGAAGAAAAAGTAATGTTAATAGAGATACGAAAAGAACAGGAGATATTATTTATTTAATGCCTCAATCTACGTTGAACAAAGGCATATTAAGAAAGCGAAAAGATGAGGTTGAGTAATGATCAAAAACTATAAAAAATAGCAAGCAATTCATCCAAATTGCTTGCTATTTTTTTATTGTCTTTTTTTCGTCTTTTTATTGTTTAATTTATATTCAGCTGAAAGTGGTTCTTGTGCAGTTTCTTCATTAAAACCTGCAGCTTTTCCTTGCTCGATTGAAGCTGACATTCCGCTACCAGAATTATTTTTACGTCTAGACATGATTATTCCTCCTTATATCGGCCGTTTCGAGAAAACCTTTTGATGAAATTGGTTTAAAAACGGACCTTTATAACCGTTATTCTTTCCCATATTTTTTTTAGTACCCAAAATTAAATTGGTAAAAAATGTGAAAGGCAATATAGTTTTTTGACAGCACATCTAAAAACAGGATTAAAGACTTGTTATTGTAAAAAACGATTCCTTTTGGACTATTTATTCAATCGAAAATTTAATTTTGTGAATATATTGGCTTATATGTATGAATTGTTGGTTTATTTAGAAGTGTTAAAAGTATGAAAGCAAGCGATGTACGTTTCTTAAGGATAAAGTCTTCCTAAGTAGGTTGGCTATTTAAATTGATGAAAAGGGGAAATCAAAAATGAAAAATCCAACTTATCACGAAAGAAATTTATCAAACATAAACAAGCTAGCTCCTAATACAAAACAAGCAGCTTTAAAATGGTACAATTATTGTATAAAAAACAATATCGATGTTTTAATTTACGAAACGACACGAACGAAAGAACGTCAAGAAGCACTAGTTGATAATGGTAAGTCCCAAACTAGAAAATCATACCATCTAGTAGGTCAAGCATTAGATTTTGTTCCAATTATAAATGGTAAAGAAGGGTGGAACTCATACAACTCGGAACCATTTAAATCTGCTATAAAATATGCTAAATCCATTGGCTTCACATGGGGTGGGGATTGGAATAGCTTTGTAGATCAGCCACATTTACAATTCGAATATAAAGGATATGGTACAGATAAAGTAGTGGAAGCTAAACCACCAGCATATCCGGGTACGATATTAAAATCAGGTTCAAGAGGAAATAATGTTAAATTAGTTCAAAAAGAATTAGGAATTACCGCAGACGGTATTTTCGGTCCAATAACGGATCGGGCAGTAAGAAACTTTCAAAAGAAAAATGGACTGACCGTAGATGGAAAAGTAGGTCCAAAAACTTGGGCAAAATTATTTGATTAAGAAAAGGTAAAATCTCATTAAAACCATTAAAAGTAAAAAATAAAATTGGTTCAAACCCTGTATCAGTAGTAGTGTACAGGGTTTGTTTTAATCTTTACATATAGCATCCATTTCAATGAATTTGGCAACAAGTATACACTCTTACGCATTAAAAATATCATATTACATTACCGAAAATTAAATTATATTATTTTGATATAAACATTGTTCTAATGGGGTAAAGATAATTATCGTAACTTTGATTTAAAAGGTCATAAGCAATACTTATTGCAAATGATAAGTTACTTGTTATTTACTTATGATATACATTGTAATAATATATTATTGTAAGGTATTGAAAAGTTTGGATAGTTAATATATTCAGACATTTTTTTGCAATAGGGGGAAAGAAAACATGGGGAAAAATGACGTTTTCAAATCTCGTTCGACATTTACTGCGAACGATAAAACTTATCATTATTATCGCTTAAAAGCAATTGAGGAAGCTGGAGTAGCTAAAATCGGTAAATTACCTTATTCGATTAAAGTGTTACTAGAATCAGTTCTTCGTCAAGTAGATGGAAGAGTAATTACAAAAGAGCATGTTGAAAATTTAGCAAAATGGGGAACAAGCGAGCTACAAGATGTAGATGTTCCATTTAAACCTTCTCGTGTTATTTTACAAGACTTCACAGGAGTTCCAGCTGTAGTTGACTTAGCTTCATTACGTAAGGCAATGGCTGATATGGGTGGAGACCCTGAAGTAATTAATCCAGAAATTCCAGTAGATCTAGTAATTGACCACTCTGTAATGGTTGATAAAGCTGGTTCAGCGGATGCATTAGATTTCAATATGGATTTAGAATTTTCTCGTAACGAAGAACGCTACCAATTCTTAAGCTGGGCTCAAAAAGCATTTAATAACTATCGTGCAGTACCACCAGCAACTGGTATCGTACACCAAGTTAACTTAGAATACTTAGCAAATGTAGTACATGCAAATACAAATGAAGACGGTGAAGTTGTTGCATTCCCTGATACATTAGTAGGTACTGACTCACATACTACTATGATTAATGGTATTGGAGTTCTAGGTTGGGGTGTAGGGGGTATTGAAGCTGAAGCAGGTATGCTTGGTCAACCATCATATTTCCCAGTTCCAGAAGTTATCGGTGTTAAATTAACTGGTTCTCTACCAAGTGGAACAACTGCAACTGATGTAGCATTAAAAGTGACTGAAGTTTTACGTAAAAAAGGTGTTGTAAATAAATTTGTTGAGTTCTTTGGACCAGGTTTACAAAGCATGCCTCTAGCAGACCGTGCTACAATTGCAAATATGGCTCCTGAATACGGTGCAACTTGTGGATTCTTCCCAGTTGATGCTGAAGCACTTAACTATTTACGTTTAACAGGTCGTTCTGAAGAACAAATTCAATTAGTTGAAGCATACTGCAAAGCTAATGATTTATTCTATACAGCTGATTTAGAAGATCCTACATTTACTGATTTAGTTGAAATCAATCTTTCTGAAATTGAATCAAATCTTTCTGGTCCAAAACGTCCACAAGATTTGATTCCATTATCTGAAATGAAAAAATCATTCCAAGCGGCAGTTTCTGCTCCAATGGGTAATGCAGGATTCGGTTTAACTGAGGAAGCATTAGACAAAGAGGTTACAGTTAAATTTGAAAACGGTACGGAAACAACTTTTAAAACTGGTGCAGTTGCAATTGCAGCAATCACAAGTTGTACAAATACTTCAAACCCATACGTTATGTTAGGTGCTGGTTTAGTAGCTAAAAAAGCTGTTGAAAAAGGTTTAACAGTACCTGCTTATGTAAAAACTTCATTAGCTCCTGGTTCTAAAGTTGTTAGTGGATATTTACAAGAAGCTGGCTTAATTCCTTTCTTAAATCAATTAGGATTTAACATCGTTGGTTATGGTTGTACTACATGTATCGGTAACTCAGGTCCATTAGCTCCTGAAATGGAAGCAGCTATTGCTGAAAATGATATGTTAGTAACATCTGTACTTTCTGGTAACCGTAACTTCGAAGGACGTATTCATCCTCAAGTTAAAGGTAACTATTTAGCATCACCACCATTAGTAGTTGCTTACGCATTAGCAGGTAATGTAAATATCGACTTCGCAGTTGAGCCAATCGGTCAAGATAAAGATGGTAAAGATGTATTCTTAAAAGATATTTGGCCAACATCTGCTGAAGTTCAAGAAGTAGTTGCATCGACAGTTACTCCTGAATTATTCAAAAAAGAATACGAAAGAGTATTTGAAGATAACAAACGTTGGAACGAAATTCAAACGACTGATGATTCATTATACAAATGGGATAGCGAATCAACTTATATCGCAAATCCACCATTCTTTGAAGGATTATCAAAAGAGCCAGGCGTTGTAAAACCATTAGCTGGTTTAAAAATCGTTGGTAAATTCGGTGATTCAGTAACAACTGACCACATTTCACCAGCTGGTTCAATCGGTAAAACAACTCCTGCAGGACTTTACTTACAAAGTAAAGGCGTAAAACCAGTAGACTTTAACTCATACGGTTCTCGTCGTGGTAACCACGATGTAATGATGCGTGGTACATTTGCTAATATCCGTATTCGTAACCAAATCGCTCCAGGTACAGAGGGTGGATATACAACTTACTGGCCAACTGGCGAAGTAATGTCAATTTATGATGCAGCAATGCGTTATAAAGAAGATGGTACTGGATTAATGATCTTAGCTGGAAATGACTACGGTATGGGAAGTTCTCGTGACTGGGCTGCTAAAGGAACAAATCTTTTAGGTATCAAAACAGTACTTGCTGAAAGCTTTGAGCGTATTCATAGAAGTAACTTAGTATTAATGGGTGTTTTACCACTACAATTTAAAGATGGCGAAAATGCTGAAACATACGGATTAACAGGTAAAGAAGTATTTGCTGTTAATGTAGATGAGAATGTTAAACCACGTGATCTTGTAAAAGTAATTGCAACAAGAGAAGATAATACAACTGTTGAATTTGATGTAGTTGCTCGTTTCGACAGTGAAGTTGAAATCGACTACTACCGTCATGGTGGGATCTTACAAATGGTATTACGTGATAAATTAAATAATTCTAAAGTAACTCATTAATTTTTATTGAAAACACGGTCTTTATTGGACCGTGTTTTTTTTAGTGGAGAAATTGGAATTAAAACAGAAAAATCCAGAATATAAACAATCAGCCATACTCTAAAATGAACTAAATCGATAAAAAAATCACGAATTAACAGGTGACACCCTGTAAAAAATAGTAAATAAGTGTTTTTATATTAAGATCATCTTAAGAAGAAATGCGAGCTTGTTCCACTTTTGTATTTATTATGGTTAAATAGAGATAGTTCATTAAAAGGGTGATTTGTATGAAAAAAGTAATTCCTTTGCTACTACTTTTAGTAGCTTTTGGCTATTCAATTTTTCAATTAGTTGAGAAAAATGAAGAAGATAAAAAAGTTAGTAATAATAATGATGCTTATATTGCTTCAATTCAAAAATTAGGTGTTCGAGTTGGAGAGCAGGCACCTGATATACAATTGATGACTTTAGATGAAAAGAAGGTTTATTTATCTTCATTCAAAGGGAAGAAAGTAATCTTAAACTTTTGGGCTACTTGGTGCCCTCCTTGTCAGGATGAGATACCAGCATTGGAAAAATTCCATCAAGAACATAAGGATATTGAAATGATTGGTGTTGCTGATTATATTGGAGAGAAAAAAGATTTAAATTTTATTAAAAACTTTGTAAATAAAAATAGTATGAATTATAGAATTTTAATTGATGAAAACGGTGATAATTTTCGTAAATATGGTGTGATTTCGATCCCAACTACATACTTTATTAATCCGGATGGAGAAGTAGTTTATAAGCAAATTGGACCATTAACTGAAAAACAATTAAATGCATTTTTAAAATAAGAAAAATTTACTAAAATGTAAGAAAACTCTTTTTTTTGGCAATACTAATATAAAAAGAAGAGGTGATTGTTTTGAGAAAGAAAAGACATAAATCGTTTCAGGAATTAATTATTGAAAATAAAAATTCACTATTAAATGATGAAGAAGCTTTAAATAAAATATATGATCGTCTAGAAGAACGTTTGGAAAGAAAAGCTAAAGCGGAGTAAATTAGTCTATTTTTGTTTATACACGAGAAGGAATAATTTCCTTCTTTTTTTGTTGTCAAAATTGGTGATTATTTTAATTTCCTATTACATATTTAGAGCAACAAAACTAATACTATCGCTAGGGGGGCGAAAAAGATGGGAAATCCAAAAAAACATCCTAAAGATTTTGTACCTAATCATATCGGTACTCAAAACAAAGCAGCTGGTGGGAATAAGGGAAAACAAATGCAGTATAAAGATCCTACTGGCAAACAACCAATTGTAGATAATGGGTAATATCAAAAAACATTTTGAATTGGAGTGAATAATGATGGAACAAACACAACATACACCAAATCCAGATGATCGTAGTGATAATGCAAATAAAATCCAAAATATGATTAATCATACGAAGGAAAATATGAAAGAAGCAGAGGCTTCAATGAAATTTGGAAATGAACAAGATCGTCAAAATGTATTGGCGAAAAATCAACGTCGCGAGGTAGCTTTGGAAGCATTAGAAAGTGAACTAAGAGACGAACAAGCATTTAATAATACAAATGACTAATTAAAAATAAGCTAGGTATTTAGAGTTACCTCATAAATACCTAGCTTTTATTTATGCTCTTTTAACGATATTAAAATTAGCTTCAAGAAGCTCCCAGTTTTGAATAAATGGTAATCCTAATTTCCAATACGAAATCCCTCGTATTTTTTCTTCTTTTATTAGGTTGAACTTGGCTTGAATTGATCTTGCATCTTCAAACCACACTTCATGTTTTTGACCATTTGATTCTGTATACCGGAAATGAGGTGCTCTTGCTTTGTTATCAAATAGAATTTCGTTTGTCATTTGGATTGCTAAATTAGTAGCAGCTTCAGCACTTAATGCTTTCGCCATCGTACCTTGTTTAAATGGCACTTTCCAGTCAAATCCATATAAATTTTGACCCATGACTATTTTTGGTACAGGAATAACGGTCTTTGCATAGCGGATTACTCTTCGAACTTGATCAATCGGTGATACGGCCATAGGAGGGCCGCCTTGCCAACCCCAATCATATGTCATGATTACAACAAAGTCCACAGCTTTTCCTATGTTGGCATAATCATGCGCTTCGTAAAATCTACCTTTTTGAGTTGAACTTGTTTTTGGTATTAAAGTAGCACTTAATATAAATCCTTGAGGTAGCCTAGATTTAACTTTATTTAAAAAATTTATATAAGCTACACGATCAGTAGCAGCAACGTCTTCAAAGTCTATATTTACTTCTCTAAATCCGTATTTATTAGCAGTACTAATAATTGTATTTATCAATTTATCTTGAACTGCCGGACTTTGTAGGATGTCGGTTGCTAGTGATGTTGAAAACTGTCCATTTTCAAGATTAGAGACAACCATCATATAAATACAGCGATTATCTCTAGCGATTTGAGGAATGTTACCAAGTGGTGGTTCTGTTAGTGTGCCATCTCTTTTTGCATCAAAGCTAAAATGTGCTAAATAGGTTAAAAACTTGCTTTCTGTTCGAGCTGCTTCTTCAAGTGCAGGTTTAATTGGGTTTGAAGTAGGTTGTAAATAACCAATTGATTCAATATTTCTTTTTTTTCGTGGTGGAAGATGTAGCTTTTGACCGACATGTAATGATGCATACGGACTAATTCCGCTTAAAGTTGCTATTTGACTTGATGTAACACCGTAAGTTAAAGCTAAATCATATAAGTTATCACCAGGTTGGACAAAATATTCGTTACCTGTAGTTGGTACGACAAGCGATTGACCTTTTATTATTTTATAAGGAGCTACAAGAGCATTTGAATTAATGAGTGATTGGCGTTGGACTCCATAAAAATCTGCAATACTCATAACTGTTTCTCCACTTTTTACAACATGAATTTGCATCCAGTTTATCTCCTTCCATTAATCGTAGATATTCGTCTCTAATAAATATATGCCAAAGAGTTTGGATTAGAAGGAAATAGGTGGAAAAGCAAAGAAATTGATTTTGAAAATAAAAAACCTAGCCAAAGCCAGGTTTTTTGAGAGAAATAGTTATTTTTTTGATTCTTTATCACTATTAGGATCAAGTGGGAATTGAATAATATTTGAACTACTGCCTGAGACAGTAGGGAGTTTTCCATCCCATTTCTCTGCTTTTTTGTATTCAATTAATTCATTCGTTAACGATTGTTGGATTACTTGGTTCGCTTTTGCTTGACCTTGTGCTCGGATTAGTTGTGAATCTGCATCAGCCTTTGCTTCTACTTTTTTCTTTTCTGCTTCAATTCTAGCTGTTTCTAGTTCGATTTTTTTACGATCATTTTCTTGGGCAGCTTGAACACGTGCATCAATTGCATCCTGTGTTTTAGCGTCTGGTTTTGGTGTTCCTAAAGTTAAATTTTCAACAAAGAAACCAAGTACTTTTACATCGTCTTTATAAATCGTTTCAATATCAGCTGAGGCATTACTTGATCTCTCACCGTATAATTGTAAAACTGTGTATTTTGAAACGGCAATTCGTGCGGCATCTTGTAATCGTTTCTTTAAATATGTATCCTCAATTTCTTCGATTGACACAGGTCCGAACTCGTTAAACATCGATACTACTTTAGAAGGATCAATTTTATATGTATAAGATAAATCCATTTCAATCCTTTTACCGTCTGAAGTAGCTAATGCAACATCTTTATATTCGACAGTACGAAGTCGGACAGGATATTCGGTAACTTTATCGAATAAACCAACAAAATTCCAACCTTGTGATAATGTATTTTTCTGTATTCCTCCATTTGGTGAATAAACAACACCTACATAACCAGGGGTAATTTTTTCAATAAATAATGTTGGGATTGTTGCGATTAAGAGCAGTGCAATACCTGCGATGATTCCTCCGATTAGTTTACGATTGAAAATTGATTTCTTTTTTTCATTTGGACGGATTTCCATTATTTTTGTCCTCCTTATCCTTTAAAATATTTTTAACTTTAGCTGATTTTTCACCAATTTTTTCAAATGTGGGAGAAAGAAGAAGCCATATACCGCATAATAAAAGAAGGATGATTAAGATTGAGCCAACTAGCACTTTCAAGAAGATCGACCCCCTAATTTCTAATGTTAGAAAACCATTAGATTACTATAAGAAAATTATAACATTTATGATAAGTTAAAAAATAGAACAATTATTAATTTTTTGGTAAAGTATTCTGTAGAAGAATATGAGGTGAAATTATGTTTATTTCAGAAAAATTAGTTGAAGTAAGATATGCAGAAACAGATGCAATGGGTGTTGTGTACCATGCAAACTATTTAGTATGGTTTGAAATTGGCCGTACTCAATTAATAAAAGATTTGGGGTTTAATTATGCAGAAATGGAATCACAAGGTGTCATATCTCCTGTGATTGATTTGAATGTTTCATATAAGAAAAGTTTACGTTATGGACAGACTGCTACCGTAAAAACAAAAATAAAATCACTTACACCACTTAAAGTAATCTACGAATATGAAATTACAAATGAAGAAGGCGATATTTGTTGTATAGGAAATTCGACACATGTCCTTGTTCATAAAGAAACATTTAGACCGATTAAATTTAAAAAAATGTTCCCTGACTGGTATGAGGCATATGAGAGAGCAATGGAGCAGGATTAAACGGGTAGAAAGAAGTACGACTAATGAAAATAAAAAATTAGCGATTGAAGATCATTTATCTTTCAATCGCTAATCTTTAGAGCATTTAAAATTTAACTTTTGGTTCTGTTTTCTCTTTAATTCTTTTTATATTAGGACGATGTTTATATACGACAAAGATTGTAAGTACAATTAAAATATAAGTTAAAATATACCCATTGTCTTTAATTAGTCCCGTGTATTCCATTATAAAAGCTAAAATTGTACCGATAAAAGCTGTTAACATTGATGAAAGTGAAACGTATTTTGTTGTTTTTAAGCTAATAGCGAAGATAATAATTAAGCATACAAAAAGTAGTGGAGATGCATATAATAAGATCCCTGCAGAGGTTGCTACCGCTTTACCACCTCTAAAACCGGCAAATATTGGATACATATGACCTACAACAGCAACTAGGCCGATAATTAAAGGATGTATTCCGTGATAATGGAATAATACTGGTAATGAAGCTGCTAGTGTTCCTTTTAAAATATCCCCTAGTGTTACAATAATACCTGCTTTTTTACCTAATGTGCGGAATGTATTTGTCGCACCAAGATTTCCACTACCGTGTTGACGGATATCTACTCCGTAAAATATTTTTCCAACTACTAAACCGAATGGTACAGATCCGATTAAATAGGCTAGTACAATAATGACCAAACTCATTTTCTAGCTCCTTTTCAAACAATAATAAATTAGTGCAGTATCATATAATTTTATCACAGTTTTAAGCGAATATGTAGATAGTTGCTTTAGAATATTCATTCAAACGAACAAGTAAAGGGACAATTTATTTAAGTTCTTATATCAATCAAATTAAATGGAAGGAAAAAATATGAACCCAACAGTTTTAATCATTGAAGATGAAAAAAGATTAAGAGAAATTGTCAGAGAGTATTTTGAAAATGATCAATTTACAGTCATTGAAGCAGAAGATGGAGAACAAGGCATAAAGAAATTTAATGAAAATCAAGTAGACTTAATTATTCTAGATTTAATGCTACCGAAATTAGATGGATGGGAAGTTTGTAAGCAAATTAGGGAGCAATCAAGTATTCCGATCATTATGACCACTGCTCGTTCGGAAGAAGAAGATCAATTACTTGGTTTTGATATTGGTACTGATGAATATGTGACAAAGCCATTTAGTCCTAAAGTACTTGTCGCAAAAGCAAAGAGTGTACTTAGAAGAACAGCAGATCTAAAAGAAGATGATAAAGAAACGAAGACGATTTGTGGAATTACGATCAATACCTCATCAAGGACAGCCTCGGTAAATAATGAGTTATTGCAACTTACAAATAAAGAGTTCGAGTTATTATGTTATTTAATTGATAATAAAGGCATCGTACTAACAAGAGATCAATTATTAAATCATATTTGGGGCTTTGATTATTTTGGTGATGGTCGAACCGTTGATACTCATATAAAAAAGCTTAGACATAAACTGAAAGACAAAGCAAAGCATATAGCAACAGTTATTAGAGTAGGCTATAAGTTTGAGGAGTAGAAAATGAAAAATAGTATAGTCCGTAAACTTTTTTTATCAATCACGTTATTATTAGTGATTTTTTTATTAATTGTGTTTGTCGGTCAATCAATCTTTATGCAATCTTTTTATACGAATAAGAAAGTTAATATTGTAACACAAGAGCTAACACAATTTGCAAAAGATTATAAAAAGGGTAAATTTAACGACAATCAGTTTCAACAAGAACTATCAAAACTATTTTTGAAATATAATACAACTTTAGCGGTTTTAGATAAAAGAGGGATCCTAAAGGCTGAGAATAATTTTGATTTAACCGTTCTTACGAATGAAGGGAAAAGGGTATATGTTCCTTTAAATAATCTATTATATTCGGATCAAATTGATCGTATTTTAGGACTCAATATTAAAGAAAATTCAAGGATTACAATCAGGGGCTATATTCAAGATGATTATTTTATTCCGCTTTATATAAAAACGAATATGGGTGTGTGGCAAGAGGAAAATCAACCTGCTAACGCTGTTCAATTATCTACTAAAAATAGTCTACAAGAAATGGTGAATATTGAAATTAAAGGGAAAGTTGTTAATTTACATTTACCAATTGCTAATCAATATACGTATTCAGCTCAAATGAATTCATTAATGGGAGCTATTACTGATTGGACAAAGAGTAATGAAGATTTTTCTACCTATACACAAGGAGATTTTCCTTTAATTTATCGTTACTTAGATAAAGTAAATGGATTAGAAAATAAAGTTTTTATATACCCAATTAGTACGAATAAAGGTTCAAAAGAAGTTATTTTTGCCATTACATCTTTACAACCAGTAAATGAAGCAATGTATGTGTTAAAAGATTTTTATATTTACGCATTTATTATTGCTTTATTATTAATCGTGATTGTTTCTTTTTACTATTCGAAATTGATTACGAAGCCGTTATTGAAAATGAACGCTGTAACAAATCAATTAGCAAAGTTAAATTTTAACGAGAAAATCGATATTCAATCAGATGATGAAATTGGACAATTATCAAAATCAATCAATTCATTATCCGAGAATTTAGCTTGTACAATCGAAAATTTACAGCAGGCAAATTTAAAATTAATGAAGGATATTGAAAAAGAAAAGCAGCTAGAACGAATAAGAAAAGAGTTTATAAGTGGTGTTTCACATGAGCTTAAAACTCCACTAAGTATTGTACAAAGTTACGCTGAAGGTTTAAAAGATGGATTAAATGTTGAAAAAAATGGTTATTATGCAGATGTAATTCTTGAAGAAGTTGATCGAATGAACGGTCTAGTGATCGATATGCTTGAACTATCCAAACTTCAATCGGGAACTTACACACTTAAAAATGAACCTTTCTTAATTGTGGATTGCATCGAAAATGTGATTATTCGCATGTTTG
Source organism: Bacillus sp. AFS055030 (assembly GCF_002574545.1). Classification (GTDB taxonomy): domain Bacteria; phylum Bacillota; class Bacilli; order Bacillales; family Bacillaceae_G; genus Gottfriedia. The sequence continues at coordinate 56,778 of NZ_NUGT01000079.1, forward strand.
AAAATAGTCATAATCATTGTGATTTCAATTTTAATGTAGATGAAGATACGCTAGTAATAGGTGAAAAAAGAAAAATAGAACAAGTGCTCATTAACATCCTATCAAATGCAATCCATTATGGTAACAAAGATAGTGTCATAAAAATGAGTGTATTCGATGAAGAAGAATATGTAAATATCTCTATTTTTAATGAAGGAAATCCCATCCCTGCTGATAAAATTGATAAAATTTGGGATCGTTTCTATCGAATTGATGAATCGAGAAGTAGACATAATGGTGGAACAGGACTAGGTTTAGCAATCGTAAAAACAATCCTTAATTTACATCATTCAACTATAAAAGTTCATAATAAGGAAGATGGAGTTGAGTTTATTTTTAATTTGAAAAAATATTTAAATTAAATCAAAAAGTTCACAGCAAATACACACGAGTGGGTTAAATTAATATCAAATAAAGTTACCTACATATTGGAGGAATGAATTATGGGATATTATGATGAAACAGATTTACACGATGAAAATAATCATAAAAGACAAAAGAGAAGTAGACGTGGAGGGTATCCGCTCGTTACAGGTTTTATTGGAGCAATCATTGGAGCTGTAACGATTTCAATCGTATCCCCTGATGTTTTTAACTTAACAAATAAACCTGCAAACTTATCAAATGATACAAATACAGTACCAACACAAGTTATTAATGTATCAAGGGATGAGTTAACAACTACCATCCAAAATGCTCGCAAATTTGTAGTAGGGGTTAATAATTATCAATCTACAAACCCGTTTTCAATGGAAACTGAAGAAGCTGGATCTGGTTCTGGAGTTGTTTATAAAAAGGTAGGAAATAAAGCTTTAGTAGCTACAAATAACCACGTTGTTGCAGGTGCAAAGCAATTAAAAGTAAAAATGGCAGATGGTCAATTAATTGATGCGAAACTTGTAGGAACTGATGAATTATTAGATTTAGCTGTTGTAGCAATTGATGCAAAATATGTTACAAATATCGCTAAATTAGGTGATTCAGAAAAAATTAACGTTGGTGAAACTGCTATTGCCATTGGAAATCCACTTGGATTTTTAGAAAGTACTGTAACACAAGGAATTGTAAGTAGTAAAGCTCGTGAAATACCACAAGATATTGATGGAGACGGAGTTGCAGATTACCAAACCCAAGTAATTCAAACGGATGCTGCGATTAATCCTGGTAATAGTGGTGGTGCTTTAATCAATGCAAAAGGTGAAGTAATCGGAATTAATTCAAGCAAAATTTCCGAACAAGCAGTTGAAGGAATTGGATTTGCAATCCCAATGAATATTGCAAAACCAGCTTTAGATCAAATCGAAAAATTTGGTGAAGTGACTCGACCTGTAATCGGTGTAGGGTTAAAATCACTTGATGAAATACCACAATTTAATATTGAAGAAACATTAAAATTACCTCGCTCAGTGACAAAAGGTGTAGTTGTTACACATGTTGATCCAAATACTCCTGCTGCGAAAATTGGAATGAAACAATTAGACGTTATTGTTGCACTTGATGACAAACCTGTAAGTGACGTAATTTCTGTTAGAGAATACCTCTATTCGCATAAAAAGGTTGGAGATAAATTAAAGATTTCTTATTACCGTGATGGTAAATTAACGAATTCAACATTAACATTAGCTTCTAGTCAATGATTGACAGGAAGTTGACTTTGGAAATATGATAAAAGAATAATAAATAAGCGAAAAGTTAATCTTTTCGCTTATTTGCAAACAGAAAGGGTGATTAGTAAATGAGTAAATACCCATCAAGAGAAGAAATTGGCAAAATTTTAAAATCAAGTAAAGTAATTGCAGTTGTTGGTCTATCAGGTGACCCGTCTAAAACGTCTTACATGGTTAGTAAGGCAATGCAAGATGCGGGATATAAAATTATTCCAGTAAATCCAACAGTCGATACTGTATTAGGAGAAAAAGCAGTAGCAAGTTTAACAGATATAAATGAAAAAGTTGATATTGTAAATGTTTTTAGAAGACCTGAACATCTATTACCTGTCGCACAAGAGTTTCTTAAAATTGATTGCGATGTTTTCTTTGCGCAACTTGGTATTGAAAACGAAGAAGCATATCAATTGTTAAAAGAAAATGGTAAAACGGTCATTATGGATCGTTGTATTAAAGTAGAGCATGCTATGACAAGATAGACCGTTAAAAAAGCTCACTGGAACAGACTGGCGTACATACGCATTTTATTTTTTGCTTCGACTGGACCTAAGGTGCGCTATTACCGCTTATGTAAATTGGCCGCATTACAAGCCTGCCATTCATAGAACGACAAGCACCTATCAGTTTGAACATCAAATTTTGAAATTTGTTTTAAATCTGGCTCACTGTTAATCAGTGAGTTTTTTTAACGGAAGATCGACCTAGAGCGTGCCGAATAAATGTACGGACATACATCAAGAGTAATAGTGAATTAAAATATCAGTTTGTAGAATCTGTTAAATTGAATTTTGTTAATTTCATTTGTCAATTTTCAGCATTAATTCTTCATTTTCTTGATTCTAAAATCTAGTTTTTTATCGACTTGTCCTTTATTTTTTTTTATGTTCGACTTGTAAGTTAGGAAAAAAACCATTAACATGAACGATTAGAAGAAACATTTTATTTATAATATGATATAATGGAACAGATGTTCTTATGTAAGTTTTTAGTTAGAAAGGAGAAATGGTGTTGGCAAAGAATGAAACAACATATAACGAAGATGCGATACAGGTACTAGAAGGTTTAGAAGCTGTACGTAAACGACCTGGAATGTATATTGGCAGCACAGATAGTAGAGGTCTGCACCATTTAGTTTATGAAATCGTAGATAACTCTGTAGATGAAGCATTAGCTGGTCACGGGACTCAAATAGATGTGATTATTCATAAAGATAATAGCTTAAGCGTAAAAGACCATGGCCGTGGGATGCCTACTGGAATGCACAAAATGGGGAAACCAACTCCAGAAATTATTTTAACTGTATTACACGCAGGTGGTAAATTTGGACAAGGCGGCTATAAAACAAGTGGTGGTCTTCATGGTGTTGGTGCATCAGTAGTTAATGCTTTATCAGAATGGTTAACTGTTGAAATTCACCGTGAAGGATCTATTTACAAGCAACGTTTTGAAAATGGCGGTAAAGCAGTCACTTCTTTAGAAATCGTTGGTAAGACAAGACGAACTGGTACGACGATCCATTTTAAACCAGATCCAACTATTTTTAGCACTACAAATTTTAATTTTGATACTTTATGCGAAAGACTTAGAGAGTCAGCATTTTTATTAAAAGGCTTAAAAATTACAATCAAAGATGAACGACATGATACCTTCGAAGAGTTTTATTATGAAAACGGTATCGAAGCATTTGTATCGTATTTAAACGAAGAAAAAGAAGCATTACATCCTGTCGTATTCTTTGAAGGAATACAAAATAAAATAGAGGTTGAATTCTCGTTCCAATTTAATGACGGATATTCGGAAACAATGCTTTCTTTTGTAAACAATGTACGTACAAAAGATGGTGGTACGCATGAAGTTGGTGCAAAAACCGCTTTAACAAGAGCATTTAATGAATATGCAAGAAAAGTGAACCTCTTAAAAGAAAAAGATAAAAATCTAGATGGAGCGGATATTCGAGAAGGATTAGCAGCAATTGTATCTGTACGAATTCCTGAAGAATTGCTTCAATTTGAAGGACAAACGAAAGGTAAATTAGGGACTAGTGAAGCAAGATCAGCTGTTGACTCTGTTGTTTCAGACCAGTTAGCCTATTTCCTGGAAGAAAATCCAGACATTGCGACTTCATTAGTAAAGAAATCTATTAAGGCTTTTCAAGCTAGAGAAGCTGCAAGAAAAGCACGTGAAGAAGCAAGAAGTGGTAAAAAGAGAAAACGCTCAGAAACTTCGTTAAGCGGTAAGCTTACACCTGCACAGTCACGTAATCCACAAAAAAATGAATTATACCTTGTTGAGGGTGATTCAGCTGGTGGTAGTGCAAAACAAGGTCGTGATCGACGTTTCCAAGCAATTCTACCTTTACGTGGTAAGGTTATCAATACCGAGAAGGCAAAACTAGCAGACATCATGAAAAATGAAGAGATCAATACGATTATTCATGCGATTGGTGCTGGAGTTGGTAGTGACTTTGAAGTTGAAGATGTTAACTATGACAAAATTGTTATAATGACCGATGCTGATACTGATGGAGCGCATATTCAAGTACTTTTATTAACATTCTTTTACCGTTATATGAAGCCATTAGTAGAGGCTGGTAAAGTGTATATTGCCTTACCTCCTTTATTCAAAGTAAGTAAAGGTACCGGAAAAAAAGAAGTAATCGAATACGCATGGTCAGAAGTAGACCTACAAGATGCAATCAAAAAAGTTGGTAAAGGGTATATGATTCAACGTTACAAAGGTCTTGGTGAGATGAATGCTGACCAACTTTGGGAAACAACGATGGATCCCGAAACGAGAACGCTTATTCGTGTGAAAATTGATGATGCAGCAAGAGCTGATCGTCGTGTAACGACATTAATGGGTGATAAAGTTGAACCTAGACGTAAGTGGATTGAATCGAATGTAGTATTTGATTTAGACGAAGAGGATAAAATTTTAAACAATGAGCAAGTTGAAGTTGAATCAGAGGGGAGCGATATCTGATGCAATCATCGGAAAAATTATATAATATCCCTTTAGAAGATATAATTGGTGACCGCTTTGGTCGATATAGTAAGTATATTATTCAAGAACGTGCTTTACCTGACGCTCGTGACGGGTTAAAGCCAGTTCAACGTCGTATTTTATATTCAATGCATGTTGAAGGAAACACACAAGATAAGCCTTACCGTAAATCTGCAAAAACAGTCGGAAATGTAATAGGTAATTACCATCCACATGGTGATACTTCTGTTTATGATGCGATGGTACGACTAAGTCAAGATTGGAAATTAAGAAACGTATTAATTCAAATGCATGGTAATAACGGTAGTATCGATGGAGATCCTCCAGCAGCAATGCGTTATACGGAAGCTAGGTTATCAGCAATAGCAAGTGAATTATTGAGAGATATTGATAAAGAAACAGTTGATTTTGTGCCAAACTTTGATGATACGAGTATGGAGCCAGTTGTTTTACCATCAATGTTTCCAAATTTATTAGTTAACGGTAGCACTGGAATATCTGCAGGATATGCAACTGAAATACCTTCGCACCACCTTGGAGAAGTAATCGATGCAACGATTATGCGCATTGAAAATAAAAACTGTACAGTAGATGAATTAATGACTGTCATTCACGGTCCCGATTTTGCGACTGGAGGGATTATTCAAGGTAAAGATGGTATTAAAAAAGCTTATGAAACAGGAAAAGGAAAAATCATTATTCGAAGCCGTGTTCATACCGAGGATTTACGTGGTGGAAAGCAGGCATTAATCATTACTGAAATTCCTTCAGAAGTTAATAAAGCGAATTTAGTTAAGAAAATAGATGAGGTTCGTCTTGATCGAAAAGTTGATGGAATTACGGAAGTCCGTGATGAAACAGATCGTACTGGTCTACGTATTGTCATTGAACTAAAAAAAGATGCTAATAACGAAGCCATTTTAAATTACTTATATAAAAATACCGAGCTTCAAATTCCTTATAACTTTAATATGGTTGCGATTTATAATCGCACACCTAAACAGATGTCATTACCAGCTATTCTTGATGCGTATATCGAACATCAAAAAGAAGTCATAACAAATCGTACAAATTTTGATCTAAGAAAAGCAAAAGCTCGCGGTCATGTTGTAGAAGGTTTAATGAAGGCTTTATCTATTTTAGATGAAGTCATTACAACAATCCGTTCTGCAAATGATAAACGCGATGCAAAAGATAAGTTAATTGCTCAATTTGAGTTTACTGAACAACAAGCAGAAGCGATTGTTATGTTACAGTTATATCGTTTAACAAATACTGATATTACTGCATTACAAGCAGAAGCAGATGAGTTAGATAAAAAAATTAAACAGCTTGAAGCTATTCTAAATAGTGAAGCAAAATTAATGTCAGTTATAAAAACAGATTTAAAGAAAATTAAGTTAAAATATGAAGACGACAGACGTTCGACAATTCAAGAAGAGATCGAGGAAATTAAAATTTCTAGAGAAGATATAATCGCTCAAGAAGACGTAATTGTCACGGTTACGAGTGAAGGATACGTTAAACGAACTAGTCCAAGATCTTATTCAGCTTCGAATGGTAAAGATTACGGTATGAAAGAAGGCGACCGTTTAATTTATCAAATAGAAAGTACAACGACAGATACACTTATTTTATTTACGTCAAAAGGTAACTATTTATATTTACCAATTCATGAGATGCAGGATATTAGATGGAAAGATATGGGACAACATGTTGCTAATATTATTCCGATTGAACGAGACGAAGCAATTCTTTCAGCTACAGTCGTAAATAATTTTGAAGAAAATAAGGATTATATTTTATTTGTCACTAAAAATGGTGTTGTTAAACGGACAAGTATACAGCAATTAAAAGTACAACGATATTCAAAACCACTTGTCGGTATGTCAATTAAGGCTGATGATTCACTAATCTTTGCTGGTGTCACGTCAGAAACAGATCAAGTGTTATTAGCTACAAGTTTAGGCTACACATTGTTATTTAATATTGAAGAGATTAGTATTCAAGGCTTAAGAGCTGGTGGAGTTAAAGGAATTAACCTAAAGGAACATGATTTTGTAGTTTCTGCAGACACAATTAGTAATGAAGTGAAAGAAATATTCTGTGCAACACATCGAGGGGCCATAAAAAAAATGAGACTCGATACGATCCCTCAAAGTTCTAGAGGTACACGCGGTGTTAAAGTCCTTCGAGATTTAAAAAATAATCCTCATTTATTAATTGGGGTATACGCAATTAATGAAAATGATATGTTTGCTCTACTAAGTAAATCTGGACAATTTGAGACAGTTGACCCAACTGATTTAAGAAATAGTGATCAATATAGTAATGGATCCTTTGTTATGGATACAGATGATTCTGGTGAAATAAAGACAATCATTCGATATAAAAAAGAAGAAAATAGTTAAAAACAGACCTATTCCAAGTTTTTTGGAATAGGTTTTTTTGTCGGATTTGTCGAAAAATGTAAAATAATACTAGGAAAATATTATTTTAGGAGTATCCTAGTAAAATTGATTAAAATCCTTTAATTTTATATTTCGAAAATAAGGAAAAAAGGTTTTTGATAGTATTTTAATGGGAATAATTACCTAAAACAAAAGTAAATCGACAGAATTGTCGAAATTTTTTGAATCAAAAGAACTTGTCTAACGAAAAAATATAGCTTACTATTTTCTTAAGAATTTTAAATTTTCAAAAAATAGGTTATTAAGGGGGAGTACATATGGTTTTAAAGAAGGGATTTGCTATTTTGGCATCAGTATCACTAACTGCGGGTATTTTAGCAGGCTGTGGTAATAGTAGTTCAAAAGATGGGAACCAAGTCATTAAAATTGCAACAAATACACCATTATCTGGTAATAATGCAATTTTAGGTGAATCTATTAAACTTGGAGCTCAGCTTGCGTTAGAGGATCAAAAAGCAGAATTCAAAAAATTAGGCTTTGATTTAAAGATCGTGCCTTATGATGACCAAGGGGATCCAAAAAAAGGTGTAGCAAATGCTGAGCAATTAGCTGCAGACAATAAAATTCTTGGAGTTGTAGGACATTTAAACTCTGGAGTAGCAATTCCATCGTCAGTAAAGTATGAGAAAGACCATATCGTAATGGTATCGCCTTCAAATACTGCAAATGAAGTAACTGATCGTGGATTAGGAGTAGTTAACCGAATTTGTGCTCGTGATGACTTCCAAGGTCCTGCAGGTGCAAATTTCGCTGTAAATACATTAAAAGCTAAAAATATTTTTATCATTCAAGATAAAACACCTTACGGAACAGGTTTAGCAAATGAATTCAAAGCTGCGGCTGAGAAATTAGGCGCTAAAATTTTAGGTGAAGAAGGGATCTCAATTGGAGATAAAGACTTTAACGGTGTACTAAATAATGCGATTGCGAAAAAGCCTGATTTAGTATTCTTTGGTGGACTTTATGCTGAAGGTGGAATTTTATTAAAACAAGCTCGTGAAAAAGGATTAAACATCCCATTCATGGGTGGAGATGGAATGGACTCTTCAGGTCTAGTTGATATTGCTGGAGATGCTGTTAAAAACTTCTACTACACTTCAGTTGCTGGTGATACGTTAAAAACAGATAAAGGTAAAGCTTTTGCTGACGCTTATAAAGCTAAATTTAATAAAAACATTGAGTCGTTCTCATCTTACGGATATGACTCTGCTGGTGTGTTATTAGAAGGACTAAAAAATGCGATCAACGATAACAAAGGAAAAACTCCTACTCGTGAACAAGTTGAAAAAGCAGTTCGTGCAGTCCAAGATTATGATGGAGTAGTAACGAAGGTGGGCTTTGACAACAAAGGGGACAACAAATACGCAAAAGTATTTATTTATACGTTTAAAGAAGCTAAATATCCTGGTACTCAAGAAGGCGAAGTTACTAAACCATAATGTTAGAACTTTGCTAACCAGAAAAAGAAAAGAGTATCCCGTAAAAAACGAGATACTCTTTTTCTCTCAATAAGTTGAGAAAATTGTAAAATTTTGGAAATTGAAGTAATAAATTATATATAGGGGGTCTAAATACATGAATGAAGTAATCCAAACACTACCTCAAGTTCTAATAGACGGTCTTGTTTTAGGAGCAGTATATGCAATCGTAGCACTTGGTTACACGATGGTTTATGGGATATTAGAACTAATCAATTTTGCGCATGGTGAAATATTCATGGCGGGTGCGTTTATAGGTACTGCGGTATTAATTACATTTACTGGTTTAGGTTTATTAAGTAGTTTACCTGCAATTATCGTGTTAGCAATCGTATTAATCATAGCTTCATTAGCTACTGGTTTCCTGGGAATGGGGATTGAAAGAGTTGCTTATCGTCCATTGCGAAAAGCACCAAAGTTAATTACATTAATTACAGCAATCGGTATTTCATTTTTACTTCAAGATATCGTACGTTTTATTGCTGAATTAAAAGAAGGAAATTACATTATTACTGGTCCATCACTATTTTCAGGACAACACCAAATTAAAACTAGCTCAATTCTTTCTTCGTTTGGAAATGCACAAATTAAATCAGCATCCATCATTATTTTAGTCGTTGCAGTTGTAATGATGATTTCATTAGATTACTTCATCAATAAAACAAAATGGGGTACAGCAATGCGTGCAGTTGCACAAGATCGTGAGACTGCATCATTAATGTCCGTAAACGTTAACAAAGTCATTTCTTTAACATTCTTTTTAGGTTCTGGATTAGGTGGTGCAACTGGCGTACTATTTGCATTACAGTACAACACAATTGATCCGTATATCGGCTTTATTTTAGGTCTAAAAGCATTTACAGCAGCGGTATTAGGTGGAATCGGAAATATCCGTGGTGCGATGCTTGGCGGTTTATTAATCGGTTTGATCGAAGTCTTTGCGGCAACAAATTTATCAACTTTAACACATGGCATCTTCCCATCAGAATATAAAGATGTTGTTGCATTTGGAATTTTAATTCTAGTTCTAATATTCAAGCCAGAAGGTTTATTAGGTAAACCTGTAGCTGAGAAAGTGTAGGTGAATTAGATGAAGAGCTTATTAAATGGGGTAAAACAATCAAATAAACTACAAGGAATTTTCTTAGGTGCTTATATTATTGTTACATCATTAGGATTATACCTATTGCAAGAATCAGTAACAGCATTTCTATTAATTCTATTCTCACTTTACTTATTATATAAAACGAATTTTCCAGTCAAATTAAAGTGGAGTATTGGGATACTAGTTTTAACAGTGATCATGCCGTATGTAGCATCACAAGGTACAGCACTTGAATCATATATGGGTGTAGCGACTTTAGTAGGAATCTATGTTGCAATGGCACTTGGATTAAACGTAGTAGTTGGGTTAGCAGGTTTATTAGATTTAGGTTTCGTAGCTTTCTTTGCAATCGGTTCATATACTTATGCAATCTTTTCTACAAAACAAGTAACGAATTTCTTACATTTTGACTTTCTTCCTTTTTCAGGAAACTCATTTTGGGCATTTATTATAATCGGTGGAATTATCGCTGCAATCGCAGGCGTATTATTAGGTATACCAGTACTTCGAGTAAAAGGTGATTATTTAGCAATTGTAACACTTGGATTTGGAGAAATTATTCGAATTGTATTTAATAACTTAGATAAACCAGTAAATATAACTGGAGGAGCACAAGGTATTTCTTCTATTTCGCCACCTACTTTATTTGGATTAGAGATTGTTAATTCAAGCCAATTTTATTATGTGGTACTAGTTGTATTGGCAATCGTCATTTTAGCTGTTACGAGATTACAAGATTCTAAGCTTGGTCGTTCTTGGCAGGCGGTTCGTGAAAATGAAATCGCTGCACAAGCATCAGGGATTCACTTAGTACGTACGAAATTAATTGCATTTGCAATCGGTGCATCGTTCTCAGGAATGATGGGGGTAGTATTCTCTGCAAAGCAAATGTTCATCGATCCGACAAGCTTTACATTACTTGAATCAATCACAATCTTAGTAATGGTTATTTTAGGCGGTATGGGCAGCGTTCCAGGTGTAATCCTTGGTGCAGCACTAGTAACTATCTTAAACCTACAAGTATTAACAGAAATTACAAATTATTTAAACCAATTAACTTTAGATGGCGTGATTAATTTACCACCTGCTTTATCGCCTGCTAAAATGCAACGTATGATTTTCGGGCTAATTTTAGTACTTGTAGCAATCTTCAGGCCAAAAGGATTATTGCCTGCTAAAAATAAGATTGTTCCAAAAGAAGATGTCGTAGATCAAACTATAGTCGAAGAAAAAACAAGCTCAGTTTCATTTTAGGAGGGAGGTTGTCAAATGTTAAAAACAACGAATTTAACGAAAAGTTTTGGCGGTCTAACAGCTGTTAATAATGTAAATATTGAAATTAAAGAAGGCTCAATTACAGCCGTAATTGGACCAAATGGTGCAGGAAAGACAACATTTTTTAATATGATCACAGGTGTATATACGCCTACTAGTGGTGAAATATTGTTAGGAAATGAGAGCTTAGTCGGATTAAAGCCACATTCTGTTAATAAAAAAGGCATTGCGCGTACATTCCAAAATATTCGTTTATTTAGTAGTATGACTGCTTTAGAAAACGTCATGGTAGGAATGCATCAGCATTTAAAATATGGTGTTTTTTCAACAATTTTCCATTTACCTAAATTTAAAAAAGCAGAAAAATCGGCAATGAAAGAGGCATATAAATGGTTAGAATACGTAGGATTGGCTGATGTTTATAATGAAGAAGCATCAAGTCTATCTTACGGTGCACAAAGACGACTCGAAATAGCTCGCGCATTAGCATCTAGGCCAAGAATCTTACTTTTAGATGAACCAGCAGCAGGGATGAATCCGAAAGAAACGAAAGAATTGACTGATTTAATTTATCAAATGAGAGATGACCTTAACTTAACAATCGTCTTAATCGAGCATGATATGAAACTTGTTATGGAAATATCGGAATATTTATTTGTACTTGATCATGGTGAAAAAATTGCAGAAGGAAAACCTCTCGAAATTCGTAATAATCAAAAAGTAATTGAAGCCTATTTAGGAAAAAGTGCAGTGACTACTGCATAGTGAAAGGAGTACAAAAAGATGACACTATTACAATTAAAAGATATTAACTCTTTTTACGGTGGTATACAAGCACTGAAAAATATAAACATTGAAGTAAATGAAGGTGAAATAGTAACATTAATTGGTAGTAACGGTGCAGGAAAATCTACTACTCTAAAAACGATTTGTGGTCAAGTTAAACCAAAATCTGGAACGCTTATTTATAAAGGTGAAGAATTAATAAAGTTACAATCTCATGAAATTGCCTTAAAAGGAATTGCTCATGTACCGGAAGGAAGAAGAATCTTTTCTAAATTAACTGTAAAAGAAAATTTAGAGATGGGTGCTTTCTCAGTTAAAGATAAAAAACTAATCGCTGCTCGTATGGAAATGGTATTTGATTATTTTCCAAGACTAAAAGAGCGGATCAGCCAAAAAGGCGGTACGATGAGTGGAGGAGAACAACAAATGCTAGCAATTGGTCGAGGACTGATGATGGGGCCATCATTGCTAATGCTTGATGAACCATCAATGGGTCTTGCTCCAATTATCGTTGAACAAATATTTGAAATCATTGAGCAATTAAACAAACAAGGAATGACCATCTTATTAGTTGAACAAAACGCCTACCAAGCATTACAAATTGCTCACCGTGGCTATGTCATTCAAACTGGTGAGATTCAAATGGTTGGTGAAGGTAAAGCATTAATGAATAATGAAGAAGTGAAAAAAGCATATTTAGCATAATAAACAATGTAACGTAAAAAAGAGGATGTTTCATTGGTCAGGTTTTACTGACTTGTGAACATCCTTTTTTGATGTAAATGAATTTGAACTTACAAATAATAAAAAGAGGGAACACCTTGGCTCCCTCATTAATACAAATTTATTATTTATTAGAAATAAATTCTGAAACTTTTAATTGTTCTTCACTTGACGCATTGTTAATTGAAGATTGAAGTGATTCCTCTAGTAAACTACGATTCTTGTAAAAATCTTCATGTTTACTATTATAATAGTACTTCACTGCTTCTAAATCTGAGAAAAACTCTTTTCCAAGCTTTAGAAGAAATGTTACTGGAAGTCCTTCGATCACTACTGTATTTACATTTTCAGAAATTTCATTTACCGTACTGTTTGAAGTTGAAATCATTTCCTCGTTTAATTCTTTAACAAGTAATTGTTCGAACCCTTTTATTTTATTGTTTCTTTTTTTAATGATTCGCTTTTTGTTTGTCTTTAATAAACGAATGGAATGATGTTTATCAAGCAATACTGCTGAACGTTTCTTTTTCTTTAAAAAAATGCTGCTACTCAAAACTAGCACTCCCTTCTGATAGTATAGTATATAAATAAAACAACTTTTCTATCATACCAAGTAATGCTCATACTGTAAAGGTTTTATCTTTACATGTTATATTTCCAAAAAAAATTCAAAAAATTCACCGTTTTTTTCTATCAAAATTGTTCATAATAATATTTGACTTAATCATAGTCACTTTGTTAAAATAACTACATATTATTTATTACATATAACGTTGACGGAAAGAAGTACCTAAAGATTATTTTGTAAAAGCGAGTTGAGGATGGTGTGAGCTCAATCAAAACCTTTAGCGAAAGGCATTCCTGAGTTAATTTTTAAAGTGGACAATTTTTTTAATTGTCAACTAGGGTGGAACCGCGGGTGCATATACAGCTCTCGTCCCTAGGCAGAAAATGCCTAAGGATGAGAGCTTTTTTATTTCATTCTTGCATTTTCTAAAAAACAATTTGAAAATTGGAGGCAAATGAAATGTCAGAAAAATCGATGGATGTAGTAGTAAGTCATGCTAAACACAGAGGATTTGTATTCCCAGGTTCTGAAATTTACGGTGGTTTAGCAAATACGTGGGATTATGGTCCACTAGGTGTTGAATTAAAAAATAATGTGAAAAAAGCTTGGTGGAAAAAGTTTGTACAACAAAGTCCATATAATGTTGGATTAGATGCTGCAATCTTAATGAATCCACGTACATGGGAAGCTTCAGGTCATATTGGTAACTTTAATGATCCAATGATCGATTGCAAAAATTGTAAAGCTCGTCATCGTGCAGATAAATTAATCGAAAATGCACTTGAAGAAAAAGGAATGGAAATTGTCGTTGATGGTCTTCCATTTTCAGAAATGGCTAAATTAATTGAGGAGCATAATATAGCTTGCCCTGATTGTGGTAGCCATGATTTTACAGATATTCGTCAATTCAACTTAATGTTTAAAACATTCCAAGGTGTTACTGAATCAAGTACGAATGAAATTTTCTTACGCCCTGAGACAGCTCAAGGTATTTTCGTAAACTTCAAAAATGTTCAACGTACAATGAGAAAGAAAGTTCCATTTGGGATCGCTCAAATCGGTAAAAGCTTCCGTAACGAAATTACTCCAGGAAATTTCACGTTCCGTACTCGTGAATTTGAACAAATGGAGCTTGAATTCTTCTGTAAACCAGGTGAAGAGCTAGAGTGGTATTCTTATTGGAAAGAAACAGCTAATAAATGGCTTTTAGCTTTAGGCATGAAAGAAGAAAACCTTCGTTTACGTGAACATAGTGAAGATGAATTATCACATTATAGTAATGCAACAACAGACTTTGAATATAAATTCCCATTTGGTTGGGGCGAATTATGGGGTATTGCGTCTCGTACAGATTATGATTTAAAACAACATATGGAATATTCAACTGAAGATTTCACATATCATGATCCAATTACAAATGAAAAATACGTTCCATATTGTATCGAGCCATCATTAGGTGCAGATCGTGTGACGTTAGCATTTTTAATTGATGCTTATGAAGAAGAGGCATTAGAAGATGGTACATCTCGTACAGTCATGCGTCTACATCCTGCTTTAGCACCATATAAAGCAGCAATTTTACCATTATCTAAAAAATTATCAGAAAATGCACAAGAAGTATTTGCTTCTTTAGCAGAAGATTTCAATGTTGATTTCGATGAAACTGGTTCAATCGGTAAACGTTATAGACGTCAAGATGAAATCGGTACTCCTTTCTGTATTACTTATGACTTCGAATCAATTGAAGATGGTAAAGTAACAGTTCGTGATCGTGACACAATGGAGCAAACTCGTGTTGCAATAAGTGAATTACAATCATTTTTATCAAATAAAATTAAATTTTAATTTAGTTTTTTGAATGAAGGTGTCCTTTTGGACATCTTTTTTCATATATTTTACTAAAGCTTGTTTAAAGTTTAAGAATTTTACTAAAAATGGTAAAATAAAGGTATAAAATAAAGGAGGAGTTTAAATGAGGAGTTCGAATCCTATCTTAAATTCTGAACGATTATCGAAATCAAGGCATTCTACTAAAGCGATGACGATTGGTGGGACAATTGGTAAAACGATCATCGCATTAATCTTACTAATCGCAACAGCGGGATACTCATTTTATCTAACGGCAACTGGAACACTTAATTCTAAAGTGTTTATAGGATGTTTGATCGTTGCACTCATTCTTGGATTAGTAACATCTTTTTCACCTAGAATTGCGCCGATTACTACACCTATTTATGCAGCAGTTGAAGGGATTTTAATTGGAAATATTTCAGCTGTTTATGAAGCAACATATGGAATGATTGTCCTACAAGCGGTTCTATTAACAATTGCAATTATTGCAGGAACATTAATTTGTTATGCTACTGGACTAGTTAAAGTAACGCACCGTTTTAGATCAATCGTTTTAGGCTTAACAATTGGTGTATTTTTATTTTATTTACTTACGATGGTCCTACAACTATTCCATGTTCCAATTCCATTTATTCATCAATCGGGTCCAATCGGAATATTTGTTAGTTTGGCAATACTAGTAATTGCTTCATTAAATCTATTTTTGGATTTTGAATTAATTACAACAAGTGTTAGACAAGGTGCACCAAAAGAATTCGAATGGTATTGTGCTTTTGGTTTATTAGTAACAGTCATTTGGGTTTATATTGAAGCACTACGATTCCTTTCGAGGCTTCGCGATTAACTAATTTTAGTCAGTTTGACCTTACTCTCAAATGAAAGTAAGGTTTTTTACTATATTTTGATTTTTAATTTGATCATAATTCAATAGAATGACAAAAGTAGAAAGTAGGGAAATAGATGAGTAAGAAAAAATTTGAAGTCTTTGAAAATGAAACAATTAATGATTGCTTAGAGAGAATGCAAAGAGAAGGCTATACACCAGTTAAAAGAATGGAAGTACCAATATTTTCAGAGCAAATGGTTAATGGTAAGGTAGAAATTGAACCAACTGGAAGAAAGATTGTATTTGAAGGTAGATTAAATACGAATTGATATGAATAAATAGAATAATTTAATGGAATAGTAACCTTATATGAATAAAATGAGGTGAAAAAATGCATAAATTAGCATGTCCACGCTGTAAAACAAACAAAAGTAGATTTTATTTAATTGAACAAAACCCAAAAGCAGTTAAATTAAATGCTCAAAGCGGAGATGTTGAAATAGAAGAATATGTTTCAAGTGGGCTAGATCCATTTTTTGTTCCGTATAAAGGTCCAGACTATTTAGTTCAATGTGGAACTTGTGGTTTAATTGATCAAAGTGTTATGTTTGAAAAAACAGCAGATTCATTGAAATTTTAAATTAAGGTGCCTATACATTCAGGTACCAAAGGAAAAAAAGTAGATGATATCCACAAAGAGGCCATCTAAATAAAAAATAAATTTAAGAAAACTTTGACTTTTTAGTAGTCGATGGATATAATAATTAACAATTAAAGCACACAAATGAATTCAATGACGAGAAAAGTAATTTTTGTTACTGTTCTACAGAGAGCCGGGGCAGCTGAAATCCGGTGAATAGTACTTAAATGAAGATCCTCTCCGAGAAGTCAAACTGAAAATATAAGTAGGTTTGAACGGGTGTCTACCGTTAAAAGGAACGCGTATGATTGTACGTGACTAGAGTGCTATTGAAGAACGGACTGTTTTCAATAGAATTAGGGTGGTATCGCGGTTAAACCCGTCCCTTATGATAGGGGCGGGTTTTTGTGTGCTTTAAAAAAATAAGAGAGGCGATATCATATGAAAAAAGAAAACAAGAAAGAATCTGTTCAAAATCGTGAAAAAAGGATTAGTAAACTTTGGTCTAAAGAAAATACATTTATGAAATCAGTTGAACAAAGGGAACATAATCAATCATTTGTTTTTTATGAAGGCCCCCCAACTGCAAATGGCTTACCTCATGTTGGTCATGCATTAGGACGTACGATCAAAGATGTGGTAGCTAGATATAAAACAATGGCTGGTTACCAAGTTGTTCGCAAAGCTGGTTGGGATACTCATGGATTACCAGTTGAACTCGGCGTTGAAAAGATGTTAGGTATTTCAGGTAAGGCAGAAATTGAACGTTATGGTGTAAAAGCTTTTCTTGAAAAATGTAAGGAAAGTGTTTTTACTTATGAAAAACAATGGCGTGACTTTACTGAGCAATTAGGTTATTGGGTGGATATGGATGATCCATATGTAACATTAGATAATTCTTATATCGAAAGTGTATGGAATATCCTTGGGACAATTCATGAAAAAGGTTTATTAGTAAAAGGTCATCGTGTTTCACCTTATTGCCCTAGTTGTCAAACATCACTTAGCTCACATGAGGTAGCTCAAGGATATAAAGACGTAAAGGATTTGTCTGCAACTGTTAAGTTTAAATTGCAAAATGAAGATAATGTCTATTTCCTTGGATGGACGACAACTCCTTGGACACTTCCAGCAAATGTAGCGTTAGCTGTGAATCCAACAATGGAATATGTTCGTGCTAAAAAAGGTGAGGAAGTATATATTCTTGCGAAGGCTTTAGTAGAAAAAGTATTAAAGGCTGATTACGTCATTTTATCAGAATTTCTTGGGGCCGATCTAATCGGAATTAGTTATTTACCACCATTTCATTTCGTAAAAGTTGAAGTTGGACATAAAGTGGTGAAAGCAGATTTTGTAACTGAAGGTAGCGGTACTGGAATCGTTCATATCGCACCTGCATACGGTGAAGATGATTATAAGGTTGTACAAGAAAATGGGTTATCTTTTGTCAATGTAGTGAATGAAAAGGGACAATATACTGATGAAGTACCTGGTTTTCAAGGGCGTTTTGTTAAAGAGTGTGATGTAGATATAGTAAGGTATTTAGCCGAAAACGAATTATTATTTAGTAAAGAAAAATATGAGCACAGCTATCCGCATTGTTGGCGCTGTGATTCACCATTACTTTATTATGCGAATGAAAGTTGGTTTATCAAAACGACTGTTTTAAAGGATGAGTTTATTAAAAATAATGAAGAAGTTACATGGCATCCTGAACATATAAAACACGGTAGATTTGGTAATTTTTTAGAACAAATGGTAGATTGGAATATTAGCCGTAAAAGATATTGGGGCACTCCATTAAATGTTTGGGAATGTGATTTGTGTCATCATCAATTAGCGCCAAAGAGTATAAATGAGTTATGTAGCCATTCAGTTGAAGAAATTGATGATTCAATTGAACTGCATAAACCTTTCGTTGATGAAGTCATTCTTAATTGTCCAAATTGTAAAGGGCATATGAAAAGAACACCTGAAGTAATTGACGTTTGGTTTGATAGTGGTTCGATGCCATTTGCCCAGTATCATTATCCTTTTGAAAATAAAGAAAAATTTGAACAACAATTCCCTGCGGATGTTGTCATTGAAGGGATTGATCAAACGAGAGGCTGGTTCTACAGTTTACTTGCGGTATCTACTTTATTTACTGGGAAAGTACCATATAAACGAGTATTATCACTAGGTCATGTATTAGATGAAAATGGTCAAAAAATGTCTAAAAGTAAAGGTAATGCACTTGATCCAGTAGAATTAATCGAAAAATATGGTGCAGATTCATTACGATGGGCTTTATTAGTAGACAGTGCGCCATGGAACCCGAAGCGTTTTTCTGAAAGAGTTGTTCAAGAAGCGAAATCGAAACTCATCGATACATTCGACAATGTATATAGTTTTTACAGTTTATATGCAAATTTAGATGGATTTAATGCAAATACACAATATGAGTATGAATCAAGTACATTGGATAAATGGATCATTTCACGTTTGCATAGCACAATAAAAAATGTATCTAAAAATTTAGAGGATTATCAATTTACAAATGCTGCAAGAGACATCGCTAAATTAGTAGATGAAGTAAGCAATTGGTATGTAAGAAGATCAAGAGAAAGATTCTGGTCAAATGGAATGGATAAAGAGAAGGCAGCGGCTTACTATACTCTGTTTGAAGTTTTAACAAAATTTAGTCAATTATTAGCTCCGTTTACGCCATTCTTAGCGGAAGATGTATTTTTTAATTTAACAAAACAAAGCGTCCACTTATCTGACTTTCCAGTTTGCGATGAAACACTAATCGACGCTCAACTTGAAAAGGAAATGGATGCAGTTCTAAAAGTAGTCGAACTTGGAAGAAGCATCCGAAATGCCAATTCATTAAAGATTAAACAGCCTTTAGGTAGTTTAACATTTGTTAGTAACAATGAGGAGATCGATTGGGATTTATATAAAGATATTGTATTAGATGAGTTAAACGTTAAAAAATTCCAACAAGTAAACAACGAAAATGAGTTTTCGATCTTAAAATTGAAATTGGATTTTAAAAAATCAGGAGCAAAATTTGGAAAGCTTTCAAATTTAATCAATAAATCACTACAAACATTAACAAATGAAGAAGCAAAAAAAGTAATTGAGAGCGGATATGTTACTTTATTAATTGAAACAGGAGAAACGGTTAAAGTCGACGCCCAAGATATTTTAGTTGAAAAAAGCGCAAAAGAAGGTTTTGCATCAGCTACAAATGGTGAATATACAGTAACACTCGACACCTTACTAACAGAAGAGCTTATCCACGAAGGTACGGTAAGAGAACTAATTAGATCGATTCAAGAATACCGTAAAGAATTAAACCTACCAATAAATATGCGTGTAGACATTGGAATAACAGCAAGGACAGAGTTTATTGAAATCATTGAAAAGTTTAAAGGAATGCTTGAGGAAAACTTATTAATGAGAAAACTAGTTGTAAAGAATCATGTGAACGGAAAAGAAATTAAACTTGGTGACTATCAAGCTGAAATTGAATTAGTTGCTTCTAATTGAATAGTTTAAAGAAAATGACAGACTAATAATGATTATAGTCTGTCATTTTTCTTATTAAATGACGTTAGCAAGGGATCTTATTTTTTTAATTAATGATTTAAAGCTTTCTTAATATAACTGTTGAAATAAAGTAGAATGATGAAAGGAGGATCAAATGATTTCTAAACAGAAGTGTTGATGGATAGTTGGAATGCGGATTTTCATTTGCAGTATGCGAAATTAAATTTTGTAATCCTACTGAAAATAGAAAGTTAAAAACGGTGGACTCTATGATCTCTCAAAACTACTTTCTTTGTCCAATTCAGTAAATATACTATCTGGTGGATTGATAAAGTGAAGAACTTCCTCGTTGCTACATTTGTACAGTCGAAAAATCTTTCTCAAGCATTCATAGCCACTTTGCGTATCTTATATAAACTCCCTCCTTTATTAGAAGATATTTCAGTAAAATTATAAATGAAAGTGAAAAAGACTAGGTAGGAACAATTTGTCCCTTTAGTTTTTTTAGATAATGAATTAGACTTTAATTACTTTATATTCATAGTACTTTAAATCATAATCCTAGGCTTACAAACAATGATAAAATTGTTACAGCGGCAATATTAGTGGTATTGTCCCGCATGAAGATATTGAAGAAGACATCGTTACTTTTGTAGATTTTGTGAATTTTTTAACATGTGTCTATAATGATAATGGAACAGATTTGGAAGGATTGTTGGTTGGATATAAAGAAATAAAATCTTCATTTTTTAGATTAATAGATTCAAAAGTATTAGATACTAACAACCAAGCCATACAAATGAAAGGAATCATATCTAATGAAAAAAATAACTAAAGTTTTTTTATTACTATTTTTAATTGTTTTTTTCTTATATATGTATAAAGCGATCACTACGCCTAAACCAATTGGTTACTATGCTGGGGAGGATGAGAAAAAACTGTCTTATAACGGAGTAAATTATTTGTACATTACTTCCGAAGTTAATGAGCAAATAGGTAATAAATTAGGAATAATTGTTAATGAATATAACTACCAAAAAAAGTGGATTAACTTCGATCTATATAATTTGTTTTCAGTGAAAGATGAGGCATACAGACTAAGCGAATATGGAGAAAAAGACTATTTAGTTATTAAATCAAATCCAATCATGGAAAGCATTACAAGTCTTTATGTTAGTGCAGAACAAAAAAGTTTACCTATACAGTTTATCCCTAAATTAACTTTTGCTGAAGAGAACAAATTACCTATTCTAACTAATGATTACTTTTTAGTAGGCTCTATTAGAGATGAAAATCTAATTGGAAATAAATTAGCTGCAGTTGAAATAGAAAATAAAAGTATGAATATTTTGTCTATCAAAGAAAGTGTGAAAGATGAATGGATAGCCTTAAAAAATGGTGATAAATATGATGTTTATTCAAAGAAAAGAGATTTGCTAACGAGTATTCCTACTAAACTATATTTGGAGTTGGAAATATAGGTGTATAATATCTATGATTTGATATGACACCAATTTTACTCCAATAGGGGAATGGTACAATGGGTGTTCAGAATCCGGCTGCAAAGTTTGGCAGCTAAAAATTTTCCGGGAGGTGTAATACAATGGCTAAAGTAGCTCGTGCTCTTTCAACTTATATTAGGGGCTTTTTTATTTTGTCCAAAAAAGGAGGTGATTAAAGAAAAAATCAAAAACGGTGATGAATTTTACTCCATTTTGTAAGAATTGAAGAAACTTACTAACATAATCTATTAACAATTATTTATCAATTGCTGTAAAAAGGTTCAAACAATTATCAATAGCAAGGAATAATTGATGAAGGGACATATGTCTAAATTGGTGATAGAACATATGTAGAGGATAATCATCATTCAATTATCCCCCCCTTATGTACATTAAATTAATCCAATTAAAAGATAAATAGCAGTTCCCCAAATAAACAAGGCGGAGCATTTGTTGAATATGTTCATTAAGCCTCCTGTATTGTCTACCTTCTTCATGACTGAGCCTGCGAATGTTAATCCAAAAAACCAAATCCAAGATACTATAATACATGCGATCGTAAAGTAAACTTGTTCCCATCCGACATATTTTAATGCACTTGTTCCAATTACTCCGACAGTATCTAAGATTGCATGGGGATTTAATAAGGAAACTGATAATGCAAAAATGATTTGTTGCCTACTAGGTAATGCACTGTTCGATTCAATTGCTGCTGGTTTAGACATCCAAATAACATACCCCATGTAAACTAAAAACAAAATACCAGCAATCATCAGACTAATTTTTAGCCATTCAAATTGTAGTACGATTGTGGAAAGTCCAAAAACAGCTAAAAGAATTAAAAAAGTATCACAGATCGAAGCAGTAAGAGTCGCAGGAAGCGCTCGAATTAGTTTGGGCTGTGTGGCACCTTGTGAAAATACAAATACATTTTGTACCCCTAAAGGTAAAATAAGTCCGAATGCTAGGACTAGACCATGAATAATGGCTTCCATCTAATCAACTCCCTTTCAATTACTATCTTACTATGATAAAACTAAAAGAAAACAACCAATTGGATGGTTTTATATCCACCCAATTTAGGGGGAGTTAGATGAAATGGAAACTAAATCGTGATTCTCATTTGACACTTCAAGACCAAATTGTAGATTGGATAAAATCTCGTATTGAACGAGGTGATTGGTCTGTTGGCACAAAGATTCCATCACAGCGGCATCTAGCATCGCAATTTGATGTGAACCGCAGTACTGTACAACTTGCACTTGATGAATTAAGGGCAGATGGTTTGATCGAATCAAAAATGGGTTCAGGGGTATTTGTAGCAAATAATTCTTGGAATGTATTATTGAAAAAATATCAACCAAATTGGCACAGACATATTGAATCAAGTATTCATAAACCAAACTTCCATACGATTCAACTCATAAATGAATATGAGCAGATGGATCATATCATACGGCTTGGTACAGGTGAATTATCACCAGATTTACTACCAACTAAACAAATAGAAGATTCGTTAAGAAAGATTTCACTTGATTCCAAAGCAATTGGCTATTCATCTCCGCAAGGGAGTGAAAAGCTCCGAAAAATTTTATGTAATTATTTAAAAAAACGTGGTATTGAATCAACACCAGAGAACATTTTAATTGTTTCGGGTGCACTTCAAGCACTTCAATTGATTGCTGTTGGATTATTAGAAGAGGGATCCATTTTATTCCATGAACCCTTTTCGTATTTAAATTCAGTACATCCCTTTCAATCTAATGGAATGCAAATGATTTCAATTTCAAGGGAATGTCAATTAAAAGATAATTTACGGGCGCATAAAGGAAGGAGGCAATCTTTATTCTACTGCGTTCCAACACTTAACAATCCAACAGGTTATAATTGGTCATTGGAAGAAAAGCAATATCTTTTTAATACATGCAAGGAGCTACAAATTCCGATTATTGAAGATGATGTGTATCATGAATTGCTTTTTGAATCAACTCTACCAGCTATAAAATCGTTTGATAAATCAGGACAAGTTCTTTATATAGGGAGTGTTTCAAAAACACTTAGTCCAGGATTAAGAATTGGTTGGGTTGTTGCACCTTCACCTGTAATTGAACGATTAGCTGATATAAAAATGCAAACAGATTATGGTTCAAGTGCCTTTTCACAAGAAATCGTATCTCACTGGATCTCAAGCGGTCTATACGAAAAGCATCTTATAAACCTCCGAGAACAATTACAAAGAAGAGCACTATTCGTAGAAGAAATTTTAGAAAAGAAATACACAAAAATAGCTTCATGGAAAAAGTCTGAAGGTGGTTTCTACATATGGCTCAAGTTTCATAAACCGATTGTAAATAAGTCTTTCTTTTTAAAATTACTTAAAGAAAATATATTGATTAATCCAGGGTATATTTACGAACCAAGAGATTTATACCATATTCGTCTTTCGTATGCCTATGCATCATTGGAAGAGTTAAAAAAGGGGTTAACTATTTTACTACAAATAAGTCAACTGTAATTATTTAGAGGTAGATATGTTTTGTATCTGGAAGTGTTGATAATAAAAAACGATTTCAAACTATGAGAAAGAGCACCGAGATCTCGATGCTCTTTTTTGTTATGCTGTTACTCAAATTAATAAAAAATTTTCTCTTTGAAACTAGCTGAATTTGATCGAACTTTACTGAACACTTGCCTGAATCTTTAAGCTTTCAAACCCACGAAATGCAACATTTTTACGTCGAGTCGGTTCTTCAATTAAAACTGGATTAACTAAATGTTTAATCAGTTTTTCAATTGCAATTTGCCCTTCTAGTCTAGCAAGAGGGGCACCTAAGCAAAAATGTGGACCAGATGAAAATGATAAATGTTTAATAATTTTTCGAGTGATATCAAATGTTTCAGGATTATTAGTGACTGCTGGATCGTAGTTGGCTCCACCTAATGAAACCATAAAGTAATCACCTTTTTTGATCGAATTTCCAAAGAATTTAAAGTCTTCTCTAGCCCATCTCGAAGTAAAAATAACAGGTGATTCATATCTTAATATTTCTTCAATAGCTGAAGGAATTAATGTTAAATCATTTTTTAATAGCTCCAATGCTTCAGGATGTTTTAATAATAAATAATATCCATTCGTGATTAAATTAACAGTAGTTTCATGGCCAGCTATTAGTAAAAGAAGACAACTTGCGATCATTTCATCTTCACTTAATTTATCTCCAGATTCCTCTGCTACGATTAAATGGCTGATTAAATCCTCTTTAGGTTCAATTCTTCTTTTAGATATAAGATTTCTGAAATAATTAGAAGCATCAAGAATATCCTTTGACACTAATTCTAAATCCTTCATAGTCGTATTAAAATCTATAAATTTTATAAATGCTTCTGACCAATTGCGAAATAAATCGCGATCTTCTTTAGGAACACCTAAAAGGTCCGTTATGACAAAGACAGGTAGTAAATATGAGAAATCACTTATGAGTTCGTGGGTAAATTTTCCCTTCATATTTGCGATAATATGATCAGCAATTTCATTTACCGTAACCCGTAAATTTTCAACCATTCTTGGAGAAAAAGCTTTGTTCACAAGATTTCTTAGTCTTGTATGATCAGGAGCATCTCGAAATAACATCATTTTTCGATTTATTGCAATTGCGGGCATAACACTTTCAGGTATTTGTTCAGGTGGAGCGACTTTTGTTTCTTCTTTTATAAAACGGGGGTCTTTTAGCATGACTTCTGCTTCTCTATAGCCTGTTACTAGCCAACCGGTTCTTTGAAATAGCTCTGTGTAAAGCACAGGACTAATTTTTCTTGCGGTACTAAAAAATGAGTATGGGTCTTTGTAAAAATGCTGTGGATTCATTTTTAACTGATTATTCATGTAACTGTTCTCCCTTATAAATGAAATGAGTCTATTTATTTCTATTTCTGTGAAAAAGGATTATTACCAAATTTTGGATGGTATAAAAAAAGAATACTTATCCACTGAATGATTTTCATGAGGAATTAGGTATAAATGAATAATAAATAAATCAAATGAAAATTAAGAAGATTAAATCATGATTTATGGTAAAATAAGGTACTTCAAGTATACAAACTAGGTTTATGAGATTATTCGACGTGTAAGAAAGGGGTAATTTGATGGACTTTCCAATTTTAGAAACAGAAAGATTATCATTAATGCAAATTACACAAAAAAATGTTGATGAGGTTTTTTCCATTTTTTCAAATAAAGAGTTAATGAAATTCTATGGTATGGACCCCTTTACTGAAAAAGATCAAGCTGTTAAAATGATCGATTCATTTCAAACTAGATTTGAAAATCAACAAGGAATGCGTTTTGGAATAGTAGAAAAAGAATCCAAAAAATTAATCGGAACAATTGGATTAAATAATTTAGTTTTACATGCTAGAAGAACGGAAATTGGTTATGATTTATTACCTGAATATTGGAGAAAGGGATATATGTCAGAAGCAATTAAGGAAATTACATCATATTGCTTTAATCAACTAGGATTATATCGAATTGGAGCTATTATTTTTCCAGATAATACAGCTTCATCGACATTAGTTGAGAAGTTACGGTTTCGAAAAGAAGGATTACTTAGAGGCTATTTAGTTCAAGGAGACCAGTCATATGATTTAAACGTATTTTCACTTATTAAACCTGATT
This sequence comes from Bacillus sp. AFS055030, assembly GCF_002574545.1. Classification (GTDB taxonomy): domain Bacteria; phylum Bacillota; class Bacilli; order Bacillales; family Bacillaceae_G; genus Gottfriedia. The sequence continues at coordinate 82,924 of NZ_NUGT01000079.1, forward strand.
GGGAAAAATTAAACGAACAATAATAAATTGAAATATTCATAATATAGTAAAATAGTCCAATGAAGGAAAGGGAGAAATAGAATGATTAAAGCTGTAATTTTTGATTTTGATGGTCTAATTGTCGATACTGAGTCTGTTTGGTTCGAAGCATATAAGGAAGTACTACAACGATATGAAGTGGGGTTAACTTTTCAAAAGTTTTCAGAAGTTGTAGGAACAAGTGATGAAATTTTATTCGATTTTATTAATTCAAATTTAAAAGAACCAATTGAAAAAGAACTGATCGAAGAAATGGCTAAAGAGTTAGTTGATGAGAAACTACTCGAGCCTGCACTTCGAGAAAGTGTAGAAGATTATTTAGTTTCAGCAAAAAATGCAGGATTAAAAATAGCGCTGGCTTCTAGCTCATCAAGAGAATGGGTAGAGGGCTTCTTAAAAAAATTAAATATTTACGAATACTTCTCAGTCATTAAGACGAAAGATGATGTGAAGAATGTAAAACCAGACCCGGAGTTATATTTAAAAGCAATTGAGGCAATTGGTGTTCAAGCTAAAGAAGCTATCGCATTTGAAGATTCGTTGAATGGATTAATCGCTGCAACAAAAGCAGGATTACACTGTGTAATCGTTCCGAATCAAGTTACATCACATTTAGAGTTTGAGAATCATAGTTTAAGATTATCATCTATGGCAGAAAAATCTTTAGAAGATGTAATTAAGCATATAATAAACAAGTAATATAAATTAAAAAACCATTCCACAAAAAGACGGAATGGTTTTTTTCGTTAAATAGAATTTACTTCCTTTACTTCACTTGCTTCATCTTTCTTTATTAAAATTTCCTTTTTCAGACCCCAACAAATTAAAAATGTGAAGATGGCAAGCACAAAAGATACCCAATATAAATCTTGGAATGCATGTGTAAAGACTGTTTTTACTTTTTCAAGTAAGTTAGGATCAAGATTAGGTGGAATCATACCATTTTCTACATTTTTTAATTGTAGTAATTGATCCATCGTAAGACTTCCAGCTAATGACTTCATCCCTGATGTAATTTTCGTAGCTAATAGAGAACCAAATAAACTAAAGCCAATTGTCATACCAATGGATTGAAATAACATAACGGAAGATTGAGCAATCCCAACATTATCCTTTTCAACTGATTCTTGAACAATTAATGCATTGTTAAATAATGCACCAAATCCAAGGCCAAGAATGATGAAATAAATAACGAATGTAAAAATTGATGTGTGAGCAGAAATATTTGTAAGTAAATAGAAACCGACTATTGGAATGATAAATGAAATACCGTAAATATTTCGATAAGGGAATTTATTCATTACTCGACCAGCAATTATACTTGCACCCATTGCTCCAACCATAATTGGTAAATTTAAATAACCAGATTCAGTAGGTGTTAAACCGAGTACATTTTGCGAGAAGAATGGGAAAGATGAAAGTGACCCCATGATCGCAAGTACAAATACAAATACTAGTGCCGAAATGACAACGAAATTTCTATTTTTAAATAAGTGCAATGGGATAATAGGTTCTTTTGCTTTTGACTCTACAAAAATAAATAAACCTAGTAAAATAGTTCCTAAAATTAGTAAACCAATCATTTTAGGATCACTCCATGCATACCCTTCTGTTTGATGAAGTACAGGAGTCAGCAGATAACTTATTAACATAGTAACTAGTAAAATCCCACCAAACCAATCTATATGAATCTTTTTGTCTACTTTCGTTTCATTTAATCCTATTGCTAATAAAATTGCAGCTAAAACTCCAACTGGAATATTGACTAAGAAGATCCAGTGCCATGAAATATGCTGTACAAAATAACCTCCGATAAGCGGTCCAAGTAGTTGAGGTATAAACATGACAGCTCCGAAAATACCTTGAAGCTTAGCACGTTGTTCAACAGGGAAACTATCTCCAAAAATGACCATCGCAAGCGGCATTAACCCACCTGCACCAATCCCTTGAATCCCACGACCGATTAAAAGAACTTCCATAGATTGGGCTGTACCACTAATAATCGATCCAGCCATAAATAATCCCATACTAAATAAATATATTTTTTTCCTACCATATAAATCCGCGAGCTTGCCGAGTATTGCCATAAAGGAGGTCATCGAAAGCATATAAACCCCACCGACCCAGCCGTAAAGCGCTAAACCACCCAAATCCCTAATAATTGTTGGCATAGCTGTTGCAACGACCGTCTCGTCTAGCTCTGAGAAGATGACTCCAATCATTAGTCCTATTAATATAAGAGTCTTGTTATTTTCTTTCATCCTTAACCTCCCTAGGAACTTTCATGTATTATTCAATTGATTCATTGAATACGAGAAAAGAAGAACATTATAGACGAAAACCAAACTACAAGTAAATCCATTTTTTCTACTACCTTAATTTATTCTTTACTTCGTTTAAAAATCCTTTAGGTAGTATCGATCTTATTTGTAGTTGTTTGAAAAGCGGGTGATGCGTGGAAAACTTTAGAATATGGTCCACTTTTAAACCCTGCTCTTCAACCTTGAAAAAAGTTTAAAAGCGGATTAAAGGTGAAAAAATACCTATTCGAATTTTAATAGGAAATGGTAAAATATAGTAAATAACATAAGGCATTTAAATTACATAATTACAAAAAGGTAGGTGGGATTCATGGAAAGAAAGATAGTGAAAATTGGAAACTCATTAGGTATAATTCTTCCTGCTACAATCATTAAGGAACTGGGTGTTTCACAAAAGGATACTGTTGAGCTTGAATATAATTCGGAATTAAAAACTCTTACTATAAGTAGTAGTAACTCAGTAGCACCCAATTACTTTGAGCAAGAAATTAAGAGTACTGTAGAAAATTATCTTAAAGAAAAAGGATTATAAAGTTTTGATAAGTGTATAAGAGTAATAGAATATTTAATGCGGAACAACTTCAAAAACTATTTTGGAGGGTATCTTATATGTTTATAGGAATATTACTCATTTTATTTGGATTTTTTCTAATAGTGGCACCTGAAGCATTTTGGGTTGTTACAGAAAGTTGGAAATCCGATGGTGCAACAGAACCATCTTCTTTTTATAAATGGAGTACACGATTTGGAGGAACAATGTGCGTTTTAGTTGGTGCTACTAGTATCATCGCGCCAATGTTATAATCTAAATTCATGTGTGAAGTTATTCGATACCTTTTTTATACATAAAAAGGATAAAAATAGCAGTTGAGATGAATTCCATATGGGAATTAGTCTGTCACTTACTTTTCTATGAAAAGACTGCTTTATAAAGGAATATTACTATTTTGAAATTCCTTTTTTATTGAATGAACGCTTGCGACTGTTTAATGAAGGATTTAAGATAATGAAAATATTGTAGATTGAGTTTGAAAAGGAGAGCGTAAAATGAATCATATGAGTCTAATCATTACGTTAGCACAATTAATAATTCTATTTGCAGTAGTGTATATCTTGATTAAGATTGTTAAAAAAATAAGCTTATTTGCAACAAAAAATTTGTTTGTTTCAAATAAAAAAATTGAAGAATTAGAGCAAAGAATAAGTAATTTAGAGAAAAAATAGATCAATAGGGAATTTATAAAAGGTCCTAAGGTTTACTCAAATGGACAACCTTTTTTAGAGCCAAAAATAAAAAAACCTTATTCTAAAAAAGAAAAAGGTTACTATTTAACATGGTTCGTGGTAAAGAAAATGGTTATAGCCCAAATAAAATGAAGATAAAAATAACTATTAATTATGATTAGACATTTGAATTATTATTAGTTGTTTTGGAACTGCCATTTTTTTTAGTACCTTTACTAACATATGGCTTCGCGTTTTTTGCTTTCTTTGCACTCGCTTGCCACCTATTCCAACCCTTCTTATCTGTACCTCTACCTGTACCGCCTTTAGCTTTAGCTTTACTCATATAAACACCTCATACTTATTATACACTAAGTATCATACAGTTTTTAGCGTTTGTTTTAGTAGAAGGGAAAAGTCTGTTCTGAGTATAAAATATTAAACGAAAGAATGTTGTTAAATCAACATTCTTTCGTTTTGTTTTTTTAAATTTCATGGCTGAAATCTACCTTTTGGACGGCCTTTTATTTAATATTTGTTCATTTAACTAAAGCAAGTTTGACTCTTTAAGCTGGAGCCTTTATTGTTTCTCTTTTCATTTGATTGTTTTTCATTCCATTTGTTTTAAAGTAAGTGAATAAGAAACTACCTAATATAACGATTATGCTGCCAATTCCTTGAACCCATGTCATTTTTTCATTTAATATGAAAAACGCTAAAATAGCTGTGAATATTGGATTGAAATTTAGGAAAATACCTGCTGAAGTTGCTCCAATTTTTTGGACCCCAATATTCCAAAAGAGCATACATAAGACTGTTGAAATAATCCCCGTATATAAAATTGAGAAGATAAATGAGCCATTTATATTTACAAATGTAAAATTTGAGAGATTAAAAGGTATGATTGCAACAAGCCCAAATATTCCTGAGTATAGTGTAGACAGCATAGGTGATACAAGTTTCGTTGCCCATCTACTACATACTGAATAGATTCCCCATATGCATACGGCAATGACCATCCATAAATCACCTATATTAAACTTCATTGAAAATAATAGATTCATATCTCCTTTTGAAAGCACAAGAATTACCCCAAAGAAGGAAATAATCATCGAGAAAATTTGTAAAAAGTTCATTCTTTCTTTTAAAAATAAAGATGAAAATAACGCAATGGAGATTGTATTTAAGGTTGATATTAATCCAACATTCGTTGCAGATGTCTTTTCTAATGCCATAAATTGAAAAAGATTAAAAAGGACAACACCTGTTACTCCCATCATGATTAATGGAAGAATAGCTTTTGGCGGAGGTAAAATTTTCTTTTCTTTCCACCATACGATTGGTAATAATATGATAACTGCAATTCCCCATCTTAGAGTAGTCAACGTCATTGGAGAAGCATGACCAACAAGTGATTTTCCAACGACAAAATTTCCTCCCCATAAAAAACTTGTTAATAATAACAACAGTATATATAAGATTGGCATATCTAAACCCCCTAATCACTGTTCATTTAAGGTGAAAAAAGACTATACACAGTGATTTCTTACTATTTTTAAAATAGTTTAACACAATTGTATGTTTTACCGTATAATATTTTGTATATTAGAATAAATACGAAATAAAATTAATTAATGGTATCGTTTTATGGAATATAATTCACTTTATATGTTGAATCCAAAGCGTTTTCCGAATTATTGAAAGGGAGTAGTTAAAGTGGAATTTCAAGGAAATAAAGTATTAGATGAAGTAGATCTTAAAATTTTAGATAAGTTACAAAAACAAAGCCAAATAAGCAATACAGAACTAGCTAGACATGTGAACTTGTCACCACCAGCTACACATGCGAGAGTTAAACGATTAGAAAATGAAGGCTATATCGATCGTCAAGTGGCAATCTTAAATCAAGAAAAGCTAGGATTTGACTTACTTTGTTTTATTTTTATCAATACAAATATCCATCAAGCTGAACAATTAGAAGTGTTAGAGAAAGAATTAAAATCCATGCCTGAAGTATTAGAGTGCCACTTATTAACAGGAGAGTACGACTATTTATTAAAAGTAGCGAACAGGGAACGGAAGGAATTAGAGAACTTTATTCGTAAACTTAATCAGCTTGGAATTACAAGAATTCAAACAAGTTTAGCTTTAAGAGAAATTAAATATTCTACTGTTTTGCCAATTTGTGAAGAAGAATAATAGTTTGTATCGATGATTGTGATTTAGAGAAAAATTTTTGAATAAAGGTTAATGTGTACCTATGTTGAATTAAACTAACAGAGGTGATCATATGAAAAATTATGTAATAGCTATATCGATATTTCTTTTAGGAATATGCATTGTGATTGGAAGTTGGATGATTTCTAGAGGGTTGAAAACAGAAGTTTCAGCCAAGCAAGCTGTACAACATCAATTATTAACTCAGTCGGAATTAGTTGAATATCTAGGATTAAGTAAGGAAGAAATTCAAAAACTAACAGAGTTATCTAATGGAGACGGTAGTTATACGAGTGAACTCCCTCACATAAAAATTGGATATGAATTTTACTATCCTAAATCAGCAATCGATAAATGGTTATTAAATGTGCAAGTAACAACAATTCCTAATTAATGTATGTTGAATAGAGATGAAGTTATTGCTGAAGTAACTTGGAATTAACATTCAATAATCCGTGCAATAATAGAAGAGTATAAGCTGCTTATCTGCGGCTTTTTTTATTGCATTAAAGATAAAGTTAAAGAATATATATAATAAAATCGAGTTTATTTAAAGATTGAACTTAATAGTTAAAGAAATGATTTATGTGCCAATATTTAAAAGGGCTGTTTTTTTTATGTCATTTTTTTGCTTTGTATGTACTCTCGATTGGGAGATAAACGTAAGCAAAACAAATGAAAGGGTGTTTGGAATGAAAAAAAAGGCATTCGTGACCATTCCACTTTGTATTGTATTGGCGATCTTAATTGCTACATCGTTTGTGCTCATTTCAACGAAACCATCTACCCCTTACATACTCAAACCTCAACAATTAGCTGAAACGACAAAGCCTGCGGTTGTTCGAATTGTTGATTATGCGATTGTAAAGTGGACGATTACTTTAGAGGATGAACGCGTAACGAGGGTGTTGAAGAAATGGGATTATAAGACCGAACTTGACGGTTTTGGGTCAGGGGCTATTATTAATTCGGACGGTTATATCGTAACAAACGCTCATGTTCTCATTTATTCTCATCAATTGAGCGATCATGATATTGTTTCTGAGGCATTTTCAGTTCTTGTGGATGATGTTGCAATGGAAAATAATTGGACACACAAATCGACAGATGCGTACTTAAAAAAGTATATTAGTTACGAAATCTTACAAAAAGGCGTCGATGTATACTTACCAACTGTAGATGATCCTATAAGCGCGGTCGTCAAAAGTTATCAGCAGCCTACCGATCATGGAAAAGATGTAGCTCTTTTAAAAATCGATGGTTCTAACTACCCTACGATTCCACTTGGAAATAGTGATTCTATTCAAGATCAAGACAATATTTGGGTGATTGGCTACCCGGCTGCGGCAGATTCTAGATTGCTTTCCATGCATAGTTATGTTATTCCGACGATGAATAAGGGGCAAATCTCAGCTATATCAAAAACAACATTAACTGGTAGTCCGGTCCTTCAAATCAATGCAGCATCTACCCATGGAAATAGTGGCGGACCCATCATCAATAATAAAGGACAATTGATTGGCTTACTCACATTCCGAGGAAATACAGTAAATGATCAAGAAGTGCAAGGATTTCATTTTGCGGTACCTGTGAACACTTTGAAAAAAGTTGTAAGTAAAGCAGACGTTAAAGATACAAATGGCCAAACTGATAAATTATTCAAAGAAGGGTTAACTTTCTACTGGGCCGGCTATTACAAAAATGCACTGTCAAAATTCGAAGCAGTCCAACATATCTATCCGAACCACCCAGAAGTAAAACGATACATCTATGAATCTAAACAAAAAGTTGGTTTAAGCAAAACACTTTGGGCTGAACACAAAACAAGTTTTTATATACAAGATGTTATCGCCAGTTTACTAATCCTCATTCTTCTTCTTTACACTTTCACGTTTAATAGTGAAAATAAATCAAATACCTCATCTAAAACACCATCACCTGATAATGGATCCGATTAAACTAAAAGATTATAAAACATGAAATTGAATAAAGTGCTTCATAATGAATGAAACGGCTCCAATTTGTTTTTCATGGGTTGCAATTGGCATGAATGAGTTGGATAAAAGATAATACTAAAAACCAATTGTAGAGCTACAAACAAATGGAGCCGTATAGTAATGGTTATGAGTCTTGATGAAAAGTAACATTAAAAGCTAAATAACACTTAATATTGAAAATTCAGAATTTTTCTTGTATTATCTAATTAGCTAACATACCGACTGGTTAGTATGTAGTTTTGAGCTATAATAGGGGGCTTTTGAAATTTATACTAATTTTAGGAGGAAATAAAATGCACGTTAAAGAGTTATTTGATTTAACCGGGAAAGTAGCAATTATAACTGGTGGTGGACGAGGTCTTGGTGAACAAATTGCGAAAGGATTTGCTGAAGCGGGAGCAAATGTTGTACTTTGTTCTCGAAATGTAGAAGCATGCCAGGAAATCAGTGAAGAATTGAAAAATCTAGGTGTAGAATCTTTCGCGTTGAAGTGTGATGTTACAAACAAAGAGGATGTGCAAAGAGTAGTTAATGAAACAAAAGAGAAATTTGGCCGAATTGATATATTAGTAAACAATAGTGGTGCTTCTTGGGGAGCACCAGCTGAAGAGATGCCATTAGAGGCATGGAATAAAGTAATGAATGTGAATGTAACTGGTACGTTTTTAATGTCTCAAGCAGTAGGGAAAATCATGTTAGCACAAAAATCCGGAAAAATCATCAATATTGCATCAATTGCTGGTTTAGTAGGGACGAATCCAAACGTAATGAATGCAGTTGGTTATAGTGCAAGTAAAGGTGCAGTGATCAGTTTTACAAAAGATTTAGCTGCGAAATGGGGTCCGAGTGGTATTTATGTTAATGCATTAGCTCCTGGATTTTTTCCGACAAAAATGTCTAAAGATGTTATTTCCCACGGAACGGATCAAATAATAGAATCGATACCGCTTAAGAAATTTGGAAATGAAAACGAGTTAAAAGGTGCGGCATTATTTTTAGCAGCGCCGGCTTCAAATTATGTGACTGGGTCTGTTCTAGTTGTCGATGGTGGAACATCAATCGTTTAATCAAAAAGGAGTTTTGTAAATGGGTAAACTTCATCTTTTGATGAAAAAAGAAGAAATAGATGTTCAAAAATTAAACGATGAAAAAATAGTAGTCGTTTTTGATGTATTACTTGCTACTTCAACAATTACAGCTGCATTAGCGTTTGGCGCTAAAGAGGTCATACCTGTTATGAATAGACAAGAGGCAGTTCTTTTCACAAATAAAAATTTTGATAAAGAATATTTATTAATAGGGGAATATGAAGGAAATACAATTGAAGGTTTTCGATCTCCTAATCCATTAACTTTAAAGAAAGTTGTTTCAAATCAGTCAATCGTCTTATCAACAACGAATGGAACAGTAGCGTTAAAAAATTCTCAAAATGCAAAGAGAGTATACGCCGCATCAATTTTAAATGCATGCGCAGTTGCAAATCACTTAAGACAAAACTACAAAGAAGAGTCTGTTATTTTAGTCTGTTCAGGGTCGTCAGGACATTTTAATATGGAAGACTTTTATGGTGCAGGTTATTTTATTGAGTGCTTAGTAAATGAATCATGTCTTTTCGATTTATCTGAAGCAGCTAAATCTGCACATTATTTTTACTTAGGATTGAAAGAAAAATGTAATGAGATTTTAGCGGAATCGAATGTTGGTAAAATGTTAATCCGTTATGGATTTGAAGAGGAATTAAAATTTGTTTGTAGTAAAAGTATGTTTAATGTTGTACCAATATTTGTAGATGGTAAAAGCGTAGTGAATGTCAATCTTTCAAAGGAAACTATTTAAATAGTGTACTATTAAACTCTTAAACTTGATTGATAAAAAACAGGGTGTGAAAGGGATGATTGAATGGATTTTTTCTATTCGCAAAAAAGTAAAGAGCTTCAATTAAAATTAACGAAATTTATGGAAAACTATATTTATCCTAATGAACGGATATACGAGCAACAGTTAAATGCACAAGAAACTAGGTGGTGTAATATACCTCCGATTATGGAAGAATTAAAACAAAAAGCAAAACAAGCGGGTTTATGGAATTTATTTTTATCTGAAAGTGACTTAGGAGCAGGGTTAACGAATTTAGAATATGCTCCATTATGCGAAATTATGGGACGATCTTTGATTGGACCAGAAGTGTTTAATTGTAGTGCACCAGATACAGGGAATATGGAAGTTTTAGAGAGATATGGTACGAAAGAGCAAAAAGAAAAATGGTTAGAACCACTTTTAAATGGTGAAATTCGTTCTTGCTTTTCAATGACCGAACCTGAGGTCGCTTCTTCTGATGCGACAAATATTGAAGCGAGTATCAAAAAAGATGGTGATTATTATATTATTAATGGTCGAAAATGGTGGTCATCAGGAGCCGGTGATCCTAGATGCAAAATTGCAATATTTATGGGCAAAACGAATCCGGACGCACCTAAATATGAACAGCAATCTATGATTCTAGTCCCTTTAAATACACCTGGTGTAAAAATCGAGCGGGTATTACCTGTTTTCGGTTATGATCATGCACCGCATGGACATGCAGAAATTACATTTACAAATGTAAAAGTTCCTGCAAGCAATATTTTATGGGGAGAAGGAAAAGGGTTTGCGATTGCACAAGGTAGACTAGGTCCAGGTCGCATCCACCATTGTATGAGATTGATCGGTGCTGCCGAACGGGCACTCGAAGAAATGTGTAAGCGTGTTCAAACGCGAGAAACATTTGGTAAGCCGATTGCAAATCAAGGCGTAGTTCAAGATTGGATTGCTAATTCAAGAATCGAAATTGAGCAAGCTAGATTACTAACCTTAAAAGCTGCATATATGATGGATACTGTTGGTAATAAAGAAGCGAAAGCAGAAATTGCAATGATAAAAGTCGTCGCGCCATCAATGGCTTTAAGAGTAATTGATCGAGCTATTCAAGCCTTTGGTGCTGCTGGTGTTTCTGATGATTATACATTAGCTGCTCAATGGGCAAATGCCAGAACGCTAAGATTAGCTGATGGTCCTGATGAAGTACATCGAGCACAATTAGCCAGATTAGAATTAAAAAAACATGCTGTAGAAAAAAACTTCTCATCAATAAAAAGTTAATTTAAATGAAATGATAGATTGAGGTTATGATCAAAACATCCCTTGTATCATGATATAATTCTACTTAATTTTTAAGATTGCGAGGATTTCTTATGAAACAAAAAATAAAAGCACATTCTATACAGCTATTTGATAAAAAAGGATTTACGAGTACATCCATTCAAGATATCGTCGAATCAATCGGTGTTACAAAAGGGACTTTTTATTATTATTATACAAGCAAAGAACAGCTTCTTATGGAAATTCACCTTCAATTTATTGAGGAATTATTAAATGAACAGGAAGAAGTTATTAATGATTCAAGGAAAAGCTTTTCAGATAAGCTATTTGAAGTGATTTATTTAAGCTTAATGGACATCAAAAAGCAAGGTCCAAGCGCCAAAGTATTTTATCGTGAAATGAGACATTTAAGTCCTGAAAGCTTAACAGAAATTAAGGCAAAAAGAGATGTATACAGATTTAATATTGAGAAACTTCTTTATGAAGGAATTAAAAATGGTGATGTAAGATCAGATTTAGACGTACCAATTGTTTCATTCGGTATTTTAGGTGTTATGAACTGGAGCTATGAATGGTATAACGCTGAAGGGGAAAAAAATGCACTTGAAATAACGAAGTCATTCCAAGAAATGATCTTAAAAGGGATTAAAGTAGAGGAGTAATTATTTGTCTCCTTTTCCTTTACATACCGACTAGTTAGTATTGAAAAATACAAAATAATCGATAAAGGTAGGTTGATTTATGAAAAAATTCACCGTTACACCTAGATTTTGTGAAACCGATGCATTAGGACATATAAACAATACTAGTTACTTTATCTATTTAGAAGAAGCGCGAATTAAATTCTTCCAATCTCTTGGTTATTCAATGAATTTAGATGATTGGAAGTTTATTCTAGCATCTACAAAATGCGATTTTGTGAATCAAGGTCACTTTAATCAAAAAATGACAGTCTCTACTTATATTTCAAAAATTGGAAATAAAAGCTTTCATCTCGAACATGAAATTTGTTGTGAAGAGACAAATCAATTAATCGCAACCGGTAATGCGATCATCGTATTTTTTAATTTCAAAGAGCAGCGTAGTGAAGTACTTCCTGAGTTATTTAGAGAGCAGTTAGAAAGACATTTAGTTGTAAAATAAACTGAATTTTCTAATAGGAAGAAGGGCTAATATGGCTGAAAAATTAGAATTAGAAACGATACAAGTTCGTAAAGGTGAAGAGTTAAATCTTCAAGTTTTACATAGATTTTTAGCAAAAAACATTGAAGGTCTTCCAGATGGAGAATTAGAAATCCGCCAGTTCTCAGCTGGTCATTCAAACTTAACCTATTTACTAAAAATTGGTGAATGGGAAGTTGTGTTAAGAAGGCCGCCACTCGGTCCAGTTGCTCCAAAAGCACACGATATGAAAAGAGAATTTCGTATTTTATCAGAAATTCATCCTCACTTTTCGGCTGCACCTAAACCAATTTTATATTCAGAAAATGAACTAATTGTAGGTAGTCCATTTTTCATCATGGAAAGAAAAAATGGTGAAGTATTTGATTCTTCATTTCCTCCATATTTAAATGTAACAATTGAAGATTGTAAAAGATTATCTACTGTAATGGTAACTAAGCTGGTAGAATTACACTCCATTGATTATACAAAAACAAAACTCCTAGAAATAACGAAACCTGAAAATTTTATGGAAAGACAAGTAAACGGTTGGATTGGACGGTATAACAGGGCAAAGACTAGTGAAATTGCCGAGGTTGATCAGCTAATGCGTTGGTTAATCAATCATGTTCCAATAAATCATCAGTCATCAATCATACATTATGATTTTAAATTGAATAATTCGATGTTTAGTCTCGATTTAAAAGAAATGATTGGACTATTTGATTGGGAAATGGCAACAATTGGTGATCCATTAGCTGATTTAGGTGTAGCTTTATGCTATTGGATTCAAAATGATGATCCTGATTTATTAAAATTTGGCTTAGGTAAGCCACCTGTTACGATTCAAGAAGGATTTATGACAAGAAATCAATTTATTGAGGCATATGCAAAGAAAAGTGGGAGAGATTTATCAAACATTCATTACTATATGGCTTTCGCCTATTTTAAATTAGCGGTAATCGTTCAACAAATCTTCTATCGATTTAAAGCTGGACAAACAAATGATCAGCGTTTTGCAAAGTTTGACCAATTTGCTGAAAATCTGATTAGAATTGCCAATCATGTAGCAGTTAAATAGATTCATATGAAAGAGATTTTTATACGTAAATAAAAAACTGAAAGGAAGTTAATAATGCAATCAATTCAATTTAAGCAATTTGGTGGTCCTGAAGTATTAGAAGAGGTAGAACTCGAAAGACCAGTACCTAAGGGGAATGAAGTATTAATTGAAGTATATGCAGCAGGTGTCAATTATGCTGATACTGCACGAAGAGAAAATCAGTATATAGTCAAAACTACTTTACCATATATACCTGGTGCTGAAGTTGCTGGAGTTGTTGTGGGAATTGGAGATGAGGTTACTTCAGTTAAAATTGGTGATCGAGTTGTTTCAATGTTGGAATGTGGTGGTTACTCACAGTTTGCATTGACGAATGAGCGGTCGATTATTCATTTACCAAACGAAATGGATTTTAAAATAGCTGCCGCACTACCTGTCCAAGGATTAAGCGCGTATCATATTTTAAAAACGATGGGTATGTTAGAACCAGGTGAAACCGTTTTAGTTCATGCAGCAGCAGGTGGGCTTGGTACATTAGCGGTGCAATTAGCAAAGCTTTTTGGAGCCGGTAAAGTAATCGCTACAGCAAGTACAGGCAAAAAATTACAACTAGCAAAAGAGATGGGAGCCGATGTATTAATCAATTATACAGAAGTAGGCTGGGAACAAAAAGTACTAGAAGCTACAAATGGAAAAGGTGTAGATGTTGCCTTAGAGATGGCAGGTGGCGATGTTTTTTATAAAACGTTAGATTGTTTAGCTTATTTCGGAAGATTAGTTATTTATGGTGTAGCAAGTGGTGAGCAAAGTAAGTTTTACCCATCTTCATTAATGGCAAAAAATCAATCAGTAATTGGTTTTTTCTTACCGCCTCTTTTGAGAAAAAAGGCATTAATTAAACAAAGCTTAGAAGAGTTATTTACTTATTTAGCTGAAGGAAAATTAAAAATCACGATTGGCGAGGTATTTCCATTAAGTGAAGCTGCCAATGTCCATACGTTATTGCAATCAAGGAAAACTGTTGGAAAGGTGATTTTAGAGCCTAGAAAGTAATGAATTTTTGATATGATAAACGGTGATTCAGATGAAACGGGGGGAATTTAAATGCATTTACGCCTGACTGACGAACAAAAAATGATTCAAAAAACAATTCGAAAATTTGTTGAAAAAGAATTAATCCCTTTAGAAAATGAAGTACTTAGAAATGAGCGTGAAGGTAGACCAAGCTTAGATCCTAAAGTTGAAAAGGAACTTCAATTAAAAGCAAAAAAAGCTGGTTTCTGGGGCATTAATACTCCTACTGAATATGGTGGTGCAGATTTAGGCCAAATGATGTTAGCAATTATTTATATGGAAATTTCAAAAACATTCGTTCCTTTTAAATTTGGTGGTTACGCGGATAATATTTTATTTTATTGTAGCGAAGAACAGAAAAAGAAATACCTGATTCCTACAATAAATGGTGAGAAAAAATCATGCTTTGCGATGACGGAACCTAATGCGGGCTCTGATACTCAAAACATTAAAATGACCGCTGTAAAGGATGGGGATGAATGGGTATTAAATGGTGAGAAAACATTTATTACAGGCGGAAACGAAGCGGATTTTGTAATGGTCATTGCCATTACGGATAGAGAAAGACATCAAAAAACTGGTGGAAGAGAGGGTGTAACTTGTTTTATAGTCGACCGGGAAATGGGTTGGAAATCTGAATTTATCCATACGATGGGCGAATGGGGACCAGCTGGTTTAGTATTTGATAATGTCCGTGTGCCAAAAGAGAATATTTTAGGAGAATTAAATGGTGGCTATAATTTAGGACTTGAATGGATTGGATTTGCAAGATGGATTGTAGGGGCTACGGCAGTTGGAGCAGCTGAACGTTTATTACAAATGGCCATTGACTATTCAAAAGAAAGAGAAACATTTGGAAAACCAATTGCCCAACGACAAGCTATACAATGGCAAATAGCGGATTCTGCTGTTGAAATAGAAGCAGCCAAATGGCTCGTGTTAAATGCAGCATATACACTCGATCAAGGAGAGGACAATAGGCATTTAGCATCAATGGCGAAATTATATGGTTCGAATATGGGAAATCGAGTTGTTGACCGCGTACTTCAAATTCATGGTGGAATCGGTTATACAAAAGAACTACCAATTGAAAGATGGTACCGTGAAGCAAGATTGTGGAGAATTTACGATGGAACTGATGAAATCCAACGTTTAATCATCTCACGTAATTTACTAAAAGGGCATGTAAAATTAGGTCAATACATTTAAAAGATGGGAGAGAAGAATATGTCAGGAAGATTTGAAGGTCGAGTAGCCTTTGTAACAGGCGGTAGTCGAGGAATCGGAAAAGGAATCGTAGAATTATTTGCAAAAGAAGGTGCAAAAGTAGCCATTATTGATGTGAATGAAGAAGCACTATCACAAACTGCTTCAGAATTTAAAGAGTATGAAATATATACTAGAGTTGCAAACGTTACTAATTCTAATGAAGTTGAAACTGCTATGAAAGAAGTACATGATACATTTGGTTCAATAGATATTGTTGTCAATAATGCAGGTGTTATTCGCGATAATTTATTATTTAAAATGACAGACTCAGATTGGGATACAGTTATGGATGTACACTTGAAAGGTTCATTTAATGTCGTACGTGCTGCACAAGTTTATATGGTTAAACAAAAATATGGAAGAATCATTAATATTTCATCAACATCAGCACTTGGAAACCGTGGACAATCAAACTATGCAACTGCTAAGGCTGGTTTACAAGGTTTAACGAAAACCCTTGCAATTGAACTAGGTAAATACGGAATCACATCTAACGCTGTGGCACCAGGGTTTATCGAAACTGAAATGACAAAAGAAACAGCAAAACGAATTGGTATTACGTTTGAACAACTTGTTGAGGCAAGTTTAAGCCAAATCCCAGCCGGAAGAACAGGTAAACCAGAGGATATAGCAAATGCAGTGGCTTTCTTTGCAGATGAGAAGTCTTCCTATGTAAATGGGCAAGTTTTATATGTTGCTGGTGGACCTAAAGCATAAAAAAAGAGGTGAATTCAATGTTTAAATCGTTTATTGGAAAACGCTCTAAATCCGTAAAAAATACTGTAGAACGTGGTGCTGTGAAAAAATTTGCTGAAGCAATTGGAGATTTACATCCAATTTATGTTGATGAAGAATACGGAAAACAATCTAGATATGGACAAAATATTGCTCCGACTACTTTTCCAAGAGTATTTGACTATGGGAAAATCGAAAATTTCAACTTACCGAATGTTGGATTAATTCATGGTGAGCAAACATTTGAATATAAAAGGCCATTTTTCGTAGGTGAAACCATTAATTGTTACACAGAAATTAAGGACTATTATGAAAAACGTGGTGGACATGGCTTTATGGGATTTCTAGTACTGTCTGATAACGGTGAAGATCAAGCAGGTAATATAATATTTACTACTAAATCAGTTGTGATCATAACTGAAGAGGTTAGGAAGGTGCTAACGGTATGACGGTAATATTAGATTTACAAGCTGGAGACTCGTTGAAACCAGTTGTTCTTGACCCAGTATCTCGGATTGATTTAATAAAATACGCAGGAGCATCAGGTGATTATAATCCAATTCATACCATTGATGAGGAAGCAAAGAAAGCTGGTTTACCTGGAATAATTGCACATGGCATGTGGACTATGGGGAATTTAGCAAAGCTTTTTTCAGATTATTTAGAAGGCGGATTTATTGAACATTACTCGATTAGATTTAAGAATATGGTATTTCTAAATGATGTCATTACATTAAATTCAACTCTTCATAAAATTGATGAAAACAATCTACATTTTAAAGTAAATGCAAAGAATCAAAACGATGTAACAGTGATAACTGGTAAAATTTTATTTAAATTATATGAATGAGACTAAATCGAATTGGGACTTCTAAAAGGAGTCCCTTTTGTATTTTACAACTTCATAATGTTAATTTTACATTAAATAGGATTTGGATAAAGAGGATTTACACATAATATTAAAAAACGAAATAGGTGAGGAAAAATGGATCTTTCATTTGATAAATTATTAGAGCAGTTTGATTTGAAAAAAAATGAACATCAAAAAAATATGCATAAGGTCAACAAAAGAATAGATGAAATAGAGTCCCATATGGAAGAAATTAAAAAGCAATTACATAGTTTTGACCATCAAATTGTTAATATAGAAAAAGAATTAAAAACTACACTATCAATGATTAAAAGTGAAAATGAAACAAGCTCACTTCAAAATAAAGATAATGGACATCACCATAAAAACGAGCATAAAGAACATCAAAAGCAAAACAGACATCAAAAGCAGCACATAGGTCATGAACACCAACAAGATCATCTTAATTGGGCTGAAAATTTAATCCATAATGTGGAGGAATTTTCAGCAAGTATATTCGAACCTAACCATAAAGGTGATAAAGAGCATCATACGCACAAAGAGCATCAACATCAAGATGAACAGCAAGAACACGGTCATGTCGAGGAAAAACAGCATAACTCAAGAGTAGCTAATAGGAAAAAGTTTAATAATCAAACTTCAGATCTAAATCAGTATACTGCAAGTACATTGGACGAAAGTCAATCTAGCGGCATAGTAAATGAATTAACTAGCATGAATCAAAAAAATTATTCAGAAATATCATCTGTTTTTTCAAATCATAAGGAAGAACAACATCAAAATTACAATCATACAAACGTCACTAATGAAAAGAAAACATCTGAACAATTATTAGAAACGGATTTTTCTGATTTATCAATAGATGACTGGGAGGACACTACTACTAACTTATCGATGTCTGAATGGTTTGAAATTGATCCTACTGATAAGAGATAAATTCGGTTGATTATTTTAATTGTTATTTTTTCAATACATGAACTAGATCAGCATTGAAATCAGTCATGTTTTGAAGCATATAAAATGCATTACTTCTAAAAAGTGAAGTAATGCATTTTTTCTTTTTGAAGGAAACACATTTTGATTTGGTGAATTTATCAAGATAATACTTTACCTTACTATGCATTTTTTAGCTACAAAGATTCATAAAGATATACAATTGAGAATAACAGTAGTTCATAATAGTGTGGGCAATTTGAAAATTTGAGTTGAATAAGTTGACCGTAGTATTGGTTTTGTTTAAAATTTGTGATTAAGTTAATAGTATGAAAACGAACAAAGATAGGAGTTAATATGTCAAAGAAAACAATTGTATTTACAGGTGGCGGCTCCGCAGGGCATGTAACACCGAATATAGCCATTATAAATGAGTTAAATAAAAATGATTGGGATATCCATTATATTGGGTCTAAAAAAGGAATTGAGAAGGAATTAATTAATAAAATTGAATTACCTTATTACGGCATTTCAAGCGGAAAATTAAGACGATATATAGATTTTGAAAATATTATTGATATGTTTCGAGTTATAAAAGGGTGTGTTGATGCTAGAAAAGTATTAAAAAAAATTAAGCCAAGTTTAGTTTTTTCAAAGGGTGGCTTTGTTTCTGTACCGGTAATCATTGCAGCAAGCACATTGAAAATTCCAATTTTTATACATGAAAGTGATATGACACCAGGACTTGCAAATAAAATTTCACAGCGATTTGCTACGAAAATTTTTACTTCATTTGAAGAGGCTAAAAATTATTTTCCAAAAAATAAAACAACAGTAATTGGTTCGCCAATTAGAAGGGAACTATTAAATGGCTCAAGACAAAAGGGCTTAGAATTCCTTAATTTTAAAAGCTATATACCAATATTAACAATTATGGGTGGAAGTTTAGGAGCAAAGAAAATCAATGAGACTGTTAGACAATCATTACAGGATCTCACTAAAAAGTATCAAATTGTCCATTTATGTGGTAAAGGTAATGTTGATGAAAGTTTAACAAATATTCAAGGATATAAGCAATTTGAATATGTTCATGACGAACTAGCAGACGTATTGGCCGCATCTCAAATGATTATTACAAGAGGTGGCTCAAATGCAATATTTGAATTTTTAGCGCTACATAAGCCGATGTTAATCATCCCTCTTACGAAGAACCAAAGTAGGGGAGATCAAATAGTAAATGCAAATTCTTTTAAAGAAAAAGGCTTTGCATTAATGTTAGAAGAAGAAGATTTAACGGACAAAACACTTCAAGCATCAATTGAACAACTTCAAACTAAAAAAGACTTTTTCATTACCAATATGAAATCATCAAATCAAAATAATGCACTTGATGTACTTCTTGAGGAAATTAATAGAAATTGATTCAATGAAAGCATTCTTCTAAATAAAGGAAGTAATGCTTTTTTGTTGAATAAATCTAAAGGGACTAAGCGTAATATTGAAATAAGAAGGTGGAAAATTTGATGACAGACAAACAATTTAACGAAATAACCGTCTTGCAAGATACATGCGAAAAATTTGATGAAATAACTTTAAAGCTAAACTGGGAAATGTTAAGAAATCGAAAAAATGATGTAAATGAAGATTTTTTTCATTATGAAGAAGATCAATTAGTTGGATTTTTAGCGACTTACTACTTTGGAGAAAAAGTTGAAATCTGTGGTATGGTTCACCCAAATTTTCGCCGAAAAGGTATTTTTTCCAGTTTGTTAAATGAAGCACTAAATTCATTATCTTCAGTCAAGACTATTTTATTAAATGCCCCTAAAGCTTCAGCATCAGCGAAAGAGTTTATTCGACATCAAAAAAATTGTTCCTATTCATTTTCTGAATATCAAATGGTTTGGAAAAACCAAGAGGTAAAAGAATATACACCAATCGTTAAATTTAAGAAAGCAGAGCTAGTCGATTTCGCATTTATTTCAAATTTAGATGTTGTATGTTTTGGATTTGAAAATAGTGATGCACAGAAGTACAATCAACGCATTTTAAATGAACCAAATCGTCATATTTATATAATAGAAGTAAATAATGAAAAAATTGGTAAAATGAGCTTGCTTCGTGAAAATAATGAAAGTTGGATATTTGGCTTTGCAATACTTCCAGAATACCAAGGGAAAGGATATGGAAAAAATGCTTTACTCCAAATCATTCAAAAAGAACACGAGATTGGAAATGAAATTCATTTAGAAGTTGCTCTAGAAAACAGCAACGCGAAGAAATTATATATCGATTGTGGATTTAGACAATATAACACTCAAGATTATTATAAGATGAACAAATAATTAGTAAGAGGCTGTCTTTTTTTTTTAGACAGCCTCTCTCATTACGAAAATATCTATGTTACACTAGGAATGGATTAAATGGTAAAGGGTGAAAGATTTGGAAAAAATAAGAGGTTTTGAAGTAGCAAAAGGATTTGAAAATTGTGGGGTGAATCTTCCGAAAAGAGCAACGACTCATGCTGCTGGTTATGATATTGAAAGTATTGAAGAGACAATTATTAATCCAAACGAGATCAAACTTGTTGGTACAGGATTAAAAGCGTATATGCAAAAAGACGAATTTTTAGCATTATTTGTACGTTCTTCTACTCCGCTTAAGAAAGGTTTAATGAAAGGAAATGGGGTAGGGGTAATTGATTCAGACTATTACAGCAACCCTTCAAACGATGGCCATATCATGATGCAGTTAATCAACGTATCAAAGGAGCCTGTAATCATTCAAAAAGGTGAAAGAATTGGACAAGCTGTTTTCCAAAAGTTCTTATTAGCTGATGATGATTTCGCAGGGGAAGAAAGAGTAAGTGGGTTTGGTAGTACTGGTAAATAAAAATGTAGAAAAAGAAAAGAACTCGAGTAGACTCGAGTTCTTTTTTGTAATTAGTCTAACATTCTTGCAAGTTTTGGTGATATAGCAAGTAAGATTAATCCTACTACGATTGCTGCTCCACCTACTGCTAAGAATACTTGTAACATTCCAAGTGTTGTTGTAAAAGCAGCTAATTGACCACCAACTAAGTTTGCAATGAAACTTGATGATAACCATACACCCATTAATAATGAAGCCAGTTTAGCTGGTGCATAACGAGATACTGCTGATAAACCAACTGGTGAAAGTACTAATTCAGCAATTGTATGGAAGAAATATGTCATAACCATGAATAACATATTTGCTTTTACAGTAATATGATTTGGATCAGAACCTGTTTTTAAAACTGCCATAATTGTGAAAGCGAAACCAACACCTAATAGGATAAGACCCATTGCCATTTTCGCAGGAACACTAATGTCTTTACCACTTTTTGCCATTTTAATCCAGATCATCGAAACAACTGGAGCGAAAAGCATAATGAATAATGGATTTACAGACTGGAACCAAGCAGAAGGTACATTGAAACTTCCAACTTGAAGATCTAAGAAACGTTGAGTATAAAGCGTTAATGATGAACCAGCTTGTTCAAATCCAGCCCAGAAAAATACTACGAATGCAGCTAAGATAAAGATAACAGTCGTACGTTGTTTTTCCTTTTTAGTAAGAGGTACATCCTTAACAGAAGCGCTGTTACCCTCTTTCACAACTTTAGCGTTAGGTTTTGTACCTAAATCACCAAGATATTTTGAAGCTAATAAGTTGAAAATGATTTGACCAATAATCATACCGATTGCAGCTGCTAAGAAACCATAACGGTAACCGTATAAAGCATCGCCAGCAGCATTTTTTGACATAAATAAAGTTTGAGCTAAATAACCAGTAACAAGTGGAGCAAAGAATGCACCTAAGTTGATCCCCATGTAGAAGATAGTGAATGCACCATCACGACGTGGGTCATTATCTTCATAAAGTTCACCAACAATTGTAGAAATGTTTGGCTTGAAGAAACCATTACCGATAATCATTAAAATTAAACCAAGGTATAAACCAGTTGAAGAATGAATACCGAATAATGCGATATTACCAGCTGCCATTATAATACCACCAAGTGTTATGGCAGAACGCTTTGCAAGGAAATTATCTGTAATCCAACCACCAATGATTGGAGTGAAATATACAAGACCAGTAAATAATCCATAAAGTTGTAGTGCCCAAGCATCTTTAAATCCAAGACCACCTTGAACTACTGAAGTAGTCAAGTAAAGAACTAAAAGTGCACGCATTCCATAATAACTAAAGCGCTCCCAAGCCTCTGTTGCAAATAGTAAGTAAAGGCCAGGTGGGTGTTTCGTTTTTTGATTTTGCTCGTTTGATGAAACGTTTTGTTTTGCTGCTACGCTCATTCAAATTCCTCCCTCATAATTGCTATTCTGTGTAATTTTCTGTATGAATATTTATTGTCGCCAATTCATATACTATTCTGTCAATTTATTGTAAAAAATAATTTCCGAATTCAACAAATTTCGACAATTTAAGTTAAAAAAAATTTCTAACTATTTCCAACAGAACAATGCTACTAATTTTATTATCTAGATTCGTCCAAAATAACTTAGGACCAATTTACTATCTTAGTATAACACACAATAGCGTATTTGTGTAAAGTTTTTTATATTGTCAGACAAATCTCGCAATACTGATTTTTCGCATTAAACTAGTATTTTTAGACTTTGTCGATTGACCTGTATTAGTACAGCCTGAATAAAAAGACCTATATCTAAATAATAATAAGTTTTTGAAATATTTCAAGGGTTTTTATTATTTTTTACTTTAATATTATAAAAGTTTAATTAAACAAAAAAATGGGAATTGTCAAAAAATGTCGAAATAAAAAAGAGTGTTTCGTCCTTTTTTAATATTCAATTAATTCATATGGACGATTTTCTAAAATTTGGATATACTAAAAGTACTATATACGAAACGGAGTGATGATTATGGGAATGTTAATGAATTTAGTTCAGATGAAGGTAAAAAGTCGAGGACAAAAAATGGAGTGATTCTTCATTATTGTCCTTATATAATTGGAGGACAAAATGAATTTAAAACAATTAGGTTGGAACGAAGCGTTCGGAGAAAAGGATCAAAATACTGTAGTTGCAAGAGTAATATCTGAACAAAGACAAATTTATAAATTGCATGATGGAGAAAACGAACTAACTGGTGAAGTTTCTGGGAAATTTCAATTCCAGGCAAAAGTAAAAAGTGATTATCCATCCGTTGGAGATTGGGTTGTTATTGAACTGTTAAAAAGTGAGAACAAAGCAATTATTCAAAAGGTATTGCCGAGAATAAGTCAATTTTCAAGGCAATCTGCAGGAGAAAAAACTGAAGAACAAATAGTAGCTGCTAATATCGATTACGTGTTTTTAGTAATGGCATTAAATAACGATTTTAATATAAGAAGATTAGAACGATATTTACTTGTTGCATATGATAGTGGGGCAAATCCCATTATTATTTTAACTAAAAAGGATTTATGCACTGACCTATCTTCCAAAATTGCAGCTGTTGAAGAGATTGCATTTGGTGTACCTATTTATTCTGTGAATAGTACAAATGGAGAAGGTATTGAAGAACTGAAACAGCTTATAACATCCGGGAAGACTGTTTCCTTACTAGGTTCTTCAGGTGTTGGTAAATCTACATTATTAAACGCATTAATCGGTGAAGTAATACAAATAACTGGGGACGTACGTGAAGGTGACGATCGTGGGAAACATACAACAACGCACCGTGAATTATTTTTCCTACCATCTGGCGGAATGGTCATCGATACACCAGGTATGCGAGAATTACAACTTTGGGGTGGAGAAGAGCATATTAACTCGACATTTACAGATGTCGAACAATTAGCTAAATCATGTAAATTCTCAGACTGTACACATGAAACCGAACCAGGATGTGCAGTCAATCGAGCTATCGAAAACGGCGAGTTAGATCACCAAAGGCTCACAAGCTATCGTAAATTAATGAGAGAACTAGCGTATGCAGAACGGAAACAAGATGCATCTCTAGCTAGACAGGAAAGAGATAAGTGGAAAAAAATTAGTAAAATGATGAATACTAAGTCTTATAAATAAGAGAGAAGAGTTTTAATACTCTTCTTTTTCTTTTTGAAATTTAGTGATTTATATGGGGTGCATGAGGAAATATAAATTCAAGAAGAAGCTTATTAAATGGCTATTATAAGGCTCTTAAGTATGTAAATAGAAAAAAATCACAATTAACTTACTCACAACTAGTATAAGATCAGTTACATATTTCTTTAAAAAATCTCAGTCTTAAGACCGAGATAAGACAATACTTAAGTTTGTATCAAAACGAACAAAAAATAGATAAACTACATAGTAGAATAGTTAATAACAAAAGCTTTCGATTGCTATTAACAAGCTAGTTTAGTGAATAGAGGAGAGCTATATGAAGCGATTTAGACGATTGTCTAGCAATGAATTAACTGGATTATTATTCATAATTGCAGGCATAGGATTATTATTCGATCTATTTATGAATCCTTTTGCAATAATCGCAGCTGGGGTAGGTATTTATTTATTTCAGTATGGGGCAAAAAAACGTAAAGTTTACCCTTCTACCTCTGCGAATATCGCGTTTTTTGGAGGAATCATTTTATTTATCAGTAATGTATTTCAATTGAAATCCATCTTAGGTGTATTATCATTTATTGTGATTTATGTTGGTTATTTAATATTTGTTAATTCGAAATTTAATGCAAAAGTCATTATACCTAACATAGTTGAAACAACGATTACAGGTGTCTTTGAAACAAATTCACTCATTTCAAATCGATTTTTAACAAATATCCATTTAAAGAATGATTCATTTGAATTAGAAGATGTAGATCATTATTTTGGTATTGGTGATGTCATAATTGACCTTTCAGAGTCATTTATTCCTGAAGGAGAGACAGTGCTGGTTTTAAATGGAATCATTGGTAATATAACTTTATATGTGCCGTATGATTTAGAAGTCTCGATCCAACATTCAACTTTATTTGGTAAAATTAATATCCTTAAAAATAAATTGAACGGGTTTAACAAAAATTGTAAGTTCACTTCTAATGATTATAAAGAAGCTTCTAGAAAGTTAAAAATTGTCACTTCTTTAGCAATCGGAAACATTGAGGTGACAAACAAATGAAAATTGACAAAGGTATTTTTTTATCAATCTGTCTTGCCGCATTTACATCAAGTATTTTGATCTGTGGAGTTGTTTATTATTTCATCGATCAGACTTTCTTTGATAAATTGGTTTTGTATAAAATTGGAAATTTTCCGTTGCTATTCATCCTATTTGTAGCAATCATAATCATATCAATTGTTTATAGTACGGCTGTTTTAAGCACGATTCGTCATAATGAAAAAGCTTTATTGGAAGGGATCGTGAAGGCAGAAAATGGAATTTACCATAAAGAATCAGAGCACTCAATTCGATCAATTGATAACGAAATTGAATTACAACTACAAAAAATATCTAAACAAATTGAAGGTTCAAGAAAGACTGTTCAAAAATTAGTAGATGAAAAGAAGTTAATTGAATCTCAAACAATGGAAGATGTTGTAACAAAAGAGCGTCATAGACTAGCAAGGGAATTACATGATTCAGTGAGCCAACAGTTATTTGCGATTTCGATGATGATTTCTGCAATTAATGAACTTGGTGAAACTACGTTTAAAGAACAATTACAATATATTGAAAAAATGGCGATTAATGCTCAATCAGAAATGCGTGCACTTTTATTACATTTAAGACCAGTTCAGTTAGAAGGGAAAAGCTTAAAAGAGGGTGTTGAAAAGTTACTAACTGAATTAACAAATCGCCAAGCTCTTCAATTAAAGTGGAAAATCGATGATATTTCACTTTCAAAAGGAGTAGAAGATCATTTATTTAGGATTATACAAGAAGCATTATCAAATACTTTAAGGCATGCAAATGCAAAAACTTTTGAAATACGAATTAGAAAAATTGAAGATTTTGTATTAGTTCGAATGATTGATGATGGCATTGGTTTTGATGTCGAGAACCGAAAAACTGGTTCGTATGGATTGCAATCAATAAGTGAACGTTCATCTGAAATTGGTGGAACGGCAAAAATAGTAAGTATACCAAAAAGAGGAACACAGATTGAAGTAAAAGTTCCAGTAATTGAATAGAGGTGGGAAATTTTGATTAAAGTCGTATTAGTTGATGATCATGAAATGGTGAGAATGGGTGTTTCTACATATTTAAGTACTCAATCTGATATTGAAGTGGTTGGTCAAGCAAGTAATGGAAAAGAAGGCGTTGAACTTGTATTAGAAAAACGCCCAGATATTGTATTAATGGACTTAATTATGGAAGTAATGGATGGAATTGAAGCGACGAAACAAATTATTTCAAAATGGCCAGAAGCAAAAATCATTATTGTTACAAGCTTCATTGATGATGAGAATGTTTATCCGGCAATTGATGCAGGTGCAATTAGTTATATGTTAAAAACTTCTAGAGCTAGTGATATCGCAAATGCAATACGAACGACACATAAAGGTGGATCAGTTTTAGAACCAGTTGTTACTGGGAAAATGATGAATAGAATGAGAAAATCTACTCAACGCGAATTACATGATGATTTAACGGCTAGAGAACAAGAAGTGCTTCATTTAATGACTGAAGGTAAATCAAATCAGGAAATCGCCGATACTTTGTTTGTTTCATTAAAAACGGTAAAAACCCATGTAAGTAATATATTAACGAAATTAGAAGTGGTCGATCGAACCCAGGCTGTTATCTATGCATTTAGACATGGAATTGTAGAACAAAAATAAATATATTCACAAAAAGAAGTCGAAAATGGCTTCTTTTTTCTATTTTTATAAGAAGATTTGATTCAATATTTTAGATAAATAATTAATTAATGGTAATATAATTATATTCGTTTTATTTATTTTGGAAGGAGCAGTTAGATTGAAGATAAAATTAAATCACAAAATCATAAAAGAACGCTGCGGTACAGTCTCCTTCAAAAGAGGTGACTCTTTTTATCGCGCAAATAAAGTACAAATCGAAAAATATACTATTGATCATTGTACAGCTACAGTTATAGGAAATGAAGATTTTACCGTTAAAGTAATAAAAGAAGAGAATGGTGATTATTATTGTCAGTGCACTTGTCCTAAACTAGCTTCAATTAAAACGGATTGTCAGCATATAGCTGCAGTTTTAATTTCGATTTTTGAACAGCAGAAAAATGAGGGGAATCTCAATGAAATTAATGTTCTTATAGAAGATTCCGATACAAATAAGTCAAATGGTATTTTAGAACTTTTTCAAGATAAAACGATTCGTAAAAGCGGACAATTAAACCATTTTGACGATCGGCAACTAATTGATTTCGAGTTTATTTGCGAAGTCGTTGAAATAGGTAAAGGGCAAAAAATTCTTGGAATTGCCATGGCATATGAAAAAAAGAAAATTGAAAATCTACGCAACTTTTTAAAGGATGTTAAAGAAGGGAAATCAAGTGAAATTTCGGCTGATCGTATATTTGACCCTAATTTACACTGTGTACAAAATGGAGTTAATCGTATATGGGAACTTTTAATAAAATTGTTAGATGATGAAAAAATGTTTAATGGATCTTTAACTAAGAAAAAAGAATATATGTTCATTTCACCGATCATTTGGAGCCAATTCATTAATTTAGTTAAAGATTTGGAAAACGTCAAAATAATTGAAAATGGAATACTATTTAATGGAATTTCATTTACCGAAGATAAATTACCATTGGAATTTGAAATAGAGCAATTAGAAGGTCAATATTTTTTAACTGTCAATGGAATCGAGCAATTAACAATAATAGAAGCTTATTCAACAGTCTTGTATCGCGGGAAAATATATCAACTAAAAGTAGAAGAATTTAATCGACTTGTTGAATTAAAACAAATTGTTAAATATACCGCACATGAAAAAATAAATATTCCAACAGATCAAATCCACCTTTACGTTGAGAAAGTAATTCCAGGGCTTATCAAACTAGGTAAGGTGCATTTACCTACAAAATTATCAAACCAGTACTCAGAAACCCCGTTAAGAGCAAAGCTATATTTAGATCGTATAAAAAATAAATTACTTGCAGGGCTCGAATTTCATTATGATCGCATCGTGATTAATCCGCTAGATAAAAGAGAAATTCAACCTAGTAAAACGTTAATTAGAGATGAAGAAAAAGAATTAGAAATACTACAATTAATGGAAGATAGTTCTTTTTCAAAAACAGAAGGTGGCTATTTCCTACAAAATGAAGAACTTGAATACGAGTTTTTAAGAAATAGATTACCGAAACTTGAAAAACTTACTGAAATTTATGCTACGAGTGCAGTTCGAAATAGAATTTTTAAAGAAAGTAAGAAACCACAAATACGCGTTAATTTAAAAAGAGAACGAACGAATTGGTTGGAATTTAAGTTTGAATTAGACATTCCAGAAAAACAAATCAAAGAAGTATTATTAGCACTTAAAGAGAAACGGAAATATTATCGGTTACAAGATGGTACTTTGTACTCGTTTGAAACGAAAGAATTACAAGAGATAAGACGATTTTTAAATGCAGTACCTGAACAAGAGTTTGATTATGAAAGTGTATTAAACTTACCGATAAAAAATAGTCTATATTTTTTAGATTCAGCGGAAGATACTAGTTTATTTAAAATTGAAGATCGT
Source organism: Bacillus sp. AFS055030 (assembly GCF_002574545.1). Taxonomy (GTDB): domain Bacteria; phylum Bacillota; class Bacilli; order Bacillales; family Bacillaceae_G; genus Gottfriedia. The sequence goes on from NZ_NUGT01000079.1 coordinate 111,670, forward strand.
TTGCAGCATTTTTATGATAGTTTAATCAATCCAAATGAATTAATAGAAGAAGTTCCTAAATCCTTAATAAATTGGTTAAGAGACTACCAAATTTTTGGGTATAAATGGATGAAGAATTTAGCTAAATTCGGTTTTGGAGGAATTTTAGCTGATGATATGGGATTAGGTAAAACAATTCAAAGTTTAACGTATATTCAATCCGTATTAAACGAAATCCGTACATTAAATACACCGATCCTAATTGTTTGTCCCAGTGCATTAACGTATAACTGGTTAAGCGAGATATTCAAATTTGTACCGGAAATTCAAGCACTTGTCATAGATGGAAATAAAAATGAGAGGTTAAAAATACAAAAAGAACTAGTCAACATCGATGTTTTAATTACTTCTTATTCGTTGTTAAGAAATGATATAAAGTGGTACGAAAAGCAAAAGTTTCATACAGTATTTTTTGATGAGGCACAGAATTTTAAAAATCCTTTTACTCAAACAGCTAAAGTTGTTAAAAAGCTAAATGCCAAGCAACGGTTTGCTTTAACAGGTACACCAATTGAAAATTCACTCGAAGAACTTTGGGCAATTTATCATGTAGTTTTTCCTGAATTATTTGGGGGATTAAAAGATTTTAGTAATTTAACTAGGAAAACAATTTCTAAAAGAGTTCGACCTTTCTTATTAAGAAGATTAAAAGAAGATGTACTTAAGGAACTTCCTGAGAAAATCGAATCGAAGGAATCTGTAGAGTTGTTACCGGAACAAAAAAAATTATATGCAGCATATTTAGCAAAACTACGACACGATACATTAAAGCATTTAGCTGTAGATAAACTTACTTTAGGTAAAAATCATATTAAAATTTTAGCCGGTTTAACACGTTTAAGACAAATTTGTTGCCATCCTGCACTCTTTATAGATGGTTACGAAGGTAGTTCAGCCAAGTTTGAACAACTATTTCAACTTATTGAGGCATCAAAAATAGCCGGTAGGAGAGTTTTAATATTCTCTCAATTTACGAAAATGTTAGATTTAATCGGCAGAGAACTATCAATAATGGGAGAGCCATTTTTTTATCTAGATGGGCAAACTCCGGCAGAAGAACGATTATCAATATGCAATCGATTTAATGCTGGGGAACATAACTTTTTCCTAATTTCATTAAAGGCAGGAGGAGTAGGACTCAATTTAACTGGTGCTGATACTGTTATTCTTTATGATAATTGGTGGAATCCTGCGGTTGAAAATCAAGCAATGGACCGAGCATACCGTTTTGGTCAAATGAATGATGTTCAAGTGATCAAACTAGTCGCTAAAGGAACAATCGAAGATAAAATGAATGAACTACAAGAGAAGAAAAAACAATTAATAGGAGAAATTATCGAAACGAATGGAAAAGCTTCGTATAATTTAACAGAAGAAGACATTCGCGAATTATTAATGTTATAAAATAAAATGCCACTTTCCAGAGTGGCTTTTCCCTTTTTGATAATTATATTTCATTCTTAAATGTTTGAAAGCGAGTATATTAGTAATGAAGCTAATAATTTACTAAATTCATAGATTTTAAATGAAATTATATTGATGAGAGGGAGAGTTAGCATGAGCAATAATCGCAAATTTGTTAATGTCTCAGCAGGTGTTCCAGGGCCAAAGGGAAAAGAACTCATTGAATTACGGAATGAGTTTGTGCCAAATGGTGTTGGAAATAATACGCCTGTTTTTGTAGAAAAAGCAAACGGTACAATCGTTGAGGATGTTGATGGAAATAAATTTTTAGATTTTGCTGGAGCAATTGGTACTTTAAATGTCGGACATACGCCAAAGAATGTAGTACAAGCGATTAAAAATCAGTCGGAGCGATTAATCCACTCTTGCTTTCATGTAGGAATGTATAAGCCATATATTGATTTAGCTAAAAAATTAACTGAAATAACGCCTGGCGATTTTGCGAAAAAAACAATTCTATTAAATAGTGGTGCTGAAGCAGTTGAAAATGCCGTTAAAATTGCGAGGAAGTACACTGGTCGTTCAGGAATTATTTCGTTTACACGAGGATTTCATGGTCGAACATTATTAGGAATGTCTTTAACAAGTAAAGTAAAACCATATAAATATAAAATGGGACCATTTGCTCCGGCTACATATAAAGCTAAATTCCCTTATTTATCAAATAGACCAAAAGAGTTATCTGAAGAAGAATATATTAATTTTTGTATTTCTCAATTTAAGGATTTTCTGTTAACAGATGTGTCACCAGAAGAAGTGGCTGCGGTTATTATGGAGCCTGTACAAGGAGAAGGAGGATTTATTGTTCCACCAAAGAAATTTGTAAAAGAAATCTATACTATTTGTAAGTCACATGGAATTTTGTTTATAGCGGATGAAATTCAAACAGGATTTGGGCGAACGGGTGAATTGTTTGCATCAACGATTTTTGAAATTGAACCAGATTTAATCACGATGTCAAAATCAATTGCAGCAGGTGTACCAATTAGTGCAGTGACTGGTTGTTCAAAAATAATGGATGCGGCATCACCTGGTGAATTAGGTGGAACTTATGGCGGAAGTCCTTTAGGTTGTGTAGCAGCGCTTGAGGTGATTGAAAAAATTGAAAGTGAAAAATTATGGATTCGAGCTAGATCGATTGGAGAAAAAATTAGATCATTTTTTGATCAGTTGAAGAATGATTTTCCAATTATTTATGATGTTAGGGGACTAGGAGCGATGGTAGGAATCGAATTTATAGATCCTAATTCTGGTCAACCAGCAAAAGAGTTTGTTGCAGCATTAACAAAAAAATGTTGTGAAAATGGAGTCATTATTCTTAGCGCAGGTGTTCATAGTAATGTTCTTCGTTTCTTAACACCTTTAATTATTTCTGACGATGAATTAAATGAAGGATTAGATATTATAAAACAATCAATAGATCAAGTTGCTAGTCAGCTTGTAACAGAGGTGAAGTAGAATGAAAAAGCAATTTTATATAGATGGAACTTGGGTGGAAGGGGTTAAATATGAAAAACTTGTTGCCCCTCATTCTGGTGAAGTTTTAGCCGAAATACCAGTCGCAACGATCGAGAATTTAGAAGAAGCAATTAGATCGGCAAATAACGCGAAAACTAAAATGGAAAGCTTGAGCTCATATGAGAGAAGTATCATTCTAGAGCAATTAGTTGACCAGTTTAAACAAAATCGTTCAAAACTTGCTGAGATTTTAGCATTAGAAGCATCCAAACCACTAAAAGCTGCTTTAGGTGAAATTGATCGAACGATTGCAACTTATAAAATAGCCGCTGAAGAAGCAAAAAGAATATACGGTGAAACAATCCCTCTTGATGCAGTAGCAGGTGGTGAAGGTCGAGTCACATATACTGTCAGAGAGCCAGTTGGAGTTATTGGTGCAATTACCCCGTTTAATTTTCCATTTAATTTAGTCGCACATAAAGTTGGTCCAGCAATTGCTGCAGGAAATACAATTGTTTTAAAACCTGCTAGTCAAACTCCGCTTTCTGCTATTGCATTAGCTGAAATGATCGATAAAACGGATTTACCTAAAGGTGCGTTTAACCTAATTACTGGAAAGGGATCCGAAATCGGTGATGCGTTAGTAAAACATTCTGACGTGAAAGCAATCACATTTACCGGTAGTCCTGAAGTCGGCATCGCATTAAAAAACAAGGCAGGATTAAAAAAAGTAACATTAGAATTAGGATCAAACTCAGCGTTAATCATAGATGAAGGGGTCCAGCTAACTGATGAATTGATTAATCGTTGTGTATGGGGAGCCTTTATTTATAACGGCCAAGTATGTATTTCTTTACAAAGAATTTTTGTACACCAAACACTATATAATGAATTCCTATTGAAGATGAAACATGCTACTGAACTTTTAAATATAGGTTCTCCTTTAGAACTTCAAACAGATATTAGTGCCCTGATTTCTAAAAAAGATGTTGCTAGAATAGATGAATGGGTAAAGCAATCAATTAAAGATGGAGCCGATCTAGTAACGGGTGGCGATCGTATAGATGAACGAATTTATAAACCAACAATTTTGGCAAACGTAAAGAATAGCAGTGATGTATCTTGTAAGGAAATTTTTGGCCCGGTTGTAGTCATAGGTTCATATGAACAATTTGATGAAGCAATAACAGAAGTAAACAATAGTCGATTTGGATTACAAGCTGGTGTCTATACAAACAACTTACAAAGAGCACTATATGCAACGAAGAAATTACATGTAGGAGGCGTACTTGTAAATGATGTTCCTACATTTAGAGTCGATTTAATGCCTTATGGTGGCGTAAAAGAAAGTGGTTATGGAAGAGAAGGCATAAAATATGCAATACAAGAGATGACTGAATTAAAACTTGTCTCTATTAAACTTTCAGACTGTTGAAAAGTGATTGCAATCGTTTGTTTTTAAAATGAAAGAACTGATCGTGAATGAATATGATCAGTTCTTTTTTTATTCATAAACTTCAGAATAATATGTTATATTTAGATGAAGTAAATTGATTTAAGGCTTTTTTAGCTTCGAAGGGAGATTAAATATGGAAATTCGAAAATTAACAATTGAAGATTTACCTGATTTTATTCGATTAAGAAGTGAAGGATTAACATTATCACCAGAAGCATTCGGAGAAAGTTTAGCTGAATATGAGAGAAAATCATTCGAACAGCATAAAAATAATTTTCCTAAAACGTTTGATAATTTTATTATAGGTGCATTTGACAAAGGCGTACTTGTTGGGGTTTGTGGCTTCTTCCAAAAAAGATCTGAAAAAATGAAGCATAAAGGAGCAATTTGGGGAATGTATGTTACACCAAATTACCGAGGAAAAGGTGTAGGGAAAAAAGTTTTAAGCCAAGCCATTCAAGATGCAATGGAGATTGAAGAAATTTTACAAATTGAACTGGCAGTCATTTCATCAAATCAATCTGCAAAAAGACTTTATAAAACTGTAGGCTTCGAAAGCTTTGGTACAGAAAAAAGAGCATTATTTGTAAATGGTGAATTTTACGATGAGGATCATATGGTTAAGATTATTAAATAAGAAGAAGTAGATGATCAAAGGTATGGTTTGGTCGTCTTTTTTTTGCTTTTTTCATTGTATTTGTTGGATTTTTGTTCACATTTTTATACATAATAAGTGTGTTATGATTGAGCTAACTTAGTAATAGAAGTAGGAGAACTAGTTTGAAATCTAAACAAAAAATCATTCCATCATTATCTTCAAATTCAGTTTATCTAGGATTATTATTAGCTTTAGTAGGTGGATTTTTAGACGGGTATACTTTTATCAGTAGAGATGGTGTATTTGCCAATGCACAAACAGGAAATCTTGTTCTTTTGGCAATCAATCTATCATTTGGGAAATGGAAAAACTCTGTGGATTATATTCTACCTATTCTAGCCTTTATTTTAGGTGTATTAGTTGCAGAATCCGTTAAACATCCACGGTTAAGAGAACTATTATACAGTTATAGACGTTCAATTCTCTTATTAGAATGTTGTGTATTGTTGATCGTAGGATTATTACCTAGTAGTGTGCCTAATTTAGTTGTAACAGTTTGCATCTCCTTTGTGTCATCATTACAAATTTCAACTTTTACCCATTTAGATAAATGGACATACAATTCAACGATGACAACTGGTAATATTAGAATTGCTTCACAAGCAGCATATACAGCCTTTGTAAATCATGACAAAGAAGCAAAAACTAAATTTAAAGAGTTTTTTGTTATTATCCTTTCCTTTTCATTTGGCGCATTATTTGGAAGTCTTTCCACTAAATATATTGGGAATCAAGCTGTTTGGATTGCTGCAGTAGTATTAATTATAGCGTTAATCTTATATCACAAAGACAAAGGTTATTTTAGAAAGAAATTTCATTAATTAGATTAAAAAATGAGCCCAGTAAAAGGGCTCATTTTAGTTTGTAGAAAATACATAAATCTTATTTGAAAAACTGTATGAAACAAACAATAATAAGTGCAAATAAAATAGACGGTAACATATTTCCGATTTTAATTTTAATTAAACCTAATGAATTTAAACCAAGAGCAATTAATAAAATTCCTCCTGTACCTGAAATTTCAGCAATAATTGAATTTAATAAATGCTGGGTAACAAGATTCGGTACAAATGAGGCAAAGATGGCAATGAATCCTTGATAGATTAAAACTGGGACAGCGGAGAGTAACACGCCAATACCAAGCGTTGAAGTTAAAATAATTGATAAAAATCCGTCCATCATTGATTTTGTATATAAGATTTCATGATTATGACGAAGTCCGCTATCTAATGCCCCAAGTATAGCCATCGCTCCAACACAGAATAATAAAGTCGATGTAACAAATCCTTTCGAAATTGAACCTTCGTTTTTAGAATGAAATTTACTTTCGATGAATAGACCTAATTGATCTAATTTACTTTCGAGATCTAACCATTCTCCTACAACTGCACCTAGCGATAAGCTAAAAACGACGATTAGAACTTGATTTGTTTTCATAGCTAAAGTAAATCCTATGACGATAATTACGAGAGAAATTGACTGAGTTACTAGGTTTTTCATTCGATCTGGAATTCTTTTAATAAACAAGCCTAGTAAAGAGCCAAAAATAATAGCGATCGCATTAACAATTGAACCGAATAGTACCATGATTATCCCCTTTGACTTCTATATAATTAATCTATTTTTAAAACTATTTTTCCGATATTTAAATTGTTCTCCATTCGACTATGAGCTTCATTCACTTCATGCCAACTATACACTGAATCGATAATCGGTTTTATTTTCTGATTCGTAAAAAGTGGTAAGACATCTTTCTTGAACTGATTCGTTAAATAGATTTTTTGCTCAAGTGTTTGTGAACGCAAAGTACTACCTATAATGGAAATTCTCTTTGTCAATAATGGTAATAGATTCATATCGTTCACTTTAACCCCACCCATTGTACCAATCAAAATGAGCCTACCATTTGTATTTAGTGATTGTAAGTTTTGATGGAAATAGGATGCACCAATAAAATCTAAAATGACGTCTACACCTACTTCATTAGTAACTTTTCCGACCACAGATTTAAAATCTTCTTGTTTATAGTTAATCACATAATTTGCACCTAAATCAGTACAAGCTGCAAGTTTCATGTCACTCCCAGCAGTCACGATTGAACTTGCACCAAATTCCCTTGCAAGCTGAATTGCAGCGGTCCCAACACCACTAGCCCCTGCATGAATTAAAACAGTTTCATTTTCTTTTAATCTACCTAATTCAAATAAATTTAAGTAAGCTGTCAAAAACACTTCAGGTATAGCGGCAGCCTCTTCGAACGAAAAATGATCTGGAATTGAAATGGCTAAATCTGAAGGAATGGAAACATACTCCGCATAACCTCCGCCTGGCAATAAGCTACAAACACGATCTCCGATTTCCCAATTTGTAACATTAGCACCAACTTGTTCGACAACCCCGGCCATCTCTAAACCTAAAATCGGGGAAGCTCCTTTAGGTACAGGGTACTTACCATGTTTTTGAAGTAAGTCAGCTCGATTAATAGCCGTAGCATGAACTTTAACAAGTAGTTCATTCTCACCTAAAAGAGGCATTTGATATTCGTCAATAAATAAATGCTTTGATTCATCAATTTGAACTGCCTTCATTCTAAAAAACCTACCTTTAATTAAGTTAATTCTTATCATACTATATAACTAATCGAATGAATATTTTAAAAACTTGGAATCGTAAAATTGCATCTGTTTTTAACACTATTCCTACACTATTTTAGTCATTTTAGATAAAAATTTTAAAAAAACCGAACTATAATCTGTTTTTAAGTGTATATAGGGTGAGTGGTGAAAGGAGGAGAACTAGTGCCTGAAAGAATTGACAAAGATTGTTTAGAAGAATTATTTAATAATCACTCGTCATTTGTGTATCGGACTGCTTACTTTTTAACAAAATCAAACGTACTGGCAGATGATATTACACAAGAGACGTTCATTCGAATGATAAAAAAATTCCATCTATTTGATCAGACAAAACCAATTGAACCTTGGATTTATCGAATAACCGTAAATATCACACGAAATATGTTACGTAAACAAAAAATTAAGAAACTTTTCGGCTTTCATTATAATGTTTTAGCCGAAAAAAACGTTGAACAATCAATTTTACAAAATGAAATGGAAGATCATCTATGGAAAGAAATAAACTTATTACCGAATAAGAGCAGGGAAGTGATTGTACTTCATTATTATTTAGAACTTAAATTAGAAGAAGTGGCGGACTCACTAAATATTCCGATTGGTACATGTAAATCAAGACTTAATTACGCACTAACAAAATTAAGAAATCGTTTATCGAAAAACGAATTGTTTAAAGTAGAACAAAAACGAAAAGGGAGAGAACTTGATGGTGGAAAACAATCCTATTTCTGAGATTAAACAAACTCTTCAGAAGAAATTAGATCAACAAAATCCTTCCGTCACATTTGATCAAATATGGAATAAAGCTAATTCCAAATGGTGGGATAATCGAATTCGAAAACCGTTCGTCTCACTTGGGATTTTATTGTTGTTAGCAATTACCATTTTTATGAACTCACCTATGAAAAAGGATCGAATAGAAAGCATAGGTAATACAAACGAATCTACAAGTATTTCTGCAGATGCTAGTATTGGATTATTAATAGTAAATGGGGCGGAGTATCGGTTTGAAGGAATTTTACATAATAAGGAAGTTAAACTGAAAGACCAAATTGGTGAAGTTCAAGAAGTTGTTAATAATCATACGATTCCAAAAGTCAATTTTTCCTCTAATATGTTAAAGGTTGGCGATAAAATTTATTTATCGAGTAAGGACTCAAAAGTCATGATTGTAAAACAAGAGGACGGTACCTTCTTAAAGTTTGTAAAAACTGAAAATGAGTGACTATTAATTAAAATCTAAACCAAAAAAGAGGGAGTGGCCATTATGTCAAAATGGTTAAGTGTTGCGATAATTTTTTTCTTTCTCATTTTTACTGGATGTTCAGCAAATAATGGTTTAAAAGGTAATAAACCTCCAAAAACAATGGTACAAGTAGAGAATCAAACTTATGATACAAAGTTAGGTTCTTATTGTTGGATTACGAAAGGAAAAGGTGAATGTGCTGATACAGCAGGACCGGTCAATCTATTAGAGGGGAAAAAGCCGATTGAAGTAAAACCAGGAGAAACCATTAAAATTAATATGAAATATACTCCGAAACCAAATGAAATCCACTTAACTCAAATCAATAATAATAAAGAAAGTGAAATATTATTAGTGAAGAATCAATTTTCAGCACCTATTAATAAAGGAGTATATTATTATTCATATGGAGTTTGGTGGGTGGATAAAAAAGATAAGCACTTATCACATGGTGATGCCTTTTATGCTTTTGCTTTAGAGATAAAATAGAACGATTTAGAGGGGGTATGTTTTGATCAAAAACATACCCCTAATAGACTACTAAATTATTCTTCTGTAGGATTCTTTGGTCCACCAAGTTCTAATTGATAAAAGGACAAGTCAAGCCATCTATTAAATTTATAGCCTGCTTTTTTAATTGTGCCTGAATAGACAAATCCTAAGTTTTTATGCATAGCAATACTTTTTTCATTATCTGCATCAATTCCAGCAATTAAAGTCATGTACTCTCTTTCTTTGGCAATGGAGATTAATTCTTTCATTAATGAAGTGGCAATCCCCTTTTTTCTGTAGTTACTATTTACATAAACTGAATGCTCAATCGAATATTTATAAGCCGGCCACGCTCTAAAAGGACCGAATGTAGCAAATCCAACGACTTTTTGGTCAAGTTCGAAGACTAGTATCGGAAATCCTTCATTCATCTTTTGTTCAAACCAATTTTGTCTGCCCTCAAGTGTTTGAGGTTTATATGTATAAACGGCAGTTGTATTAAGTACGGCATCGTTATAGATTTCTAAAATATCTGTTAAATCATGTTGAGTAGCTTCTCTGATCATTTCTTCTTACCCCCATTTTAATCTGTTAACCCTACTTAATTCAGAAATTTTTATCTAAACCTTAAAAGAACGGTTTGTTCATCATCTAAATTCCCAATCTTGTTCAAAATGCTAATTTTATAACCTTATTTCCTTATTTCCTTAGTAAACTATCTCACTTGTGAAAAAGAGGATATTCATTTATCTATTATTCTCTATATCATTTTTTAACATGATTGTGCAAGAAGGAATCTAATCTATTTTCGTTGAATTAATTACAAAATAATTTTTCAGGCAATAAGGTATCTGCTGAAAAACAATTTTTTAGGCATTTCGTGTGATTTATATTAATCAATCACTTATTCATTAAGAAGTTGTATTTTTCAAGTAAGTTCAAAGGAGCGAGGAAGTTAAAAATGAATCAATCCTATTTTTATTTAAAAATAGAAACACATCAATTACAAATGTCTTATAAAAATGAAAAACGTCGCGTGCGTGTTTTATTGCCGAAAAATTATGAAGAAGACAAGGATCAACATTATCCAGTTGTTTATATGCATGATGGTCAAAATATTTTCTATAGTAGTGAATCTTATAGCGGGTATTCATGGAAAGTGATTCCAGCAATTAAACGAAATCCTGATTTACCGAAGATGATCGTTGTTGGGATTGATAACGGTGGACAAGATCGAATTAATGAATATACGCCTTGGAAAATTACAGAAAGCCCACTTCCTGAAGATTATGAATTAGGTGGGAAAGGCGCGGAGTTTGCTAATTTTGTGATGACAGTCGTTAAGCCGTTTATCGATAAACAATATCGAACGAAATCGGATAAATACCATACAGCGGTGATTGGTAGTTCACTTGGTGGGAATATTTCGGCATTTATGGGTGTTGAATATAAAAATCAAATTGGTTGTTTAGGTATTTTTTCTTTAGCAAATTGGATTACAAGTAAAGCATTTGATCAATTTATTGCAAGTAGAGAATTGGATCCCGAACAACGAGTGTATATTCAAGTTGGTACCCAAGAAGGCGATGATACTGATCGACAATTCATGTATGGAAATATGAAGCAAGCTTATATCGATTGCTCGCTTAAATATTATAAACAACTGATAAAAGGTTCTATTCCTATTGATCACATTTGTTTAAATATTTTTGCAGATGAAGTACATGATGAAAAAGCTTGGGCAAAACACTTACCAGAATGTTTACGCTTCTTAAGTGAGAATTGGTCTTGAATGAATCCCTAAAATGATATTTGACTTACATACTTATTACATTATTTAAAGAGAATTACATTAATTTTAATGTGAAATAAATATTAAATTTTTTGATAGTAAGAAAGGAGCATATTTATGAATTATATTTTGATCTCTCCATATTATCCAGAGAATTTCCAGGCATTTGCTTATCGCTTAAAAGCCGCAGGGGTTAATGTATTAGGTATTGGCGAAGAGCCATATGACCAATTAGGTCCGAAATTACAAAATGCATTAACAGAATATTATCGAGTGAATAATTTAGAAGATCTAGATGAAGTGAAACGGGCTGTTGCATTTTTATTTTATAAACATGGTCCGATTGATCGCATTGAATCGAATAATGAATACTGGTTAGAACTTGATGCCAAACTACGTGAGCAATTTAATGTATACGGTAATAAACCAAGTGATTTGAAAAAAGTTAAATATAAATCTGAAATGAAAAAACTGTTTAAAAAAGCAGGTGTGCCAGTTGTAGAGGGAAAAGTTGTTAAAACTAAAAATGATTTAACGAAAGCCATTAATGAATTAGGACTGCCTGTTATTGCTAAACCGGATAATGGTGTTGGAACAGCTGCAACCTTTAAATTATGCTCCAAAGAAGCTGTACTTCATTTTGAAGAAGTATGGGATGAGACACATGTGTATTTCATTGAACCATATGTGGAAGGAGGAACGCTTTGTACATTTGATGGTTTAATTGATCAGAAAGGGAATATTGTTTTCCAAACAAGTTTTACATATAATGTACCAACTCTAGAACTTGTAAAAGGTCAGTTGGACTTAGCTTATATTATTCAAAAAGAGATTGATCCAAAGCTCGAAAATTATGGTAAATCAATTGTAAAAGCTTTTGGGATGAAAGAACGCTTTTTCCATATTGAATTTTTTAAATTAGAAGATGGGGATTATGTTGCACTTGAATATAATAATCGCTTAGCTGGCGGTTATACGATTGATATGTACAATTTCGCGTACTCCATTGATTTATTTGCTCAGTATGCCTCAATTGTGACAGGAGGAGAATTTAAGGAACCCGATGTTAAAAACGAGTTTTGTGTTGGTATAACCCAGCGTGATGCGTATGAGTATAACCATGATACGAATGCAATTTATGAACGATTTGGTGGGCAAGTGAAGTTTGAAAAGCGTATTCCAGATGCGTTTGCTGAACTACAAGGAAATCAATTTTATGCGATTAATGCAGATTCTCAAGAAGAAGTCGATGAAATCATACGTTTTGTACATGAACGAAAAAATTGCAGCATTGTAAACGTATAAAGATAGGAGATTTATCTATGAATATAGAACATTTAAGCCATTGGAGTGGGGAATTAGGACGAGAAATGCAGTTGAACAGATATGGACACAGTGGCATGCCAATCCTAGTTTTTCCTTCCTCTGGGGGGACGCATTTTGAATACTATAATTTTGGAATGATTGATGTGTGCCGTGACTTTATTGAATCGGGCAAAGTTCAGTTTTTTACACTGTCTACGATCGATAGCGAAAGTTGGCTACACGACTCAAAATCGGTACATGATCGAGCATTAGCTCATGAAGCATATGACCGATATGTCATTTCAGAAGCTATTCCTTTTATTAAACATAAAACAGGTTGGTTTGATTCAATGATGACAACTGGCTGTAGTATGGGGGCCTATCATGCATTGAACTTTTTCCTAAGGCATCCGGATGTTTTCCAAACAACCGTTGCACTAAGCGGTGTTTACGATGTGCGTTTCTTTTTTGGGGATTACGGAAATGATCCTCTTGTATACCAAAATTCACCAAGTGATTACATATGGAATCAAAATGACGGTTGGTTTATTGATCGATACCGTTCAGCAGATATCATAATTTGCACCGGGCTAGGTGATTGGGAACAAGAAGGACTGCCTTCATACTTTACATTAAAAAAGGCTTTTAAAGAAAAACAAATTGAAGCTTGGTTTGATGAGTGGGGTGAGGATGTTTCGCATGATTGGGTGTGGTGGCGAAAACAAATGCCGTATTATTTAGGAGAATTATTTAAATAAAAAATTATGAAAACATTAGTGATGTAGTATTGGTATTGTTTTTGACATTAATTTTAAATTAAAATTAACAATATGTGGAAATAAACACTTTATACTATTTAAAACTACCTTACAAGGAGGTATTGATCATGAAAAGTTTGTTTGATGAAACGTATTCCTCAAATGAAAATCAGAGAACAAGTAGAAATATTTGGTATGGGGATGCTGATCTAACTGTTAATAGTGATTATGGAAAAATCATGAATCTTAATGAAGATTTCATGGTTACGATGTGCGAAATAATAAAAAATGACTTATCTAAAAATGCAGAAAATAAGCCTACTGAAACGAACTGGTATTTTTATGGAAGTGGTGTAACTCAGGAAGATATTGGAGATAACATACGTCCGACAATTATGGTACGTGAGAGATCTGGTGAATTTATCACAAATTTTAATATCAGTGACCATGATTTTGCTCTAAATATTGATGGAATTCTGCTATTTAAGGCTGATTTTGAAAAACGCTTAGCTAAGGTCTAAGGTATCTGAGGTTTAATACGACTGAAGAAAATATTTTTATATTTACATACTATTTTAGGGGAATGATTTCAAAATGAAATTATTCTCCTTTTTTATCTGTGTAGAGTCATAGGTACAGAATGTGAATATTACTGAAAAAATCAACTATATTTTATTAGATTGGGTGTAATCATTTAATAAACTATTTGAACTGGTGTATGATAAGTAAATCACTAAAAATGTTTAAACTTTCTATTATAGTTAAGTGTGTGTTAAGTGGATATGAAAAATTAAAAAGTAACGCACTAACGCTGACTAAAAAGAGATGTTTAACGATCAATTTCAAAGTTAATAAGGTGAAATAAATGATTGTAAATACACTAAACGACGTAAAAAAGTTAATAACTGAATGGCAAACTGCAATTGAAGCCGAACGAAATTATTTAAAATTTCATGGTGGGAGAAGTTACACGCTTTCAAAAGGGACGCCGCTATATCAAATTGGACAAAGTACGGTTATTTTGTTTACGATTTATGCAGAAATTTTTGTCCCAGAAGGAACACCGGTTCGAATAAAAATAGAAAATCAAGAGTATCAAGGTGAATTATTGTCATTTAAAGGCTCTCAAGTTGAAATTAAACTAAATGAAAAAATTACTTCGACGATTCCATTTGCTGAACTTTTTAATGAACCATGGGAGCTTTTAGATCAATTAATTGAAAGACTTGAGGAAATAAAAGATTATCGCAGTAAACAAAGTAGAATTATGAAGCTGATGAATGCTGATTCTACTGCTAAACATTTAAGTAAAATGAAGAAAGATTATTCAACAAAGCAGGAACTAATTTATCGTTCGTTTTATAATGCGACAACATATATATGGGGACCACCAGGTACTGGTAAGTCTTATAATTTAACAAATATTATTTTAAAACATTATGAAAAAAAGAAGTCAGTTTTAGTAATTGCTCATTCTAATGCTGCAGTCGATGTATTAATGAAAAATGTGATTCATGAATTAGAACAAAAAGATAAATGGAAAAGTGGAGAGGTTGTCCGCTATGGTTATACAAAAGATGAAGTGTTATTACAACATGAAGATGTCCTTTCTTCAAAGCTTGTTGAAGTAAGTGGAAGTATAAATCAATATGAGTTGGAAAATTTAGATGAACGAAAACACTCGATGCTAAGGAAGGCCAGAAGAGGTGCAGCATCAAAAAAAGAATTAGATGATTTGAGTAAAATTCAAAATAAGTTAAATAAAATACGTGGAGAAGTTCGTGAAAAAGAAAAAGAATTGATTGATCAAGCAAAAGTGATTGGAACAACTATTTCTAAATGTACAATTGATCCTTTAATCTATTTACGCCAATTTGATTTAGTGATTGTGGATGAAATCAGTATGGCATATACACCACAAATCGCCTTTGCTTCAACATTAGGAAAACGAATTGTAGTTTGTGGAGACTTTAAACAATTACCGCCAATTGCATCATGCTTTCATAATGAATATGTTAAAAAATGGCTACAAGAAGATTTGTTTCATCATACAGGAATTGTCCAAAAAATTGAAAATGGAAAACCATTAATTAATTTAGTTTTACTGAATCAACAAAGGAGAATGCATCCGGCCATCTCTGGATTTACAAATAATGAAATTTATCATTCGTTAGTGTTTGACCATCCATCTGTTAAAAAAAGACAGGAAATCGCAAAACATAGACCATTTCCAATGCAAGCAAATAGTTTAATAAATTCGCAATTTCTAAAATGCTATGCCCTAAAAGATTCAAATACGAATTCTAGATATAATTTAGGGTCTGCGATTATTGCCATTCAATGTATTCTTTCAAGTATAGTAGATGGGGTCAAGTCAATTGGAATTGTTACGCCATATAGAGCACAAGCAAAATTACTTACGGCACTCCATAAAGAAATAATCGGGAAAACAAAATATCGAGAATTACCAATACAAATCGCAACAGTTCACCGATTTCAAGGAGCGGAGTGTGACGTAATCATTTTTGATTCAGTTGATACGAAACCACAATATTCTCCTGGGTTGCTGCTTACAGATCAGAACAGTGAAAGATTAATTAATGTTGCTTTAACTAGAGCTCGGGGCAAATTTATTCATATTGCAGATATTCCATTTATAAAAACTAAAACAAATTCAAAAAAGACGATTAATAAGTTAATTCATTTTCAAATAGATAATGAATACAAAGTAAGTATGGAAGAGTTTGAAAAGTGTTTTTCAAAGAGTATTTCAAAGAGATTAAAACTGTTTTCAAATGATTCAAGCGATCTGAAAAATGAATTAGTAAATGACCTGAAAAATGCTAAGAAAAAAATAATTGTTTCCATGCCAAATTTATCTGAGATGTCATTGGCTATTCGAAAACTGATCAATGAAGTTGAGATACCGATTCTCTTTATAAGTGAGTCTCATTATGAAAATCAAAAAAATAGAAGTTTTATAAAAAAAGATCAAGTTCAACCTTTTATTATGATAGATAATGAAGTTTTATGGTATGGAATTCCTTTGTCAAAAGTAAGTTTAAATCAATCAAGCAAATCTGCTAGATTGAATTGTCCGTTAACATGTCAAATATTAAAAGGCTTTATCGATTATTAAAAGTTACATAGAAACTATTCTATGTAGCTTTTTTTATTCTGATTAAATAATTTTCTGCATAAAATTAATAATAAAATGCTATCGGGATAGGTGAATAAATGGTCGATCGATCGGTATTTTCCAAATTGTCTATGCCATGTGCTTTTTTAGATTGGGATGCTTTTGTTCAAAATGTGGATGATATTGCAACTAAATCAAACGGTAAGAAAATACGGATTGCTACAAAATCCATTCGTAGTGTACAAGTTTTAAAATATATTTTAGAGAGCAACGATTGTTATGAGGGGCTAATGTGTTATAACCCTAATGAAGCAGATTTTCTTGCTGAAAATGGTTTTGATAATTTATTAATTGGTTATCCAACAGTTGATGTAATCGGATTAAATAAAATTGCATCACAAATAAAAAAGGGTAAAAAAATCATTTGTATGGTAGATCAGACTGAACAGATTAGTATGATTGAAAGGATCGCCGTAAAAAATGAGGTTGTTATTCCACTTTGTATCGATGTAGACATGAGTACTTCATATTTAGGATTTCATTTTGGGGTAAGAAGGTCACCGATTAAAGAAACTAGAGATTTAGTACCTCTATTAACAAAAATATTGCAATCATTGAATGTGCGCTTAGTAGGAATTATGGGATATGAAGCGCAAATTGCAGGTGTTGGTGATGATGCCAAAAATAAGGTTTTGAAAAATAAAATAATCCAGTTTTTAAAGAAAAAATCACTTGGGGAAATAGCGAAAAAAAGAAGAGAAATTGTGAAATACATTGAAAAAGATGGTTATCACCTTGAATTTGTAAATGGTGGAGGTACTGGAAGTCTCCACTCGACGACAAAAGAGAAAGTGGTTACTGAAGTGACAGTAGGATCAGGATTTTATGCTCCTACATTATTTGATGATTACAGGAATTTTCAATATCAACCAGCAATTGGCTTTGCTTTACCAATCATTCGAAAACCATCGGATAAGATTTTTACATGCACAAGTGGAGGGTTTATTGCTTCGGGTGCTGTAGGAAAAGAAAAATTACCAACTCCATTTTCTCCAGATCATTGTACTTTATTGCCACTAGAAGGTGCTGGTGAAGTTCAAACCCCAGTTTTTTATTCAGGCCATGAAGATTTAAAAATAGGAGATGCAATTTTATTTAGACCAAGTAAGTCTGGTGAGATTGCTGAACGTTTTTCTCATTTATATGTAGTAAGTAAAAATAAAATCATCGACCGGTTCACTACATACAGAGGAGATAGGGGGTGCTTCCTATGAAAAGTATGTTATGGAAAAACTGGTCTGGAAGTGTAAAATTCAGTCCGAATCAAGTAGTGTATCCATCATCGATTGAAGAAGTTGTTAACCTCGTAAAAAAAGCTAACTTGGAAAATAAAAAAATAAGAGTAGTTGGTTCAAGTCACTCATTTACCCCACTAATTTCAACTAACGACTATTTAATATCACTAGACAATTTACAAGGAATTATTTCAATTAACAAAGAGGAACAAATTGCCGAAGTATGGGCTGGAACTAAGCTTGAGCAATTAGGGAATGAATTATATGAAGCAGGTTATTCACAAGAAAATTTAGGGGATATTAATGTTCAATCGATTGCAGGTGCATTTTTAACAGGGACACATGGAACAGGGATTAATTACGGAATATTATCTACACAAATTGAAGAGATGACTGTAGTATTACCAACAGGTGATATATTAGTTTGTTCAAAGTCAAAAAATACAGATATTTATAGGGCACTTGGCGTTTCGCTAGGATTACTAGGGATCGTTGTTAAATTTAAAATTAGAATAAAGCCTGCTAAAACATATCGTTATTTGAGTCATAAAATAGCAATGGATGAATTATATAGCAAACTATCAATTTTGAAGAAGGAAAATGAACATTTTGAGTTTTACTTATTTCCGTATTCGAACAATGTTCAAATAAAGGTAATGAATGAAACTAGAACGAAAAAGCATTCATTTAAATTTGAGAAATGGAAAGTAGCAACGATTGAAAATAAAGCATTTTGGTTATTAAGTGAGTTTAGTAGAAACTATCCAAAAAGTAGTTCTCAAATTAGTAAAATTTGTGGTAGTAGTGTTCCAAATACAAAGATGGTTGGACCTAGTCATGAATTGTTTTCAACAACTCGACATGTGAAATTTAACGAGATGGAATATAGCATTCCAGCTCAATATATGAATGATGCAACGTTAGAAATTCAAGAAGAAATTAAAAATAAACGATTTAATGTGCATTTCCCAATCGAATGTCGATTCGTTAAAGGTGATCATTTTTTAATAAGTCCTGCCTCGATGAGAGATTCAGCATATATCGCAATCCATATGTATAAAGGAATGCCTCATCAAGAGTATTTTAATAGAATAGAGGAAATTCTTCAAAGCTATAACGGTAGACCTCATTGGGGGAAAATGCATTCAATGAATATAGAAAAATTAAATCATTCATATCCTTCATTATCAAACTTTCTTGCTATTCGACGTCAATTAGATCAGAATAATATATTTGTGAATGCTTACTTAGCGAAATTATTTAAAATTGAATAATGCTGGTTATATTCTGTTGATTAGTTAACTGTAATAACATAATTATATAAGAATTAATCTTAAAAAGTACGAACATCAATTGAACTTAATCGTAAACTTTGATTCGTAACTTTGTATATGACTCTACAACGTAAAATGACTGAACAAGCTTCAGTCATTTTTTTATGAAAATCTAATTGAAAATATTTATCAATTGTATTATGATAGGTATTGAAAATAGTTATCAATAAGAAATACATATAATTAATTTAGATTTTTCGGGGGTATTTTCATGAAAAAGCAAACTACTATGATCGCAATTTCTCTTGCTACAAGTTTAATGATGGCAGGATGTGCACAAAAAAGTGAAGAAGCAAGTAACGTAAAAAAGGAATCAAAAGTAGAAGCAAAAATAAATTTAGATTCAGAGATTAATAATTATAGAGATTTCGTTGTTTCTCAAACGGAAGAGTTCGTAGCAAATACTCAGAAGTTTGTTGATGCAATCAATGCAGGAAACATGGCAGAAGCAAAACGTCTATATCCAATTAGTCGTTCTTATTTCGAGAGAATTGAACCAGTAGCAGAATCATTCGGTGATTTAGATCCAAAGATTGATGCACGTGAAGGTGATGTACCTGCAAATGAATGGACTGGTTTCCATAAAATTGAGCAAGTTCTTTGGACTCAAAATACAACAAAAGGTTTAGAAAAATATACAGAACAACTTATGAAGGATGCTAACTACTTAAGAGCAAAAGTAGAAACAGCTGAAATTGATCCTGTATTATTTGTAACTGGTCCTGTGGAATTATTAAATGAAGTTTCATCTTCAAAAGTAACAGGTGAAGAAGAGCGATATTCTCATACTGATTTGGCTGATTTTGCAGCAAACGTGGAAGGTTCAGAAAAAATCGTTCAATTATTATCTGATAAATTAAAAGCAAAAGATGCTGAATTAGCTTCTACAATTGAAACTAGATTTAATGAATTAATTACAACTTTAAATACTTATAAAAAAGGTGATCAGTATGTTGATTACAAACAGTTAAAAGAAGATGAAGTAAAAAAATTAGCTCAACAAGTAGATGCATTAGCAGAACCGATTTCACAAGTTGGGTCAACTTTAGGGGTTAAATAATATGAAAAAATTAGAAACAAATAAAGTTTCTAGAAGAGATGCATTAAAACTTATTGGAGTTGGTGGTGCTGGTATCCTTATTGGTGCTACTGGAATTGAAGCAGCTACTGAAAAAGTAACTAATTTCTTTTCACCAGCTAAAGCGGATGAAAGAGAGATTCTTCCGTTTTATGGTAAGAACCAGCAAGGAATTACGACTCCTGCTCAAGATTTTATATATTTGGCGTCTTTTAAACTAGAAACTACTTCAAAAGCAGATGTCAAAACAATGTTTAAAAAATGGACTGAAGCGGCGGCTTTAATGAGTGAAGGAAAGGAACTAGGTGATTCTGAATATCCTTCTTCACCACCAATTGATACGGGTGAAGCAACTGGTTTACAACCAATGAAGCTTACGTTTACATTTGGTGTTGGCCCTTCATTTTTTGACCGATTATCCATTCAATCAAGTAGACCACCTGGGTTAAAAGATTTACCTCATTTCCCTGGTGATGATTTAAGAGAGGAATGGAACGGTGGAGACATCGTAGTTCAGGTTTGTGCAAACGATCAACAAGTTGCCTTTCATGGTGTAAGAAACTTGATTCGTCTTGGCCGTGGAACGGTTAGTATAAAATGGATGCAGCATGGCTTCCAACGCTCATCTGGAGCGGATCCATCTGGTAGCACGCCAAGAAACCTCATGGGCTTTAAGGACGGTACTGCAAATCCAGATACAAAAGATGAAAAAGAAATGAATACACATGTTTGGGTACAAAATGGCGATGGTCCAGCTTGGCTAACTGGTGGTTCATATCTAGTTGCAAGACGTATTCGTATCCGTGTTGAGGAATGGGATCGAAGTTCATTACAAGATCAGGAACAAACATTTGGACGTCATAGAGCAACTGGTGCACCAATTGGCGAAAAAGATGAATTTGCTAAACTAGATTTAAAGAAAACAGATGATAATGGGAAATTACTGATTCCTGCAGATTCACATGTTGCCTTAGCAAGAGGTAAAGGAAAAATTAAAATTTTAAGAAGATCTTATTCATACACAGACGGACTTGATATTCAAACAGGAAAATTAGATGCAGGGTTACTATTTGTTAGTTTCCAAAGAGACCTAGAAAAACAATTTATTCCCATGCAAGATAAATTAGCGAAAATGGATTTATTAAACGAATACATCGAACATAATGGTAGTGCAGTTTTTGCATGCTTCCCAGGGGTTAAGAACGGAAGCTATATTGGTGAAGGATTACTTTAGGTGAATTGTATGAATAAAAATATATTTTTAATAGCTAGTTTACTATTTTTAAGTTTAATAATTAGTCCGTTTCATAAAACATTTGCTGAAACTGATCTTCAAGAACAAGTACTTTCGCATATTGGTAACTCATTAACAGAAGTTAAAAATGGTGAAAAAGAGAAAGTTAAAACAGATTTAGTAGCGATTAAAGATTTAATTAAAAATGAGAAAAAAACTTCAAAATTAAATAAACTAGTTGACCAAGCGATTAAAGATATTGATCAAAATGATCTTGCTGCAGTAAAAGATGATATTCGAGCAGTAGCTTTTGAAACTGAAAAGTGGATTGAAAAGACGAATGATAATAAAGATCTATCTCAAATTAATCTTACTAAACTAGTATCTCATTTAAATAATATTAAAACTTTATCAAATGAATCGAATTGGGCAAAAGCGCAATCAGAATATAAGCTTTTTGAAATCGAATGGTCTAAAGTTGAAAATGATATAAGAAGAGCTAACAGTGGTTTTTATGGTTCAATTGAAGCAAATATGATTACTTCGAGGTCAACATTGTTTACTGATAATCCTTCAACTACTAAAGTAAATGATTCTTTTACTAAATTAATTGATGTAATGAATAATCCAAGTAGTGACTCAACGAAAGAAGTGAGTATAGAGAAAGCTATAAAACTACTCAATCAAACAATCAATTCTGTCGAATCAAATGATATAGAAAAGGCACAGGCTACATTTAATGATTTTATACAAGATTGGCCTTATGTTGAAGTAATCGTTCAATCAAATTCAATGGAATTATATAAAAAGATTGAAAATGATACTTCCATTGCATTAACTAGGTTAACAGAAAAGCCTAAATCTGCTTCAACGTTGAAAACATTAAAACAGATTCAACAGAATTTAAATTTAGCTACGAAGAAAACATCTTATACGATGTTTGATGCCGGGACTATTGTATTCCGTGAAGGTTTAGAAGCTTTAATTATTATTTCAGCTTTACTAGCATTAGTGTCAAAAGGTAAACAAGAGTCAGCACGTAAGTGGATTTTTGTTGGTGGTGCTTTTGGTATTTTAGCTAGTTTAGTAGCTGGTTTATTATTCAAGTTTTTATTATCAAGTATCTCAGCTGGAATTAGTAATCAATTAATTGAAGGAATTTCTGGTCTGATTGCGGTTGTTTTCATGTTAACAGTTGGGTTATGGCTACATAAACAATCTCGTCAACAAGAATATGGTAGTAAGATGAAGGAAAAAGCAAAAGCTGCAATTGCGGGCGGAGGAATCCTTTCATTAAGCTTACTTTCATTTTTTGCAGTATTTAGAGAAGGTGCCGAAACGGTCGTATTTTATATTGGTATGAGTACTTCAATTACAACAAAAGAATTGCTTACTGGTTTTGCAGGTGGAATCATTTTACTTGTTATAATTGGAATTTTTATCTTAAAAGGAAGTAAATTTATTCCGTTAAAGCCGTTTTTTACAATTGCAAGTTTATGTATTTATTACTTGACGTTTAAATTCATCGGTCAAAGCATACATGCATTACAAGGAATTGGCTATTTGCCTGATCATATGAGTACTATTTTTCCAACTATACCTAAATTAGGGATTTATCCTTCCCTAGAAAGTATCATCCCACAACTAATTTTAGTATTATTTGTCATTTGGTTGTTTGTTGGTACTAGGATTAAAAACAATAATAAATCAATTGCTGCTTAAAAACAGTTTAGGAAAACAGACATAATTGTCGTTCAATAAGACAATTACTGTCTGTTTTTTATCGTCTTTTCGCTTAGTAAAAGTCTAATCCGGGAGCAGGAATCCATTTTATTAAAAATTGGTAAATTATGAGCTAAAATATTTAAAAATCCGTTTAAAAGAGATAAGATAAGATTATAGAAATATATGGGTTTAACATAAAAATATTATGTAAACTAGGTAATGTAAGGAGGATTTAAATTGATACAAAAAGCTACATTTGCAGGTGGTTGTTTTTGGTGTATGGTAACACCGTTTGAAGATTTACCTGGTATACATGGTATTGTTTCAGGTTATATGGGTGGAGATTTAGAAAATCCTACGTATGAACAAGTAAAAAAGGGGACTACTGGACATTATGAAGTAGTTCAAATTACGTTTGATGATGAATTATTTTCATACAAAAAACTATTAGAATTATTTTGGCCGCAAATTGATCCAACAGATCCAGACGGTCAATTCCAAGATAGAGGTTCACAATATCGAGCTGCAATCTTTGTTCATAATGATTCACAACTGAAGGAAGCAATGGAATCAAAAGAAAAATTAATTGAAAGTAATATTTTTAAGAAACCGATTGTAACCGAAATATTAGAAGCAACTACTTTTTATGAGGCTGAAGAATATCACCAAGACTATCATAAAAAAAATCCAAAACATTATAAAGAAGACCGAGCGATGTCTGGGAGAGACGAATTTATTGAACTAAATTGGAAGAAGTAGGCAAGAAAAGCAATAGAAGCTCCATTAGAGCTTCTATTATTTTTAATGGAGGATAAGAATAGTTATCTATTCTAAAAAAGTCAATACGTAGATCTGCTCTCGAATGGAGGTAAACTGTGGAAACAAATCGAAGACTAGTGACAATCGGGTTGTTGGTAGCTGTTACATTGTCTGCGATTGAAGGGACGATTATTACAACTGCCACACCTACCATTACTACAGAATTATCTGGTGTTAAGTTGATGAGTTGGATTTTTGCAGCTTATATGTTGGCAATGACTGTAACGACACCAATTTATGGGAAGCTATCGGATTTATATGGTCGCAAAAACTTATTAATGTTTGGCATTATTTTATTTATTTTAGGTTCAGTTTTATGTGGTTTTTCACAAAATATGGGTCAATTAATTTTATTTCGTACCATTCAAGGGCTAGGAGCTGGAGCTGCATTACCTTTAACGATGACGGTAATAAGTGATCTATATCCATACCAAGAAAGGGCTAAAGTGCAAGGCTATATAAGTGCCGTATGGGCAGTTTCAAGCGTAATTGGTCCTTTAGTTGGAGGTTTTTTTGTAGACTTCATTTCTTGGCGTTTTATCTTTTTTATTAATTTTCCATTCGGAATTCTCTCTGTTATTCTATTTTGGAAATATTATCATCAAAAAATTGACCGCAAAAATACAATTTCAATTGATTATTTAGGATCCATTCTATTTATATTAAGTACTTTATCTGCATTATATGCTTTAGTAGTAGGTGGAGAGCAACATAATTGGACTTCTCCAAATTTATTATTTCTTTTTGCATTTGCAATCATTTTGTTTGGGTTATTTCTTTTTGTTGAAACAAGAGCAAAGGAACCATTATTACCACTTTCATTATTCAAAATCCGTCATTTAGTTGTTACATATGCAGCAATGTTTATTGCACATGCACTTCTAATATCGATTGAGGTGTATTTACCAGTTTATAATCAAAGTGTGTTTGGATTAAGTGCGACTCAATCAGGTTTAATGTTAATTCCTTTATCATTCGCTTGGACATTAGGCTCTTTTTTATCTGGTCGTCTCATTAAGAAAATGAAAGCAAAAAATATGATTCTATTAGGCGCATTCTTATGTATTATCGGTGCATTTGGGATGAATTTTTTCCATGATTCAACATTACTAATTTATCCATTTAATGCATTTTTAGGTCTTGGCTTCGGATTATCTTTTCCAATTTATATGATCCTAATTTCATCAGCTGTAAAGATGAACCAACGGGGTATTGCAATTGCTGCAAATTCCTTTTTAAATACTTTTTCGCAAACAATTACAGTTGCTGTGTTAGGAACCATTTTTACAATTAAGGTATCTGAAGTATTGAATGGTCAAAAATTAGTTCTAAGTGCTCATAATCAAGTCAATCATCTTTCAACGGTAAAAGCTGTTACTACCGGTTTTGAAATCATCACTTTATTTATGGCAGTATTTAGTATAATTACGTTTATTTTCGTCTTATTTTTACCTTCTGAACAATCTGAAGAAAAAAAGGTTGATATAGCACACTAATATAGAAAAAGAAAGCTGGGAGAGAATGAATAACACACTTAAAGGGATTTTATACGGTGTTCTTGCATATGTAGTATGGGGTGTCTTACCGATATATTGGAAACTAATTCAAGATATTTCTCCTTTTGAAATATTAACACATCGTATTATCTGGTCTTTTGTTACGTTAATACTTTTCATTCTTCTTTCAAAAAAATTAAAGCAATTTAATATTACTTGGAAGCAAGTTGTAGGTAATAAAAAAGTATTCGTTTCAATGATTGCTATTTCACTATTAATTAGTTCTAATTGGCTAATTTATATTTGGGCGGTCAATTCAAATCATATTCTTGATGCAAGTTTAGGCTATTATATTAATCCATTAGTTAGTATTATACTTGGTGTAATTGTATTGAAAGAGTCATTGTCAATTTGGCAAATCGTTTCAGTTTGTTTAGCAACAATAGGTGTAGGCTATTTAACAATCATGTCAGGTACATTACCAATCGTAGCAATCCTATTATCTTTAACATTTGCCTTTTATGGATTATTAAAAAAGATTTTAAAGATTGATTCTTTTTTAAGTCTTACAATAGAGACGTTATTAATTTTTCCAGTCGCCTTACTATATTTTGCTTTTCTAGCTTATAAAGGCCAAGCAGGTCTTGTACAAAGTGCACCAATTGAGCAATTATTAATAGTAGGTGCAGGGTTAGTAACAATTATACCTTTATTATTTTTCGGTAAAGCAGCACAATTAATTCCGTATACATATGTTGGATTTTTGCAATTTATATCACCAACAATTAGTTTATTAATAGGGGTTTTATTATACGATGAAAGTTTCTCAAAGAAAGATTTTATTTCATTTTCATTTATATGGTTAGCTTGTGTCGTGTTTGCTGTTTCAACTACACCGTTTATGAAATCCATTGAACAAAAACTTAAAAATCGAAATAAGAAGCAATCAATATCTGCTTAAAATAATCTTAATTTTGTAGCTTTGAAAGGAGTAAAAATGGCTGTAAGTAAAACAAATGCAATGAGAATGTTAGATTCAAAAAAAATTAACTATACAACTTTAAATTATGAATCAAATGATGGAAAGATTGATGGTGTTTCCGTAGCAAATAAAATAAATAAAGATCCTGAATTAGTCTATAAAACACTAGTATCAATCAGTCAATCCAAGGCGATTTATGTATTTGTCATACCAGTTGAAAAAGAATTAGATTTGAAATTAGCCGCAAAAGCTGCTGGAGAGAAGAAAGTTGAATTATTACCAGTAAAAGACCTTTTAGCAAGTACAGGATATGTAAGAGGTGGTTGTTCACCAATCGGAATGAAAAAACAATACCCTACTTTTATCGAAGAATCTGTAAATAATTTAGAAGAGATTATTGTTAGCGGTGGAAAAATAGGTATACAACTTCAATTGAATGCAAAAGATTTAATACAAACAACTCGTAGTAAAATAGCAAAAATTTCAAAATAAACGAGTGTTATGAGGGATCCAAATGGTAGGGTATTTTCTATTTTATTTAGTAATCGTTAACATTGTTTCATTCGCAATTATGGGAATCGATAAGTCACGTGCAAAAAGAAAAGCTTGGAGAATTCCTGAACGTATATTATTTCTATTCGCAATTATCGGTGGAACGATTGGTTCTATTTTAGGAATGTATTATTTTAAACATAAAACAAAGCATCCAAAATTTGTTTTTGGTTATTGGATCATCCTATTTATCCAATTTGTTATCTATTTTTTCTTCTTATAATTTTATAGGATAGACTTTCCTTAATTGTATAAAATATTTTTATGACAAATTAAGGAGGCGAAAGAAATGGGACGTGGAAATGGTGGAAGAAAAAATAACGCCGGTCAAAGACAACCAAACTACGAAGATAAATCAAATTTATCTGAATCAAAAAAAGCACAAAAGTAAAAAAGTTAGCCTGTGATCATTTGGTTGATACAGGCTTTCTTATTGGAAATGGGGAATATAAAATGCAAAACGAATGGTTTTCAAGAATAAAAGGAATAGGCATCGATGAAGTCTCAAATGAAAATATGACAATCTATTTTATTAAAGAAGACGAATTAAATGAAGCTAAAAAGGACTTAAGTAAAAAAATACAATGGCCAGAAAATTGGTTAATAATTGGTTTTGATGACGAAACGGATGATGTGATCTTTATCAATGAGGAAACAGGGGAAGTATGTACAGCCTATGAATTTGAACGAAAATGGGAAGTCGTTACACTGTATTCAAGTTTGAATGAATTTTTAGCTGCATATGGATATTGATTAACAAGGGTGTTCCATTATTATATGGGATCTCTTTTTTGTTGGTAGTTAAGTAAATAGTAATGAAAAAGAGGCTCCTCTTTTGAGACAGCCTCTTTTCATTACATTGATAAATTTTCAGGTTTTTTAACTATTTCATTCGATTTTTTGTCTTTATACAATAATCTAGCAATAATTAATAGAGAAACCGTTCCAAAAATTAACACCATATATTGTAACCCAATTGTATCTAAAAATAGTCCTGTACTTAAAAGGACAACTTGAAATGTTACTCTGTCATACATACTTCTAAATGAGAAAAGTCGACCATGGTATGATTTGTCGATTGAAGTTTGGAAAACAGTAGAACAAACAGGAAAGAAGCAACCAACTGAAAATCCGAAAATTGCAAATGAGATTAGCGTCATCCAATGATGGTCTGCAAAGAAAAGTGACAGCTGAGCAAGAGCCACTAAAAAAGTTGAAAAGTATAATAATTGCTTATTCGTATACTTTTTTGTTAAGTGTTTAATGACAAATGCTCCTATCATGAACGAGATACCTTCACTTGTATAAATAAGACCTTTTACTGCAGGATCATGCTGAATATCACTTATTTCGATTACCATTAAATTAAATCCACCTAAAAAAAGTACTGGCACCAAGTTTAAGATAAATAAATTTAAGATTGTCGGGTTATTTCTTATCAGTGCGAATATTTCAGTAAATCCTTTATCAGCTTTCGATTTTTTAGTTTTTTCTACATTCATTGATTTAATGGTTGGTTCTTCAATTCGTAAAAAGAACGTCATTAAAAATAAAAATGCATATGCCAACATACTCATTCCATATACATTCGTTAGACTTGTAGATACAACTAAAATACCGCCTATTGAAGTTCCAGCAATTCTTGATATTGTTGAAATATTCATATGAATCCCATTTAACGTTAATAACTGATCGTTTTTTACAATCATTGGAATAACAGCTTGAAGTGCTGGAAAGTAAAATGCAGCAGAAATTTGCAACATTACTAAAAATAAGACCATAAAAATTATACTTTCGTATTGTATTGCAAAAAACATTAGAATTACACTTAAAGTTCGGCCTAAACCACTAATTAATAAAATCTTTTTCTTTGAATATTGATCAATTAACCTTCCTGCCAAAGGACCAACAAAAACTCCTGCTAATAAACCGAAAAAAAGAATTAACGATTTAAAGAAATCAGAAGGTACATGTTTTTGCATAAATTCCAAGTTTCCGATAATTCCGAACCATAGACCTATACCGGCTCCAAATTCACCGAACAACACGATCCAAACGTTTCGGTTTTTCCACATAAAAATTTCTCCCCATTTACCCATAATATAATTCGACAAAATCTATTATCTCATCAATAGAAAGAAAAGACTATGTAAAATCGAAATAAAAGTAGAAAAAGTAGAGTAAAGGCTTTGATTAATTGAGGATATTAAGTGCTTGTTTTGCTAAATAGCATGGAAGACGAACAAAAAGGATTCATAATCTAAGAATAGAATTAAATAAATATACTTTTAGATTTAGCCTGAAAGTAAAACTAATATGAAAAGGATAAAAGAGAGGAGTTTCATATCAGAGAAGATAACAGTGATTTATAAAGAAATGGTTAAATTGAAAACAGTCATATCTAAAAATTTTATAGGCGGTGTAAATTTATGAACAGTAGTCCTATAGTGAAAGAATACTCTAATGTTTTTCAAGCTCAAGTAGTAGATTTGATTCTTGATATACAGCAGCGGGAATACAATATTAAGATCACCAAGGATGACCAGCCTGATTTGTTTACGATAGAAGAATTTTATCAGAATGGAAAAGGGAACTTTTGGGTGGCTCTTTATGGCGAAAAGGTAGTTGGTACGATCAGTCTTTTAGACATAGGGAATCAACAAGTTGCGTTGAGAAAGATGTTTGTAGACAAAGAATTCAGAGGTGAAAAATATAAAACTGCAAGTCTTTTATTAAATCATGCTATTAATTGGGCGAAAGAAAAATCAATAAAGGCAATTTATCTTGGAACCACTCCTCAATTTCTAGCAGCTCATCGATTTTATGAAAAAAATGGATTTACAAGTGTAGAAGTGAACGATTTACCTGAAAATTTTCCAGTGATGAAGGTCGATAAAAAATTTTATAAGTATTCGATTGTATAAAAATAAATGAATACAAAAATAAGAAAAGAACAACTGGACCCCAAGCAGTCCGTGTGTTGTTCTTTTAATTTTGTAGATTTACGCATTTAACTGACTAAGAAGAATATGTTTTAAAGTATTTTCAGCTTTGTTTAATTGGATTGAAGTTTCAAAAGTAGCTTGTGCTTGCCCTGCACCGCCGCCTCCTTTTCCTTCAACTTGTTTTAGTAAATTTTTAATTAGTTCTCCGCAATGCAGATCATTTTTTAGCTGATTAATAAGCAATAATTTTTGCTCTTTTACACTTGAAAAAACTAGTAATGAAGGTTTTTTTGCTTGAATAGCTTTCGCCAGTAACTGTAAGTCTTTAACCGATTCTTCTTCAAAAGTTTTAAAAATGATATCATTCGTTGCATTTAATAGTAATTCGTTAGAAATTGAGTTAAAGATCGTTTCTTTCATTTTCTCGATCTCTTTTTGCGCTTCTTTTAATTCATACATCGTCGTTTCGACTTTATCTTTAACCTGATCAGTATGTGTATTAAATAATTGATTAATATTTGATAATGTTTTACTAGTCTTTTGAATTTCTTCTAGTGCTCTATAGCCACATTTAAAATGAAGTCGAGTAGTTTGTCTTACTTTTTCAGTTTTTATTAATTTTATGAATCCTATTTCACCCGTTTGTTTTACATGCGTACCACAACAAGCAGATAAATCTGTATGTAAAATCTCAACAATTCGTATGTTGTCTTCAACTTTTGGTAATTTGCGTAGTTGAAGCACATTTAATTCTTCTTTGTCTACGAAGTATGTTTTAATTTCAATATTAGCGAGAATCTTCTCATATACTGCTCGCTCAATTTGATTTAATTGTTCAGCTGAAAGAGAAGGTGTATCTAAGTCAATCGTAACTGTCTCTTTTCCTAGATGAAAACTTACTGTAGGAATATCATATAGTTCAATAATTGTTGCCGAAAGTAAATGCTGGCCACTATGATGCTGCATATGATCAATTCTTCGATCCCAATTAATTTCACATGTTGCATCAAGTGTCTCCGGTCTTTTATTTAAGACATGGATTACTTCTTCATCCTCTTCTATTAAATCAATAATTTCAATTCCATTAATCGTACCGAAATCAGATGGCTGCCCACCACCTTCAGGATAAAATGCAGAATCTTCAAGTTTGATATGAAACAAAGAATCAACTTCTTTAATGTCTGTAATTTTAGTAAACCATTTTTTTAAAGAGGGGTGTTCAAAATATAGTTTATTTGCCATGATATTACCTCTAATCTTTTAATTTCATTTAGTTGATGTTTATTTAAATTATATAGAAAGGACATAAAAACTTAAAATAAATTATTTTAATCTTAGCATAATTGACAATTAGACAAATACATTTTAGTATTTAGTTAATTAACTAAATACTAAATCTTAGAGGTGTAAAATTTGAACGAATTATTTAAAGCATTATCGGATCCAACTCGGAGGAAAATTTTAGATTTATTAAAAGAGAAGGATTTAACTGCTGGAGAAATTTCAGAACAATTCGATATGTCAAAACCAAGTATTTCGCAGCATCTTAAAATATTAAAGTCTGCTCAGTTAATTCAAGATGAAAAGAAGGGTCAATTTATTATTTATTCCCTAAATATGACGGTTTTCCAAGAAATTATTAGTTGGGCATATAGTTTTAAAGAAAAAAATTGAGAGGTGATTTAACTTGAAAAAGCATATCATTGCAATTTTACTATTTATTTGTTCGCTTGTATTATGGATTATTAACTTCCATGATTTACCAAGTCAACTACCAGTTCACTGGGATTTTTCAGGTCATGTTAATAATTACGATTCAAAAATGCAAACGTTTATCGAGCTCCATGTGATCATGCTTTTGGTTTATTTATTGCCAATTGTTACTCCGAAGATCGATCCAAGAAAAGAGAATTATAAGTTATTCCAAAGAAGTTTATACTTTATGTCTACAGGGATTCTATTTATTTTCTTTTTAATTAATATGAGTGTTTTATTTTATGGATTAGGTTATAACGTTCATATCGGTTCAATGAGTTTTCTCTTTATTGGTCTTTTGTTTATGTTTCTTGGTAATTATCTGCCTCATGTTCGTTCGAATTATTTTATTGGCGTCCGTACACCATGGACATTAAGTAATGAAACTGTTTGGAAAAAA
The DNA here is from genome assembly GCF_002574545.1 of Bacillus sp. AFS055030. Taxonomy (GTDB): domain Bacteria; phylum Bacillota; class Bacilli; order Bacillales; family Bacillaceae_G; genus Gottfriedia. The sequence goes on from NZ_NUGT01000079.1 coordinate 143,725, forward strand.
ACACATCGCGTTAGTGGTAGATTATTTATGATTGTTGGTTTATGTTTTTTATTGCTATATTTTATTCCAGTGAGTAATAAAGGAATCATTGTCATTCCATTGATTATATTTTTAGTTGGATTCACAACTATTTACTCATATATTGCCTTTAAAAAGGAAATGAAAAACTAAATTAAGCTATTTATTTACAAAATTAGGTGATTGTTTATGAATTTATTTTAGAAAAAATTTAATTTCCTAATAAAGTATGGTATTGTAAAGAGTAGAGCAAAAGAGTTGGAGGAATAAAATTAAAATGATTACAGTAAGCAATGTAAGTTTGCGTTTTGCGGACAGAAAATTATTTGATGATGTTAATATAAAATTTACACCAGGGAACTGTTACGGTTTAATTGGTGCTAATGGTGCGGGTAAATCTACTTTTCTTAAAATTTTATCTGGTGATATCGAGCCTTCTACTGGTGATGTTATTGTAACGCCAGGTGAACGCCTTGCAGTATTAAAACAAAACCAGTTTGAATATGAAGAGTTTGAAGTGCTTCAAACTGTTATTATGGGTCATACTCGTCTTTATGAAGTAATGAAAGAAAAAGATGCAATTTATATGAAGGAAGATTTCACTGAAGAAGATGGTATGAAAGCTGCAGAACTTGAAGGTGAGTTTGCAGAGTTAAATGGTTGGGAAGCAGAATCAGAAGCTGCGATTTTATTAAAAGGTCTTGGTATTACAGAAGACTTACATTATAAAAAAATGGCTGAATTACAAGCTGGTGAGAAAGTAAAAGTTTTACTTGCTCAAGCATTATTTGGTCAACCTGATATTCTTTTACTAGATGAGCCTACGAATAACTTGGATCTTAAAGCTGTTCAATGGTTAGAAAACTTCTTAATTAACTTTGAAAACACAGTTATTGTTGTATCACATGACCGTCACTTCTTAAATCAAGTATGTACACATATGGCTGATTTAGATTTTGGTAAAATTCAACTTTATGTTGGTAATTATGATTTCTGGTATGAGTCAAGTCAATTAGCTCAAAAATTAATGGCTGACGCTAATAAGAAAAAAGAAGAGAAAATTAAAGAATTACAAGGATTTATCGCTCGATTTAGCTCAAATGCATCAAAAGCAAAACAAGCTACTTCACGTAAAAAACTTTTAGATAAAATTACGCTTGATGATATTAGACCATCTTCTCGTCGTTATCCTTTCGTTGGATTTACGCCAGAGAGGGAAGTTGGTAATGATTTATTAACTGTAGAAGGAATTTCAAAAACAATCGATGGTGAAAAAGTACTAGATAATGTACGTTTTACTGTAAATAAAGGCGATAAAATTGCGTTTGTTGGTAAAAATGACGTTGCAATTACAACTTTATTTAAAATTTTAATGGGTGAGATGGAGCCAGATACGGGTTCATTTAAATGGGGTGTAACAACTTCTCAAGCATTTTTCCCTAAAGATAACTCTGAGTTCTTTGAAAATAGTGATATGAACTTAATCGAATGGTTACGTCAGTTTTCTCCACAAGATGAGTCTGAAAGCTTCTTACGTGGTTTCTTAGGACGTATGCTATTCTCTGGTGAAGAAGTAATGAAAAAAGCTTCTGTTTTATCTGGGGGAGAAAAAGTTCGTTGTATGCTTTCAAAAATGATGTTAAGTGGAGCAAACGTTTTAGTATTAGATGATCCTACTAACCACTTAGACTTAGAGTCAATTACAGCATTAAATAATGGTTTAATTGCCTTCAAAGGTACAGCATTATTTACATCTCATGACCATCAGTTCATTCAAACAATTGCAAACCGTATCATTGAAGTAACACCGAACGGTTTAGTTGATAAAGAGTGCACTTATGATGAGTTCTTAGAGAATAAGGATTTACAAAAGCAAGTAGAAGAGTTATATAATAAGTAAATTTCTCCTTTCACATTTTAGTGAAGCTCTGAGAAATAATCGAAACCACTAATCAAATGATTAGTGGTTTTTCGTACTTTCATCTTGTTTTCATTTTTGCTAAACTATAAAAAAGGAGGAGAACTAATGACTGAGTCAAATGAAAATAAGTTTTATAAAAAATATTTAAAGAAAGCCTCTTCCTATTTAGGAAATAAAGAAAAATCAACAATTTTATTGAAAAAAGCAGCCAAGTTGGCACCAGATAAAAAGGGTGCGCTAGGTGAAGCTTGGGAAAAAGTAAATTTATTTATTGATCTATTTAAATCATATATGAATGGCAGTTATAGAGATATTTCCACCAAATCAATTTTGACAGTGATTGGGGCATTACTTTATTTTGTCAGTCCAATCGATGCAGTACCGGATTTTATCGTCGGATTAGGTTTTTTAGATGACGCTACGATTTTAGCTTATACATTTAAACAAATTAATAAAGATATTGAAAAGTATAAAATTTGGAAAGAAAATAATAACGTAAAAGATGATTCTTCAAATTTAGTGGTAATTGAAGAGTCAAAGCAAGACCATGAGCTAAAAGATTAATATTTGTAAAAGAAAATGTTAAAAAGGTTGCCCATTATTTTATTAATGAGCAACCTTTTTTTATTTCGATTAGTAATGTACATGACTTTTATCTTTTGACCAAACGATGAAAGGGTTTTCAATATCTTTGACATTAATCATTATTTGTTCACTAGGGATCGTTCGATCTTCATATGGAAGTGAAAGTTCCTCATAAATATGTGCATCATCAAATCCAATTTTTGCAGCATCATCTTTTGTGAAAAAATAATATATTTTTGAAATTCTAGACCAATAGGCAGCACTTAGACACATCGGGCAAGGTTCACAACTCGTATATAAGACAGCATCTTTTAATAGATATGTACCTAAATTTTGACATGCGTTTCGAATCGCTTGGACCTCTGCATGAGCGGTTGGATCATTTAAAGTTGTGACTCCATTTACGCCAGCACCAATTACCTTTCCACCTTGGACAATAACTGCTCCAAATGGTCCACCATTCTTATTTAATAAGTTTTCGTAAGCAAGCCTTACACTTAATTTAATCCAATCAGAGTGCTTCAAACATAACACCACCTTTATAGTAATAAGGGCGAAAAGTATTTATTATCTATCTAATCTCTTAAATTAATATAAAGAAGTTTTAATCAAATTCGTTAATCAAATTAAGATTATTTAAATAAACCATTATATAAAAAGGGTATCTTACTTATTTGTACACTCTATTAGCGTATTTAAGAACTTATTTAAGTGATCTATCTGAAATAAATTCATTACTTATAAGAAAAATAAAAATAGAATCATATCATTCAAACAAAATTTTAAATAAGTATTGAATAAGATTAGGAATTTCATAAATATTCAAAATGTCGAATGATTTATAAAGAAAAATAAAGGAATTATTTGAACGAAATTAGAATATTTAAACGGTTACTAATTTTTTTTAGGATGTGTTTCGAATGAAGAATTTCGGAAATAATATTCAATTGCAAGTGTATAGTAGTGGAAAAAAAAGTGAGATTCCTGTTAGATTTGAAGACTTAGAAAAGTTAGCACAAGATCAGTTAGAGGAAGGGCCATTTTATTATATAGCAGGGGGCGCGGGTAGCGAGCGCTCGATGAATGAAAATCGATTAGCATTTGATAAGTGGAAAATTGTACCGCGAATGTTACGTAATGTGGCTGAGCGTGATATCAGTATTAATTTATTTGGTAAAACATATAATTCGCCAATTTTATTTGCTCCAATCGGTGTCCAGTCGATTGCGCATCCAGAAGGGGAACTTGAAGCTGCTAGAGCAGCAGCAGAATTGAATATTCCATACATTACTAGTACTGCATCAACTTACTCATTAGAAAAGGTTGCAACTGTTCTAGGTGATTCACCTAAATGGTATCAACTATATTGTAGTAGCGATATGGAAATAGCAGCAAGTATGATGAAACGTGCAGAAGCAAATGGCTACGAGGCGATTGTTATTACGCTTGATACCTCAATTATGGGGTGGAGAGAAAAAGATATTGAAAATGCCTATTTACCATTTTTACAAGGGCAAGGTATTGGTAATTACTTAGAGGATCCTGTATTTCGCTCACGATTAAATAAATCACCTGAAGAAGATCCGCAGTCAGCCATTCTATTATGGACAAGACTTTTTGGTAACCCTGCGTTAACATGGACTGATTTAGCATTTTTGCGAAGTCAAACTAAGTTACCAATTTTATTAAAAGGAATTTTACATAAGGACGATGCGATGCTTGCACTTGAATATGGTATGGACGGCATTGTCGTTTCGAATCATGGTGGAAGACAAGTTGATGGAACAATTAGTACTTTAGATGCATTAGAGACTATTTGTAGTGAATTAAAAGGTAGATTACCAATTTTAATGGATAGTGGCATTAGAAGGGGATCAGATGTATATAAAGCTTTAGCAATCGGTGCTGATGCAGTATTAATTGGTCGACCGTATATGTATGGCCTAGCGCTAGCGGGTAAAAATGGGGTAAGTCAAGTAATGAAAAATATTTTAGCTGATTTTGATTTAACGATGGCTTTATCCGGACAAAAAAGTATCAGCGAATTAAATCCATCATTGTTAGTAAAAAAAAAACTTAGTACGCATTTTTAACAAAAAAAAGAGCGTCCTCAGGAAGTGCTTATGCTGATGATCGCTCTTTATTATTTATGCTGCGTTCTTTACTTCAGTATATTCTTTAACGAAAAACTTCTCCGTAACACACCCAATTACAAAACCGATAAAACCAGGTAGGATCCAACCGAATCCTTTACTTTGCATTGGAACAATCGATAATAATTCGTTTAGTCCGTTATTTAGTAATGATGAATTGATAATCTCGATTAAGCTATAAATTCCAACAAACAATATTGTTACGAAATAAACAGGTCTACCTTTAAATGGTAATTGATCGTGTAATAGTGCTAGTACAATCAGTGCAATTGCCACTGGATATAAAAGACCTAATATTGGAACGGATACTTTTAATATTTGTGTAAGTCCTAGATTTGCTACGAAGCCACTAATGAAACATAATAAGATTGCCCATTTTTTATAAGATAATTTTGGGAAAATACTATTAAAATATTGAGAACATGATGTAATTAAACCAATACATACACTTAAACATGCAAGTGTAAAAATAAGTCCTAAAACAATCGTTCCACCATTACCAAATAATTGCTTCATGACAATCGTTAAGACGATTGCTCCATTGTCAATTTGTCCTGGAATCGATGCCGATGCACCTAAGTAGCCAATTATAAAGTAAGTCATCGATAATAATAATGCACAAATTAAACCGAATATAATTAAATACTTAATTTGTAATTTTTGATTTGTAACATTTAATCTTTTAAAAATATTGATGAAAACAATTCCGTAGATTAATGCACAAATCCCATCCATTGTTTGATAGCCATCTAGTATTCCTTGTGAGAGAGGATTAGATTTGTATGTTAAGGAAGCATCCTTAAAACTAGCTAGGTCTGTAAACATTGCTTTAATAAAAACAATTAAAATTAAGATTAGTAAAGCAGGAGTTAGTATTTTACCGAATCTGTCAACTAATTTTGAAGGTGATTTAGCAAACCAATAAACGATACTAAAAAACACAATCGTATAAACGAATAGTCCTAAAGGCGAAACAGCCAAACCTTCAGACAGAAATGGTTTAACACCCATTTCATATGCTAGACTACTAGCTCGCGGAATAGCAAGGCCAGGTCCAATTGACAGGTAAATGGCCATCGGGAAGAGGAGTGCAAAAATAGGATGTACTCTTTTTACAAGCGTATCAAAATTACCGGATTTCGCGATCGCAATAAAAGCTAAAATCGCAATTCCCGCATCCGAAATAATAAATCCAATAATTGCTTGCCATACATTTTCTCCGGCTGTTTGTCCAATGTATGCTGGGAAAATTAGATTACCAGCACCAAATAACATGGAAAACAACATAAATCCAATAAACAGTATTTCTTTTTTTGTTAAAGTATTCAAATAATTCACCTCAACCATAGTTACTTTTAAAAATGATTTTCTCATTCTAACAAAGATTTACTCTATTTACTACAAAATCTATTAAAATTCTTAAAATTTTAACAAATAATGAAAAAAATTTTCTTTTTTCCCATTTTTATTACTTAAAGCATAAGAAAACTTGTCCTCTAACTATATATACTTATAGGCTTTTTTAAGGGAGGACTAGAATGATCCAATTTCAAAATATCTCTTTTAGGTATTCAAGTGGAAAAAGTGCCGTTTCTGATTTATCTTTTACAATTCAAACAGGTGAGTGTTTTGTGTTAATTGGTCCTAGTGGCTGTGGAAAAACAACAACTATTAAATTAATAAATAGATTAATTAAACCAACTGACGGTGAAATTTTTTATCGTGATAAAAACATTAAGGATTATGATGAACATAGCTTGAGGAGAGAGTTTGGATATGTACTTCAACAAATTGCACTATTTCCCCATTTGAATGTTGAAGAAAATATTTCAATTGTGCCAGAATTAAAAAAATGGAATAAAGCACAAATAAAAGAGCGCACCCGAGAATTATTAGAATTAGTAAACTTAAGTCCTATAGAGTTTTGTAAAAGACCGGTCTTTGAGTTATCTGGTGGTCAACAGCAGCGGGTAGGTGTAGCAAGGGCTTTAGCAGGGAATCCAGATCTATTATTAATGGACGAACCATTCAGTGCATTAGATCCGATTACTAGATTACAATTACAAAAGGAACTTAAACAATTAAAAACAAAGATTAATAAAACGATTCTTTTTGTTACTCATGATTTAGACGAAGCATTTTATTTAGGAGACAGAATAGGGATCATGCACGATGGTGAGTTAGTTCAAGTAGGTACGAAGGATGAAATTTTAAATACTCCAGTCAATCCTTTTGTTGAACAATTTATTGACAATTATCGTGGTAAAGCTGTTGTAAAGGAGTGGGTTTAAAATGTTTCTCACATCAATTACAACGACGCTTGGAAATAGAAAAGAACAGTTATTAACGGCTTTATTAGAGCATATTCAAATTTCAGTGTTTGCACTAATTATTGCAATAATGTTAGCCGTCCCAATTGGCATTTATTTAACGAAAAAGAAAGTGCTCTCTGAATTTGTGATAGGAACTACAGCAGTTATTCAAACGATACCCTCATTGGCGCTGTTAGGGATATTAATACCATTAGTGGGGATTGGAAAGATTCCAGCAGTAATTGCGTTAAGTGTATATGCATTATTGCCGATCTTACGAAATACATATACCGGAATTAAGGAAATTGATCCAATTTTATTAGAGGCTGCAACTGGGTTAGGAATGAACGGTAGACAAAGACTTTTTAAGGTTGAATTACCATTAGCATTACCAGTTATAATGGCAGGAATCCGAACTGCGATGGTTATAATTGTTGGAACTGCAACAATTGCTGCTTTAATAGGAGCTGGTGGATTAGGTAGTTTAATATTATTAGGTATTGATCGTAACGATATGAATTTAATCATCATCGGAGCAATACCATCAGCACTTTTAGCCATTATGTTTGATTTTATTTTAAGATTAATAGAGAAGAAGAGTTTTAAAAGTTTTTCATTAAGAATTATTACTGCTAGTTTTATTTTATTAGCATTATTATTTTCTCCATTAACGATTAAGTCTTGGAATAAGACGGACTTAGTAATTGCTGGGAAATTAGGTGCTGAACCAGAAATAATAATGAATATGTATAAATTAATGATTGAGGATGAAACAAATCTAAACGTTGAAGTCAAGCCAAACTTTGGTAAAACAACATTTGTGTTTAATGCATTAAAAAAAGGTGATATTGATATTTATCCAGAATATACAGGTACCGTCGTTTCGACATTTTTGAAAGAAAAGGCTGTTAGTAATGATGCAAATGCAGTATATGAACAAGCTGCAGAAGGTTTAGCAAAAAAGTATAATTTGAGCTATTTAAAACCTATGAAATTTAACGACACATATGCATTAGCTGTTCCAGAGCACATTTCAAAACAATTTGGAATCGATTCAATTTCAGACACAACTAGAGTGGCAAATCAGTTAAAAGCAGGTTTCACTTTAGAGTTTACAGATCGTGAAGACGGATATTTAGGATTGCAAAAATTATATGGACTAAAGTTTCAACATGTAAAAACGATGGAGCCAAAATTGAGATATGACGCAATTCAATCGGGGGATCTCTCGATTATTGATGCCTATTCAACTGATAGTGAGCTCCAAAGTTATCACATGAAAGTATTAGTTGATGATAAAAATTTATTCCCACCATATCAATGTGCACCACTTTTGCGAAAAGAAACACTTAAAAAACATCCCGAAGTTGAAATAATATTAAATAAATTACAAAATAAAATAACGAATGATGAAATGCGTGAAATGAATTACAAAGTTAATGCTGGTGGAAAATCTGCCGAAAGTGTAGCTAGAGAGTTTTTGAAGGAAGAGGGTTTGCTAAAATAAACGAAATGGACTGTCTTATTGATCAGGTGAACTGCTCTAAGCGGCACTTGCTGTTCTATCAAAGTAAATAGTTTCGATCTTTTATTTAGTAGTAAGCGAAAAAAAAGAGGGTTGCCTAAAAACTAAGGCTACCCTCTTTTTGTTATCATACGATAAGAACTTTAGTGTTTAATCATTATAGGCTCCAGTTAACATCTCACTTACAAACGCATCATTTTCCCATTCTTCATAAGAGAAGTCTACTGAATACCCTTGATCGGATTTTTCGTCGTCTTTAATCTGAATGTCAAAATGATTACTCATTACTTTCAACACTTCATTGATTTCGTTAACAGTCCCATTAATTTGTAAAGTAGCCATTTTTTACTCGCCTCCGATTTTAATTTACAGAAAATTCTGTATAAATTAACCATATGATAATCCTTTTAAAAACATTTTTCAAGAGTAAAATTTTGTCGAAAAATTATTTTGAAAAAATGTAAAGGTTTTCATTGTTGATTTACCAATATTTATACGATTTTTGAATAAATTATGAATTTTAAATTTTCTAAAAACTTGTTGATTTATTTTGTAGATTGGAATAAAGTAAGTACAAATATTTTAACTCTTGAGGAGGATTAACCGTGACAGAGCAACAGATTTTTTTAAATGGTGAATTCGTTCAAAAACAAGATGCAAAAGTTTCTGTATATGATCATGGATATCTATATGGAGATGGAGTATTCGAAGGGATTCGCGTTTATGATGGCAATGTATTTCGTTTAAAAGAACATCTTATTCGATTATATGAATCAGCAAAATCAATTTTATTAACAATTCCTTATTCTTTAGAAGAGTTAACACAAATTGTAGTTGATACTGTAAATCGAAATAGTTTACATAGTGGTTATATTCGACTCGTCGTCTCAAGAGGTGAAGGCAATCTTGGGTTAGATCCAACTTCTTGTCCAAGAGCAAATGTAGTTGTCATTGCTGAACAACTTGCTCTGTTTCCACAAGAACTATACGAAAATGGTATGGAAATTGTAACAGTAGCAACAAGAAGAAATCGAAGTGATGTATTAAATCCACAAATTAAGTCTTTAAATTACTTAAATAACATATTAGTAAAAATTGAAGCGAAACTAGCTGGTGTTCAAGAAGCACTAATGCTAAATGATCAAGGCTTTGTAGCTGAAGGTTCAGGAGATAATGTCTTTTTAGTAAAAGGGAATAAGTTAATTACTCCACCAAGTTCAGCAGGTGCATTAGAAGGAATTACGCGTAATGCAATTATGGAACTAGGTGAAACTTTAGGTTATGAAGTTGAGGAAAAATTGTTCACTAGACATGATGTTTATGTTGCCGATGAAGTTTTCTTAACAGGAACAGCAGCTGAAGTAATTGGCGTATCTAAGGTAGATGGACGTGTGATCGGTGATGGGAAACCGGGCCCACATACCCAAAGATTATTAAAAGCATTTCGTCAATTAGTAGTAGAAGATGGAGAAAAAATTTACGTAAAACAAGGGTGATAAATTGTGCGAAGTGACATGATCAAAAAAGGAATCGACCGAGCGCCACATCGGAGCTTATTATTAGCGGCAGGTGTTAAAGAGGAAGATTTTAATAAACCATTTATAGCGATTTGTAATTCATATATTGATATTGTTCCAGGTCATATTCATTTAAGGGAAATGGCTGATGTTGTAAAACAAGCAATTCGAGATGCTGGTGGAGTTCCATTTGAGTTTAATACGATTGGTGTCGATGATGGAATTGCAATGGGACATATCGGAATGAGGTACTCTTTACCAAGTAGGGAAATCATTGCCGATGCAGCCGAAACTGTTATTAATGCACATTGGTTTGATGGCGTATTTTATATGCCAAACTGCGATAAAATCACACCTGGAATGCTAATGGCAGCTGTTCGTACAAATGTACCAGCAGTTTTTGTATCAGGTGGGCCAATGGCAGGAGGTCTATCTAAAGATGGAAAGGCTCTATCTCTTGTTTCAGTATTTGAAGGTGTAGGTGCTTTTAAATCAGGAAAAATGAGTGTAGAAGAATTACTCGATATTGAAAAGTCAGCATGTCCTACATGTGGATCATGTTCTGGGATGTTCACAGCAAATTCAATGAATTGTATTATGGAAATGCTTGGTGTAGCACTACCGTATAACGGGACTATACTTGCAACTAGTAAAGAGAGACATCAATTAATCCGTGATGCAGCAATTCATCTAATGGATTGTATTGAAAATGAAATAAAGCCAAGGGACATTATTACAAAAGAGGCAATTGATGATGCATTTGCACTAGATATGGCAATGGGTGGATCTACAAATACTGTTTTACACTTAATGGCTATCGCAAATGAAGCAGGAGTTGATTACGACTTAAAAGATATAAATGATGTAGCTAGAAGAGTACCTTATTTATCTAAAATTAGTCCCGCCTCACACTATTCAATGCATGATGTTCATTTAGCAGGTGGTGTACCAGCAATAATTAAAGAGCTAACTACTATTCCTGGAGCCATTAATAGTGACCGCATTACAATTACGGGAAAAACTTTATTCGAGAATGTGCAAGAAGCTACAATCTCCAATAGTGAAGTGATTCGTAAAAAAGAAAATCCTTATTCACATACAGGCGGATTATCAATCTTACATGGGAATTTAGCCCCAGACGGAGCAGTTATTAAAGTAGGTGCTGTTGATCCTTCAATCCAAACATTTATTGGTGAAGCAATTTGTTTTGACTCACATGATGAAGCGGTTGAAGCAATAGACAAAGGTCTCGTTAAAGAAGGGCATGTCGTTGTCATTCGATATGAGGGTCCAAAAGGTGGGCCTGGAATGCCTGAAATGCTAGCACCAACTTCTTCAATTGTCGGAAGAGGTTTAGGAACAAAAGTTGCGTTAATTACAGATGGTCGTTTTTCGGGTGCTACAAGAGGAATTGCTATCGGACATATTTCTCCAGAAGCGGCTGAAGGTGGACCAATTGCATATATTGAAGACGGCGATGAAATCATCATCGATCTTTTATCAAGAAGTATCACATTATCAGTATCAAACGAAACATTAGAATCTCGTAAAAATACAAATATATTACATGAACCAAAAGTTAAAACGGGTTATTTAGCAAGATATGCCAAGTTAGTAACATCTGCTAATACAGGCGGAATATTAAAAATATGAAAAAGCATTGAAAGAGAAAAGTAGTTATGAAAAGGATCTTCAGAGAGTCGGTGGCTGGTGTGAACCGATGACCTTGATTAATGAAACTCACTCTTGAGTGTCAAGCTGAATTAATTTGTAATGTAGGCTTGAACGTTGGTCACGTTATAACCAGATTTTGGTTAGCCAAAATCCCAAAGTTAGGTTATTAACCTAAGAAGAAGGGTGGTACCGCGAAAAGTCTTTCGCCCCTTCAGCATCTGCTGAAGTGTGGAGTTATGGCTTTTTTTATTGCGAATAAATGGGTAAATCTTATCCGAAAATGGAGGGAAAAGTAGAAATGAGTCATCATTCGATGAGAACTCTGTCAAAAGAATTGTCAGGTGCAAATTTACTAATTGATGCTTTGAAAAATGAAAATGTTGAAATGATTTTTGGTTACCCTGGAGGGGCAGTATTACCATTATATGATGCACTTTATGATGCTGATATCCCTCACATACTTGCAAGACATGAACAAGGGGCGATCCACGCTGCAGAAGGATATGCACGAGTGACTGGTCGTCCAGGAGTTGTCATTGCAACAAGTGGACCAGGTGCAACAAATGTAGTCACTGGTTTAGCAGATGCAATGATGGATTCATTACCACTAGTTGTTTTCACTGGTCAGGTTGCTACAAATGTAATCGGAACGGATGCCTTTCAAGAAGCAGATGTGATTGGAATTACAATGCCAGTAACAAAACATAACTACCAAGTGCGTAATGTTGAAGATGTCCCACAAATCGTAAAAGAAGCATTCCATATTGCTTCAACAGGCCGCCCAGGTCCAGTCGTTATTGATCTACCAAAAAATATGATGGTTGAAAAAGGAGTGAAAAAAGACGAAGTAGAAGTTCAATTACCAGGTTATCAACCGACTTATGAACCAAATTATATTCAAATAACAAAATTAATAGAAGCGATTGAAAAAGCTAAAAAACCAGTCGTTCTAGCTGGCGCAGGTATATTACATGCAAAAGCAGCTGATGAGTTTACCGAATTTATCAAAAAGTACAATATCCCAGTTGTCAATACGCTATTAGGACTAGGTGGTTTTCCAGCAAATGAGGAATTATTCCTTGGAATGGGTGGTATGCACGGAACTTATACAGCAAATATGGCAATGTATGAAAGTGATTTACTAATTAACATTGGAGCAAGATTTGATGATAGGCTGACGGGTAATTTAGCACACTTTGCTAAAAATGCGATTGTAGCACATATCGATATAGATCCTGCCGAAATTAACAAAGTTATTCCGACAAATATTCCAATCGTTGGATGTGCTAAAGAAGTTCTAAAAGTTCTATTAAAACAAAAAGTAGATAAACAAAATCATAGTGAATGGTTAGAACTACTTAAAAGTCGTAAAGAGTCGTTTCCACTGCAGTATGAACCGAGTAGAGAAGTCATTAAACCACAAACTGTCTTAACTATACTCCATTCGATTACAAAAGGGAAAGCGACGATTTCCACAGATGTAGGTCAACATCAAATGTGGGCGGCACAGTATTATCCTTTTGACGAGCCACATAAATGGATTACATCAGGTGGACTTGGAACGATGGGATTTGGATTACCTGCTGCTATTGGTGCACAATTTGCAAAGCCTGATGAATTAGTTGTCGCCATCGTAGGTGATGCCGGATTCCAAATGACATTGCAGGAATTGAGCATGATCAAAGAACATAATTTACAAGTTAAAATTTTAATTTTAAATAACGCAGCATTAGGAATGGTAAGACAGTGGCAATCCGCATTTTATAATGACCGCTTCTCTAGTTCTCTATTAGACTGCCAGCCTAGTTTCACGAAACTTGCTGAAGCTTACGGTATTAAAGGGATTACAATATCCGATCCAAATTTAGTTGAAAGTCAATTAAGAGAAGCAATTGAATTTGACGGACCAGTTTTAATTGATTGTCGAGTTCATCAAGCTGAAATCGTTACGCCAATGGTTCCTCCTGGTAAAGGAATACATCAAATGGAAGGGGTGAAATAATGAAGCGAGTCATTACATCAACTGTACTAAATAACAGTGGCGTACTTAACCGAATTACAGGAGTGATTTCAAGAAGACGTTTTAATATCGAAAGTATTTCTGTAGGACATACTGAACAAAATCATATTTCAAGAATTACGTTTGTCGTACATGTAGAGGATTTACAACAGGTTGAACAATTAATTAAACAACTTCATAAGCAAATTGATGTGATAAAAGTAGCAGATATAACAGAAGAGTCAGTTATTGCTAGAGAACTAGCCTTAATAAAGGTAAGTACAAATGCAACGACAAGAAATGAAATTTATAGTCTAATTGAACCATTTAGAGCCTCGGTTATTGATGTAAGCCGTGATCAGATTGTCGTTCAAGTAACTGGTACTTCTGATAAGGTAGAGGCTTTGATTGAATTATTAAGACCTTTCGAACTAAAAGAAATAGCTCGAACAGGTGTAACCGCATTTACTAGATCCACTAAACATAAGGAGCATGCTCAAAAGCTACTCTCTTATTAAATAAAAATATAAAACTAAAAAAATTGGAGGAATTTAAAAATGGCTAAAGTATATTATGGTACAGATGTGAAGGAAAATGTATTAGTAGGGAAAACGATTGCAGTAATTGGTTATGGATCACAAGGTCACGCACATGCATTAAATTTACATGATAATGGTCATAAAGTAGTTGTTGGTTGTCGTCCTGGTAAATCATGGGATGCTGCAGCAAAAGACGGACTACAAGTAACGACGGTTGCAGAGGCTTCTAAAGCAGCAGATGTCGTAATGATTTTATTACCAGATGAGCATCAACCAACTGTATATAAAAATGAAATTGAACCGTATCTAGAAAGTGGTAATGCGCTTGCGTTTGCACACGGATTTAATGTTCATTTTAACCAAATTGTTCCTCCTGCTAATGTTGATGTATTTTTAGTAGCTCCAAAAGGTCCAGGACATCTTGTTCGACGTACTTTTGTCGATGGTGCAGCGGTTCCAGCATTATTTGCTGTTTATCAAGATGTAACAGGTGAAGCAAAAAATGTAGCACTTTCTTACGCTGATGGAATTGGTGCTACTAGAGCGGGTGTTCTTGAAACATCATTTAAAGAGGAAACTGAAACAGATCTATTCGGAGAACAAGCGGTATTATGTGGTGGTGTAACTTCTTTAGTAAAATCAGGATTTGAAACATTAGTAGAAGCAGGTTATCAGCCAGAAGTAGCATACTTTGAGTGTTTACATGAGTTGAAGCTAATTGTTGATTTAATGTACGAAGGCGGTATGAGCTATATGAGATACTCAATTTCTGATACAGCTCAATGGGGTGATTTCGTATCCGGTCCTAGAGTAGTTGCAAATGAATCAAAATTAGCGATGAAAGATATTTTAGCAGAAATTCAAGATGGAACGTTTGCTAAAGGCTGGATCAACGAAAATAAAAATGGTCGTCCAGTATTTAATGAAATTAATGAAAGTGAAAAACAACATCAGCTAGAAGAGGTAGGAGAAAAACTACGTGCAATGATGCCATTTATCCAAAGAAAAGAAAAGGTCGAGGTGAAGTAAAAAATGAGTAAAATTCAGTTTCTTGATACAACATTACGTGATGGCGAACAATCTCCTGGGGTTAATTTAAATCGATTAGAAAAGCTCGAAATTGCAAAACAACTAGAAGCTTTAGGTGTTGATATCATTGAGGCTGGTTTTGCTGCTTCCTCAGAAGGTGACTTTTTAGGAGTTCAAGAGATTGCGAGACAGATTCGTTCTGTCTCCGTCTCTAGCCTTTCTAGAGCAAAAGATTCAGATATTAAAACAGCATGGGATGCATTAAAAAATGCTGCTGAACCGAGACTTCATATATTTCTAGCTACAAGTGACATTCATATGAAATATAAATTAAACATGACTAGATTAGAAGTTTTAGAAACTGCTAAACATTGTGTCCAGCTTGCAAAATCCTTTTTTCCAAAAGTCCAAATATCAGCTGAGGATGCATGTCGTACGGATCGAGCATTCCTTGCCGAATTCGCAGAGACCGCCATTAAAGCTGGTGCGGATGTGATTAATATTCCAGATACTGTTGGTTACACAAGTCCTTCAGAATATTTCGATCTATTTAAATATTTACAAGAAAATGTACCGTCTTATCATAAAGCCATTTTTTCTTGTCACTGTCATGATGACCTAGGGATGGCAGTAGCGAATTCTTTAGCTGCTATACAGGCTGGAGCAACTCAAGTTGAATGTACTGTAAATGGAATTGGGGAAAGAGCAGGAAATGCAGCCCTAGAAGAAATAGCTGTTGCACTACATATTAGGGAAGATGTTTACCGGAAAAATACTAATTTACGATTACAAGAAATTACTAAGACAAGTGAACTTGTTAGTCGTCTTACAGGTATGGTTGTCCAGAAGAATAAAGCAATTGTTGGTACAAATGCATTTGCTCATGAATCAGGTATTCATCAAGATGGTGTACTAAAAGAGCCAACAACATATGAAATTATACCCCCATCATTAATTGGGCTTTCTACAAATTCATTAGTATTAGGGAAACATTCAGGGCGACATGCTTTTACTGACAAATTAAAAGAACTTGGATTCAACTTTTCAACTGAAATTATTAACGAAGCGTTTATTCAATTTAAAACTTTGACTGATTCTAAGAAAGAAATTACAGATGCAGATTTATTAAACATTATTAGTAAATGGAGCAAAAAGGAGGTTCTAAAATGAAATTAAAGATCGCATGTCTTCCAGGAGACGGAATCGGACCAGAAATTATGAGTTCAGCTGTACAGGTTTTAGAACAGATTGCACAATCTTATCAACATGATTTTACTTTTTCAACAAATTTATTCGGAGGTCACGCGATCGATGAAACAGGCACTTCATTACCGAAAGAAACATTAGATAATTGTTTAAATTCAGATGCCGTATTATTGGCAGCAGTAGGTGGACCAAAATGGGATCAAGGTGTTGAACGACCAGAAAGTGGCTTATTAAGATTAAGAAAATCACTTAATTTATACGCAAATATCCGACCAGTCGATGTTTACGATGAACTTGTCAATCATTCACCTTTAAAATCTGAGCAAGTAAGAAATGTAAGCTTTGTCGTCGTTCGAGAATTAACAGGAGGAATCTATTTTTCCGAACCTCGTTTCCATAATGAAAATGAAGCAACGGATACTCTTTCCTATACTAGAGAAGAAATAGAACGCATTGTAAAGTATGGATTTGAGTTAGCAAAAACTAGAAAAGGTAAACTTACATCAGTTGATAAAGCAAATGTATTAGAATCTAGTAAACTTTGGCGAAAAATAGTAAATGAATTAAGTTCAAATTATCCAGAAGTAGAAGTTGAACATATTCTTGTTGATGCAGCTGCGATGGAGTTAATTCGAAACCCTAGAAGATTTGATGTAATCGTTACTGAAAATTTATTTGGGGATATTTTAAGCGATGAAGCTTCGATGATTACTGGTTCTTTAGGAATGCTCCCTTCTGCAAGTAGATCTGGCAAAGGCCCATCATTATATGAACCAATTCACGGTTCAGCACCAGATATCGCTGGACAAAATAAGGCAAATCCAATTGCAATATTAAGATCAGTGGCGATGATGCTTCGAGATTTTAACTTAGTTGATGAAGCAAACTCGATTGAAAACGCGATTGTAAATGCAATAAATAATGGCTATTTAACTGGTGACCTAGGTGGAAAAAATTCAACGAGTGAATTTACAGAACAAGTTGTAAAAGAATTACAATTTCAAACAGTAGGAGGTACGGTTCGATGAAGCAAACATTGTTTGATAAACTTTGGCAAAATCATGTTGTAACTGGTGAAGAAGGTAAACCACAACTTTTGTATATCGATCTACACTTAGTCCATGAGGTAACTTCTCCGCAAGCTTTCGAAGGATTGAGATTATCTAATCGTAAAGTAAGAAGACCAGAATTAACTTTTGCGACAATGGATCATAATGTACCAACAAAAAATCAATTAGTGATTACGGATTTAATTGCTAAACAACAAATGGATACGTTAAGAAATAATTGTCAGGAGTTCAATATTCCTTTAGCAGATATTACAGATGAGGACCAAGGCATTGTCCACGTAATTGGACCAGAACTAGGGTTAACTCAGCCGGGAAAAACAATTGTTTGTGGAGATAGTCATACATCTACTCACGGTGCATTTGGTGCTTTAGCATTTGGAATTGGAACAAGTGAAGTTGAACATGTTTTAGCAACTCAAACTTTATGGCAAGTTAAGCCGAAATCAATGGGTGTGAAACTTGATGGTAAACTTCCAAAAGGTGTATATGCTAAAGATATCATTCTTCATTTACTAGCAACTTATGGTGTTTCAATGGGAACTGGATATGTCATTGAGTTTTATGGTGAAGCAATTACAAATATGTCAATGGAAGAGCGTATGACTTTATGTAATATGGCAATTGAGGGAGGAGCAAAAGCTGGATTAGTTGCTCCTGATCAAAAAACGTTCGAGTATTTAAAAGGTCGGAAATATACAGTTAACTCATATGATGAAAAATTAGTAGAATGGAAGAAATTATATACAGAAGAGGGAGCGACATTTGATAAAACAATCGAAGTGGATGTAGCAACCCTTGCACCTTATGTAACTTGGGGAACAAATCCTGGAATGGGCGTAAGAATTGATGAAGCCCTTCCAAAAGCCAAGGATGAGAACTACGAACGAGCTTATGAATATATGGGACTAAAGCCGGAAATCACACCTAAAGAGATTCCAGTTCAGCATGTTTTCATCGGTTCTTGTACTAATTCTAGATTGTCAGATTTAGAGGAAGCGGCAAATTATCTTAAAGGAAAGAAAGTTAAATCGGATGTACGTGCATTAGTTGTTCCTGGGTCAAAAAAGGTTCGAAATGCAGCGATGGCAAAAGGACTACATAAAGTCTTTATCGAAGCAGGATTTGAATGGAGGGAAGCTGGTTGTTCGATGTGTCTGGCAATGAATCCAGACCAAGTACCAGCTGGAGAACATTGTGCATCTACTTCAAACCGAAACTTTGAAGGAAGACAAGGAAAAGGAGCAAGAACACATTTAGTAAGTCCAGTAATGGCAGCGGCTGCTGCAGTACATGGTCATTTTATTGATATTCGAAAGGAGCAAGCAAATGAAACCGTTACGTACGCATAAAGGCACAACCGTATCAATTATGTTAGATAATATCGACACAGACCAAATTATTCCAAAACAATATTTAAAACGAATCGAACGAACTGGCTTTGGAGAATTTTTATTCGATGAATGGCGATATCATGATGATCGCTCACCTAATCAATCTTTTTCATTAAATAATGAAGATCGAAAAAATGCTTCAATCCTAGTAAGTGGAAATAATTTTGGTTGTGGTTCATCTAGAGAACACGCACCTTGGGCGTTAAATGATTATGGATTTACAATTATAATTGCTGGCAGCTTCGCAGATATTTTCTATAATAACTGTATAAAAAATGGCATGCTTCCAATTGTATTAAATGATGAGATTCGCACAAAATTATCTACATTAAGTGGGAATCAAGAAATTGAAGTAGATTTGGAAAAACAAGTCGTAAAAACCATATTTGGGGACTTTGAATTCTCAATCGATCCTGTTTGGAAAGAAAAACTAATGAATGGTTTAGATGATATTGCGATTACGATGAAATATGAAAATGAAATTGAAAAATATGAAAAATTACACGCATAACTAAAAAAAAGAAGTATCTTATAAGTGAGCTTTACTTATGAGATACTTCTTTTTTGTTGCAAGCATGACGATTAGCATAAATAGTTATAGGTGCTCCATTTTATATTTGTCGATTAAATTAACTTAAATGAATAAAATATTTGAATATTTTGATTATTATTTAATAAGATTAAAAATACATTGTTAAACTAGAGAGAGGTGATAAAATTGAACCTAAAAATAATTGTAGATAGCTCTTCTGATCTTCCGTTAGAACTATTGAAAAAAAACGATATTTCTGTCATTCCATTAAGAGTCTATGACCAATTAGAAAAAGAGTATCTAGATGGGGTTAACTTACAATCAAATGAGTTAATGCAAAGAATGAAAAATGGAGAAAACTTTACTTCTTCTTTACCTTCTTACGATGCAATTTATCAAACTTTAGTCTCGTGTAGTGCAGAACAAAATTGTGTCTATCTTACTTGTTCTGGTGACTTATCTGGTACGTATAATTTTGCACAATTAGTAAAACTAGATATTTTAGAAAACAATCCAAATGCCTCTATTCATATCATTGATACTAGATCAGTATCACTTGGAATTGGTGTATTAGTTATGGAGCTAATAGAAGGTGTAAATAATAATGAACCATTTGAAAATTTAATGATACGATTAAATCAAAATATTAATAAAATCCAACATATTTTTACGTTAGAAGATCTTCAATATTTAATACGAGGCGGTCGTGTCGGTAAGTTTGCTGGATTTTTAGGTGGTATGCTAAATATAAATCCGATAATGGAAGTAAACGAAGGGAAATTTAAACCACTTGAAAAAGTACGAGGTCGAAAAAAAGCATTGAATCGAATGTTAGAACTAATAAAGAGTCGAAAAGATGAACTTAGTAGAAATGTTGGAGTTGTATATGGAGTAAAAGATGAAAATACAGAACAATTTATTGAACAATTAAAGGATCTAATTGGTAATGATCAGATAATAGAAAACTCAGTTGGTTCAGCAGTCGGCGTCCACACAGGCCCTAGTGCAATAGGAATCTTTTTTCTAGCTAAATAAGAAAGTTCATTTCGACTCTCATAGTGGTGAGAGTTTTTTTGTTCCGTAAAACTTTTAAATAAAAAATATATAAATATAATAAAATGGTAGTTTAATAGGAAATGAGAACACATTGTTGTTGACTAAAAGTAGACGTGATTATGGATGGTAAAACAGTTTTTGACAAAAATAAGTGTAAAAATAGTAAGGAATTTGTCTTAATTAACTATTAAATTCTAGCTATTTATAATCAGATAGATTATTCCTGTGGAAATTAATTTTAGTAAGATAGAAGTCTAAGTTACCGTTATTTCAATAAGTAAGAGGCGGGTTGAAAAGCGACTCTCATTAAGGAATTTTGATAGAGTTTAGTTCGAAACCTAATACCAAAATCTATTTTTCTATCCTACTTTCTTATGCTTCTAATCTATCTATCATAAAAATCAAAACCAACTTCATACTAAAACAAAAAATACAATTAAACATTTTAGTAAACACCAATTAACTTTTTTTGGTAAAATAAATTTGAGCAAAGATCAATTACTTACATATTAAATAGAAATAATGAATAGGAGTGGTGGTGTTGAAAGCTTATATTTTAAGGGACACAAAAGGGCCAGAGTCATTAAAATTGGAAAATGTTGAGATTGGTGCTGTTTTACCGAATGAAGTAGTCATTAAGTTAAAAGCAGCTTCCTTAAACCGACGTGATTTTTTTATAACTCATGGTATGTATCCAGGGATGAAATTAGATGCAATTTTGGGATCAGACGGTGCTGGAGTGGTTGAGGCTATTGGAGAAGAGGTACAAAGTTTTTCTGTAGGTGATGAAGTAATCATGAATCCAAGTTTAAACTGGGGCGACCGTGACGATATCAATTCTGATGAATTCACTGTACTAGGAATGCCATCTAATGGTACATTTGCTGAATTTATTAAAATACCAGTTGAAAATGTTTATAAAAAGCCTGAGTATTTGTCATGGGAAGAGGCTGCAGCAATTCCATTAGCTGCACTTACTGCATATAGAGCGTTAATGACACGTGGTCAATTACAAAAGAATGATACAGTATTAATTCCAGGTATCGGTAGTGGGGTAGCATTATATGCATTGCAAATTGCTGTAGCGTTCGGGTCAAAAGTACTAGTTACGTCTAGTAGCAATGAAAAAATTGAAAAAGCAATTGAAATGGGAGCGACTGCTGGTTTTAATTACCGAGAAAAAGATTGGTATAAAAAACTTCGTAAAGAATTTGGATTTGTAAATCTTACAATTGATGGAGTTGGTGGTGAATCATTTAATCGATTAATTGATTTGACAGCTCAAGGTGGAAGAATCGTATCATTTGGTGCGACAAATGGACCAGTTCCTCAAACTGTTTTGCCAAAAGTATTCTTTAAAAATATGGACATTAGAGGGACAACGATGGGAAGTCCAAGAGAGTTTGAACAAATGTTAGCATTTTTTGAAGAACATAAAATTAAACCAATACTAGATCAATCATATGAATTCTTGGATGTCATTAGCGCATTACAACATATGGGTGAAGGAACTAATTTTGGCAAAATTACAATCAAAATAGGTTAATTTGTCTTGTTTTTTGAAGTTTGGCTTCATTCAAAAGAACTGAATAGCTCAGTTCTTTTTTTTTTACACCTTGATAAATTACAATTAACATCATATGATTATTACAAATGTAATATTTAAAAAATTTAGTATTTTGAGTATTGTAAGCGTTTTATCGAAGTGATTAATTATTTTGGGGGGCTTATTATGAAACATTCATACTTAACTAGAGAACATGAAATCTTCCGCACGGCTCTTAGAAAGTTTTTACAAAAAGAAGCTGTACCATTTTATGAAGAGTGGGAACAAAATAAAATGATCCCTAGGGAATTCTGGGATAAATTAGGTAATGAAGGATTTTTGTGTCCTTATGTTGACGAAAAATATGGTGGATTAGGTGTAGATTTTGGCTATTCGGTCATTATTATAGAGGAGCTTGAGAAAGTTGGTTCAAGTTTAGTTGGCGTAGCATTACACAATGATATTGTAGTTCCTTATTTGACTGCTTATGCAAATGAAGAGCAGAAAATGGAATGGTTGCCTAAATGTATTTCAGGTGAATATATTAGTGCAGTTGCTATGACTGAACCAGGTGCTGGATCAGATTTAGCAAATATTAAAACAACTGCGGTTAAAGATGGAGATTACTACATCGTTAATGGTGAGAAAACGTTTATTACGAATGGTATTCATTCAGACTTAATCATCATTGCAGTTAAAACTGATACAACAATTCGACCTGCTCATAAAGGAATAAGCCTACTTGTTGTCGAAAAAGATACAGTTGGGTTTTCTAGAGGAAAGAAATTGAATAAAGTAGGACTTCATAGCCAAGATACGGCTGAATTAATTTTCCAAGATGCTAAAGTACCTGTAAAGAATTTATTAGGTGAAGAAGGAAAAGGCTTCTATTACTTAATGGAAAAATTACAGCAAGAAAGATTAGTAGTTGCCCTAGAAGCATTAGTTTCAGCTGAAGAAATGCTGAAAGTGACTACTGAGTATGTGAAAAATAGAAAAGCATTCGGAAAATCAATAGCAGGCTTCCAAAACACTCAATTTAAACTTGTAGAATTAGCTACTGAAATCGAAATTGGCCGTACTTTCATTGAGGATTTAATTTATAAGCATATGGAAGGCGAAAATGTTGTTAAGCAAGTATCGATGGCAAAATGGTGGATTACAGATTTAGGTAAAAAAGTAGCCTCAGAGTGTCTTCAATTGCATGGTGGATATGGATATATGGAAGAATACGAGATTGCTAGACGTTTCAGAGATATTCAAATCATGTCAATTTACGCAGGTACAAATGAAATCATGAAGACAATTATTGCAAAACAAATGGGATTAAATTAATCTAAGATTTTAAAATTGGAGGATCAAGTTTATGAGAGAAGTAGTTATTGTTGATGCTTTAAGAACACCTATCGGTAAAAGAGGCGGCAGCTTTAGCGAAACAAGACCTGATGACTTAGCTGCAATTGTACTAAAGGAATTAGTAAGTCGAAATGAATTTGATCCAAAAGAAATAGATGATGTGATTATGGGCTGTGTTACTCAAATTGGTGAACAGGCTGGTGATATTGGTAGAGTTGCCGCTTTATTAGCAGGTCTACCAATAGAAGTGCCTGGTGTTACAATTGACCGACAATGCGGATCAAGTCAACAATCTGTCCATTTTGCATCACAAGCCATTTTAAGTGGGGATATGGACATTGTCATTGCTGCTGGTGTTGAAAGTATGACACGTGTACCAATGTTCTCGAATTTAAAAGGATCAAAATGGAATGAAAAACTAACGAATATGTATGGTGATTTTAACCAAGGAATTTCAGCAGAACGCATAAATGAAAAGTGGAATATCAGTCGAAGCCAACAAGATGAATTTGCTTATAATAGCCATCAAAAAGCATTAAAAGCAATGAAACAAGGTTATTTTGAAGACGAAATTGTTGCAGTTTCTGTTACGAATCAAGACGGTGAACATGTTCAAGTTTCGAAAGATGAAGGACCGAGAGAAAACTCTTCGATTGAGAAATTATCCACTTTAAAACCAGCATTTACTGAAACTGGTTCAGTTACTGCTGGAAATGCCAGTCAAATTAGTGATGGTGCTGCAGGATTACTTTTAATGAGTAAAGAAAAAGCACATCAATTAGGTTTTAAACCAAAGTTTCGAATTATTGGGAGAACAGTAGTAGGATCTGACCCTCAATTAATGTTAACAGGTCCAATTCAAGCAACTCAAAAAGTTCTACATAAATGTGGTTTAACAATCGATCAAATCGATTTGTTTGAAATAAATGAAGCATTTGCTACTGTTCCTTTAGCATGGCAAAAAGAATTAAATGTACCATTTGAAAAGTTAAATATATTCGGTGGAGCGATCGCATTAGGTCACCCACTTGGTGCTAGTGGTGCAAGAGTTATGGTCACTTTATGCAATGCTTTAGAGAAAACAGGCGGACGTTTTGGATTACAAGCGATCTGCGAAGGCCATGGTATGGCAAATGCGACAATTATTGAGAGATTAAATTAATAACCAACAACAAACTGGGGGATTTAAAAAAATGAATATTCGTGATAGTATAGCAATCGTTACAGGTGGAGCATCAGGTTTAGGTGCAGGTACAGTTAGAATGATTGTAGAAAATGGTGGGAAAGCTGCTATTTTCGATCTAAATGAAGAAAGAGCTGCAAGCTTGATTTCTGAATTAGGTGAAGAAAATGTTTGTTTTGAAAAAACAGATGTATCTTCAGAGGAGAGCGTAAAAAATTCAATTCGTAATGTTTTAACGAAATTCGGTTCATTCAATACAGTGGTAAACTGTGCGGGGATCGTTTTAGCTGAAAAAGTAATTAAAAGAGATGGAATTCATTCATTAGAATCTTTCCAAAAAATCATTAATGTAAACTTAGTTGGTACGTTTAACGTTATTCGTTTAGCAGCCGAACAAATGATTAACAATGAACCAAATGAATTTGGTGAAAGAGGCGTTATTATTAACACCGCTTCTGTAGCAGCGTTTGATGGCCAAATGGGGCAAGCAGCTTACGGTGCATCCAAAAGTGCAGTAGCAGGAATGACATTACCAATTGCTAGGGATTTATCAAGATACGGCATCAGAGTCATGAGTATTGCTCCTGGAATATTTGAAACGCCAATGTTTGATGTATTACCAGAAAAAGCTAGAGAATCATTAGGTAATATGGTACCATTCCCATCACGTCTTGGTAAACCATCTGAATACGCACACTTAGCGAAAAGCATTGTTGAAAATCCAATGTTAAATGGTGAGGTCATCCGTTTAGACGGTGCAATTCGTATGCAACCAAAATAAAAGGTAGATGAAAGGCAGGAGGAGCGTAACTTATTCTCCTGCTTTTTAGAATAAACTACTTAATTAAATCAATGCGATTTTATGAAGTTATGATAGAAAAACGACTCATAAGAATCTTTTATCCTTACTTTTTATTATAAAAAAGGTCAGGTTTTCCACAATTTGGGCACTCATATAAATAATGTTCTTGAATTTCGTTACTAATATTTGAATTCTCGTCATTAATGGAAACGTCTGAATTACAATTTGGACAATTATTGCTATTTTTTGAGGATTTATTTTTTAAATTCTCCATCTTCAATTCATCCTTTCTTTTCATTTCTCTAATAAATCTTTTATATTTTACCCATTAAATGATCGATTTTATTAAATAAATTAAATCTATTTTGGCAATACAGTATAATGTACTTTTAATATATTTTGGGTTCAAGAGAGGCGGTATTAAAATGGAAACAACGAATAAGGTAACTGTAAAAGCGACGATTAACGCACCAATTGAAAAAGTATGGGAATTTTGGACAGAATCTGAACATATTAAAAAATGGAACTTTGCTTCAGATGATTGGCACACACCAATTGCAGAAAATGACTTACGTGTAGGTGGGGAATTCCGTTCAAGAATGGAAGCAAAAGATGGTAGTTTTGGTTTCGACTTTGGCGGGATTTATGATGAAGTAAAAAAATATGAAGTTATAGCATATACACTAGGTGATGGTAGAAAGGTTAAGATAACATTTAGTGGAAATGAAAACGAAACAGAAGTAATTGAAACATTTGACCCTGAAACAACTAATCCTGTTGAGCTTCAACAACAAGGATGGCAAGCAATTCTAGACAATTTTAAAAAATATACTGAACAAACAATTAAATAAGTAGATCTACAGATTTTAGTAATTGATAAAAGCACAAATAGGTATACAAATGCATAAAAGGGCTACTTTTGTAGCCCTTTTAATTGTCTTAATTTAGTTAATGCTTGAAAACAAAGGGTCGATATTCACTTTCCAAGGAGAGATAGGTGAAGTTCTAACCATAGTAAAAGAAAGTGTGGACCTTAACCGCCCTCTATTTTTTATAAAAAGATTAACCTCTACTGGGATTTTAGTTTCTAAAACAGATGGGTCTGAATCCATTGTTTTGGGCAAAGTCCACTGAATCGCTTCTATATTTTTTATTTTCTTAAGATTTTTTTTCATATTTTTATGATTACTTATGGCAATTTTTTTAACCAAGCCTTTATCTTGGTTTTTAATCGTAACGAAAAATACATTCAACAGTTGGGAAGGTGGTAAGTTATTCATATATTCATCAAGCTTACCAGCAGCTTTAAGGATCATCACATGATGTGATAAGTCTGCTTTACCTGTCCGATGTGTTGTACTTCCCATAAAATGAATGCAAAAATGTCCACAAAAACCATTTGGAAGTGAACCAGCTCCATGTGGCATTCCGTGCATGGAAGCAGGGATTAGGTTTTCATCAGCTAAAATTAATACAGCCCTTCTTCTCCAACTCCAGTTCCCATCGTATATCTCCTTCATGATTCTTGTATCTTCTCTTGTTAGTGGCTGAACATCTGCATGCCTACTCCCAGCTCTTCTTTGTACATTAAAGCTCTTACCAGTTTCCACATCGATTACAGTGAACAACGAGTATTTTGGGATTATTTTGTTAACAGCTTCCCAATCTTGAATTTCTATTTGAAAGCTAATCGGGGTTAGTACTGGCTCGTTTGACGAAGCGTAAGTAAAATCTGCAAAGCAAATAAATGATAGGGACAGGCTGACTATAAAAAATAATTTTTTCACAGCTAAAAATCAACTCCGATGTTTAGTAATTAATAACATCTATTTTGTGTAATTTTTTAGAAAAAATAGCTAATAAAAATTTGGAAATATAAATGTTTTCGTTTTTTTAAAGGTTTTACTCATACTTCACTAGATACTTCTTAATAAATAATTTCTTTTTGAACTAACCGAATGCTTCCTGTAAAACTTGATCAACTTTATAGTTCTTTTTAGAATAAAATATCAGTTAAGGCGAATTATCAAACATAATTGAGCTAACAAATAAATATGTTAAGGTAGGCATGGATTAAATGTAAAATTGATGTTCTCCAAGTAGAATTGACAGACTAAGATGCATAACTTATCATAAGTGAGTAACTCACTTAGTAAGAGATAGCAGAAAGGAAAAAACTCAAAATGACAAAATCTAATATTTTATCCGATTTCCTTTTTCGTAAATTTATTCAAAGGAAAAATGAAAAAAGGTTAGAAATTAATACTGAATATATGATAAATGAAGAAAAGTATGTATCGATTGGGGGAATTGATCAATGGATAACGATTCGTGGGGAAGATAGAAGAAACCCTGTTCTTTTATTGATTCATGGTGGTCCTGCCTCAACTTATTCGATTTTTAGTTCTATAATACGTCCTTGGGAAAGGCATTTTACTATTGTTCAATGGGATCAGCGAGGTGCAGGAAAAACTTTTAAAAGAAATGGTAAAGAAGGCTGTGGTAAAATTACATTACAACAGTTGGCAGAAGATGGAATTGAATTAAGTCATCTTATTTCGAATGAACTTGAGAAAGAAAAAATTATTTTGGTTGGAAGTTCTGTCGGTAGTCTTATCGCTACATTAATGATTAAGGAAAGACCAAATCTCTATTTTGCGTATGTAGGGACCGATCAAAATTGTTTGGATTATGAAAATATTGCATATCAATTGGGCATTGATGCTTTGTCTGATGCAAGAGATAAGAGGGGACTAAAGAAATTTAAAGAAATAGGGCCAGATCAAACAAAATGGACACAAAAAGATTATGACAAAAGAAATCAGCTATTAGTAAAATCTATAAAAAATGTTCCTAATATGGTAATGGACCTTATTTTACCTGCAATGCTTTCATCACCACAACATAATATGAACGATTTATTCGATATTTTTAAAGGGATGAAATTTTCAGGGGAACAATTGTTTAATGAACTAATGAATTTTGATTATGGGCGGTTAGGAACAGCATTTTCAATTCCTTTCTTTATTTTTCAAGGAGACAATGATATTATTACCCCTACTAAAAATGCAGAACGATTTTTGCAAGAAATCGAAGCACCTTTAAAAGAGTTTATTTATATAAATAACGCTGGACATTTAGCTTGCTTTGCTAGACCTGAGCAGTTTTTAGAAGAATTGGTAAATAGAGTAAGACCTTTAGCAATTAATAATTAAGTAGGAATTTATAAATTGGAGTGAGTAAGTTGTTACCAAAAGATGATAATCAACAAACTGATCGAAAGGTGCTAATAAAACAATCTGCATTGAAAATTTTTGCATTGAATGGTTATAAAAATACGAAAACAAGTGTAATTGCAAATGAAGCAAATGTTAGTGAAGGGTTAATTTTTCGCCATTTTCAATCAAAGGCAGAATTGTTTTTTCAAATTATTGAAAGCCTAATGATTGAGTCTCAAAGTGAGCTAAGTTCATTGCAGTTTTTCCAAGGAACACCTTACCAACTATTAAAATTATTAACTGAAAAAATGTTAGACGAAGATCATAAATATGCATTTATGATTATCGAACAAGCGAGGAAAAATACTGAAGTACCAGAAAAAGTGACTGAATTATTATCAAAATATTCACCTGATTATTTAATTGATTTACTAATACCAATTTTTATAAAAGGACAAGAAAATGGTGAATTAATAAATGAAGATCCACGCAAAATATTAGTATGGTATTTCAATGTGATAAATAGTTTAACCATTCAAGATCTTGTTGATAATAAATTTGGTTTACCTTCTTCTGATTTTTTGATGAAATTGTTAAAGGCTTAAATGGTAGTGATTGAAATAAAATTCTCAGTAATAAGAGTTCTTAAAGGATGTCTAATTAGACATCCTTTTTTTCGTCCAAAAATCATAATTTAACATTTCCGCAATGAATATTTAAGTAATTTATTCAAAAAATACTCTTATGCCGAACCTAGTAAGAGGAATCTATGAAAAAAATATTTAAATTCATATTTAAAACTTTAGTACTTCTATTTTCACTCTTGGTCATATTATTTGCTTTAAATGAGATTGAAATGGAGAAAGCTCAAAAAGAGAATATTTTTGCCAAAAAGCCTATAACATATCCGATGGGATATAGTGATTTGTCGGTTTTTATGAGTGGAGCTAAGTTAAATAATCAATTATTTCATGATATTAGAAATGCAAAAAAAGAAGTGCATATTTACTTTTTTTCAGTATCTAATGATCGTGTTTCACATGAATTTTTAGATATTTTGAAAAAGAAAAGTGATGAAGGAATTCCAGTTTATTATGCAGTTGATCGTCTTGGTGGAATTTTATTAGAACGGAAAGAAAGAAAATCTTTAATTGATCATGGAGTACATTTTACCTATTTTAATAAACCGCAATTATCCTATTTTTTTGCATCAATAAATCACAGAAATCATCGTAGGATGACGATTATTGATGGAGAAATTGGCTATATTGGTGGATTTAATATAGGTAAAAAGTATATTGATGAAAAAAAAGGATTAATACCGTGGGATGATGTTCAACTTAGATTAGAAGGTAGCGGTGTAGAAGGCTTAGAAAAACAATTTGTACATGATTGGAGAAAAAATTCAGACCAAAAAATTACTCAAATGGAAATCAGTAAAAAAAAGGGGAGAAGCCAGCATCAATTTGTTTCTTATACTAAAATAGGGATTGAGCAAGAATATCGTAAATTGTTTAAACAAGCAAAACGCTCTATCACAATTTATTCCCCTTACTTTATACCAAATAATAAAGTAATTTGGGATTCATTAGTAGATGCAGCTAATAGAGGAATTGAAGTAAAGATCCTCTATTCTCATAAGTCAGACGCCCTTTTAGTAGAACAAGCAGCATTGCCATATATAAAGAAAGCTTGGAAAAATAACATGAAAGTTTATGGGTTTAAAAAAGGTATTTTCCACGGTAAAGTAATTAAAATTGATAATCAAGTACTAATGATTGGCACAACAAATTTTGATTCTAGGTCATTTCATTTAACGGATGAATTAAATTGTTATATATATGATCAACAATTTATCAAACAAGTAGAACCAAAATTAGAGGATGCACTTAACTATTCTATTGAAATTACACCTACTTATATTAAAAATTTACCATTTAAAGAAAAAATAAAAGAAAAAATAGCGAAAGTATTTGAGTTTTATTTGTAGGATCAAAACTAGTTGTACTTTATTTTTATTTAAAGAATACAATAAAAA
>NZ_NUGT01000080.1 GCF_002574545.1 Bacillus sp. AFS055030
CTATTAGCTGGTTTAGTTGAATATGTATTTTTATCTACTTCTTAACTCTTTTAAAATTTCAGATAAAAAATAAGTAATTGCAGCAAGACAAAAAGGCACAAAAATGAATTGTATTAACGATAAAATAAACCCCATAAACTAACTTCCTCTCGTTGTATATTTTTATTAATTAGTTAATTAGTTCGATAAAAATTATAAATCACCTTGTTCAAATAATCTGCCATTATGTTGAATAAAAAAAGAGTCACATTTAACGACTCAAGTTATACAAATAATGCAAGCTTTAGTTGCATAAAAAATTCAAAATATATGTATCGAAAAAGTTGTTTAATTTGCAATTATTTTGCCGTAATAAAATTAAATATCAAAAATAAAGGAAATATCTTCCTGACAGTCGAATATTTGCCTAGAACCATAATTAACTATTCCGATGAGGAGGATTCTTGTGCGTCCACGACCATTATTTATTGAAAATCCAGAGCATGATAGGTATGTTAGTCTTGTGCCAGATGGAGATATTATAGAAATACTTAGTAAGCAACGAACTAAGACCATTACCCTCTTAAGCAGCGTATCAGAGGACTCAGCAAGGAAGGCGTACGCACCAGGGAAATGGACCTTAAAAGAAGTGATTGGGCATATGACCGACTCGGAACGTGTGATGTCGTATCGAATGCTTGCCATTGCACGAAATGAAAGTGCACCACTCCCAGCAATGGATCAGGATCAATACGTTTCTGCGGCAAACTTCAACAAATTATCCTGGGAGCAGCTACTAGCTGGTTTAGACACGGTACGCTCCAACACGTTAAGCCTTATTTCAACAATCGATGACGCAGCGTGGGATCGTAATGGAACTGTAATGAACAGTCCAGTTTCGTTAGGTACCATTGCATATGGCATTGCCGGGCACGAGTTACACCATATGAAAGTGATTAGTGATAAATACTTATAAGTCTTTTCTATTAATGAAAAAACCTAATTTGTTATATAGGGTGCGTTAGTTGAATAAACAGCAAAAAAGGATCTTCTTAGAAGGTCCTTTTTTTATTGCCGATAGGAGTAGTCATTCTGTTTTTTCTTTTGACAAAGCGCTTAACATATCTGCCATTTTGCTATCCAAATAAACCAGCTTTTGTACGATTAATAAAAGTTCCTTATCCATCAGCGCAGAGTCATGTTCAGTTAGTTTTTTTATTTGGTCACGCATTAGACCATTAACTACCAAAAGATCCATTAAGGTTTCGCTTTTTTTTGCTTTTAGTAAAGTCATTTTACTACCACCTTTCAGTCTTTTATAAATAAATTCAACTTAATTTGGTAGTTTCCTCTAGACAAATTCCTTCAATTATTGCAAACCATGTGAATTTAATGTTTTTTTAATTAGATTTGCCTTTTTTTAATAGACTTTCAGATAATTCTTTTGATGTTCCTTTAAATCAGGAGATAGAAGCTCATTGCGTTAGTTTTCTACTTTATATTCATGGCTTTAATATCTTTTCCAGTCTTACTCGTTTAATAAAATCATCTAATGCCTCTTCTTCATTACCATAATGGGCAATTGATGTTTCTACAATACTCGCTCTCTCATCAGTTGCACAAACAACCCACTTAGTATCCTCTTTATAAATTAGAACCACATTTGGACCGATATCTTTTTGATAAAACCAGTTATAATATTTTAATCCTTCTTCTGAAAGGATTCGTTTTGCCTCATCTCTTGTCATATTAAAATTATCCTCCTTATTTTATTTGTTTTTACTAACTTCAATACTTTTAAATTGTTCTACTGTTAAAGGAAGTTGTATTTGTGAACCACCTTTTTACCCGTACCATTATCGTTAAAGATTAATATACATATTTTAATATTCTTTAATGAACTAATATCTCTTGAATAAGAAAAAGCTACCGAAGCAGCTTTTAGGTGGTTCAATTATTGTATGTATTAGTTATAAAAAAATTCTGCAATGTTGTAGGTCATTTATAATACAAAAATTGGATAGAAATAGAAGAAATCATTTCTGAAGGATCCTTACTTTACAATTAGAATTCTTCCGTTGATGGAACGATACATACACGTGTTGAAACAGCACGTAATGCGATTAAGTGAATCATTTCATTAACTGTTGTGCAGCAATCTGACAGAATCTTCACATCGTATTTCTCAGCTGTTTTTGATATTGCTGTATGGGTAACACAATTTTGTGTCATCATACCACAAATTAATAATTCTGTTGCACCTAATTCAGTTAAAATACTTTCTAACTTAGTTTGATAGAATCCATCTGCAAATGCCTTTTTAATAATTTTAGCATTCGGTGCAACTTTTTTAATTGTTGGGTGTATATCAGCACCTTCTGTTCCCTCGTTTAAAAATGGAGAACTGCTATCTGCAATATGTTGAATAAGTACAACAGGAATATCTTTGTCATTTGCTCTTTGAATTGCATTTTCAATATTCGTTAATGTTGCATCTGTATTCCATAATGGAAATTTTCCTCCAGGGAAGTAATCATTTTGTATATCCATTACAATTAATACTTTACTCATTGTTGTTTCCTCCTTTAAACCGACCTTAAAAAGTCAGTTACTTAGCGAACAGTACTACCACAATAGCATTATTTTCTATGTTTTATTTCATTTACGATTTCGATTGCAAAATGTCCAAGGTTCCCCTTACTGTATGAACGTACTACTTCTGGAAAAAGTGATGTTAGGGCTCTGTTTTTATATTCAACTGGGAGGTTTTTCTTTGCAAACTCTTCTTCGAGCTCGATGGCTGCTTTGACTGCTTGATAGGTAGCAGTCTTGTTAACTGTCATTACTATTTCTTCACTGTCTCTTTTCACCTCTCCAAGAACTCGAAATAACGCTAAAATCCCATCAGGTAAGGAATGTTCTGTAATAAATAATCCATCCCCATGTTCATATAAGTCGTTGGAATGACCCATATATTTCATACCAGCAATAGATAAGTCAGGAAATTTGCTACAAAGCTCATTTGTATTCAAAGCGGTTGCCATATTGATTAAGTAAGTATTCTCAAGGGGGAATTGTGGAGAAACGAGTTTTGAAATAAATGGAACCACAGAATCTGAAGGCAGAGCCAAAATACAAACACTTAATTCATTAATTTCTTCTTTCTTAATTAGATATCCATTTGAATAACGAGCAATGAAGTGCTCAGCTTTTGACTGATTAGGGTGATAAACTCCAATTGGTATTTGTTGATCACACCAATGTTTCATCAACGCATTACCCAATTTTCCAATACCCACTAAGCCAATCCGGTTCTGTTTCCCTAAAAGAAGATGTTTCAATAGAGTTCCTCCTTTAATATAAATTGCTATTTTTTACATACAACTTAAAGTTCTTTACTCTAATTGTATATTCCTTCTTTATATCCTTACTGCCTCAGGGCAAAATAAAAAGGCTGTATCAACCTTTTATTCTCTAACTAATGAATGTGTTCGTATTATATGTTTTTTTATAATGATAGCCGGGGTAGAACGTTGCATGCGTGAGGCTTTGGCCACCACAACTAAACAGTTCACCCACTATTTGTTGAAGCATTAGAGCTGGTTAGGCTTAGATTCCTTATAACAAGCGAACCTATGAAACTACAAAAAGGACGAAGGGTTACCAGTGAATTTTTTTTAGTGGGCGATCATTTATGTATCTAGCAGTCTAATGCATACCTTGTTTATAGCTGTTAAATGTGACATTCGAAATCGTCGTAAAAAGTAAACTATCGATGAAATCATCCCAAGAAATAAAAATTACCTGAATTTTTCGACACGAAACGTAGTGCCGATCATGTTGTTCAACTAATACTTGTTTTAGTTGAATTAGTTTATTAAGAATTTAGCAGTAATTACTACTTTACTCGAAAAGATGGTGCAATAATCGATCCCTATCTTCAAAAAACTGTTTCATAATTGAATAATGATTCGTGTCTTCTAATTTCGATTCACTCATTCCTTTTTCTGTAAGCTGAATAATTTTAGCATTCGGGTAAGCCATAATAACAGGAGAATGGGTAGAGATAATAAACTGAGAACCTTGATTAACAAGTTCGTTAATTCTAGCTAACATCGACATTTGTCTTAATGGAGACAAGGCTGCTTCAGGCTCATCTAATATATATAAACCATTACCTTGAAAACGCTCCATAAATGCAGAGAAAAAAGATTCACCATGAGATTGTTCATGTAATGATTTTCCTCCATAAGAATCAATTATCTTAGGACCAGAGAATGGTTGCTTATCTAATTCCTCTATATTGGTTGCTATATTATAAAAAGTTTCTGCTCTAAAGAAAAAAGAATCCTTTGCCCTGTTTACTCCTTTTACTATTTTGAGATATTCATCCAAATTTGAGTGGGAGTCATAACTAGAAAAATTAAAGTTTAACGTACCACCTTCTGGATTAAATCCTAAAGCTATAGCAATCCCCTCAAGTAATGTTGACTTACCCATTCCATTTTCTCCAATAATATAAGTAACACTCGGATGAAACGTTATTTCTTGAAAATTCCGAATGACTGGGAGATTAAGCGGGAATTGATCATATGAATATATTTGCTCATTTTTAAGATTTACAGACCTAATGTATTGAGATTCTTGATTTAATTTCACAAATATACACCTCGTTTTATCTTCAAACCTTTTAAAATAATTATGTCCTTGAGGTACTTGTCATATTGAACTAAACAATGCTTTAGTTTAATAGTTTCTTATTCGTTTTTCTTTTTACGACATAGTCCCAAATGGAATAGACAGCACTTTGTGCAAATAGCAAGCAAAGTATCCAAACACTAATATTTTGCAAATTCGAATTTGTGACTATGATAACAACAGGAACAAAGATTAAGCTAATTACTAAAAATTTTATCATTTTATCCTCTCTGACCTTTTTACTGTAATACCAATATTTTACAAATGTTTTAACTAATATTATTAATTCTATATTAAAGATAATAGTCCTTTTCTTAACTAAGCCAAACCATGGGCATAGTCTGACGCTTAATTTGAGTTCCTCTTTCCGAACTTCTTTAATTAATTAGTTTTACACCATTGATAATAATCGCAACCATCCCAATCAATGAAACGATTACCCACCAGTTCTTTTGCTTTTTCTTATAGTGAAGTGCTACAAAGAAAATAATTACTCCGAGGATGATACTAGCAATAGAACTATATAATTCTACCTGTGAGTTTGCACTATTTAAAAAGATACTATCTAACTTTTCCTTCATGAACAATTCCTCCTTACAGTTAAAAGACCGAATCGGCTAAAAGCATTTGTCAACTGCGCTTGCGTTAGTTGTATAAACTATTTAGTTATGTAAGTTATTATCCCTATTCTTTTTCTCGAGAGAATAAACAGAAGCAAAAAGAAATATCATAGCTATTCCAACACCAATAATCACTGAATAATCAAAATAATCTTTAAGTGCCATACCTCCAGAAATAGATGCAGTAAACAATAGCAAAAAGAAAACTGTATAATTCTTTTTCTTAATTCTCCATCACCCCTTTGGTATATTTTACCATAAATATGTAATTTCTTATTAAACTATATAATGCTTTAGTTGAATAACTACTGGGAGTCGATCATCGGCTCCTATTTTTTTGTTTAAAGGTTCTAAGAATAACATAACAGTAAGATGGATAATTATGGTAAAATTTAAGCAAGAAGATTCGTTGACTGCTTGCTACATTTTAAAATATCTGAATGCAACTATGAATTATTAACAAAGGGGATAGAGCTTTGAAAAAAATTCTAATTTTATTATTATATGTTACCAATCTTTTATTAGTGTCTGCTTGTCAAAATGCGTACAAAGGTAAATATGTTAGATGGGGTGACACAATAAAAAGTGTCAACGTGAAGAAGCTTAAAGAAAATAATATTCCTTATAAAGTTAAAAATAATAAAGTCTACATTCCTGAGGATGCTGCAAGTGATGCTGTGCTGTGTTGCTCATAAGGTATCATGCAATAGTTACAGAAAAAGAGCCACTTATATAACTACCATGGGAGTACGATATAAACTTCCATGGTAATTGAATTAGATTTTCTTCCACTATCTTTTTCGATTTTCGTACCAAAGTTGAAATTTGTTAAATATTTTTATTCCTATATAACCGTCCAATACTGTAATTAGTAATGCAATGATTATCATACTTATTCCAGTACTATCACCCGTAACAATAGGTTCGAGTAATCCGAAAACTAGAGATAAAAGGATAGGTAAAGTTATACCAAGCCATACAGCAGGAAAAATAATAGCCATATTTATCCACCTAATTTTAATGTATTTTATCCAAGCTTAACAATATTTCTTATTGAACTTTACATCAATAAAAAAACGAGCTGCAAGCAACTCGTGATCTTCAACTAAAGCATACGCTAGTTGAATAAGAGTTTTTTTAAATTATCTAATGAGAAAATCTATTTTAGTTTAAAAAACATTTTAATTTATAAGTCACTAAATTAAAATAAACCACACACAGTAAACTTAACTAAAATGTGAGTTTAAGCTGTGCGGTTTTTATTCCTACTTTCATATATCCTTTCCGCAACGAATCCGATAACAAAACCAAAGATAATTGGATTCAATGAACCATCAAAGGTAAATCCGCCATTTGAGGTTACCTCAAAATTGAACCATTTTAAATATTCGATGTTAAACAAATAACCACATAAGTATAATGTAAAAGTTGTAACGATAAATAAAATTACAGGAATCCAGAAAGTTTTCTTTTTCATTCAAATACCACCCTTAATTTAAATTTTGGTAAATTATTACATTTTATTATTATAAATATAATACTATGATTAACTTAATTAGTCTTATGAACTAAACTGTCATTTTGTTGTCGTAAGTTGCATAAGGAATTGGATAATAAAAGATAAATTTACACTTCAGGTGGAATTTTAAATGTAACGTTACCTTCTCCATCTAAAAATTCCATACCGGGAATATCATTTTCATCTACTACCATTCTGATTCTAGTTTTTCCTTTACTATCTGATAGTTGAACTGTTACTTCTCCTTTCAAATTTTTACCCATAAAGGCGCGAGGTGTATTTCCTTCCCAAATATTTTCTAACTCTTTATCAATTTCCTCATCAGTTAATTCAGAGTTTTGTATTTTATGTGTTTTTTCTACAAGGTCTGGTAAAGGTGTATTAGGTCTATCATATATTGAAATCCCATAATTTCTTTGCCCATTCTCATCAATATAATGCATTTGTACGACTTGATCTTGTTTATACTGATCAAAGGTTAATTATGCGTAGGATTCATAGTTTCCCATTTCATCTTTTTTACTTCCATATATAAGTCCTCCACACTCATCACCTTCTCTGTTATAAAACATTAATCCAGCAATAGGATCTTTCTGCCTATGACCTGGAAGAAAATCTTTTCCATCCATAATTTCAGGTGGAATGTTATCATTATTAAAAATTCTCATTCTTACTGTTCCATCTTTATCAACAATATTTATATTTTCAACATTAATGCTTTTGAATTCAGACATAAAAAATCCTCTATTTAATCATATATAGGAGTTTCTATATAAACCCATTATTTTCCTTTCCCTTAAACTTCTTAATAAAATTCTTATTGAACTATCCTCCCATTTTGTTGAATAAGAAAATCAACTAAACAGCCGATCTTGTTGTTCAACTAATGCTATCGTTAGTTCTATTAGAAAATTTTTCTTCAAATTTTATAAACAACACCTTTTATGTCATTCCATTCATAAGTAAGGAGATTTAATACAACACCTGCAATCTTTATCTTTTCTGTTTTTAATAATTCAGCACCATAATACTCATAAAAAAAACGAGTTTTATTGTCTTCTAATACTTCGACAAACACCTTATTAAAATCCAGCTTTTCAAATTGTAAAAAAAGTTGTTTCATTAATTCTTTACCAATGCCTTTTCCTTGAAATTCTTCAAGTAGATAAATAGACGTTAAATCTCCAGAATTGTTGACTTTATTTGTTTCTCTTTTACCACAAGTTCCAAATCCAATAATATCTCCATCGTTATTTTCTGCTACGTAAATATAATTACTTTCATCAGAAAAATTCTGCTTCCAAGATTCAGTTCTTTGATCATATGATAAACTTTGCAAAAAATTATCTGGTAGTATATTTCTATAAGTAGTTCTCCAACTATCAACGTGTACCTTAGCTATACCTTTTGCATCTTTTAGATTAGCCTTTCTAATATTCACTTAGTCCACCTCATATTTTTAAGAATTAAATATATATATTAAATTAAATTCTTCGATAGTCCTTCTACTTTTATGAACTTACCACCAGTAAACAAAACAAAAATAGACTAACTAAGTAGTCTATGGCTATGCAACTATTGCATGAGGTAGTTCAATAAGAACGATCAATTACTTTCTTCAAATAAGCCTTAAAAATTTCTACATTCCAATTATTCCTTTTTGCTGACTCAACTGATTCCTCGGCATACTCAACTGCCTTTTTATGATCAACGTGCATTGCTACTTTTGAAAGAACCTTATAAACTTGTGGGACGTCTTGGAATTGCAATACCTTTTCCATTATATTCAAGGATTCACTATACCTTCCTTGAGACATGTATAAATTCCCTAGTAAACTAAATAGTAACGAAGCATTTACAAAATAATCTCCTCGTTTATCTAGATAAAGACGCATCTGTATTTCTGCTTCTTGTTCTTTTTTGTCTGCTAAGAGTTGTTCGAATTCCTTTATTTTTTCAATATTATCATTAAATTTTGTATGATATATCTTTAAATTAAGTGAGGTTAGTTCATAAAGGCTTTTGAAAAGTCCTCTGTTTTTTTCGTTTGATCGACAAGATTGCTAACAATTTTTTCATCATAATGATGAATGAGATATTCAACTGCAAACATCATCAATAAATAGGTACTAGGTTTATATGCACCTGTTTTTTCTGGTTTTATGTTCATTAACGGTTGCGTCTTATAATTTTCTGAAAGTTCATCGAGCGGGATAGGAGCAAGATTCTGTGCAAATGAACTAGCCATTCCTTCATCTATCCAATACCATTTTATAACTAGCTTTTTTCTATTGAATATTATATAGATCAGAGTGTAGATAATAAGATAAAAAGGTGTTGTCAGAATGGATTTCCCTACTATTCAAACTAATTTTTGGGACGCTATATTTGCAGTTCCAATTGTAATGTTGTTAACTCAACTATTAAAAATATTTTTAAAAATTAAAAGAAAGTATGTACCGATAATAGCATTAGTATTGGCATTATGTATTTCAGTTTTTATAAGCCATCGACATCATCTTTTCGCTGGTATTTTTATGGGTTGGTTTTACGGCTATGCTGCTATCGGTTCTTATTCTTCTTTAAAAACTGCCATAAAGTCTTTTAGAAGTGAAAATAATGAAGATTAATTTTTAAAATTCAAAGTCAAGTGATTAATAAAACCATTTATATAGAAGTGTTTTTATTTAATGTTTAATGTCTTACATTTTAGACAAAAAAGAAGAATAGAAAGAAGAATTAATTTCTTCATTTACTACAATAACATTTTTAGTACTTAATTAAATTAACCCAGCCTTCGTTGAATATGGATGTTTAAGCATTGACTAATAACTGCCACATCCGTTTAAGAAATTAAAAAGACCTGGCAAGGCGGAATCCAAGGTCGTCTATGTGAAATGACGGATGGCTACGACGACGACATGAAGCCCCACAACCTCTAGCTTCCTCTGCCCAGCTTCCACCTCGAAAAATTCGGTAGGACCCATAGACTTGTTCATCATATAAATCCCAACACCACTCCCAAACATTTCCTAACATATCATACAGACCCCATGCATTTGGTTCCTTTTTTCCTACTTCATGGATTTTATCTCCAGAATTATCATAATACCAGGCAATTTTATCAAGTTCACCGTATCTATACCCAGTAGTCCCTGCTTTACACGCATATTGCCACTCTGCTTCTGTAGGAAGTCTATAGCCATCTGATTCCCAATCACAAAATATGCTTTCGCCATCATAACTTATTGAATAACACTCTTGCAGTCCTGCTTTCTGTGAAAGTAGATTACAAAAAGAAATTGCGTCATTCCAAGTAATATTCACAACTGGTTTTAGATCACTGTCAAAAGTATTAAGTGATTTATTTGTTATAGTATTGTATATACCCTTAGTTACAGGATACTGGGCAAGAAGAAATGGTCTTATTTCAGTTTTCCATTTACTTTTTGTTCTATCGTCTCTTAATTCTATATCTCCCCTTGGAATTTTTACCATTTGATCGTCAATGTAACTCTTAATTTCATTTGACACTCTGCCTTCCTCCTAATAATCGGGATTTAATAAAAATCACCTCATTAAGAACCATAAAATCAATTCAAAAATTACGTTGGTTTT
Organism: Bacillus sp. AFS055030; assembly: GCF_002574545.1. Lineage (GTDB taxonomy): Bacteria > Bacillota > Bacilli > Bacillales > Bacillaceae_G > Gottfriedia. Next base: position 10,435 of record NZ_NUGT01000080.1, read on the forward strand.
TTATAGATAAAAATCCGTTAGGAAAATAAAAAGGATTGCAAAGCAGCATATTCCTTATTCAACTATCATAGGAGAACGATATAAACTTCCATTCACTGTTGTGATTCTATGGATTCATGGATCACTAATTCATACTTTTGTTGAATAAGTAAGATTTAGTGCTAATAAAGGTTAAGAAGGTTTAAAGTAAAAATTCTTAACAATAATATATATGCTATGTAATAAAATTGAAAAAAAAGCACCTTACAATAGTGAAAGATAATTGAATTTGGATTCCTTATACAGTTAAAAATAATAAAATCTACATTCCTGAGGATGCTGCAAGTGATGCTGTGCTGTGTTGCTCTTAAAGTATCTCGAATTACTTTTTTCATAGATGATTCTGTTTTTTCTAATTCATAAATTGTTCTTGAAGTAATTGGATTGTCTTTGCATCAAGTTTGTATACTTTTCCACTGTTGCCTGATACCAAACTATGATTATAATTTACAGTAAATTCCTCTTTCTTCCCTACATCATTGATAAACCATAATGTTAAGTTAGACGCTTGCGCTTCGATCTGACCAGATTGCAATTTTTTTGCTTTGAATCCTTTTTCAATTTCCTCAATTAAATCACGGTCTGTATCTGCCGTACGAATAACCGTATCGATACTTGTTATCCCAATAACCGCAACAGTTTGAGGATTTTTATTTTCTGTTTTCGTATTCATTGAACATCCGAATAAAATTAGCGTACAACTTAATAAAATGAAAATTTTCTTCATATAAAACCTCCAGTCTTAATCATTACACTCGATATTCATATTTTAATTCTTCGGGAATTTTCAGTAAATTGGGGGTTTTTTTGCTTGGATACTTGCAAAATTAACTAAATATTGAATGTTTATTATGTCGAAAGTCTTAAAAATATATAGAACAAGCTACATTCTAGCTAAATTTAATGTGACATCAAACAAAAAACTTGGGGGAATTTTAATTCATTCTAATAACATGATAAATTTACTAATTTGTATATGTAACCACTACTGGAGTTAATATCTTTGAACTTCCTACTAATGCATTGCTTTAGATAAGTATGTATTTTTCCATATCTTCCTATTTCTTAGAGGAAGTGTTCTTTTTAAATATACCATAGAGAAAAAGTGCAACTCCTCCTCCTAAAGCAACGGTAAAATTTGAAATTCTTAAAGTTTCATTCATTATAAATGCTATCACTAAAAAGGAGATTACAAATGAAATACTCAGTAAAAAATTTATAAATAAAGATTTACTTGGTAACATATTTTACTCCAATTTTTTCATTCTCTTTGAAATTAAATTCTCTATATTTACTGCGAATCCCACTTTTTTACATAAATCTTTATTTATCTCTGTACTTTTCTATTTCTTCTTCTATATATTTATCATTAAAATGAGTGTCATTTTGTTTTAGATTAATTTTTATTAAGAGTCTAAGTTTGTTATTGATACTTATTATTGCCCAAGTAAAAAAAGCAACAGCGCATAACATAATAAACGATATTAAAACAAACCCATCTCCCATAAAATCCCCCCGTAAATGGTTTGATTCACATTACCAACACTATAATCTTATTCAGCTTTACTACCATTTACTTCAAAAAAAATAAGCTGCCGTAGCAACTTATATTGTCCAACTTACGCATGCGTTAGCCATCCATGAATCCTTGTATTCACAACATTGAATGGAAGTTTATATCGTACTCCCATGGTAGTTGCATAAAGGTGATATTCAACAATCGGGTCACATACTGAAATAGAGATCAATGAAATAACTAAACTTTTACATTAATGAAATTGACTTTTTATTACGGTTAACATTGACAATAACTCTTGAAATCAATGTCTGTTAATACTAGTTACCTATTTTTCTATTTAGAGTTTTTGCTTGACGTATCAGACTGTTCCGGGTTAAGATGAGTTCAATTAAATGAAACGTGTTTTCTCCAAAGGGGAGTAGCTAATACAGCAAAGTCGTCATTACGGGATTTAAATCCTCGGCTTTGCTGGCAATTGCGATTGTAAGCGAGACCTTTGCCAATGTAGTTGGTAAAGGTCTTTTATGTTTAACACCTTTACCGGCTAATTGGTAAAGGTGTTTTTTCATTTTCGAAAAAAATTATTCGTTTTTTTTCCAAAGGAGGATTCCAAAGTTTCAGGAAAGTCGGTAACAGAAGGGAGCACGACCATGTCTAAACTTTCAAAATACTAAAAAGCACTGTATTGATAAAAGGAATAAAAATGGCAAAAAAACTGATCTCTATCATCATGAATGAACTTAGAAAGAGAAAAGGAAAAAAGAGGTTTTAGATACCTTATAAAAAATTTATTAAAAGAAGGTGATCGATGATGAGAAAAACGATTAAACTGTCATTTAAACAGTTGGTGTTGGAAAACAAAAAGGAACTAATGAGTAATGAGAAGGAAATGGAGAAAATTGAGAAGAAAATTGAAGACAAGTATTCACAATCTTCTAAATGACAAATAGAATGTAGGCAATCTTTCAGGAAATAGCTGGTATCATTAATCAAATTAAACAATTAGGACAGTAAAAACGAGGGGGGATTTTTTTGTTTAAACGTATTTCTTTATTTATTTTTATTAATATTTTAGTAGGTATTACAATTACTATTATTACATCATTATTTGGTATTCAAAGTTATCTAATTAGTGGTGAATACCTGTTTCTAATTGCCTTTAGTTTAATTGCAGGTTTTAGCGGTGCGATCATCTCTTTATTAATATCTCGTATGATGGCAAAATGGTTAATGAATGTTCAATTAATTGATGAACGTTCTCCACAAAGTGAACATGAATTGTTTATATTAGAAGAAACTTACCGTTTAGCAAGAATTGCAGGGTTAAAAAGGATGCCACAAGTAGGTATTTATCATTCTGCAGAAGTTAACGCATTTGCTACTGGACCAAGCAAAAATCGTTCATTAGTTGCGGTTTCAAGTGGGATGTTACAATCAATGGATCGTAACGCAATTAGTGGAGTTATTGCTCACGAAATTGCTCATATAAAAAATGGTGATATGGTTACCACAACATTATTACAAGGGATAATTAATACATTTGTTATTTTCCTTTCACGTTTAGTTGCTAAAATTGTATCAAATTTTGTTCGAGAAGAGTTAACGTCAGTTGTTTACTTCATTTGTTCGATGATATTTGAAATTATTTTTAGCATTTTAAGTAGTCCAATTATTTTCTGGTATTCTAGAAGAAGAGAGTTTAAAGCAGACCGATTAGGTGCCGAACTTGGTGGAAAAGATAACATGATCCACGCTTTGAAATCCCTACAACACAATCTTAACAAAGTAGACAATAGCCAAAAATCTATTGCAGCTTTTAAAATTAGTGGTAAAGAGAAATTTTCTAAGTTATTCTCTACACACCCACCTTTAGAAAAACGTATCGAATGTTTAAACTCATTATAATATATAAAAGGATGTCTACGATTATAGGTGTAGATATCCTTTTTAATAAGATTTAAAAGCTTTGTAATAAATTATTTGCTCAACTAAGACTAATTTGCCATTTTGTTGAATAAAAAAAATCAACTAGATAGCTGATCTTGTTGTACAACTAATTTATTAGTAATACAAGGAAAACAAAAGAGCCCTCATGATAGAAGGCTCTTTTCCTATTCCCCAGTTTCAGCAAATTGTTTGATACGATTTCCGATTTGGTCACGAACTCTTTGGAATACGTTCCATTCTTGACCTGCCGGATCATCAAATCCCCAATGAACACGTTTTACATGTGGTAGAGTTACTGGACATACATCATTCGCATGGCCACATAAAGTCACTACCAAATCTGCATTGTTTAAGATGTTATTATTGATTACATCTGAAGTTTGATTTCGGATATCAATGTTAACTTCATCCATTGCTTTAATTGCATTTGGATTTACACCATGTGCTTCGATTCCAGCTGATAAGACATTCCATTCATTTCCTAAATATTGTTTCCCCCAAGCTTCTGCCATTTGGCTGCGGCAGGAGTTTCCAGTACATAAGAAGTAAATTGTTTTTTTATTATTTGCCATGTCTATTTCACCTTTGATTAAATTTATATTGTTGTTTCATTTGCAAAATATTTTCTTCTCATCCACAACGCTGCGTTAACCAACGCAATCATTACAGGTACTTCAACCAATGGACCAATTACTGCTGAAAATGCTGCTCCTGAATTAATTCCAAACACTCCTACCGCAACTGCAATTGCTAATTCAAAATTGTTACTTCCAGCTGTGAAAGCTAAAGTTGTTGAAACTCCGTAACTTGCTCCTGTTTTCTTCCCTAAGAAGAAAGAAACAAAGAACATAATGATGAAATAGATCAATAGAGGAATTGAGATACGAACAACATCTAAAGGAAGCTCTACAATTACTTCTCCTTTCAATGAGAACATCACAATAATTGTAAACAATAATGCAATTAACGTAATTGGACTGATTTTAGGAATAAATGCTTTTTCATACCACTCTCTACCTTTGGCTCTTACAAGAATTAACCTTGTAAATAGTCCTGCTAAAAATGGAATTCCTAAATAGATGAAAACTGATTTTGCTACCTCTGGCATTGTAATATCGATTGTCATACCTTCTAAACCAAAAACTTTTGGTAATACTGTTACGAAGAAATATGCGTAAACAGAGTAGAAGATCATTTGGAAAATGGAGTTAAAGGCTACTAATCCCGCTGCATATTCACGATCACCATCTGCTAAATCATTCCATACGATTACCATCGCAATGCATCGTGCTAAACCGATCATGATTAGACCAACCATATACTCTGGATAATCTCTTAAAAAGATAATTGCTAATAAAAACATTAATACTGGTCCAATTAACCAGTTTTGAATTAATGATAGAAATAATACTTTTACATCTTTAAATACTCTACCGATCTCTTCATAACGAACTTTAGCCAGTGGCGGATACATCATTAAAATTAATCCAATAGCTAAAGGTATTGAAGTCGTTCCAACTTGTAATTTGTTTAGGCTATCTACAAATCGAGGTGTTGATATGCCAAGAATTATCCCAATTGCCATTGCTACGAATATCCAAAGGGTTAAATATCTGTCTAAAAATGATAATCGTTTCATTTTCTTCTCCTTTTACACACTAACAACAAGAAGTAACTTTAGATTCAGTTGAAGTTTGACAACAAGACGTATTTTCTATTTTTTGAACTTCACTATCTGCTTTAGTATAGAAGAATTCCCACTCATTTCCGTCTGGATCTGTTACCCAAAACTTATCTTGAACGGCATAGCAACAAGTTGTATCCATTTCTTCACGTGCAAAGAAACCTTCTTTTTCTAGTCTTTCCTTATGAGCTAAGATTTCTTCAGCTGTTTCAACTTGGAAACCAAAGTGATTTACTTGATTTCCCTCAACTAGATCACGAACATTTAACGTGAAATTAAGACCTGGATTTTCTAACAGAAATTTCGCATATCCTTCTTTCACTTTAAGAGGTGATATACCAAATACCTTTTGATAAAAAACGATTGATGCCTCTAAATTTGTTACGTTAACACCTACATGAACATATTTCATACAGAATTCCTCCCTTAATTTGTTAAATCAAAAAAATTTGATTTAAAGATTAAAAAAATTTAGCAACAATTACTGTTACGATTAGCGTTATCTGATTTTCGGAAAATACAACAAAGCTCTTCTGATAGCAAACTGTTAACTTCTGTGTCGTTTAAATCGTAATAACTCCATGTACCTTTTGTCTCTTTTACAATGAGCCCTGCGTCTAGTAAGATTTTCAAATGATAAGAAAGCTTTGATTGTGTCATATCGAACGCTTCCGTTAAATCACATACACATGTACTACCTCTTTGGCAAAGTTCATACATGATTTCTAAACGCTTCTGGTCAGCTAACGCTTTAAATTTCTGCTCATATTTTAAGAACTGTTGTGTCATCTCAGTCATATGTTTTCTCCTTCATCAAATTTTCTTGATGAATTTAGTATATGTTAATTTACCAGATATATGCAACATATTAATCAAAAAAAATTGATTTAGATTAAAATTCCTCTTCTCAAATCAGTTACTGGGGGTATTAGCAATCAATGTGTTATTTTTGAACAACGGTAACAACTTGCAGAATTAGTGGTAGAATTACCACTAATCCAAACCACATAATTATCAGATTGTCTCGAAACATACTCAACAGTCCTTTCTTTAGTTGGTTGCAGGATACTTATAATTACTAGTTACTCCATTTGTAAAATTGCGTTAATCATTGTCTAAAGTCTTGCTAACTTCTTTTCTCAAATTGTGAAAGTTTGTCCAAATAAATCAGATCATTTTGCAAATGATTTGCTGCCTTTAGTCCTTCCACTTTTTCATGCTTGTCTTTAAAAAATACCTCTTAAGAACATGCTTTGCATTATCTTAACATAGTGAATCCGTATTTCATTTAAAGTATGTGTAACATTTTATTTTAACCTTATTAAAATTCTTACATGGGAGATAATCAGGTTACTACCTTTACAATTACTTTACTGACAAAAAGATGTACTAACACTTTAATCTTCTTCTACTAATGAAAAGTCGCTTTTTTGAAAATGTAAAAGAAGGAGAGCAAATAAAGAGGAATTAGAAGAATCTGCACTAGCAATGTAAAAAATCCCACGCTTACTAGAAATATCCAACTTAAAAGTAAGGGTATGCAACTTACATCTTTAGGAGAGAGCCCATATCGAAATAGTTAATAAAGGCTAGTTAAAAGTAGTTGTATAATATTACGTGTTTAGAATGGAGTAACAACTTTTATATTTACTAAGGAAGTATACACATAAAAAAGTAGATTCCTATACATGAGGAATCTACTTTTTCATGACTATATACAATTCCAAAGAAAAGTGGTTTCTATAGATTATCAAATTCAATCCGTTATCCATAATAAGCAAAAAGAATGAACCGTGAATCCATGCTCTATTTCTTGACCTATTGCTATTTTTCTCTTTATTGCAAATCTTTATTTAGCTCATCTCTTACAATCAGTTAGTTATCAGTTAAGAAAACGTTTACATTACTGGGTTTGGTTGAATTTTAAAAATAGTTTCATAGTAGATCGGATAAATATGAAATAATCTTCACTTAAGCACCAATAACTTGATAATTTTTATGCGATACAACGGTTCTATTTCCTTCAAACTCCAAACTGGTCTTGTTTTCTATTATATTCACAATGACTGTGTTTTCATTGACCTTCACAACGATCCCTTTAATTGCATTCTTAAACAGGACATGATCACCTAATTCTGCAATCTTTTTTGTTTTTACCATCCCGAAATTCCCTCCCATCAAGTAAGTACTTGTAGTTAAACCTTATCATATCACATTTGGCTCTTTTATTAAATGCTGCAACTGATAATGTATTTTTTCTTAGCATAATGAATTCCTGATAGAATTTATCGGTCCATGTGATAATAATTCTAATTTTGAAGAATTATTTGATTTTCTAACTTACTTTCAATATAGCCAATAATATAATATTGTAGTAAATTCAGTTCTTTTAATAGATTCAGAGATTTAACATAGAAAAATGCAACACAAGTTCTGCTGATATTTTATAAATTGGTGCATTTTACGAGGTTAATTGTGTAATAATGCACCAATTTTGGCAAACTACATAATCATATCTATTTATGTAAGACCGGAAAGGCTCTGTTTTTATTTTACTCGTGAAAAGATATTTTTCACTTTTTTCACTGAAACCTTTGAACCGCCTCTATCTAGTACATTTTCAACGACCATTGCGACCATTAGATTTAAAGATTTCGTATCATATGCGATAAACCATCCGTTTTCGATCCCTTTTTCACCTTGTTTTTGTTTGATTTCAGCAGTGCCAGTTTTGCCTGAAAGTGGATAATTTGCCATTTCAGCAGCATGTGCTGTTCCGTGTTTATCAGAGACTACTTTCCTAAGCATTGATGAAATCATCTTCGCGTTCTCACTAGTCATTGCCTGCTGCTTTTGCACCTGACTTTTTTGCTCATCAAGTAAAAGAATAGGCCTAATCATATTTCCGTCATTCATAAGTGGCGTGTAGGCAGCCATTAAATGTACGATATTCATTTGGATTTGTCCCTGTCCATAGCCGGAATCAGCGAGTGAAATGTCCTTATCAAGACTACCAATCGTCGATGTTTGCAATGGGAATGGATAAACGAGTTCCTCTTCAAAATTAAACCCTTTCAAACCTTGTGCAAATGCATCTTTGCCAATATTCAATGCGGTTTGAGCGAAGTAAATATTATCAGAGAGAACGAGTGCTTTTTCAAGGTTTACCGGATTTGCTTTGTGGACTCTCGTGACATAATAGCTACCCCAAGAAGGATCCTTTTGCCATTTCAGCCCTTCAATTTCCAGTGATTGTTCAGGGGTGATTGCTCCGTTTGTCAACCCAATTGAAGCAGTGATTGGTTTAAGAACAGAACCAGGTGCATAGTTCTGTTTAAAGCGCGTCATCAATGGCTGCTGTTTATCTTCCTGAAGAGCTTTCCATTCGTCAGCTGAAAATCCTAAATTGGCTTGATTCGGGTCAAATGATGGACTGCTAACAAGTGCTAGTGTTTCACCAGTTTTAGGATTCATTGCAGACGCTGCGCCCGCTTCCCCTTTTAACTCTTTAAACATATTAACCTGTAAGTTGGAATCAATGGTAAGACTTAAGTCTTTCCCGTCCTCAACTACTTTTTCAGCTATGACATTCTCGCTTCCGTCTTTCTTTTTAATGGTGATTTTCGCGCCGTTTTTTCCTTTTAGTTGTTCATCAAACACCTGCTCAAGACCTCTTTTACCGATAACATCAGTGCTTGTATAGCCTTTACCCTTTAGTTTCTCTAATTCATCCGCCGTGATTGATCCAACATAGCCGATTAAATGAGCCGCGGCATCTTTATACGGATAAATACGTGCTTCTACCTTCTTCATTTGCACCGGTTCTAAAGCGACTAACTGCTCGATACGCTTTTTATCGTCCATCGAAACTTTTTTCAATGGAACAAACAAGTCCGGCTTTACCCAGCTCGCACCCAAGGCTTTATTGATTTGATCTGGAGTTAATTTAAGGAGACTGGATAATTGCTGAATAACAGCATCTTTTTGATCCGCTAATTTTCCAGGTACTACGCCAACTTCGTACACTTCTCCATTTACTGCCAATCCTTTACCGCTACGATCGAATATTCCTCCTCGTTTCGGGGAAGTTGTACTTAGCCCAATTTTGTCGCCTTCTTTCAACTCTGGAAAAATATATGTAGTGTTCCAGTCGACATACCAATTTTTCTTTTTGTCTCTTTCCTCTTTTTTCAAATTGGCTTTTTGAGTAAACTTGATTTCACCTGCGATGCTATCCATATTTGTAGAAAATGTATAATCAGCCTTTTCTCCCTTAGCTTGATTATCATCTTTTGACTGTTTGAAAGTAATCTTAGGATCAGTGATTTGTAGGTCTACGTATATTTTTTGATAACGGTTCGTAAATTCCTCTTTCGTGATCGATTTTTTCGCATCACTCGTAAGGTAATCATACATCTTATCAAATTTTTGCTCATTCCATAATGCTATGTATTCTGAGAATCTCTCTTGCGGGTTTGGTGATTTGCTGCATCCTGATGTAAAAATCGCGACGATAAATAGCAACCCTAATAACTTTTTCATCATATGCTACCTTCCTTCTATATAAAATATGAAGTGTATACAACCTAGATCATTATTGCTTTCCCTTGCACCTTTTAAAATTTTATTTCTTTCCTATTTCAAATCAATACATCCCCTCCTAATTTATTTCAATTCTTCTTATTCAAATAACTTCCCTTTTGCTTATTACAATTATTTCAAAATTTGTAATATTAAACAATCCTAAAATTTCCAATAAAAAAGACGTTTTCCATGTTCTGGAAATACGCCATTTAATTAAATAAGTTATTATGGGACTACTATTCTCTCAAAAACTCTAACACTATTAGAATCAAATTTATTTGATTCATTGTCTGCAATATGTTTTTTAAGTTTGTGTTTATTCAATTAAGTAGTTTAACCTAATTATCAATCTTAAATTCAGAACTCTGAACACCGCCATAGCCCGATGCAGAACTTATTGTAATTTCATAGTTTCCTTTTGGAATTTTACTTATCAACAATCGATAATCAATTTGCTGATTTGGTTCTAAAACCAATTGTCTACCATTTTTATTGTTTTCTTTTAAATCTAAGTGTTCCATTATTATTTTATCAGTAGGTATTTCTTTGTTATCTAAATTATTAATGGCCACATTGTACTCCAACCAAGTAAGAAATTCTAATGTAGCATTCTCCTTACCCAAATTGGTCATCTTAAAAAGAAACTCCCTTTTTCCATTAACTTTGCCTCTATCCACTAATTCAGAAAGGATTTTTGGTTCCTCTTGCTTCTGATTACCATTTAAGTATACAAATAATAATCCGCTAAAAGTAAGTAATCCTAATAATACTAATAAAAACTTCTTCAAATCCCTTCCCCCTCTATCAAAACCATAAAAATATTATATTTTTTAATACCAACTCTCTTATTCAACTTGCCACATACGCTCACAAACAAACTCGTTATTCTTACACTTCAAAAGATAAAGATCAGGATTGCTTAAACTTTTCCAATTCTCAAAGCCAAATTCTTTTGTAAAATGTTTTAATAGTAAAGACAACAAATTCCCATGAGTTACAACGATTGTAGTTTGATTTTTACTTTTGATGATTTCATCTATTACGCTTATTACACGATTTGTAGCCTCTTGGCTTGATTCACCACCGTCGAATTTCAATTCCATATCTTCAAAGGTAGCTTTTAATTTTTCTAGCCAGTCAGGTAAATCAGTTGAGCTTAGCTTACGTTCAGATAGTCGCTCATCGAGAACAATATCGATATTCTTTTCATTACTCGTCGGTTCAATTGATTGAATTGCACGTAAGAAAGGGCTTGAAATAATTTGATCAATTTTAATCTTTGCGAAAAAATCCCCCAATTGCTTAGCCTGTTTTAACCCTTGCTTCGTTAGATTCGCCTCATATGGCTGTCCGTCCGCTTCACAGTGTCTAATTAAATAAATCTCTTTTTCCATAATATCCGCTCCTACTTATTAATTTCACAAATTTTCACTCTATTACTCTATATTATCATTAACCACCCTGATTTTAATGATTGAATTTTCTGGTTTTAATTTTGATCATTTTTTATAAATTGATGATGTTCTGAATTGAATGTATTATTAAAATTATAACAATCATTTGGGAAGATAATTTTATTTATCAAAAATATAAAAACATTTTATTGGCAAATTGAGGGGTTTTTAAGAAATGAAAGAGTATTTTACAATTGGTGAAGTATCAAAATTATTCCAAGTCAAAATTGCGACTCTTAGGTATTATGATCAGATTGGTCTTTTACGTCCAGAATTTATCGATAAGAAGACCAACTATAGATATTATTCAACACAGCAGTTTGAAAGATTGAATTCCATTAAATATTTGAGGGCACTAGACTTACCAATTAACGAAATTATAGATTTTTTTAATAATCGGGAAATTGATGCTCTTGTTGAAATGTTAAAAAAACAAAAAGATGAAGTTGCAAAGAAAAAGAATGAATTGGAGATTATTGAAACGAAAATTTCTCGCCGCCTATTGCAAATTGAAGATGCAGTTAGTTCACCTTTAGATAAAATATCGGAAATCACACTTCCCGAAATGCATGTAGCATATTTACGCCATGATTATGTTATAGGTGATGACATTGAATTACCGATTACAGAATTAAGGAACAGTTTTGGCATTAATGAAGAAATTTTTTTAGGAAAAATAGGCATATCGATCTCAGCTTCAAATTTGAAAAATAATGTTTTTGATAAATATTCTAGTATTTTCATGATACTTGAAGATGGTGATCACATACCTCCAACTTCCATTCTTATTCCTTCAAGAGATTATTTAAAAGTTCGATTTAAAGGTACTCATATTGATGCAGTTGGTTATTATAAAAAATTGTTAACCTATATGAAGAAACACAATTATAAGCTGTTAGATGATTCTTTTGAAATTACACTTATTGATTATGGCTTTACAAACGATGAAGAAAAGCATGTCACGGAAATTTTATTACCTTACGAGTAAACTTAATCATAAAAAATTACTTGACTCTCTAGTTACTAGAGGGTTTATTTTTTATGAATAGATTATTTAAAAAGGAGAAATGGCAAAATGTTTGGCACGATTTTTAACACTGTGATGATTATAGCTGGGAGCATGATTGGAAGCATCTTTAAAAAAGGGATAAAAGAGGAATATCATGAAATCCTTATGCAGGCAATGGGGTTAGTAGCTTTGGGTTTAGGGATAAACTCACTAGTTCAACATTTGCCTTCTAGTAAATATCCAGTGCTTTTTATTGTAAGTTTAGCGATTGGTGGATTAATAGGACAAAAACTAAAATTAGAATCAAGATTTAATCGTTTAGTTAATAAATTCTCTAATGGCAATTTGGCTGAAGGGTTATCAACTGCTATTTTATTATTTTGTATTGGAACTTTATCGATATTAGGACCTGTAGAAGCAGCCTTAAAGGGGGATTATACGTATCTACTCGCAAATGGTACGCTTGATGGCATTACTTCAATTGTCCTAGCATCCACTTTTGGTATTGGAATCATTTTTGCTGGGATTGCTTTATTTACATGGCAGGGTTCCATCTATTTAATAGCAATCTTAATGAAGAATTCCTTAAGCAATGATCTTCTAAATGAAGTGACGATTGTAGGAGGTATATTAATTTTAGCGTCAGGTCTAAGTATATTGGGGATTAAGAAATGTAATACTTTAAATCTTCTACCATCATTAATGATCCCTCCTATTGTCTTTTTATTTATGCATTTATTCCATCTATAATGTTTTTGAAATTAATTAAGGAAATTAGGGAATCTCACAAATTGAAGTTTCCCTAATTTCTTATTAAAGTATATCAATACAAATAAATTGGAGTTTTTTAAACTTCAATTACTACATTCTTATTATTAAACGTACTACTATTTATTCGATAGTTCAACTTAATATTGATCCTTCATCAATTAATCAACTATTTAGCATAATAAAAAGACTGCCGAAACAGCCTTCGAACTAGTCATTTAATTTAGAAGTAAGAAGTGGAATAATTACTACTGTAATAAATATTAATGCCAAAACGATTAAAGAATTTTTCCATCTAAAATCATTTTCTCCATCATTTTTATGTTGGTTTATGAATTCATCATATATTTTCGATGAAACAAAATTTCCTGGATCTAGTATTTCTCCTGTTTGTTCATCTAGTAAATACGTATCATAGTTCGCAGTTTTAAAGAAACGATCTCTTACTGTATCATATTTTGCTGCAATAGCTACTACGCTTTCGTTTGTGTTTTTCTCTTTATTTATTAAACTAAATTCTTTTTGTTCGACAATCACCGTTGATTTCTTAACATAGTAATGAACTTCATTGCGATTATGTTTATCAATTTGATCTAAATAGCGCGATGTTGCATTTGATGTTGATACATTAGATAAAAACAACAAAAAGAAACTGAAGATGCAAAATGCAACTCTTTTCATTTTTACCCCCCACTTCTATTCAAATCTATTAAATTATATTCACTAGATTTTTAAATAGTCCTAGAGAGTATTTTTCATCTGCCTCTTTGATCTGATGTAGTTAATTTATTGCCAATAAACTCTTTTGTTTCCTCCCACTCAAAATCACAGCATTTCCTAATACTTTTTTGTTCAATAAAATTTTTGGCAATTTCATTTCTTTTTCAAGTTTAGATCTGTTCAATTCTGATAATCCATATTTTTTCAACTCATTTAAAAGCTCTTTTTCATCTCCAAATATCTTTTCATCCATAAACAAATCTAAAAAGACGAAATGTCCACCAGGTTTCAACACTCTTAATGCCTCTTTAATGACTTCCGTTTTATTACTTTGATCTTTTACTTCATGAAATGTAAGGCAGCTTACAATTACATCAAACTCATTCTCATTAAAAGGAAGTTCTGAAGCACTTGCTTTCTGAAAATGAATCTGATGAGAAACACCTTCAATTTCTGCATTTTGTTGACATTGCGCTTTTGAATACTCCCAATTTTCACCCCAATAATCAATTCCAGTTAATTTTGACCCAGGAAAAGCCTTTGCAAGTTTAATAATTAACGAACCGCTCCCCGTACCAATATCTAAAAGTGTTCCGTCTACATCTAACTTCACTTTGGACACAATTAAGTCATGAATTTTCGACTGATAATTCCCTCCAATTGATGAAAATTGGTACACAGAATAAGAAAGTATACATGTTATATATAGAAATGGTACCGCTAAAATTCCTGTTAGAATTCGTATATATGTATTAACAGGTAAAATTTCTACCGTAAGAAAGATTATTGAGATCACAAGAAATATAAGCAGCTTATAGATCCGAATCCATGTTTTATATTTAGGTTTTAATTTCAAATTATTTCCTGCCTTTTAGTTTTATTTAAATTATACTTCATAAAAAATTCTCTTTAATTCTTTATTTAATATAATGCAAAAAAAATTCGCAAATCAAACAAAACAAACCTCTAATACAATGATGCATTAGAGGTTTGTTAATTAAGAATTAAACCGTAACTAATTCTTTCTCTTTACTTCCGATTTTCGTAACGATATCACGGGCGATCCAAACACCACATGCGCTTGCTTGGGCTAAGCCACGAGTAACACCTGCTCCATCTCCACCTAGATATAAACCAGAGATTTCACTTTCAAAGTGTTCATTTAGCTTTGGTCGAGCTGAATAGAATTTTGCTTCTACCCCGTAGAAAAGTGTATGTTCTGCAGCAATACCTGGGGTTACATGATTTAATGCCTCTACCATTTCAATTAAACTTTTCATTGTATTATATGGTAAAACTAATCCTAAGTCTCCTGGTACTGCTTCTTTTAAAGTTGGTTCTAAAAAGCCTTCTTTAATACGTTTTTCAGTTGAACGGCGACCTTTTAAAATATCTCCGTATTTTTGTACGATTACTCCACCGTGTGAAAGCATGTTTGCAAGGCGTGAAACCTCGTGTGCGTATTCATTTGGTTTGTCAAATGGTTCAGCGAATTGATGTGATACTAATAAAGCAAAGTTTGTATTTGGACTTCCTAATTTCGGATCCTTATAAGCATGTCCATTAGCAGTCATAATTCCTGAATGGTTTTCAACTACTACGTGTCCAGAAGGATTACTACAGAATGTTCTGACTTTTGTACCCACGCTAGTATTAAATACAAATTTCCCTTCGTATAAGTGTTTGTTAATCTCTTCCATTACAACGTTTGAAGTCTCAACACGAACACCAATATCTACTTGATTCGTTGACATTTTTAATCGACGTTTTTTCATCACATCCGTTAACCATTTTGAGCCATCACGACCAGGTACAATTACTACTTTCTTTGCGTGTAATTCTTCACCTTTTTTTAATTTAATTCCCTTTATAATATGAGTACCTTCAACCTTTTCAGTTAATAAGTCTTCTACTTCAGTTTTATACATCATATCTATTTTCGTTTTTAAGTACTCATAAATGCTCTTTAGAATTTCTAAATTTTGTTCCGTTCCTAAATGACGAACTTGTGCACGTAATAATTTAAGTCCTGCTGCGTAACCACGACGCTCAATATCTCTAACTTCTTCTGTTAAAGGATCAGTAATCGATTCAGTCGCACCATGTTTTAAATTAATTTCATCAACGTATTTGATTAATTCTACTACTTGTGAATCAGATAAATAATCTGTCATCCATCCACCAAATTCGCTTGTAATATTAAATTTCCCATCAGAATATGCTCCAGCACCACCAAAACCATTTGTAATTGAGCAAGCTGGTAAGCAACCAGAAAATTCTTTTTTACCTGCAGCAGGCGGACATTTTTCAATTTTCTTTTGTAAAATCGGGCAATGTCTAGCGAAAATATCATGTCCTTTATCAACTAGTAGTACTTTAGCATCAGGCATTTTTAACGTTAATTCATAACAAGTAAAGATTCCAGCAGGTCCTGCTCCAACAACGATTACATCATACATCTATATATACCTCCAAATAAGGTTCAAATTATTTCATTTAATCAACCTAAAATAGAATACCATCAATAAGAACACGTTTCAAGTAAAAACACGAACATTTTCTGTATTTTTTTAAAAAAATATTCGTTAATTAATAAAGTGAAACCTTTTCATTCGAAATTAGCATCTGTCAATTAGCTTTTTTATCCAATATTAGACAATTCAAACTTGAAGATTAATTAATTTCATCTATTTAATATTAACATTATTAGTATTTCATCGTATTTTAATTAAAAATTTACTATCTGAAACACAAAAATACCTCTTTAGATAGAAACACTATGATACTAAATTGAATAGTTATATAAATAACTGATTTTTTATATTGGAGATGGAAAATATGCTTGAAGAAAATATAAAGGAAAAGGATGGTAAAGATCATTATCAGAAAACTAATTTAGAAGATAAAGAATTACAATCGAGTCTTGAGAGAAAAATTGTTGCTGTAACATGGGTTAAAGCAGTTGCACAATTATATGAAACGATCACATTATCAAAATTATACACGATTGACAAAGACCCAATCTTTCAAGGAAAAAGAGACATCTTGTCGGGAATGTGGATTGGTACTGCTGGTCAATTTTCCGTAGCTTATCACGTTTCTAAGCAATTGTTCACTTCAGATAAAAAAGATTTACTTGAATTACAAAGAAAAATCGTCCTTTCTGATTCTATTCAATTAGTTGGGAATGCATTGGCACTTATTGGTGCATCCGAGGTAATTCAAGAAGAAATTGGTGACGGGGAATTATTTCTTTCATAGTTATAAACGAAAAATTAAAAAATATAAAATAAATCCCACAGAAATTCCATGTGGGATTTTTAATAACATGTTTGTAGGACAATTTTAACATTTTAATTATTTTTGTTTCCCTATTCCTTCACTACTTGTTTTTCTCTTACTCCTGCATTTAATGCTTTTTTGAAGCTTGCAATCAAGTCTTCAACATCTTCTAAACCAACGGATACTCTTATTAATGTATCTTTTACACCTAATCTTTCACGAACATCAAGCGGTATAGCAGCATGAGACATCTTTACAGGGTATGAAACAATTGTCTCAACTCCACCTAGTGAAACGGCAACTGCAACGTTTTCGACTGATTGTAGGAAACTTGTCGTTTGTTCAAGCGTTTTTAATGTAAACGAAAGAACTGCTCCACCTCCAGTTGCCTGCTCAAAATGCACATCGTGACCTGGATGATTTTTTAGTCCAGGGTAAAAAACATCCTCAACCTCTTCTTGTTCTAAAAGCCAGTTTGCTAATTTTGTTGCAGTTTGTTCATATGCATCCATACGAACTTTTAGTGTCTTTAATCCTCTTAATGTGAGCCAACAGTCTTGTGGACCTAAAATTGCTCCGAATGAATTTTGAATTGTGTATAAATCATTTGCAAGTTCTTCCGAATTTACGACCGCTAGACCTCCGATTACATCGCTATGCCCTGCAATAAATTTTGTTGCACTATGAACGACAATATCAGCTCCTAAGTCTAATGGTCTTTGTAAATATGGTGATAAAAAACTATTATCTACTATGACTAGTATGTCATTTTCTTTTGCTATTTTGATTGCACTACTTAAATCAGTAATTTTCAAAAGAGGGTTAGATGGAGTTTCTAAATATAGCCCTTTTGTATTTGGCTTTATTCCATCTTTAATTTCTCGTAATTTAGAAGCATCTACGAAAGTAAAATCGATTCCGAAGCGATTTAATACTTTTGTAGCAATTCTAAATGTTCCTCCATAAACATCTTCACAAATGACGATATGATCTCCTGCTGAAAACAAAGACAATACTGATGAAATGGCAGCCATTCCTGATGAAAATGCAAAACCTCGTACACCGTTTTCTAATTTTGCAATTGTATTTTCTAACGCCTCTCTTGTTGGATTTCCACTTCTTGCATAATCGTATTTACCAAATTTCTCTGTATCAAACTGATGAAATGTTGAAGTCTGATAAATCGGTATACTTAATGCCCCTGTTGTTTGATCAATTTCGTTTCCGTTATGAATTAATTTCGTTCCAAATTGCATGCTCATCACCCCAATGCATTTTCTAAGTCATTTAATAAATCATCTATGTGTTCAATTCCCACTGATAAACGTAATGTATGATCATCTAGACCAAGCTTTCTTTTAAATTCTTCCGGCATTTCTGAATGAGTTTGCGTATGTGGATAAGTAATTAACGATTCGACCCCGCCTAAACTTTCCGCGAACGTGATGACTTTTACACTACCTAAAACTTGTTCAACTAATCTTAAATCTTTTACTTTAAATGAAATCATTGCACCAAATCCATTTGCCTGTTCCTTAATAATTGAATACCCTTTATGCGTTGGTAACCCTACATAATATACTTCCGTAACATTCGGATGATTTTCTAAAAACTTCGCAAGTACAATCGCATTTTTTTGACTATATTCCATACGTAAATGTAATGTTTTAATTCCTCTTAATATTAACCAAGAGTCAAATGGAGCTAATGTTGCACCTGTTGATTTTTGATAATAGCGAATTCGTTCATTCGTATACTCTGAATTCGTAACGACGAAACCAGCAAGCGTATCATTATGGCCACCTAAATACTTTGTTCCACTATGAACAACTACATCTGCCCCTAATTCAATTGGTCTAAAGAAATAAGGTGTTAAAAATGTATTATCAACGATCACAATAATATCTCTTTCTTTTGCAATCTCTACTACTCTTTTTAAATCAGTTACTTTCATCATTGGATTTGATGGTGTTTCAATAAAAATACCTTTTGTGTTTGGTTTAAGTGCATCAAGAATATTTTCAATTTCAGTCGTATCAACAAAATGATGCTCAAGTCCATATGGCGAATAAATTTCTTCGAATAAGCGATATGTACCACCGTATAAATCATCTGAAACAATTAGGTGGTCACCTTTTTTAAATAAGCTTAATACTGCAGTAACAGCTGCATTTCCTGTTGAAAAAGCAACACCATAATTAGCACTTTCTAATTTTGCGACAGTATTTTCGACTTCTTCTCGAGTTGGATTTTGTAATCTTGCATAATCATAACCAGTTGATTGATTTAGTCCTGCATGCTTAAATGTAGCAGATTGATAAATTGGATAACTAATCGCACCAGTTAATGGATCATAGCCCTTGTTTCCGTGAACAGCTACTGTTTCAATCGATTTTTTATTCGTTTTTAAAGCCTCTTTTGTGTTCGTCATTATAAATCCTCCATTTTAGTCAAATAAAAAAACCACTTCCTAAAAAATAAGAAGTGGTTATGTCCGCAAAATATACATATCGCTCTTATCTTCCAGGTTTTTCACCTGCAGGATTTAGCACTTTCTAGTTTTCACTAGAGTTGCCGGGTTTCGTCGGGCCAGTCCCTCCACCACTCTTGATAAGATTATTAAATTATATTGACTAGTATATTAAAAACTCTGATAATTATCAATCTTTTTTTTTCGTTATTTAAAGATTAGCTTTTCATTTCCATTCATCAGGTAATAAACTTTGATAAAGTGTACTCTTATATCGATCATCAATTAGTAATAAAGTCCCTTCATCTAATTCAGATCGAATAACTCTTCCACCAGCTTGCATTACTTTATTCATACCTGGAAAGACATACGCATAATAATACCCATTTTTTCCAACCGAATTAAAATGCTCCTTTAAAATATTTCTTTCTAAACAAATCTGCGGCAATCCTACACCAACTATTACGACACCATTTAATCGATCGCCCTTTAAATCAATCCCTTCAGAGAATATACCACCTAATACAGCAAAGCCAACTAACGTTTCCTCATTTTGACTATCAAACTGTAAAAGGAACTCTTCTCGTTCAATTTCAGTCATACCATTTTCCTGAACGATTGTTTTTATGCTAGGGTATTTCTCTTTAAATAAGTCTACACTTTTAGTTAAATATTGATATGACGGATAAAAAACTAAATAATTACCTTTTCTCTTTGTAACTTCTTTAAACACGGAATCAATTAATCTTTCTAAATTTCTATCTCGATCTTGATATCGAGTTGATAGAGGTTCGATTGTTACTTCTAGTTGCTCTTTATGAAAAGGAGAACCGATTGAAACTGTATAATCGCGACTTTGATCCCCAAGCATATCTTGAAAATATTGTATTGGCGTTAAAGTTGCTGAAAAATAAATTGTAGAGCGAAATCTTTTTATAATGTCATTTACTACTTTAGACGGATCAAGGCAAAATAATTTTAAATGAACTTCACTTTTATATAATTCATAGTAACATACGTAATTTTCATCAAAAAACTCTGCAATTTTGACAAAGTTGAGTGACTCAAAATAAGTATCAAGTAGAAGTTGTTTATTTTCATCCTCGTCCATTTCTTGTAACTTTATTTCTACAATTTCATTAAATGTATGTAGCAGTTCTATTAAATCCCCATCTATGTCCTTTGAAACTGGGGTTACAACGTCCTTCCATTTTTTTCTCAATTCAATAAATCGCTTATTTACATCATTTATTATAGTATAAAGTTCATCTTTTAAATTTTTAAATCGATTTTTTAACTCTAAAAATTTAGATTTGAATAAACTCGCAGAATACATTTCTCTTGCCCGATCAACAAGATTATGTGCTTCATCAATTAATAAAACTGAACTTCGTTTATGTTCATCAAATAATCGTTTTAACGATACTCTAGGATCAAAAATATAATTTACATCACATATAATCGCATCTGAAGAATTTAATAAATCTAATGAATATTCAAATGGACAAACTGTATGTTTTCGTGCATATTCTTCTATTTTCTCTCTAGTTAGCACTTGTTCCGAAGAAAGAATATCAAGAACAGCATCATTTATCCGGTCATAATAACCATTGGCAAATTCACAATAATCCTTTTGACAAATCGTCTCTTCTTTAAAACAGATTTTATCTTTTGCTGTAATGGTCGTACACTTTATACAAAGTCCTTGATCTGTCATGCGCTTAAATGCTTCTTCCGCAACAGTTCTAGTAATCGTCTTTGAAGTTAAGTAAAACATTCGATTCATACTATTCTCACCAATATTTTTAACGGTTGGAAAAATAGTTGAAACCGTTTTTCCTATTCCAGTTGGTGCAACAGCAAATAAATTATTACCTTCCTGAATCGTTTGATATACCGCACCTGCAAGCTTTCTCTGACCTTTTCTAAATGAAGGAAAGGGAAATTTTAATTCTTTTATTGTCTCATTCCTTAACTCAATATGATCGTATTTCCATTTTGCATAAGGATAATAAATGTCTAACATTTTGTATATGTAATTTGTTAAATCATCCTTTGTAAATAAAAGATCGAAGCTTATTTTTTGCTCAGTCAAAATATTAATATATGTAAGTCTAAGTGTAATCTTTTCAAGCTGCAATTCTTCACAAATAAAATATCCATAAACTTTTGCTTGAGCCCAATGAACAGGATATGAATTTTCATTTACTTCATCCAAATCCTTCATTGTTGATTTAATTTCTTCTATTATATATTGATCATCCTTAAGTAATAATCCATCAAGGCGGCCTTCTATCTGAAACACCAATTGATCAAATGTTATGGTACCGGATATAGGTCGTTCCTTTACATCCAGTTCACCATACTCTCTTTGGATTTTTTGATGTGCCTTTGTTCCTTCTATTAATGAAACCGAACTTTTAAATTTTACATCGATACTTCCCGCCGTATGAGCATACTCAACTAGCGTTCGAACTGATACCTTTATACAATTCTCCAAATTGAGTACCCTCCTTTTTTCCATTTTATCATAATTCTTCTTTCTTGATTAAAAATGAACTTTTAAAGAAGGTTCTCTTTACTTAAAGAACCACAAAGTAAAAAAGAAGAAATAATAAAAATAGCCCTATTACTTTTTCACAAAAAAAGTTCAAGTTATTAAATTAACTTGAACTTTCAAATTTATAAGGGTGATTTAATTATTAACAGTATAATAGTTCAATATTATTTTTTCTATAATATTGTAATAGTTTATCCATATCCTCTTTTATTGCTTCTAAGG
This sequence comes from Bacillus sp. AFS055030, assembly GCF_002574545.1. Taxonomy (GTDB): domain Bacteria; phylum Bacillota; class Bacilli; order Bacillales; family Bacillaceae_G; genus Gottfriedia. Next base: position 32,693 of record NZ_NUGT01000080.1, read on the forward strand.
GCACAATAATGGCTTTCATATTTGTAATATAAATATAAAAATAATCCTTTGTTCCTTTGATCTCAACTATATGATCCCACTTTATTTCATGAACACTTGATTGTGTAATTTCTTTGATCCCATTCTCATCAACCTTAAGTAAATGTTCACCCAATAGTGCTTCGTCATTTTTTTTATTTATATGCTTAACCAATTTATTTTTTGTTGAACGGTAAAAATATTTTGGAAAATAACAGAACCAAAGTATTGAAGCTGACGAGAAGGCAAGTAAGTAACCAAATAGAGGTTGATTAAAAAAGTAAGAAATAATAAATGGTATGACTAAATAAATTAGACTCACAGTAATTCGTTGTTTACGCAATGACTTTTGTACACTTTTTGAATGTTTTAAATGATGTAAATTAAATTCAATATAATCATCCAAATTAATTTCATAATTAAATTTCATAATTTACCTCCAAATTCATCATTTCTTTCATTACTATCATTCTAACATTAGGAAAAAATAGAATATAAAGATATTTTATCTACTACTGTTAAGTTGACTTTTCAAGATTCATAGAATTAATTCTTATATTAAGAATTTGTAATTATTCATTTCTAAAGTTCTAATGATAAATTTTTGGCATAAAAATGGATGTCCTAACTCTAAATAAAAAAGGGGCAGCTCAAAAGTCAGTTAACCTGACTTTTGAGGCAACCCCCAGTCTAATTAAAACAGTTCAATTATGCTCCATCATTAATGAAGCTATATTGCGCCATGTATAGCTTATAATAATGTCCTTTTAATGCCAATAACTCTTCATGTGTACCGCTTTCCTCAACATTTCCGTTTCCGATTACCATAATTTTGTCACAGTCACGAATTGTTGATAATCGATGGGCAATAACAAAAGAAGTACGACCTTCTAATAGCTTTTCGATCCCATTTTGAACAAGCTTCTCTGTATGTGTATCGATATTTGAAGTTGCTTCGTCTAATATCAAAATTCTTGGATCAGCTAGTAGAGCACGAGCAAAAGAGATTAATTGTCTTTGACCTAATGAAAGTCTTGAGCCCCTCTCGTTTACATTCGTATCATAGCCATTCTCCATTTTAATAATAAAGTCATGTGCGTGGACTGCTTTGGCTGCAGCTATTACTTCTTCATCTGTAGCATTTAATTTACCGTATCGAATATTTTCCATAATTGATGTTGAGAATAGGAATGTATCTTGCAGCATAATTCCCATTTGACTTCTAAAAGATTCTAAGTCTACTTTTTTAATATCATTTCCATCTACTAAAACTTCACCTTTTAAAGGATCGTAGAAACGACTTAACAGTGAAACAATCGTTGTTTTCCCTGCTCCGGTTGCACCTACTAATGCAATTTTTTCACCAGGATTAATTGTGAAATTTACATTGTTTAGGACTGTAGAGTTTTCATCATAACCAAAAGTGACATTTCTAAATTGAACTTCACCATTAATTCGTCCAATTGGAGGTGCATCTTCTTCACTAATAATTTCTGGATCAATATCCATAATGTCAAAAATACGATCAGCTGCCGAGAAGTTTGATATTAATGTATTATAAAAGTTTGATAAGTTCATAATTGGACGCCAGAACATGCCAATATACATTGAAAATGCGATTAGCGTTCCAACTTCAATTTCTTGACTAGTTACAAGCTTATATCCAACATAAAATACAATTACTGTACCAACACCCCATGATAGCTCAACTAGTGGCCAGAAAAAGTCATTCATTTTTACCGCTCTCATGAATGATCCCATTAATTGAGAAACTTTTTCTTTGAAGTCCTTTTCTTTATCTTTTTCTTTCGCAAAGGATTGAACTACTTTTATTCCTGAAAAATCTTCATGTATAAACGCAATTAAATTTGAGCGTTTCTTTCTGTAATCATCCCATCTTTTACGTGCGCGTGTTTCAATATAAAACATAGCAACTGCTAAAAATGGAAGAATTGATACTGATGCGATTGCAAGTTTAACATTTAAAAAAAACATTACGACTGTAACACAAACTAAGCTTAGTAATTCCGGAATTAATGTTTGAATACTTTGGTTGAATAAATTTTGGAGAGCACTAATATCCCCCATTACACGAGCCAAAATTTTTCCTACTGGACGATTATCAAAAAACGTAAATGAGAGTTTTTGAATATGAGTGTAAAGCTCGTGACGAATATTGACTAAAATATTATTCGTCACCGAGCTAATCATCGTCCAGCGTATTTTTGAAGCAATCATTGCTAAGAAATTTAGTGCTAATAATACAACTCCGATCATTATTAGCCCTTTTACATCGTGATTTTTAATATTTGTATCAATCGCTACTTTTAATAAATATGGGTTTAATATTCCAATTACCATTACAAATAACATTAAACAAATAACGGTAAATGTTTTTAATTTATAAGGTTTTAAATAAGTCCCGAGCCTAAGAATAAGCTCGGTTTTACTCCGATTTAGTTGGTCTTCATCACGATTTATCGTATTTTGTGCCATTATAACACCCCGCTTTCTACTGTTTCAAAATCTTTGAATTGTTCTTCGTAGACTTCAAAGTATCTTCCTTTTTTATCAAGTAATTGTTTATGATTTCCTTTTTCTACTATTTCTCCATTTTCAACAAATAAGATGACATCGGCATTTTTTACAGCTGAAATACGGTGTGCAATGATAAATGTTGTACTATGTGAGAAACGTTTATTTAAATTGTGTAATAATTCATACTCCGTTTCCATATCAAGAGCAGAAGTTGCATCATCTAAAATTAAGATTGGAGCATTTCTTAATAATGCGCGAGCAATTGAAATACGCTGTTTTTGACCACCAGATAAACCAATTCCTCGTTCACCAATTTCCGTATTGAAGCCTTCTTCTAGATCTTCAATAAAGTCTAGACAGCAAGCAATACGGCAAGCTTCACGGATTTCCTCCATTGTAGCTTCTGGGTTTCCTAGTTTAATATTGTTTTCAATTGTATCTGAGAAAAGGAATGTATCTTGAGAAACTAGAGACATATTTTGACGTAATGATGTCAGATTAAAATCTTTCACATTTACGCCATCTACTAGAACTTCACCTTCAGCTACATCGTAAGAGCGACCAATTAGATGGAGAATTGAAGATTTCCCAGCACCTGTCGTTCCCATAATAGCTACTTTGCTTCCGCTTGGAATATATAGATTAATATCTTTTAAGACCATTTCATCATTGTATTTAAAACTTACATTTTTATATTCCACTGAACCGTCAACAAGATTAGGTGTATATGCACCTTCCTTGTTTTCAATTTCTGTTTTACGATCTAAAATTTCAAAAATCTTCTTCGCAGAAGCTTGGTTTTTGGAAAGTACATCTGTTAACCAACCTAACATTCTCATCGGCCAAATTAAATTCCAAATATATCCACTAAATGCAACTAGTTCACCTAGAGTCATACTATTTTGTAAAACGAAATATCCACCGATAATGATCATTGCTACAAGCGCAATATTTGTTAAGAATTCTATACTAGGAAAATATTTACGCATTGTTTTAGCTTGAGCCATATTTAAATCATAATATCCACGATTCATTTTCAAAAATTTCAAAGTCTCGTGCTTTTCTCTAGCAAATGCTTTAACTAATCTTACACCCGCAATATTTTGTTGCGCTGTTGTATTAATTTCAGCTGTATGGTCACTAATTTTTCCGTAACCTTTATTAAGCAAGCGATTTAAACGTGTACCCATATAGCCAATTGGGATCATAATTGCTAAACAGATTAGTGCCAACTGCCAATTAATCAAAAATAAGATCACTGTACTAGCAGTAAAATAAATAATATTTTCAATAAATAATCTTAGTCCAAACGCAATTGTTTGCCATATATTTTCCACATCTTCATTTATTCTCGAAAGTAATTCTCCCGTATTCATCGAGTCAAAATACTTAAACTCAAAACTTTGAATATGCTTGAACATATCATTTTTTATATCTTCATGTACTTTTGAACTGACTAAGTCATATAAATATTCTTTTACATAACCAAAAATTGATTTAATAATTGTAACACCTATAATACCGCCAATAACCGGAACTACGATTGATGCTTTTCCTTTCGTAATCCCCTCATCGATTAGAATCATTTGTAAATAAGGAATGAAATGATCCACGCCAATTACTAAAATCATTGAAATTGAACCAATAATAAATGAAAGCTTATGCCTAAAGACATATTTTAAAATTCGAGACAAAATTATACCTCCCTGTTATCAATTAACCTAACTCTACGCAACCCTCCACTTTTTTTGACAATAAAAAGACCATGGGATTATTTTCCATATCCCATGGCCATAAAGAAACGTTTCGACCTATAACAAACAAGAGTGTATTGTTTATTATTGGCACAAAAAAGCCATGGGGAATATAAACCCATGGCTAGATCGTCATTTGAAATCTAAGTTTCAACGTGGTCCGTCCTGCGTAGAGATAGGGTTCATAATCATTATGAAATTATGTGGTGCTTTTTTGTTTAATTTTCTTACAATCATCATGTTAACCTACCTCCTTCTTATTTGATATTCTTATCATATACGAGTGTACTTTAAAATGTCAAACTATTTTTATTAATTTAATTATTTAATTTTATAAACAACTGCTTCATAAGGTCTTAAGCTACTATTCACACCCGTTAGACTTGAATCTTTATAATTACTTAATAGTATACTTACTTCATCATAGCGCTCTTTATGACTAAATTTTAATTCCTCATTTGTAAAGTTAGCTACAATTAATAATTTTTCATCATTATACTGTCTTATATAGGCAAATACTTTTTCATCATCTTTTGCAAGCATTTCAAAAGAACCATAAACAATAACAGGGTTTTCTTTTCGCAATTGGATTAGCTTTCGATAATGATGAAAAATTGAATCTGGGTCATTTATCGATTGTTCAACATTTATTTTAGTAAAATTCGGATTTACTGTTAACCAAGGGTTTCCTTTTGTAAAACCGCCATGCTTTTCGCCATTCCATTGCATTGGAGTACGTGCATTATCTCTACCTTTTGTATAAATCGATTCCATTATGTCTTCGTGCTTATACCCTTTTGCAATACGGTCATAATACATATTTTTCGTTTCAATATCGTCATATTCATCAATGCTTTCAAATTGAATATTTGTCATTCCAATTTCTTCACCTTGATATATATAAGGTGTACCTTGCATTAAATGAAGGATTGTAGCAAGCATTTTCGCACTTTCAATACGATATTCCTGATCATTACCCCATCTAGAAACAATCCTTGGTAAATCATGATTGTTCCAAAACAAGCTATTCCATGCCTTCCCATCAAGCTGAGTTTGCCACTTATGAAAGACTTCTTTTAGCTCTAACAAATTTAATGGCTTTAAATCCCATTTTTCTTTACCTTCTTGTTGATCAAGACCGATATGCTCAAATTGAAAGATCATACTTAATTCGTTACGGGCAGGATCTGAATAAAGCTTTGCAATTTCAGGAGTTGCTCCCCAAGTTTCACCAACGGTCAGTACATCATGATTTCCAAACGTTTTTTTATTCATTTCTTGTAAGTATTCATGTAGCTTTGGACCGTTTGCTGTAATTTCTTGATCAGGAATTTTCCCAATTAAATCTATTACATCCATTCGGAACCCACCAATTCCTTTATCAAGCCAAAAATTCATCATATTATATACTTCTTCGTGAACTTTTGGATTCTCCCAGTTTAAATCTGGCTGTCTTTTACTAAATAAATGCAAGAAGTATTGACCAGTTTGTTCATCATATTCCCAAGCACTGCCACTAAAAACAGAAGGAAGGTCATTTGGTTCACTTCCATTCACAGGATCTCTCCAAATATAATAGTCTCTATATGGATTGTCTTTGCTCTTTCTAGATTCAATGAACCACGGATGCTCATCAGATGTATGGTTCACAACTAAATCCATTACGATTTTAATCCCTCGATTATTCGCTTCAGAAATTAATTCATCCATATCATTCATCGTACCGAACTCTTCCATAATGTCACAATAATCACTAATATCATAACCATTATCATCATTAGGAGATTTATATACAGGACTCAACCAAATAACGTCTATTCCTAAAAGCTTTAAATAATCAAGCTTTTCGATTATTCCTTTTAAATCACCTATTCCATCACCATTGCTATCCATGAAACTTCTAGGATATATTTGATAAACTACACTATTATGCCACCATTTTTTCTCCATTTAAACTTCCTCCTAGATTTTTGTAAAAATTAATATCTTTAATCTTTACTACTTAAACAAGTTACTCAGTTGATTTTTTCTAGATACATTAATACGGTACGTGAAATTAGACTGTGTTCAAACCTTCTCTAAAAATGTGCAACCGTGTGCATTTTTTCGTTCTATAAATCGTTCTATAAATCGTTCTATAAATTGTTCTATTTATAGAAAATGTTTATACGAAGTTCTATTTAACCGCTTACATTTTCTATTTTAACAAGTTTAATCATTTATGCAAACATTTTCATTTTTCTTCATAAATAGTAACAACGTTTATATGTATAGTAAACCTGATCAGTAGATTGATATATCCATTTTTTCAGTTATACAATTAAACTATTTTTTTCCTAATTTAGAATTTTTATTAGATAAGACAAGCTATCCCATCATACTATATAAAGCTATGTACTTTTTAATATTGTTGGGGGGAAGATGTTGTTTAAGCGCTGTTTTAACTTTTTATTAGTACTTCTTTTATTTTTGAGCACTACTTTTGTTCAATCTTACGCTGCAGATGCAAAGCCTGTTTCACAATTTATCATTATTAATAAAACGATTAATAGATTAGCTTTTTATGAGAATGGTAAATTGGTAAGAGAGTTTAAAGTTGCGACAGGAAGAAGTGAAGATTTAACTCCTGAAGGTAAATTTAAGATTGTTAATAAAATTGTAAATCGTCCTTACTATAAGGATCATATTCCTGGTGGTGACCCAAAGAACCCACTTGGTAATCGATGGTTAGGTTTAAACGCTAGAGGTACTTGGGGTACAACCTATGCAATCCATGGAAATAATAACCCTAGTTCAATCGGAACTTATGCTAGTAGCGGCTGTGTAAGAATGTATGATGAGGAAGTAGAGTGGTTATTTGATCGTGTTAACAAAAATACCACTGTTTTAATCACCTCATCAACTAAATCATTTCAAGATATAGCCATTGCAAATCATTTATTTGATGATGAATCTGATAGTGTTGTTGTAACAAAACCAACAGATATTCCAACTAGCTTAAAATTAGGTAGTGTCGGTTCAGAAGTTGAATGGCTACAGGACACTTTAACAAAATTAGGATACTCTACAAATGGTGTTGATGGTTATTTTGCTAAAGGAACTGATCAAGCTGTAAGAGCTTTTCAACTAGTTAATGGATTAGAAGTTGATGGAGTCGTTGGGGCAGGTACAAAAAAATTATTAATCGAAAAACTCCGTGATAAAAAACGGGAATTGGTGTCAGCCTATTTTTATACTTTTACATTAAAGAAAAATATAAAGATAAATGGTGCGGTTCGTACTGATAGTCATTTAAATGGGGTACAAAAACTAAATTACTAAAAAAGCTGTTGAACCCATCAACAGCTTTTTTCTCTTTATTATTTCGTTAAATATAAGTACAACAGTTTCATCGTATTTTCCATCGCGCTATAATGCGTTCTTTCCATACCATGAGAAGCATGAACTCCTGGCCCAATTAACGCTCCGCGAATATCTTGCCCCCCGCGTAAAGCAGCAACTGTATCAGAACCATACATCGGATAAATATCTACCGCATAACTAAGCTCATTTTCCTTCGCTAAGTTTACTAAATCAGTTGTCATATTATAATCATATGGTCCACCAGAGTCTTTTGCACAAATCGAGACATCATATTCAGTACAGCTTAAATCATCTCCGATACAACCCATGTCAACTGAAATTAATTCAGTAATATCAGATGGGATATAAGAAGAACCATGTCCAACTTCTTCATACGTTGAAATAAATAATTTTGTTGTATATGTAGGAACTATTTTTTCCCTTTTAAATAATTCAAGTAAACCAATTAAACAGGCTACACTTGCTTTATCATCAATAAATCTTGATTTTATAAATCCGCTTTCTGTAATTGTCGTTTTCGGATCGAAGAAGATAAAGTCTCCTGGGCTAATGCCAAGATTTAATACATCCTCTTTTGACTTAACGCATTCATCAATACGAACTTCCATATTTTCTGGGTCACGTTTTTTTGTTTTACTATCTTCGAATACGTGAATTGAAGGACTTGTAGATAAAAATGTACCCGTATAAATTTTTCCTTCACGCGTTCTAATTTGACAATATTCACTATCAAGCGTTGGTACGATTGGTCCACCAATAATTGTAAATTTTAGGGTACCTTTACTTGTAATTGATCGAACCATTGCCCCTAATGTATCGACATGTGCTGATAATCCAATAACTTGCTCATTGCTTTTACCAGGAATTGTAATCACGCCACAACCTTTATTAGTCGTTTCAAAATCATATCCTAAACTATTTGTCCAAGACTGAATTAATTCCATAATTTCAAAGCAAAAACCACTTGGGCTATTAAATTCTAGTAATTGTTTTGCTGTTTGTAGCACATATTCTTTATCAATTTTAATATTCATAGATTTTCCCCTTCAATTTTGAAATTTTCATGCAATTCTCAACGTATTTATCATACATTTATTTATGTTTGTTATCAATCATTCATCATTCTGCCTTAACATGATTAGTGTATTGCAATTCGATTATTCTCATATAAATGATAGAGATCGTATAGTAAATGAGGTGAATATGTGTATTTTTTCAAACCGATTACTGAAAAGGTCAGATTGTTTCAACTAAAATTTACTAATCAAAATAAAACTAAGAAATTTATTTTAGTTTCTATTTTTGCTTGCATTTCTGCACTGTTTCAAGCTGCAGGTGGCCTATTACCAGCTATCGGATTATTGTTAAGTCCGCTCGCAACCGCACCAATTTTATTATGTTCCATGTTTTCTATTTCAAATGGAATAAAGTCTTATATTCTAACAATCATGTTGTTATTCACCTTGCAGCCAACTGAACTAATTGTCTTTCCTTTTACAACAGGACTATTAGGACTTGGAATAGGCCTTGCTTTTCACTTCTTTAAAAAGAGATTATCGATCATTGCAGTTGGAGCTATGGCTTTATCGCTAGGTATTTCGAGCCTATTATTTCTATTCAACTTTCCAGTCTTAGGGCCGGGAATTTCTGATTCTTTTTCAATCTATACAGTTCTCATTATTTTAGTATTTTCATTTCTTTATTGCTGGTTATGGGTTGAAACCTCTTTAATGATTATTAAAAGATTGGCTCTTTCGAATTAACGAACATTCTTATAAAATAACTGACACTTAGTTCAAACTAGTTACATAAGGAAACGTTTAATATCCCTTCAGATTTAGCTGAAGGGATTCATTTTTTTGCTTTAACTTCCTGTTATTCCCTGCACAAATCAATTAACTCTTAATCTACGTACTCGATATCATTAGTTTGACACCATACAATCGCTAAATCTTTATAACGTCTGTCACGATAACTATACCAATCCATTTCAAGATCAAATTCTATCACTGCATCCTTAAACCTTCTAAATGCGCCTTTTCCTTCAATCGTTATCAGTAAAATGTTTTGTATTTTCACATCATTAACAGTTAAACAAAAGTCTTTAACCATTTTATATTCATCAATTTCATATTTTGAAGGTAATTCTTTATAGTCCTCAAAGTTTTCCACTATTTCATTTGCGACCTCTAAATTTTCGATCTGCCAATCTTGTAAATCATCATCTATCAGATTTCCATCTTCTGCATCAATAAGGTCTTCTTCAGCAACAGAAAAAACTTCACCAGTACTAATTTTAATAAATGAACGATATCCATCCATTTGCATTTCCATTTCTTCAATTATATATCTTAACTTTGCTTTAATTGACATAATAAATCACCTTCTTATTTTTAATTTAAGACAAGTCAGTTTTGTTACACAGATAATTATACTTGATAGTTTAGTAATGAAAGTAGTTTCCTTCTAAAAAAACTCAAACTCACTAAAAAAAATTGGAATGCCTTAATTCACCTCATAGTATTGGCATATTTAATACAATTAGCTGTGCAAAGATTGGACCGTTGTCAAAATTTCACGATAGTACATATGTAAAAAAACAGTGAATATATTGTTGTTATGTTGTTTATTTTTTTAGATTAGGAGTGATTAAATAATTATGAAGCAACCAAAACGTGTTCTTATTTCCGGAGCGAGCATCGCAGGGCCAGCCCTTGCATATTGGCTTAATCACTATGGTTTTGAAGTGACTGTAGTAGAAAGAGCACCCGCATTACGCCTTGGGGGATACTCTGTTGATATTCGTGGCGCTGCAATTTCCGTGCTTGAAAAAATGGGTATTCTCGATCAAGTTCGTTCATTAGATACACAAATGACTGGCGTTTACTTCGTGAATGATAAAGGTAAAGTGAAAGGTAAAATCAGCGAAGCAAGTATAGGTAATCAGCACGGAATGGATATTGAAATTATGCGTGAGGATCTTAGTACCATTTTGTTCGATTTGACCAAGGATAAAGTTACATATATTTGGGGAGATTCAATTACCTCTCTAGATGAATCAATGACAGGGGTAGAAGTTCACTTTATTAATTCGAAACCAGATACATTTGATTTAATTATAGGGGCTGATGGAATCCATTCCAACGTACGTACGTTGAAATTTGGTGACGAAGATCAGTTTAAACGTACTCTTGGTTGTCATATCTCCATTTTCGAATTCGAAAATTATCTTAATCTAGATCACTCTCAAATGCTTTATACCGTTCCGGGCAAAACTGTTGGAATGTATAGTGCAAATGATAAATCGGAAGCAAAAGGCATGTTTGTGTTCCAATCCGAGCCACTTCAGTATGATCGCTATAATACGGAAGAACAAAAAAATCTGATTAAAAATGCTTTTGAAGAACTTAAGGGCTGGGAAACACCGAACTTGCTCAAAAAATTGATTCATGCTTCAGATTTTTACTTTGATGAAGTATGTCAAATACACATGCCAACATGGTCAGATGGCCGAATTGCTTTAGTTGGTGATGCTGCTTATTGTCCCTCTCCCCTTTCAGGTCAAGGTACTAGCCTTGCGCTTGTCGGAGCATATGTACTTGCAGGAGAGCTGAAAGCTGCTAATGGTGATTACAACAGGTCATTCAAATGCTATGAAAAAGAGATGCGAAATTTTGTTGAAAAAAATCAAAAAATAGGGCTTTTATCAGCTGGAGGATTGGTTGAAAAATCAAACTTTAAAATTTTATTACGCAATACGATGTTACGTTTTCCCATCTTAATGAATGCAATGTTTAAAATGATTACGAGAATGATCGTTAAAGCTGCCAAAGAGATTGAACTGAAAGAATATTAATCTATAACATTTTTTAGTTTACTAAATGAAACCGCGCTCAGTATAAATTCTGAGCGTTAAATAATTAGCATACATAATGAATAGTGAGTTTTATTGTGAAAAAATTTATTCTTAATTTCAAATTTGTTAATTGTTTCTCATGTTCGAAATTGTTACCAGAATCAAAATCACAAGCCTCTATTTTTCGTTTTTTTTAAACGTGAGAAAAAAATTTTTTTTAGCACATTCCCACTTGAAAACCTTGCTATTTCAACGTTTTTTCAACTGGGACATTTTACGTCCACAGGGTGGGTAAAGTCCCTGGAGAAATAGTGATTTGAACGTGTTATAGTGGGTTTAGGAGGTGTTTCTAATGCAAATTTTAATCTGTAAAGAATGCGAAGAAACTATTGATTACGCGGAGTATAAAAAAGTAGTGAAAATTTATTCAACTTGCGAAAACTGCAAAAACGAAGCAGTAACTTCAACTGAAAAATAACATAGAACAAAGAAACTATTTTGTCATCATGACCTTAAATAAAATACTTAATTTTTAAAGGTTAAACAAAATATCAACTAATAGATTATTGAAAATTTAAAAAGAGGCTCTCTAAAAAAGCTCGGTTTGATTAAAAAGACGTCAAATTAAAAAAGCAAGAATGCTGTTAAATCAACATTCTTGCTTTTTATTTTTTTAAATTTCAAGGCTGAATTCTACCTTCGGGGACTGCCACGTTTATTTTTATTTACATTCCATATCATGAAGTTTAATTGAATCCTTAAACACATTTAAAATAGGAAGTTCGGGTGGATTAATTTCTGTTGGAAGGTCGTGTAGACTAAAAAAGCGTAACTCGAGTACTTCGCTTTCTTCCTTCTCTAATTGACCAGTATATTCAGTACATATATAAGTCGCAATTACATTATATACCTCATCTCCATGAGGATATTTATAGTAAAATTCTTTTCCAGAAAAAATGTTAAAAAACTCGATGTTTAATGCTGTTAGACCAGTTTCTTCCTTCAATTCTCTTTTAGCCACTTCTTCTAAATTTTCACCTAACTCTAATGAACCACCAGGTAACCCCCAAGTCTTATTATCTTTCCTTAATTGTAATAAAACTCTCCTTTGTGAATCTAATAAGATAACATTTGCACCTGCCATTAAGATCGGTCGGCTACCTACAACTTTTCTTAAATCCATAATATAACCCACTTAATTCCTCCCCAATATACGATGATTATTTCCAATTCAATTTTACCAAATAACCCCATTTTAGACCATTTAACTTACTCAAAAAAATAAAACAACCACGGGATATGTAAATTTCCTCCGTGGTTGTTTATAGACTCGCATAGGATAAATTAACTAAAAGTCACGGTAATATCTCAAAAATCGTACCCATGTTCAAATCCGTCACTTTCATAGACCCATAAACCGCTAAATAAATTTTTGTTTGATTCAAATTCGATCCTAAACCCACAAAATAGGCCGGTTGTGATCCGAAGTTATAATCTGTTTGTATGATACTGTAATCACTTTGTTTACCATCTAACCTTAATTTCGTATAAGCTAAAACCCCTTTAACTTGTGCTTGAGAGCCCTTTCTTACCAAATCAGTAAACAAAACGCTACCAGTTAAACTAGGTATTTCATTCCCCATATATGGCTGGACTCCCGTAAGTGCAGTTCCCTCAAACTTATCTGGTCTTGGATCTTTATGAAAATAACTAGTTAAAGGTGGCAGACGACTTGTTGAAAGTGTTACTGCCTGATTGTAATAAGCTATTGTTTTCTCATCCAAATTTGCATTTTCATTGCATCCTTTTATTGTCGAAGTTGGAAAAGAACCCTCCCATCCTCTCCAGCCGAAGTTTATAAATCCTTCCATCTCAGATTCTGAATGCATATTGACTAAAAAAGAAGCAGGTATTGGTTTATATTGAACAAATGAAAAAAGTGACTCGACCAAATCCTGCCCGACATTTCCAATATATTTAATATATTGATTATAAAATTTTTGAAATGAAATTCCTGTTACATTACGAACCCCTTTAGCTAGTACTGTGAGAGATTCTAGAATACTTGTTGGAAGTTCATTAAAACGTGTGACAATTGGTGGATTATTGCCGTTTATATGTTTATCTACATCAATTTCAATGATTTTACCCGCAATTTCCAAATTATCTTGGCTTAAGTTAAATGGATCATAGCCTGATCCACCATCTCCTGTTGTTAAAATAAGTTTACTTGTTTCGGGTGAAAAATTTAAGGTGTTAAGTCCATTATGATTCGAAAACGGTCTTCGGATGTTCAATAATGTCCGTCGTTTCTGAGGCTGAGCATTTGATTGTAATACCCATTCTTCAACTGTATCAATATGGTCATATTGAGTTTTTCTATTTTCCCATTTCAAGTTTAATGTTTTAGGATCACATGGATTAGGTTTAAAAGAGTTAGAAAGAGCACCGGGCCCTTGAGAACCAGCTACTGAATAATGTAGATAAAATAACCCATTATGATAAAAATTAGGATGAAATGCTAACCCAAGCAAGCCGCGTTCATCATAGCCTCCAGACTCACCTAATTTTAGTACCCGGGGGCGAATATCTAAAAATGTTTTGATTTCTCCATTTCCTATGTAAAAAATCTCTCCTACTTGTGTTGCTATAAACAATCTTTCAACAAAATCAACTGGAAGAATAGTTGTCTTCATAACGGTTGGTATATTAATCTTACTAACGATTGGACGTAAATTAACTTTTATCAACGATCGATACACCTCCTTCATATTATTTTCTTCTATAAAATTATGATTGGAATAGTTCTATTAGTACCTCAATTCATTTCGAATAGAACACGATAAAAAGCTTTTAATGATTCAAATAGAATGATCGTTTCTTTTCGTCTTTATTGTTAAAATATAGAGTATAAGCCTGTACATATGTTTTCACCATTTGTCTTTTAAAGAAAGGAAGAAGTAACTTTGATAACTGCAATATTTATATTTGTATTAGCCGGTTTAGCTGAAATTGGCGGAGGATACCTTATATGGTTATGGTTAAGAGAAGGTCAATCTGCTTATTTAGGTTTAATCGGTGGGTTTATTTTGGCAGTTTATGGTGTCATTGCAACGTTCCAAATTTTCCCATCGTTCGGTAGAGTTTACGCTGCTTATGGAGGCGTATTTATCGTTCTTTCAATTTTATGGGGCTGGGGTGTTGATAAAAAATCACCTGATTTATATGATTGGATCGGAGCAGCAATTTGTTTAATCGGTGTGACTGTCATTTTATGGGCACCTCGTAATTAAAACCCTTTCGTAATGCAATAAAACAGCAAAACGGTTTTTATTTAGCGATTTTGAAGGATAGTACAATAAGAAATTGAACTATTTAATTAAGAAAATTAATTTTTTTATGATTAAGGAGGAAAAAAATTGTCAATACAAGTAGGCGATATGATTACATTCGAACGTACTTTTACGGTAGAAGACGTTGAATTGTTTACGAAAGTTTCTGGTGATACAGGCGCACACCATATTACGCCTGATGAACAAGGAAGGCTTGTCATTCAAGGATTGTTGACTGCAACTTTACCAACTAAAATAGGTGGAGATCACAACGTATTAGCACGAACGGTAAATTTCGAATTTTTAAGACCAGTTTACTCTGGTGATACAATAACATGTGAAGTTACAATTTTAGAAATATGAAAGAAAAGAGAATAGAATATCGATCATGTCATCTTTCTTATGTACAAATCAGAATAAAAAACAAGTATTAAGTGGGAGCTTTGCGGGAGTAATATTATAACAAAGGAAACCAACTAGCATTCTTCTTTTCTAGCAACTAAATGAAGGATGTCCGACTCCAATTGGAGAAGTGCTAAGACATTGTTCACATTTTATGGCCATAGTCTCAGAACTCGAACATCCTACAATTGATTCCTTATTAATTTTGATATAATGACTGTAATGCCAAATGTTCTAAATCTTTTTTTACATATATATCATATTGAGTATTTTCATTAAATCTCCTACCGCTAAAATTCATCGGTAGTTTTGTCTTGTACTCAATCCCATTCTTCTTCAATTTCCCTATAATCATAAAATAGTTTTCATAACCATACGTAGTATAAATTAACTTCCACTTTTGGTTTAAATATAATTGAATGAAACTATACAGTACTATCATGATCAATACATAGATTGCTAGATCTAACATATTTAGTCCCTCCAATTTATACTTTTTATTAAACATAATAAATAACTACTAGTTTTTATGTATGGATTTTCGAATTTTATTATTTTAATGTATTTTTTCTATTTAAAAAAACACTCCAGTAAAAAAATACTGGAGTCAGTGTGTAGACAAAGTACAAAAAATCTGATTTTCAGACTGATTGCAAGCGCTTGTCTTTCGAGGCGCGAAGCCTGGTGAGGAGCGGAGTTACCTTAGACGGTAATGAGCATCGCAGACCGGCGAAGCAACGAAGAAAGCGAGCGTTTGTCAACAGTCTGACTCCAGTAAATAAATACTGGAGTTACGCTAATTTTTGGTTGATTTCCACTAAAACCAGTCATGAGTAAGAAACTTTCAAACTTTCGCTGGTTTACTTCCTCATGAACCGCTTATGAGGAAGTATCTTTCATATTTTCGTTGGTTTCCTTCCTCATGAACCGCTTATGAGGAAGTATCTTTCATATTTTCGCTGGTTTACTTCCTCATGAACCGCTTATGAGGAAGTACCTTTCATATTTTCGTTGGTTTCCTTCCTCATGAACCGCTTATGAGGAAGTATCTTTCATATTTTCGTTGGTTTACTTCCTCATGAACCGCTTATGATGAAATACCTTTCAAATTTTCACTAGTTTACTTCCTCATGAACCGCTTATGAGGAAGTATCTTTCATATTTTCGTTGGTTTACTTCCTCATGAACCGCTTATGAGGAAGTACCTTTCATATTTTCACTAGTTTACTTCCTCATGAACCGCTTATGAGGAAGTATCTTTCAAATTTTCACTAGCTTACTTCCTCATGAACCTGTTATGANNAACCTTTCAAATTTTTGCTTAAATAATATATACTGAGACTTCTGTTGTTCTATATTGACAACAAAATATTTCAACAGTCTGACACTCCAGTAAATAAATACTGGAGTGAAAAAGATTTTAAAAGAATCCTAGTTTACTCGGTGAATAACTGACAAGCAAATTCTTTGTATTTTGGTAGTGGTCTAACATCATTTTATGCGTTTCACGACCTACTCCTGAATTTTTATAGCCACCAAAAGCAGCATGAGCAGGATATGCATGATAACAGTTTACCCAAACTCGACCTGCTTCGATGTTGCGTCCGAATCGATAAGCCGTATCCATATCACGAGTCCATACACCCGCCCCTAATCCATATAATGTATCATTAGCGATTTCCAATGCCTCTTCTTTTGTTTTAAATGTAGTGACCGAGACAACAGGACCAAAAATTTCTTCTTGGAATACTCTCATTTTATTGTTCCCTTTAAAAACAGTAGGGTTTACATAAAAACCATCTTTCAATTCTCCATCAAGAACATTGCGACTACCGCCAACTAAAACTTCTGCCCCTTCATTCTTTCCAATTTCAAAATAAGATAAGATCTTATTCAATTGCTCTTGAGAAGCTTGGGAGCCAATCATTGTTTGAGGATCCAATGGATTTCCTTGTTTAATCGCTTTCACTCGTTTTATTGCTCTATCCATAAATTCTTCATAAATTGATTCATGAATTAGTGCTCTTGATGGACATGTACATACTTCTCCCTGATTTAAGGCAAACATCGTAAACCCTTCAAGTGCTTTATCGAAAAACTCTTCATTGTCTACTACATCTTCAAAGAATATATTAGGAGATTTACCACCTAATTCTAATGTAACAGGAATTAAATTCTTTGAAGCATATTCCATAATCAGTCGCCCAGTTGAAGTTTCACCAGTAAATGCAATTTTCGCAATTCGATCACTTGAAGCTAATGGTTTACCCGCTTCAAGTCCAAATCCGTTTACAATGTTAACAACTCCAGGTGGCAATAAATCTTGAATTAGTTCCATTAAAACTAACACAGAAGTTGGCGTTTGCTCAGCCGGTTTCAAAACAACACAATTCCCCGCAGCTAGTGCTGGAGCAAGTTTCCAAACAGCCATTAAAATTGGGAAATTCCAAGGTATAATCTGACCGACAACTCCTAATGGCTCTTTATAATGATATGCAACTGTATCACCATCAAGTTCACCGAGTGATCCTTCTTGCGATCTGATACAACCGGCAAAATAACGGAAATGATCAATTGCTAATGGAATATCTGCAGCTAAAGTTTCACGAACAGGTTTACCATTTTCCCAAGTTTCAGCGATTGCAAGATATTCTTTATTCTCTTCCATACGATCAGCAATCTTATGTAAAATATTTGCCCTCTCAGTTACTGACATTCTCCCCCATTTACCTTTTGCACTGTGTGCCGCATCAAGTGCTTTTTCGATATCTTCTGAAGTCGATCTAGCTACCTCACAAAAGACTTGTCCAGTTACAGGCGATACATTTCCGAAATACCGTTCCCTTACTGGCCTTACCCATTCCCCACCAATAAAATTGTCATAACGATTTTTAAACGTAATTAATGAACCAGATTTTCCAGGTGTTGCGTAAACCATAATGATTCCTCCTTATTAGCTTGTCTCTTTATAAGCCTATGAACATGTGAAACGATCTATGACTAATAAATAGATCGTTTAATTTGGAAAATTTTTTTGATTCATAACGAATTATTAGGTAGAATGATAGAAGTGAAAAAATCTGTTAGAAAATGAGGGGTCACTGTGCGTAAAAACTTCCTAGATATTTTATATCTCCTTGTTGGGTCAGCTATATTTGCAGTTGGTGTTAACTTCTTTGCTATACCGAATAAATTAGCTGAGGGTGGCTTTACCGGCATTACGATGATTACTTATTATTTATTTAATTGGTCACCTGATGTCGTATATTTTGTTTTAAATGCTTCCTTGTTAATAATTGGATATAAATATTTAAAGAAACAACTAATCATATATACAGTTATTTCCATAGTAGCAATTTCATTTTTCTTACGTATTACGGACGGTTATGGCGTACCAACAAACGAAACTTTACTAGGCACTATTTTTGCTGGTGTTTTAATTGGTCTAGGTTTAGGAATTGTCTTTCGTGCGGGGGGTACAACAGGTGGTTCTACAGTACTTGCTCAAATGGTTCATCAATCCTTTGGGTGGAGTATTAGTAAATCTTTACTATTATTTGATCTAATCGTCGTTTTAGGTGGTTATTTTGTAATCGGCTTTGAAAAGACTTTATATACTGTAATTTCTATTTATATTGGTATTAAAGTTATGGATTTTATCATGGAAGGATTAAATCCTAAAAAAGCGATTACGATTATATCCGACCAAGCGAATGAAATTGCCCAAATCGTATCAAACGAAATGAATCGAGGAGTAACGATTTATCCTGCAAAAGGCCACTTCTCTGGCTTAAGAAAAGAGTCCTTATATATTATTCTTAATAATAAAGAACTATTTGAACTAAAAAAAATAATTCATACAATTGATCCAAAAGCATTTGTCGTAATACATGATGTAAATGACGTGTTGAAAGCAGGATAAAAGATTTAAGTAAATAAAAAAACAAATCGCTTTAAGTAATCAAACTTAAGTGATTTGTTTTTTTCTTTTAAATTGCTTTCGCTTTATGGTCGCACATCATTTTCGACACCACTAATCAATGGCTAATAAGTCATTGTTTTTTTTATGCAGTTTTGTCTGTTTTTTAAAATCGTTAGTATATTTCAACAGTTTGTAACATCTTTAACCGTTTTTATATGAAATAAATGGTAAAGTCAAATTGTAAATCGTTATAACTTTGAGAAGGAGGTGCGACAAAAAACAATTAATTTTATAACAACTTCTTGTTTAAACCCTTCATATTCTTTGCCACAGATCACTTGATTATCTCCATCAACAGGTAATTCTCTACCCTTAGGCTTTTGTATCCTTTAACTCACTTATTTCAGAAAGCTACATGCAACACTTGCTGTTATCCGAATGTATTTGTAGCATTGGTTACATTTCACCTTTCTACTCTTATGTGACTTGAATCTCACAATACTAATAGTTCAAAATCATATTTTTTAGATTGTCCATCAGTTTAGAAGTTTAATATTATTACAACAAAAGGAGCGCTAATTTAATAAAAAATCTGAAAACAATGTTATTTTCATGCATATCAGTATCATTGTTGAGTCTAGTTTTTACTATCCCTGCATTAGCTAGTACAAGTATCTTCAATTTCCAGATGAATAAAGTTTATTTAGATGGAAGAGTAAATGCAGCTTATCACAAACTGGATGCAGGTACAGTAGCTTTTAATGGTTCTACTTATGTTTTCAGTAAAGATGCAGGTGCTAAAACCACTCCTACTGATTTATTGTTTACTCTTTGGAATGCAACTTCTGGTAATAGCTTTGGATCTGTTAAAGCAAAAGTAGGTAGTAATTTTTCAGGAAAGTTTAAATCAGTAGGTGGTGGAACTAAATATTATTTAATAATTACAAGAGTGAATGGTTTAGACGACGGTAATAATATCAAAGGTTCTGGTACACTAAAAAATTAGAAAAATATATTTAAAACATTCAAAAATATTTATAAGTCATAAAAATCAATCTCTTATACGGTTTATTTTGGAGGGGATTCTCAAAATGAAAAAGATGATCGATTTCAATGGATGGATTTTGTATGGATCTATATTGATATTATTAATGATACTATTTGTATTAAAGATAAAATTCAAAAAAGATATTGTGTATTTATTTTTCTTCTCTATTATGTTTATCTATTTATGTTATGTTTTAAAATACTCTCAATTTCCAATCTATCTATCTCAAACATACAGGAATATGTTTGGGTTACAAGCATGGAATTTGAATCTAGTTCCTCTTATACACCTTACAAAGGATGATTTTGAGACTTCTATACTTAATGTCTTGATGACAATTCCATTTGGATTCGGACTTCCTTTTATTACAAAAAGTACATTAACAAAAATAGCCATAGTAGGATTATTGTTAGGGATCATAATTGAGTCTTTGCAAGGAATTATTGGACTACTTAATGGTTTCTCTTTTAGAGTTGTTGATATAAATGACCTCATATTTAATTTTATAGGTACTTTAATTGGATATAGTCTATTCAAATTATTTTCTTTTCTATTTAAGCTAATAATAAAAAAAGCTAATATAAAATTAAACTCGCTATTAAAACATATTTATAATGCTTGAGAAGTGATCTAATTTAATAAACGCCTAGAATGTTTTTACCAACATTCTTAGGCGATTATTATAAAGATTACACACTATGCAATAACTTATATTGATTTCCCTTTTAAATCTACAACTAACCTCTCATTTATTCCATCTAGTTCCTTTTGTAATTTAACGATTTTTGAAATTTGAGCTTTCTTTTCTTCATCTGTTTCTTTTTCTTCTGCATTTATTGCAGCTATTTCTAGTTGTAGCTTAATTCGTTCATTTAATAATGTTTGTTGATCATTTGAGATGCTTTGTCTACCGTTCCATTCTGCAAAAGAGCCTTTGAATTCATATAGATTCCCGTTTTCAATATGGATTACACGATTTGAGACCTTTTTTAGTAAATATGGATCATGTGATACTACAACTACAGCCCCAGGATAAGATGCTAAAGCTTCTTCAATTCTTTCTCTTGTGTGAATGTCTAAATAGTTTGTCGGCTCATCAAGTACAAGTAGGTTTGAATCTGAAAAATATAGTTTTACAAAAGCGACTCTGCATTTTTCTCCCATACTAAGTTCCGCTATTTGTTTGTATACATCTTCTCTTCTAAAAAGGAAACATGCTAAAATTGTTCTTGCTTCTGTTTCAGTCAAATTTGGTAGTGATAATATTTCATTTAAAATTGTTGAATCCTCATTTAATGCTTCAAGTTCCTGCATAAAATAACCTATTTTTAATTGAGGATTATGTCTTACACACCCATTATTAGGAATGATTAATCCTGTTAATAATTTTAAAAATGTTGATTTACCAGAACCATTTTTTCCTATTACAGCTAATCGATCTTCTCGATTTAAAATAAAATCAACTTGATTAAATAACGATTTTTCATCATATGAAAAATCAACTTTTTCAAATGTAATCATTTGTTTTGCTGAAAATGAATCATTTTCAAAGCTCGCTGAAATTGTTTTAACTTCCTTTGGTTTTTCTACTTTTCTTTTTTCTAATCGTTCTAAATCCTTTTCTTTTGATTTAAATCTTAATGCGTTTTTTGCCGCTTTTTTCTTAGCAAAAGGATCACGTTCACTAGCCGCATTATGTGAACTTGTAAACCATTGTTTATATTGATTTATTGTTTCGATAAGTTTTTTCTTTTCCGCTTCTTGTTTTTCAAATTGTGCTTGCTGAGTTTTTCTCTCATGCTCTTTTTGTATTTTGTATGCTGAATAGCCACCATTATACTTAAAGGTACCACTTTCAGTTAATTCAACAGTTACAGTCGCTACGTCATCAATAAATTGTCGTTCATGTGAAATAAAAAGGACACTACCTTTATAGTTCTGTAACCATTCTGTTAACCATTGGATCGACTCAGTGTCTAAATGATTTGTTGGTTCATCTAAAATTAATAGCTTAGGTTTTTTCAACATTACTTTTGCTAATTTGACTTTTGTTTTTTGTCCACCACTTAAATGACTGAATGGGATATCCCATAACGATTGCGGTAATTGAAATTTCTTAAGAATTTGATCAATTTTCGTTTCCCAATCATAGCCGTCTAATTCTAAATAGTTGCTTAAACTCTCGTTATATTTTGCAAGATTTTCTTCATTTGACAAGTCACGTAAATACTTTTCTAAATTCTTTTTGATTAAAAATCTCTCTTGATCAAACGATTCAACTACTTCTCTTGCTGAAAGGTTTTGTTGATTCTCTTCATCAGTTAAAAGCCATCCAATTTCATCTTTTGAATAATGAATTTGTAGCATTCCTTTTTTTAATGGAATATTACCTAAAAGTGCATTAATAAATGTTGACTTCCCAACTCCATTTTCACCAATTAATGCTACCCTTTCACCTTCTTTTATGTCTAAGTTTCCATTATTAAAAATTGTTTTTCCATTTAACTCTATTTCTATATTCGATGCTTTTATAATAAACATATACTTCACTCCATCCGATTTTAATCGATCACTCTGCTTAAAAAATTCGATCTGTTTTCGAAAGTATTTTTTAATGAGAGAAAAATAAAAAACACACAAGCAGTATCTGCCTGTGTGTATTGGATGTAATTTAATAAGCCATGTATATATGAAAAAATATACGTGAGTTTATACTTCAAATGAAATGAAATAATAAATAAACCATGTTTTTATTCAATGGATTAATTTAATATTCGTATAGGCTCATAAATAGACAGACTTATCCAATTTCTCTGATTTCAGGCAGAGTACTTTTTTGCTATAAAATTCGTTAGCTTAAAAAGTTATCGGATATTGTACATAGTGTCTAAATTTGATGCCTCCTTAAAAATATTAATTTAATCTTAGCTTACTTTTAGTATGAATTCAATGGTTTCTTTTTATTCTTTCCAAATTAATGCCAATTCCTTACTTAATTTCTTTCTTATTTGGCGACTTTCTAAACGCTTAAATGCTAATTGCTGTAATTTTATTTCTTCCTTAGTTTCTGGTATAACCTCTACTACTTTATGTGGTTTACCATCTTTTAGTGCAACAAATGTTACAAAACAAGTTGCAGCAACCCTTTTTTCACCTGAAAGTAAATCTTCGGCAGTAGCTCGAACAAATACTTCCATTGAGCTTGAGCCTGTTAAAATCACGAATGATTCATAATATATGCAATCACTTTCGCGAACTGGACATAAAAATTCTACTGAATCCATCGATGCGGTTACACATTCCATTCTTGAATGCTTTGTAGCTGAGATGGAGGCAATTAAGTCCATTGCTGCAAGCATTTTTCCTCCGAATAATGTACCATGATTATTTAAATCAGTTGGAAATATTCTACTACTATCAAATACTCTGGATTCTTTTACATATCTACCATTCATCGATTTCACCCTATCATTTAATAATTGTATAATATTTTTCTCGAACTATTTTTGCAGATTTTACCATATTTGACAAGGCATCTATTACCTCAGTTTCATTACGCGTCTTTAAACCACAGTCTGGATTAACCCAAAATCTATTTGCATCACATACTCTTAAAGAGCTAATAATATTTTCTTCCATTTCCTCAACCGACGGTACCCTCGGGCTATGAATATCATACACGCCTAATCCAATTCCAAAGGGATAAGGGGAATTTGATAAATAAGTAGAAAATTCTTGATGACTTCTTGCATGTTCAATTGAAATAACATCTGCGTCTAAATCAATAATTGTATCCATAATATCGCTAAAGTTGCTATAACACATATGAGTATGTATTTGCGTTTCGTTTCTGACACTTGATGTAGTTAAACGAAATGCTCTCGTTACCCAATGTAAATATTGATCCCAATCCTTTTGCTTTAAAGGTAATCCTTCACGAATGGCAGGTTCATCAACTTGAATAATTGAAATACCAACAGCTTCAAGTGCTTTTACTTCTTTACGTAGGGCTAATGCAATTTCATATGCTATTTCCTCTTTTGTTCGATCTTCACGAACAAACGACCAATTTAATATTGTGACTGGGCCTGTTAACATTCCTTTGACTGGTTTAGTTGTTAAACTTTGTGCATATGCAGTTTCATTTACGGTAATTGGCTTTGTAAACTCTACTTTACTAAAAATAATAGGCGGTTTAACACAGCGCGACCCATACGACTGAACCCATGCTTTTTTCGTGAATGCAAATCCCTCTAGTTTTTCACCAAAATATTCAACCATATCTGTACGCTCATATTCACCATGTACTAAAACATCCATTTCAATATTTTCTTGAATTTCAATCCATTCTTTAATTTTCATTTTAATTTGATTTATATATTCTGAATCATCGACCATTTTTTTTCGCCATTGCTGTCTTATTTGTTTAATTTCCTTCGTTTGAGGAAAACTTCCAATTGTCGTCGTTGGTAAAATTGGTAAATTCATTACTTTATTTTGTATTGGATATCTTAAATGAAATGGTACTGGTCTTCTAAAATCTTCTTCATTAATCGATTCTAATTCATTCAGAGTTTCGTTATTTTTTTGGCTTAGTTGTTTTAAATTTACTAAACAATTACTTGCATATTTAACTTCATTTTCAACTAAGTTCGGATTGTTAATAAATAAACTTTTTAGTAAAACTAACTCTTCTAATTTTTCATTGGCAAACGATAAAGCTTCAAACAAAGTATCATTTAATAAATTCTCTTCAACTTTTGTAACTGGTACGTGAAGCAAACTACAAGATGGTTGAATCCACCAATCTTTTGGACTTATTTCCTTTTTAAGAGAATTTAAAAAATCAATAGATTCATTTATATCATTTCTCCAAATATTCCGTCCATTAATGATTCCTACACCTAGTACTTTGTCTTTTGGAAACCCGTACTCAAGAATCGACTGTAAGTTACCATCTTTACCGTGAACAAAATCAAGACCAATGCCTGCTACAGGAAACGAAATTAGTTCTTTATATTGTTCTACTGCTTCAAAGTAAGTTTGAAGCATAATTGATAATGAAGGGACAGCTTTTGCAATTTGTTCATAAATTTCTTTCATAAAATGAATATCTTCGCTTGATTCTTCTAAAACAAAACATGGTTCATCAATTTGTACCCACTCAACACCTTCATTCTCAAGCTCTTTAAGCATTTGAATATAAAGATTTACTAGATGATTTATTATGTTTCGTTTTTCTTCTTCTTTGTAACCTTTTGCTAACTGTACAAATGTATAGATTCCTAGAATGACAGGTTTTGTTTTTATACCAAGCTCAGTTAATGCCTCTTTGTATGCTTCTAATGGCTTATTGAATAATAATCTATGTTGCTTGTCTTTTTGATATTCAGGGACGATATAGTGATAGTTTGTATTAAACCATTTTGTCATTTCACAAGCTACAATGTTTTTACTACCTCTTGCTAATGCAAAATATGTATCTAGGCTTGGCCTTTCATTTATTTCACCAAATCGACTAGGGATCCAACCAAACATCGTTGCAACATCTAACACATGATCATAAAACGTAAAATCATTTACAGGAACTAGTTCCACACCTAAATCATGCTGTTTCTTTATTGAGTTTAATCTCAGTGATTTCATTTCTTGTTCAAATTCTCTTTGATCAATTTTCTTTTGCCAAAAGCTTTCTAACGTTTTTTTCCATTCACGATTTTCACCAATTCTCGGATATCCTAAATTACTTATGTGCACCATTTCTCCCTCTCCTTTTAACTAAAATAAAAAAGCATTTTTATCTCATATGAGACAAAAATGCCTTTAAGTTGGAAAACATAAATAATTAGAATACGTTAACTTAAGCTTTCTTTCCATAAGGCACCTCCCTATCTCTCGTAGGTCAAACAGCGTCGTTAGAATAGGCAGGTCTCCTGACTTAAGAATCTTTGTAAATAAAAGCCTTCCCTATATTAATAAGTGGCATCTTATTATTTACTCCTCTATTACAGTGGCGGGACCGTGTTGGAATTAAACCAAACTTCCCTTTTAAGTAAATGATTTTCAAACTTTGAAATTCATTTACACCTATTCCCTACTATTTAGTTTTAATCATTTTGTCATAAAATGCAAAAATAGTCAAAATATTTATTTTTTATTTTACGTGCAATTAAAAAAAATTCATTTTTAGTTTTATGAATACTGTAAATTTAGTTATTCAGACAATAAAAAACATTCGTATGAAAACCTCATCAGTTTAATGACTGATTGATCTATTCATACGAACGCATTATTTGTTTAAAGGAACATCCTTTTAACTAAGAAATTAATTAGTTAGCTATTTTTTCATCTGTTTGATCATTTAAAGGTTTACGTTTTCCGATACCAAAAGCATAGAAACAAATAACAAGAATTGCTAAGAAAATAATCCCTACAATAAGTGAAATACGTGTATCATCATTAAACCACATACCGATTAATACCATAACTAAATACGCTAAAGTTAAGTAGTTCGTAAATGGTGCAAAAGGCATTTTAAAAGGATGATTCTTAATTTCATCTCCCATTACTTTTCTGAAACGAATATGACTAATTAAAATGACAAACCAAGGAATCATCCCAGGTAGTACGCTTGCACTATATACATATACGAATAAGTTCTTTGGTGCAATAAAATTTAAAATAACGCCGATTACTAAACCAACTAGTACACCGATCGTACCAAATAAAGGCACCCCGTGCTTTGAGACTTTTGTAAAATATTTAGGTGCTTGTCCATTTATACCTAATGTATAAAGCATACGACCTGCACTATAAATACCACTGTTACAGCCAGACAATGCAGCAGTGATTACGACAAAGTTAATAATTCCAGCTGCAGCTGTAATACCAAATTTTGCAAAAGTTACAACAAATGGGCTACCAATTGAATTTAGTTGATCCCAAGGGAAAACAGTTACAATTACAAAAATAGCACCAATATAGAAAATTAAAATACGCCAAATAAGACTTTGAATCGCATCTTTTAATGTCTTTTTCGGATTCTCTGCTTCTCCAGCTGTAATACCAATTAATTCAACACCTTGATAAGCTCCAACAACAAGTGATAGTGCAAAGAAGAAACCTGACCAACCACCTGTAAAGAAGCCGCCATTTTTCCAAAGGTTAGATACACCAATTGCATTTCCTCCGTTTCCTAAACCGAAGAAAATAAGTCCAAATCCTGCAACAATCATTAATAATATTGTGACAACTTTAATCATTGCAAACCAAAATTCAAATTCACCAAATGATTTAACCGAAACTAAATTTGCTGCACCAAGAATCGCAATTGCAATAAGTCCAGGTATCCAAGCAGGTAGATCTGGGAACCAGTACTTCATATATGCGCCAACTGCAATAATTTCTGACATTCCAACAATAACCCACTGGAACCAGTTACTCCATGCAGTCATATACCCTGCTAAAGGATGTATATATTTATGGCCAAATGTTGCAAATGAACCTGTACTTGGCTCAACGTATAGCATTTCTCCCATTGCACGCATAATGAAGAAGATGAAAATCCCCGATATTGCATAAGCTAGCATTACAGATGGTCCTGTCCAATGAATTGTACTAGTTGAACCCATAAATAAACCTACACCGATTGTACCGCCTAGGGCAATCATCTGAATATGGCGCGCTTTCAATCCTTTTTTCAATTGCTTTTCTGCCATTTTATTTCCTCCCCTTACACTACTTTAATAAAAATTTCATTTAAGAAACTTTACTTAAGTACGATTTTGTATCTGAATTGATTAAAACAAGTGTCATAATCAATCTTAAAAACCTCTCCCCTAAAACCATTACTAACTTATCAAAAATATTTACAGTTAAAAAGCTTCTTTAGTTCCTATTATTAACTTATTTTTCGAATTGAATTAGGAATATTTTTCTTATTTTTCTTACGTAAAATACTAATATAAAAACCAAGAAAACCACCAATAATAGCTGGTAATATCCAACCTAAACCTAAACTATACAACGGAAGATACTTAGAGAAGAAATGATGAATTACTTCAATCTGTATTCCAGCTGCGTTTAACCCATCAAATAGGCTCACAATAAAAGTTAAGATTAAACTACCTTGATACACTTCTGATCTACCTTTAAATGCATAGTGTAAGAATGTTAAGAAAATTAAGGATATAGCAATAGGATATAATGTCATTAATACAGGAATTGAAACTTTAATTAATTGGGTTAATCCTATATTTGCTATAAGAGTACTAAATACAGTCATAATGATGGCAATTTTCTTATAGGAAATGTTTGGAAACAAGTCATGGAAAAAAGTAGAACAAGCTGTAATTAGTCCAACACTCGTAGTTAAGCATGCCACTGTAATCATTAAACCTAAAAAAATTGCTCCATAAGAACCAAAATAATACTCTGATACTTTCGCTAAAACTTCAGCTCCATTATCTAATCGACCAAGTTGCTCAACACTTGAAGCCCCCATATAAGCAAGAGCAGAATAGATAATTGCTAAAAGTGTAGCAGCTATAGCTGTTGACTTTCCACAAACGATCATTAGCTGTTTTTTAGTTGTAACTCCTTTTCCTTTAATTGCGTTTACAATAATAATTCCAAAAACAAACGCTACAAGAGCATCCATTGTTAAATAACCTTCTTGAAAACCTTTAAAAAATACATTTGTTGAGTATCCTTTAAATGGCTCTTGAAATTTTCCAATTGGACGAATAATAGCGATTACAACAAGCAATCCGATAAACGTTAATTTAATAGGAGTTAGAAATTTTCCAACTACATCAATAATCTTTGTAGGATTAAGTGATAACAAGCATGTAACTGTGAAAAATAAGATTGTAAATATGATTAAAGCACCAGGATTTGCATCATTCGACAAAAAGGGTTTAACGCCAATTTCAAACGATACATTCCCTGATCTAGGGATCGCAAAAAATGGACCAATTGCTAGATAGAGAACCGTAGTAAACACAATACCAAACAACGGATGTACACGTCTAGCTAAAGATTGTAAATTTTTTTCACCTGAAAAAACAAAAGCTGTAACACCTAATAATGGTAGTCCAACTCCAGTAACTAAAAAACCGGCATTGGCAATCCATAAGTTTTTTCCGGCTAACTGTCCAAGTATGGGTGGAAAAATTAGATTTCCTGCTCCAAAAAACAGTGCAAATAACATAAAACCTAAAATGATGATAAAAGTATTAGGTACTCTTGGTGACATAAACAACAACTCCGATTAATAATTTGTATTAAAGTTTCCCAATTGGACTAATTTTCAGACCAAACAATCTTACCTCAGATTTCTATCAAATTCAATAAAATTTCAATAAAATTATTCTATATTAAGATATTGTTTCTTCGTCTGATACTATTTTGACACAAAATATTCAAAACTATTGATCCTATTCAGTCGTTTCACTATTAGATTGTTGCTTGCAGAGCATTTATGCTTGGTTTAAAAGTAAAAATTAATCATAAAAAAAGAGCCTCAATTGATAAACTGAGGTGCTTTTTAATTGTTCTATTTATACAATTGCATAATTATTTAAAAGTTTAATCATATGGACCTTATTGAACTTTTGCTTTGTTTTTTTATATATAATTGGTTCATGCTGCGCGAAATTTGCTAAAACCATAGTAAGAGCAGTACCTATTACATGAAGGATTATTACTAAAAATAAATAATACATTAAATATGATGCTAAAAATAACACTACTAACCATTCGAACCACATAGAAAATGCGTGATTGCTTGTATAAATATAATCATATGAACTAGCCTAAAACCTATAAAAAGGGGTCCTAGAAGGGCTAGAATAACACTGTAATAAAATAAAGAGGCAGTATACCACTATTATAATACTTAAGAAGCTTCTACGTATTATAACGAGGATACTGCCCTTTATAATTAATTAACTAACCGTATGAGAAAAGAAAATATCTCACTTGGTTCTTTATACGAATAAACTTAGTAAAAGAATAAATACCAATCCGCAAACGGAAATAATTGTTTCTAGTAATGTCCAAGTTAAGAAAGTTTCTTTCATCGATAACCCAAAATATTCTTTAAACATCCAGAAACCTGCATCATTAACGTGTGAAGCGATTAAGCTACCAGCTCCAGTTGCTAAAACGACTAAAGCTAAGTTAACGTCAGATTGACCTAACATTGGTATGACTAAACCAGATGTAGTTAATGCTGCAACAGTAGCAGAACCTAGTGAAATACGTAGGATTGCTGCAATAATCCATGCAAGTAAAATGGGTGAGATTGAAGTTCCTTTGAATAACTCAGCTACATAATCACCAACACCGCCATCAATTAACACTTGTTTAAAGGCTCCGCCGCCTCCGATGATTAAGAGCATCATCCCAATATGTGTAATTGCAGTTGTACAAGAGTTCATAATTTCTTTAATAGGAATTTTTCTAGCTAATCCCATTGTATAGATTGCCACTAAAAGTGATATCACCATAGCTGTACCTGCATTACCAATAAAGCGGATCGCTACTAGTAGGCCATTATCATCAAATCCAATTGTTTTTTGAAGTAAATTAACAATTGTTGCAAATGACATTAAAATAACAGGAAGTAAAGCCGTAAAAACACTAATTCCAAAACCAGGAGTTTCTTCAAGTTTAAATGTTTTTTGTTCACCTAAAGATGCAATATTACCTGTTTTAGTGAAAGATTCAGGTACTAACTTTTTAGCAAGCTTTGTAAACAAAGGACCTGCGATAAAAACAGTAGGTAATGCAATAATGAATCCGTACAGTAATACTTCACCTAAATTTGCATGATATTCACCAGCGATTACTGTTGGACCTGGATGTGGCGGTAAGAAACCATGTGTGACAGATAAAGCAGCCGCCATTGGAATACCTAAATATAAAATAGAAACTTTTAATTGTCTTGATATAGCAAATACAATCGGAATCAATAATACTAATCCTACTTCGAAAAATAGAGCGACACCAATAATGAATGAAGCAACAACAACTGCCCATTGGATGTTCTTTTCACCGAATTTATTAACAAGTGTCATCGCAATTCGTTGCGCGCCACCAGAATCAGCGATCAACTTACCAAGCATTGCACCAAGTCCAAATATTAGTGCTAAATGGCCAAGTGTTCCGCCTAATCCTGCTTCAATGGTTGTGCCAATATTATCTGGTTTTATTCCAAGTGCTAAAGCAACTCCAAATGAAACAATAATTAATGAAAGAAATGTATTTAATTTTAACTTCATGATTAAAACTAGTAATGCAATTATTCCGATAGCTACTATAACTAGTGGCATGGAAATTCCCCCTAAAATTTATTTGTTTTTATTTATTAATCCTCTTTGATAATTAGCAATGCTCTTATAATCTTTTTCTAATACTCTCGATAAGCTAATGAAAATAGGCAATAATTCACGATATTCTTTTACTGCTTCTTCATTCGGAGTATGTTTGTGAGTATTACCAACCATTTCAGATACTACATCAAAGGATTCTATTTTTCCTGTTGCATATAGACCTAAAATACAAGCACCAAGACAAGAACTTTCATAGCTTTCTGGTACAACTACATCTAAATCAAAAATATCGGACATCATCTGACGCCATACATTAGATCTTGCGAACCCACCAGTTGCTTGAATGTTAGTTACTGGTCCATCCATACATTCCAATAAAGCTAAAAATACAGTGTATAAGTTGTATATAACACCCTCAAGTGCAGAGCGAATCATATGCTCCTTCTTGTGTGCCATCGTTAAGCCGAAAAAGGATCCTCGAACATCTGGGTTCCATAAAGGTGCACGTTCACCAGCTAAATAAGGATGGAATAATAAGCCATCTGCTCCTGGTTTTACATTTTCAGCAATCCTTGTTAGTACTTCATATGGATCAATGCCTAATCTTTTTGCAGTTTCAACTTCCGAAGCCGCAAATTCATCACGAATCCATCTAAAAATCATTCCGCCATTGTTTACTGGTCCACCGATGACCCAATGTTTTTCTGTTAGTGCATAGCAAAATATTCGTCCTTTTTCATCAGTTTGTGGTTTGTCAATAATCGTTCGAATTGCACCACTTGTCCCGATTGTGACTGCAATTTCTCCTTTTCGAATCGCATTCACTCCAAGATTAGAAAGTACGCCATCGCTTGCACCAATTACAAAAGGAGTTTGTGGATCAATTCCTATTTGTCTAGCTAATTCAAAATTACAATTTGTAAAAATCTCAGTAGTAGGTACTAATCTTGATAGTTGTTCTGGTGTAATCCCTGCAATTTGTAATGCTTCTTCATCCCAATCTAATGTTTTAAGATTCATCATACCCATGGCTGAAGCAAGTGAATGATCGACAACATATTCATCGAAGAATTTTTTAAATATATATTCTTTAATCCCAATATATTTTTTCGCCTTCTGAGCGATTTCAGGTCGTTCATTTACAATCCAAGTTATCTTGCTTAAAGGCGACATTGGATGAATAGGAGTTCCTGTACGTTTGTATACTTCATGACCATTTAATTCATCTTTTATTTTATGAGTCCAAGACTCACTTCGATTATCTGCCCATGTAATACAAGGCGTTAATGGTCGATCATTTTCATCCATGGCAATGAGACTATGCATGGCACTACTAAAAGAAATAAATAATATATTTTTTTGAGCATGTTGTTTCATTATTTTAGAAATTGCTTGTACTAAAGCTGCAAAGATCTCTTCTGGGTCTTGTTCAGCTGTTGAAATATCAGGTGTATAGAGAGGGTATCCGATATTCTCTTGTTGAATGACTTCACCTGCTTCAGTAAATAAAACGGCTTTTGTACTTGTAGTACCGATGTCTAACCCTAACATGTAATTTGTCATTTTTCTTGTTCTACTCCTTTTGAAAACATTTGTTGTGATCTCCATAGATCTTCTACTTTTCCTTGAACATCGTCAAAGTTTTGATGTAAAGATTGAATCATAAGTTCTCTATTCTTCGTACTAATTGCATCAATATATAATTGATGATTATCGACTATTCGTTGAAAGTCTTCGTATTTTTCCTTAAATCGTACTCGCATCGATAAAAGGATAAACGCTTCCATGACTGGTTTTGCATTATTCCAGATCATTAAAATGTATGAATGATCAATGGCACGAATAATTGTTTCATGGAATAAAACATCTTGAAATGAAAACTCATCGGCATCTTGATATTTAATAGCAACTTTCATCATTTCAAGAATTTTACTAAGTTCCATCACCAAATCTTTCGTGTTTAATTTAACTAATCGTTCAAATACAAATGTTTCGATTAGTAATCGCACATCATATATTTCTTCTATTTCTTTATCAGTTAATCCAATAACAACTGCACCCATTCTTTCTAAACAAATCAGATTTTCAGATGCAAGCGTTTTTAATGCTTCTCTAATAGGAGAACGACTTACATTAAAATCGGCAGCCAATTTATTTTCTGATAACTTGGTACCGCTTTCAATTAAACCAGAAATTATTTTCATCCTTAATTCATATGTTACACGATCACCAGCTGAAGCTTTTGATAACCATTTTTCTGGATAAAGATTTTGCTTTAATTCTGACATAGGTTCACCTTCGTTTCATACGAGTATACTTGTATACAAGTATTATAGAACATAATAAAAAAAATGCAAGCGCTTTTACTTCAATTTACGCTACTCTGAAATCGACGTTTTAATATCATTAAAAATGCTTACTAGGAATTTTGTATAAAACGTCGACGAACCAATTAAGTATTCCTAGTCATTAATTGGGGCTAAATACATTATAGGATTCCTATAATTTCAATATTTTAGTTAGAAAAAAAAAACGAAATTAAAATCTTCATGTTCTTTTTAGTAAACAGACTTTGTTACCTAAATTACATCATATTCTTACATAATTAATACCAAAAATTACCACTTATCTTAGATTAAGTAATTGGTCACTTTCTTCATATAAAATAACACTCACTAGTAGAATGCCTCTTTTTAATCTAAAACAATACACATCAACTCCTTATCTAAATTCGGCTTGTTTGTTAGTGATTAGTGCAGGGAGTTATTTACTAGCGCATAAAGTATTAAAAAAAGCTCAAGTTCCAAACTTACTTAAATAGTTTTAAGTAATCGTTCTTCAGAATAGAATGAATTTAAAGATGAGCTTACTATTTTTCTTTTTAAAGAAACTAACTGATAGAAGGAGATATGAACTATGAGTCATTTCTTATTAAGTAGACTAGGCAACTGGAAAATTCAAATTCACTGCCACGCTGGAATTAGGACTGTTGGAAATGATCGAGAAGTACTATTGCTAGATGAAGAACATGAAAAAATTGCACATTTTTCAATTGATTCTAAAGGAGCCTTTTTAATACTTCAAATCCCTTGGGGTGGTTATGTAAAAATTAAGGAGGGTTACCAAACAATCGTTGTACATATTCCGTATGAAGAAGATATAGAGGAATAGTTGAATGTATTATTGGCTTTATAAATAATCGCATATATTAAAATTAAAGGCTCTTTTCGTAAACTTTGTTGCTTTTAGATATTAAGGATTAACTGTGTTTTAAAATCTTATTGGAATATTCTACCTTTACGCTTTGTTGTGTTAAAATAGGAATATATGTTCTGTTATTAAATGTGGGATAACTTTAAGATGTTAAAGAATAAAGAAGATGTAATAAAGCTAATCCAAAGCGATGAAAAAATGATGAAGATTATAAAGGTTGCGAGTACATTAAATTTGCCTGATTGGTGGATATGTGCAGGATTTGTACGTTCAAAAATCTGGGACACATTGCACGGGTTTAATGAAAGAACTGACACCCCAGATGTAGATGTTATTTATTTTGATAACGAAAACATTGATGAGAATTTTGAAAAGGAATTAGAGAATAAGTTGAAAAGCATAATGCCTAATATACCTTGGTCTGTTAAAAATGAAGCAAGGATGCACGTCATTAATAATCTTCCTCCTTATACATCATCGGAGGATGCTATTTCAAAGTTTCCAGAAACTGCAACTGCTCTCGGAGTAAAGCTAGACAAGGTTAATAAACTGATTCTTACTTCTCCTTGTGGAATAGATGATGTCATTAATTTAGAACTGAAACCGACTCCCCATTTTATCGAAACAGAAGAACTTGCTGCAATTTACGAGGAGCGAATTATAAAAAAGAATTGGAAGGCTATTTGGCATAAAATTAAAATCCAGCACATATAAAAAAACTGATTAAGAAATAAGTCGTTTCATTTTATGAAATGGCTTTTTATACCTCACGCAGAAAATTTACTCTGATGGTGTTTGAGTTCCGACAAGCACTGAGCAACATTTGATTTATCCGTTCTTTCTCTTCAATTTTCTTGTTTTGTTGAAGATAGCTAAACCAATAAAGGTAATTGTCCAGATATTTAGTCGCCACCCCTTGAAACCTATCCATCCAATCCTTTAACCGTTTGTGATAGTTGTTTACGTTATTCAGGTAGTAGATGCCTTTTTTTACATATCCTTCTTTACTAAGATTAATAGGCTCGTGTTTCAATGCCTTTATCAGAGGAATTTCTTATAGTTTGTAGCCGTATCTATGGTCAAAATAGCAACAATCTTCGCGAAAAAAGCCAAATGAAAAAAGAGCGTGTAATCTAGCACGCTCTTTTTTATTATTTACGCAGTGTTAAAAATTCTAATTGTCTTAATCTTACTTTGAAGAATGTAATCGGATCGAAGTAAATACTTGGATTTGATTTCATATCTTCTAAAGTTTGGATATAGTTAGAAATTGCTAATCTTGTTTCATCAACTAGTTCGTGAATTTGCTCAAATGGAGCATGTAAGAACATTGATAGATCTCTTGGTAAAGTTTTTTCAAACATTTCAAATTGTAGGAAAAACTTCGTTGATAATTCTGATGTTACACCATCATAGTCGACATTATCAACATACTTTTGATATTGAGCAACAAGCTTTGCTTTATTTTGTGGCAGTAAGCCTAATAAGATTCCAGAGCTTTTTAAGATAAATTGAGATGGAGATGAATGTAATAAAATATTCATATCATCTAACTGAGTCATACTAGTCATTCGATCAGCATCACGGCGCCAGTCATCTAATACTTTAAAATCACACTCAAATTTTAAATATTCATTTCCAATGTACTCATTTAATGAATCACTCATTTCAGTTAAGTAGCTTTGAGTACCTTCTAATAATACACCTGATTCTTTAATCCAGTTTTGAAGAGCTTCATTCAGTTTTGGTAAAGTATTCTCTCGAACATATTCACCAATTCGAAGATTCATCTCTTCGTTAAGCGTTTCAAGAATTGTACCGAAATCACTATCTTCTTTGATTAACTCTTTACATTCTTTAAGTAGACCAGGAATACTCAGCTTTAAGTCATATTTTAATTCGTCTTTTAATTCACGATAAGAGTTTTTAATTGTATTTAAATGATCCATTTCTTT
This sequence comes from Bacillus sp. AFS055030, assembly GCF_002574545.1. Lineage (GTDB taxonomy): Bacteria > Bacillota > Bacilli > Bacillales > Bacillaceae_G > Gottfriedia. The sequence goes on from NZ_NUGT01000080.1 coordinate 69,430, forward strand.
ATCTTTTAATGAATGTAATAGACCATTTAATTTATCATCCAGAACTTCATTCCATTTTACATTAGCAAGTAGTTCTTCTTCCTTCTCAACTCGTTTTTCTAATAGGAAATTAATTAATTTGCGAATCGCTAATAATAATTTCTCAGTTCGTTTAGAATTTGCTTCAGTAGATAGTACATTATTTTCAATAAATAATTCTAAATCTTTAAATTGATCCTGATTACTATAAATTGAAGAATAAGGTAATACTTTAGCACTTGGGAAATCTAGATTAATTTTCGCTTGGATTTCAGCACGAACTCGATCAATTTCTTCTTTACTATAAATAGAATCCATCTTATTTAAAATAAAGTGAATTGGTAGAGTTGGTAATTCTTTATGAATTTTCACTAGTAAAGATCTTTCGTTTGCTGTATAAGGTGCAGTAGCATTTAAAACAAAAACAAGACGATCTGCAAGTTTTACAGATTGGAATAATGCTTTAGTATTAACCTGGTTCCCATCAATTCCAGGTGTGTCTATGATTGATAGGCGATGCTTTTCTAAAAATGAATTTGGTAATTTATAGTATACTAATTCATCACCTTTTAACAGATTATTTTCAACTGTTGTTAAATCGTAAAAATCAGCAAATTCAGCAAGTTGTGTATTTCCTTCCTTCGAAAATACGATAATATTTGAATCATTATCTTGTTCAAATAATACTGGAATTGTCGTAGAAGAACCCATCATTTTCTCACCTAAAAGCGAGTTAACAAATGAAGATTTACCGTTACCAGTTGTACCAGCAACAAGCATTGTTGTATTTTCAAATTGAGTTAATTTGTTTGTCCACCACTCAAAACGATCACCAACTTCAATTTCATTTAAAGCAGACCATTGTAGAATGTTTTCAAATAATTCTTTGCCGATTTCAAAGCAATCAGGCGTTTTTACTAATTGTTCAAATGCCTTTTCTGCGTCAGCAATAATTTGATAGTCGATACTACCTGGGAATAAACGATCCCATGCAAGTGTCGCAGTCGTTGCTAAAATCGCACCTTTAATATCAGTAATACGTAACCAGTTTGTTAAGAAGCTTGGCATCATTTCCTCAAGCTGAGCAACAAAATATTGCCCTTCAACTAATTCCTCATAAGTCATTGAATAGATTGATGGCAATCGATTCCACTTTACACCTGTCTCAACATTGATTTGGAATAACATATCATTGAATGTTTGTAACCAACTTATATAAACTGATTGGTCTCTGTAACTATTCCAAAGTGCTTCTACCATTAATTCAAAGTGCTCAAGATCGACTCTAGCTAATGATAGTAACGGTTGCACAAAATAGCTCGGTGCCATCTCTTTTGTTACACCATTTATAATGTATTCTCTTAATACAATAAACCATTTTAAATCTTCTGTTCGAATTGATTCTTCTGAAGCAAGAGCTACAGCGCTAGTCCAATCATGGTGTTTTTCATAAAAATTACGTGCAATTCTTGTTACGTTTGGATAATCAGGATTATATTTTACTGCTTCTTTAATAATACGATCTGCTTCCTCGTATTTCGAAACATCGATATAAAGAGAGAATAACTTTAAGAATATTTCAGATGTTAACGTACTACTATCTGTTTTCACTTCTTTATATAGCTTTTCTGCCGTTTCAAATGCACCAATTTCATAATAAGAATCAGCAATATTTTTCTTTGCCCAATCGCTTAATTGGTTTGCGACTTTTTCCCATTTAAAAACTGCAGATTCATAATCTTTATTTTCAAAATAAACTTCACCTTGTGCAAATCGGATAGATGAAAGATCCATATCTTCATTTTGTTCATTGTAAAGATCAGCTAAAACTGCAATAGGATGGCTATTGTTTTCATTTTCATTTAAATACGATTTATAAAATTGTTTTTTAATAAATTGTTCTTTCACTTTTACTTTAACTTCCACTGTCATGTTATCACCCACTATGTATAATAAAATCAATCTAATCAAGTTCAAAAAATATACCAAAAAGAATATGTTAAATTTATGCAGCATTATTATTCTACCAAATAAGAGCAACCGAAATTATGACAATTCTATGTCATTTTCATAAGATTTTTGTTATATTTGTTACGATACACACAAAACATAGGTAAAAGAATAATTATTTGGAGGCATTATGCTAACTTACGAAGAGAAACTTGCAATCATTGAATCATTTCCAGAATTAACAAAAAAGCCAGTCTCACTTGGGCGTACTAATTTTCAATATGAAGAAAGTTTAAAAGAGAAAAAGAATGTTGTTTATCACCTACATCCTAATGGGAATGGCTTTGTATATGCTGAAGGGATTAAGGGGTACAAAACAAACGAAAAAGGTATGGTAAATATAAGAGAATTTACTGAAGACGAACTTCGTACAGTACTTACTAAATCAATTGAAAGTTTATCAACTGAACCAATTTATGAAGAAGATGAAGAAGTAGAAGAAATCTGGGTTAATGCGAACGGACAAACTCTTAAGCTTGTTTCAGAAATGGATATGTGGAATGTTTATGCAGGAGAAAATCTTGATGGGACATTCAATAGCTATGGAGAAGCTTGTGAATATTTAGATGAAGAAGGATTTACTGTTCGAGATTAAATAAAGATATAGAGGCTGACTAAAAAGCCCTGTTTGATAAAAAAACGTCAAATTAAAAAAGCAAGAATAATGTTAAATCAACATTCTTGCTTTTTGTTTTTTAAAGCTCAGGGCTGAAATCTACCGGACAGTCTCTTTTAATTTAATGCAATTCAGTTTTTGATTTACTGCCTTTTTTTGAACGATAAACATTTCCTTTTGTATTGTCACCACTAATAGGTGTTTGTCCATGAAGTTCCGGTGCGTTTTGATTTTTACTTCCTTTACTGCCATTTCTACTTGTCATTTTCCATCCTCCTAATTCCATTTATCATAAATAGATTCCCATTTTAAATTAAAGATTATTCAAGGAATTTAAGCACATAATAATAAAAAAGGAGGGATAAACATGGCAAAAGGACATACAAACAAAGGTCCACAGAAAAGTTCTGTCGATGAATTTGGACATTCAGAGGAATCTGCTTATTCGAAGAGTAAAAAAATGGAAGAGTTTCATAAGAAAAATGTAGAAAAAGAAAATTAATAGAAGTTTTAATTCTTTTAAATGTACTTGCTAATTTTCCTTCAACAAGTCATTATAAAAGTATGATTACATTGGAGGAAACTAAATTTATGAGTGAAAAAAACAATGAACCAAAAAAAGTTAGTCTTCAGGAATTAATGAAACAAAAGTTGGCTAGCAAAAAACAGCAAAACGCTAATCATAATACTGGTGTAAATGCTGTTAAAGATATGACGAAAAAGAATCAAATTTCTAAAAAGCCAAACAATCAGCGCAAACGTATGGGTGTGTAATTAGAGAAAACGACTGAGGTAATCAGTCGTTTTTGATTTTGCATTTTTATATATCTTCTAAAAGATTTTGATTGGTATTATTTTCACCAAACGTTAAAACTTCCTCTACAGGCTGATAGGATTCACCGTAAAAATGTGTATCTTTATATGTATGAATCATATTATATGTTTTTTTCATCGCTTTAAAAATCATTTCTTCACTCTCATTATTTGGAGACCAGTACAAAATCTCCATAGGGTTAATTTCTTGAGTAGCTAGAGAGCGTCTATTATATCCAATCGACTGAGCATGCTCAAAACCTTCTCTTTTATAAAATCGAAGTCTTTTTTCTGTATCTGTATCTTCATAATTAACTGGTTCAACCTCTAATATAATTGGCTTGCCCTTCTTCTTTAGCTTATCAAGCAATTTATTCCCAAGACCTTGACCACGGGCATCTTTTGAAACGAACAAGTAATCGATAAAGACAAAATCGTCCAGTTCGGCATACATTAACACATGATGCGGACCTTCATCTTTATGATAAATATCTGACCGCTCTTTCAATAAAGTCTCCATATGTTCCCTTGATTTCATTTCTTCAACTGGAAAATACTGATTCAGTTTTTCATACCAATGCATAGATATTCTCCTTTTCTTACATGCAGTTTATAGCATTCAATAGTCAAGTCATTATGTTTATGACTATTCACTAGCTGCCCTACTTTTTCATATTAAAGTCCTTTCAAATGAAGTATTTGAAGTATTAATACTTTTCATGCAAGAAAAAAAGTTCCTTAATATGAATTGCACATTATTTGTTTATAGAAACCCAATCTTCCGCTAACATACCATAAACAATATGGTCTACATAATGATCATACAACCATTCAGCTTTCCTGATACAACCTTCTTGAACGAATCCTAATCTCTCAGGTATAGCACGGCTTTTTGAATTTTCAACAGCTGCACGAATCTCAACCCGATTTAGCGATAATTCTGTTAATGCATAATGAACAAATGCATGACAAGCTTTTGACATTATGCCCGATCCTTCAAACCCCTTTCCTAACCAATAACCGATACTTGTCGACCTATTTGACCAATCGATTTTATGGAATCCAATTACGCCAACAAGTTTTGCATTTGACCATATACCAACTTGAAATCCATTATTTTCAGCAAATTGTTTCATAGTAGATTTAATAAACTTCTCTGTATCCTCAATTTTTTTATTATGTACAATTAATGGTAACCATTCTTTCAAATGTTCCATTGAATTAATTGTTAATTTATATAATTCTTCTGCATCCTGTAGAGTTAATAACTTTAAATGCAAGTTTTCTTCAATTTTATAACTAAACATGATTTCTCCTTTAAAATTTAGTTTTATTAAACTGATTTGACGATTTCTTTACCGAAATATCCAAATTCTAATTCTATTTGTTGAATATTAATTTCAACATCCGAGTGTTTTTATACAAAAAGACAGCTTTAAGCTGCCTTTATCGGTTATATCAACGATGTGATGGCCACGATCCTTGCATTTTTCTAATTTGAATAATTTGTCCGGTATGGTAAGCATCATGTAGTAATAGATCCATTAGTTTTAATTCAAAAAAAGAATCTCTTTTTAGATCCTCATCAGTCATATTACTCAATAGTTGTCTTAATCTACAACTACTATTATCCAAACGTTCTACTACTTTCTTCCATTCGTTTTCTTCATTCGATTGTTCAGTAAAAGAAAAGGTTTGGTCACCATCTAGATTTTGTGTCCATTCTCTACCTTCTAAATTTGCTACAATTCGTTCTTTATAATATAGAAGATGGTTAACGTTTTCCCAAATTGATTTAGTTGCATCCCCTGATGGTTTCCAACTAGCTTGTCCAGCTGTAATACCTTCAATTGAATCTTTTAGTGGCGCAAACCAACTTTCCTTATCATATGTTTTGTCTAATACGTTTAATAACATTTCTTTTCTATTCAAAAAATCTCCTCCTTCTTTAAACCCTAACAATGTTAGAAATTACTTCTGAAAAGCCTCCTCATAACGATTAAATTGTCATTAAAGGAGGATGAAAATTGAACTAAATCATATCAATTGATCCATTTTGAGGTCACCACTGATTATTTATTCAACAAATGGCTATTTTTTCCTTTTATTTTTTAACTTTCTTATAAACCAAAAAGGAGTCACAAATAGGACTCCTTTAGTAGCATTAATTATGAAGTTACAAAGTGAATAGCAATCGTTAGTAAAATTTATTTTTTACTATTTGAAAAATAAACATCATATCCTCTTCCAATATCCTTTACACTATGGGAATCAGAACCATACATAAACTCTATATTTAATGAATTCGCAATTTCAACGACATGGACTGGTGGATATGATTCACCACAATACTCTTTAAATAATCCTGCAGTATTATAATCTAACATATAATTTTTTTCTTTTACTAGCTTTAATAATTCAACTTGTTTATTTAGGATCGTTTGTGTATCATCACATTTCAAAAACTGTTTAAATTTATTGCATAAGGTCATATGTCCGATTCGTTTTGGTTTAAACGGACCTAAATCATCAATGATTGACTGTTTTACAAGATCATAATAAGCAAGTTGAAACGCTTCTGCACTGCCATAGTAATTTACTAAACCAGATAGCGTATCTTCAGCTTTATAATCTAAACAATGCCAGCCATTTTTTCCTTCTAGATAGTGGACTGACAAAAGTCCCGTGTCGCAATATTTGCCGTATTCTTTTAAAAAATCTTTAAACCAGACTGATTCACTCGGTAAATAATCGTATTCAAAACCAATTTTTATTCGAATTCGATCCTTATACTGATCTCTTACTTTATACATTTCGTTAATATATTCGTCTACTTCTTTTTCAGACATTGCTAGAGAAGCTACTGCCTCATCTGGCTTTAAGCTGTTTTGAAAAGATGATGGTACTGGTGAATGCTCGGTGATATGATATTCCTCAAACCCAAGTTCAATCGCTTTTTCGATCATTAATTGTACGTCATCACCACTTCCATGCGGACAATATTGTGTATGCGTGTGACCATCAATTTTCAAGATTTTACTTTCTCCTTCCTATTAATTAAGCAATTGTTTACCTCTTCAAGTTTTATTCCTTTTTCAACCATTAAAACCAAAGTGTGATAGACTAAATCACTAATTTCATAAATTAATTCTTCAGTTCCTTCATTTTTAGCACCAATAATTACTTCACTTGTCTCTTCCCCTACTTTTTTCAAGATTTTATCAATACCTTGATTAAATAAATAGGTTGTATAAGACCCTTCAATTGGATTCTCTTTTCGATCTCGTATCGTTTCATAAAGATTTGGCAGATGACTTAATGATTTATTTTGAACAATATTTTTTTCTTGTTTTAAAGTCAATTTTTCTGAAAAACAACTATAGCTTCCTGTGTGGCAAGCTACACCGACTTGTTCAACCTGTAGTAAAATTGAATCTTGGTCACAATCATAGGAAATTGATTTAACATATTGCAGATTCCCCGACGTTTCCCCTTTTTTCCAAATTGACTTACGACTTCTACTAAAAAATGTTGCAAATCCAGTTTCGAGTGTGAGTTTAATGGACTCATTATTCATATAGGCTAACATTAATACTTCTTTCGTATCAATATCTTGCACAATTGCTGGTACTAAACCTTGTTCATTAAAGCGAATTTTTTCGATATCAAAAAACATGTTTTCTCCTCCTATAGTCGAACTGGAATATTTTTTTCATTTAAATAGTCTTTTAATTCACTAATTTTGATCTCTCCAAAATGAAATACTGATGCAGCTAAAACGCCATCGACATTTGCATATTCAATCGCATCATAAAAGTGTTCTACTTTACCAGCGCCACCTGATGCGATAACGGGAACATTAACCGCATTAGTAATTTTTTGAAGCAATCTTATATCAAATCCTCTTTTCATCCCGTCTTCATCAATACTATTTAAAACAATTTCACCCGCTCCAAGTTCCACACCTTTTTTTGCCCAATCGACTGCGTCCCATTCAGTCTCTTTTCGGCCACCATTTATATACACTTTATAATTGCCATCTTTATTTAACTTTGCATCAATTGAAAGCACAACACATTGTGATCCAAAACGATCAGATGCTTCCTTAATTAAAGTCGGATTTAAAATTGCAGCAGAATTGATTGAGACTTTATCGGCTCCATTTCTTAATAGTTTCGTAAAATCATCAATCGACCGTACCCCACCTCCAACACTGAAAGGAATACGCAATTGTTTCGCTACTTCTGAAACAAATTGCAATGATATATCTCTTTCTTCATTTGAGGCTGTAATATCATAAAAGACTAACTCGTCAGCACCATTATCACTATAATATTTTCCTAGTTTCGTAGGAGAGTCTACATCTTGAATACTTGAAAACTGTTTTCCTTTCACAACTCGTCCATTACGAACGTCTAAGCACGGTATAATTCTTCTTGCAAGCATTTAAGTGCCTCCTCAACTGTAAATTTTCCTTCATATAAAGCTTTACCTGAAATCGCACCATAAATATTTAACTTGCAAAGGGACTTCAAATCATTGATTGAGCTCACTCCACCTGATGCGATAATATTTAAATTTGTTTCTTCAGCTAATCTTTTATATGCTTCTAAATTAGGTCCACAAAGCATGCCGTCCTTTGATATATCAGTGTATACGACTGTTTTCACACCAAGCAACTCTAGCAGTTTACAAAATTCAAAGCTATCTTGATTAGTCGACTCTTCCCAACCATTTATGGCTACAAAACTGTTTTTTGCATCTACTCCTACAATGATTCGATCACCGTATTGTAAAACCGCTTGTTCTAAAAGTTGTCTATTATTAATAGCAGCTGTACCTAAAATTACTTTTTCAACACCTAATTCTAACCAAAATGAAATCGAATCAAGTGATCTTATTCCTCCACCTAACTGAATGTTTAAATTCGTATTTTGAACGATTTCTTTTATAATTTGTGCATTTTTCCTTTCTCCTGTTCTAGCTCCATCTAAATCAACAATGTGTAATACTTTTGCACCTGCTTTTTCAAAATCTAACGCGACTTCAAGTGGTGAACTCTTATAAATTACTTTCTTATTAAAGTCCCCTTGCTCAAGGCGAACGCAGTTACCGTCCTTTAAATCAATTGCTGGATATAGAATCATATAAACACATCTCCTTAAATGCTTTTAATAAATTTAGACCAGTTTCTGCGCTTTTTTCAGGGTGAAATTGCATTCCGTAAATATTACCGGATTTAACAATCGCTGGAATCTTCACTCCATAGTCGGAATAAGCTAAAAGCTCTTCATTTGTTGAACTTATATAAAATGAATGTACAAAATAGACATACTCACCTTCATTTACATATTTTAAAAATGATTCTTGTTTAGTAAAATTTAGATTGTTCCAGCCCATATGTGGTACTTTTACGATGTCAGGTATACGTTTTACATAACCTTTAATTAAGCCTAGCCCACTTGCTCCGAAGTTTTCTTCACTAAATTCATATAATAATTGCATTCCTAGGCAAATTCCTAAAATCGGTGTACCGCTTTTTGCCTTTAACTTTATACAATCTACTAAACCAAGTCGATTTAATTCGTTCATCGCTGCTTCATATGCGCCAACACCTGGTAGAATAATAGATGATGCTTGCTTGATTACTTCAATTTCATTTGTAATAACCACAGGAAAATCAATTTCCTCACATGCTCTTTTTAATGAATCTAAATTACCTACACCATAATCAATAATAATATTCACTTATAACATTCCTTTCGTTGAAGGTAATTTAGTCGAAGTTACTTCAACTGCTTGTTTAACCGCTCTACCAAATGCTTTAAATAAAGCTTCAATTTTGTGGTGATCATTTTCTCCATATAAAACTTCCATATGACAATTCATTTTAGCTTCGGAGCTTAATGCTTTAAAAAATTCTTTAAAATTCTGTGTATCAATCATTCCAATACGTTCTCTCACCGTTTTATCATTATAAACAAGATACGGTCTGCCACTAAAATCGACGACTACTCTAGCTAATGTTTCATCCATCGGAATATAACATGAGCCGTAACGATTAATGCCAAATTTTTCATCTAACGCAATTAATAAAGCTTTACCTAATGCGATCCCAACATCCTCTGTTGTGTGATGATCATCTACTTCAAGATCCCCCTCACAAAATACTTCTAAATTAATGCCACTATGGAATGAAAATAACGTTAACATATGGTCTAAAAAGCCAATACCAGTTTGAATCGTACTTTCTCCATCACCATCTAAATTTAGTTTCAATCGAATATTTGTTTCATTTGTTTGTCTTGTGATCGATGCAGTTCTCACTTTGAATCCTCCTCAAATCGAATACTAATTGCTTTACCGTGACCATATAGTCCTTCTTCCTCTGCGATCAATTCAATATGTTTTCTTGCTTCACTTAAGGCCGCCTTATTGTAGTAAACAACGGATGTTTTCTTCTGAAAATCATTTACATTTAATGGCGAGGTGAATCTTGCAGTTCCGCTAGTCGGTAATGTATGATTCGTTCCCGCAAAGTAATCGCCAACAGGCTCTGGAGTATAATCTCCTAAAAATATAGCACCAGCATTTTTCACTTTATGAACGATCGACTCTGGCTTTTTTATCATTAGTTCAAGATGTTCAGGCGCTAGCTTATTAATAAGTTCAATTCCTTCCTCGATTGTTTGAACGACGATAATGGCTCCATAATTTTCGAATGAGCTTTTAATAATTTCTTTTCTCGGCTGTTCGTCTAATAAGTTTGGTATTTCTTGCTGTATTTTTTGGGCAAACTCTTCTGAATTCGTAATCACAATACTAGATGCCATTTCATCATGTTCTGCCTGTGCCATTAAGTCAGCTGCAATAAATCTTGGATTGGCTGTTTCATCTGCTAAAATGACAACTTCAGTTGGGCCTGCAACCATATCAATTCCTACTATTCCCGAAACGCTTTTCTTAGCAAGCGCCACATAAATATTTCCTGGACCAACTATTTTGTCTACTTTTTCAATTGTTTCAGTTCCATACGCCAGTGCCCCGATTGCTTGCGCTCCACCAATTTTTAATACTTTTGTAACACCAGCTAATTTTGCAGCAACTAGAATGGAAGGCTTAATTTTTCCTTCTTTATTTGGTGGCGTTATAATGACAATTTCATTCACTCCTGCTATTTTGGCAGGAATTACATTCATTAATACGGTTGATGGGTATGCCGCTTTTCCTCCTGGAATATACACACCAACTCTTTCAATCGGATTTATGATTTGTTGAACATATGAATTTTTTTCATTTATTTTATATCCATCTTGCAGTTGCTTTTCATGATAAGTCTCTATATTTTTCTTAGCTTCAATTAATGCATTGATTAAGTTTTCATCGGTTTGTTTTAGGGCTTCATTAAACTCATCTTCACTTACTTCAAAACTTTTTAGTTTCACCTCATCATAAATTAAAGAATACTGACGTACCGCTTCATCACCATTTTCTTTCACATTTAATAAAATCTTTTCTACACTTTTTGTGATCTCAACAGTGGGCAAATTCGTTCGGTTTATAATACTTTCAAGTTTTTCGCTTTTTTGATTAATCGATAAAATTTCCAGCATATATGTTCCTACCCTTCTTAATTTTTTCGATAAATTCAGTAATACGGAAATAGTTAAATCGATAACTAACACGATTTGAAATCACTCTAGCACTGATTGGAATCATTTCTTCTAAAATAACTAATCCATTTGCTTTTAAAGTACTTCCTGTTTCGACTAAATCAACAATAATATCTGACATGCCTACAATTGGTGCTAATTCAACAGAACCGTTTAAATAAATCAGTTCAATATTTTGCCTAAACTGGAAATACTTCGAAGTAATATTTGGATATTTTGTCGCAACTCTTAACGTTTCATCACCTCGATCAATTAACGTTCCTGGAAAACCCGCTGCAGCAAAAATGCATTTTCCTAGTTCTAAATCCATCAACTCATAGACATCTTTCTCTTGTTCTAACAGAATGTCTTTTCCTACAAAGCCAAGATCGCAAACTCCTCGCTCAACATATGTAGCGACATCCACTGGTTTTACTACTAAATATTTAATTTTTTGTAACTCATCTTCAAAAATTAGTTTTCTAGTTTTAGAATCAATTACTTTTTTGTAACCAGATTGACTTAATATTTTAATGACTTCATCTTCAAGTCTTCCTTTTGCAACTGCAACTGTTAGCCAACTCACTTTACATCCCTCATTTGACAAGTTATCCAAGCATTTGTATCGATCGAAAATCCGATTGCATCAATGCTGTTTTCCGAATCTTCAGACACCAGAAGATAGCGTCCTCCACTTAAAACCTCTTTATTTAACTGATCATAATACCCTTTAAAAACGATTCCGTCATAATAATCAAATTCATTTACAATTGATAAATCGAGAAGAATATTTGGACTAATTTCTTGAAATTTGATTACCTTTTCAACAGCATTTTCCATTTCATTATTTAATACTAAGCTTTTCAGTAATGAATGTAGCTTTTCTCCTTTACCTTGTAAACTAAATAACTGTTCAAAAACATTCCTAGCTTGAAATGGTAAATTAATTGACTGAATAAATCGTTCTAATTCATCTATGTTTTTTAAATAAATTAGCTTTTTTAATTTATTTTTTTGCGACTCAGTTAAATTACATTCTTTAAATAATCCGTCGATAAACCCTGTATGACCGATTTCTAAAATAAATGGAACATTACTTAATAAATCAATTGCCATAATAACTACTTCTATTTCAGATTCTTCCGTAATTCGACCTAAATTTTCAATTCCAAATTGATTAATTTCTTCAAGTTCCACCCCATTATTCCGATAAATTGTTGATTGATAAAATACTTTACATTTCTCTTCCTTCAGTGCGATTGGATAAATTTCTTTCATCAGTGCACTTGTTAAATCAGGTCTTAACAATAAAATTTGCTGTAACCGTGTTAAAACAACAACTAAATCTTCTCTAGCTAATCTTGGATTTCGACTTGAAAATGAATCATATTCTTCAAATAATTGAGGATGAAATGGGATATATCCTCGTTCTAGTGCATAATCTTCCATTTTTCTTTTATATTGATAATTGACTAATGACTGCTTTAATTTCCCATCCAATTGAACATTCCCCCTTCTAGAAAAAACAAAAAGGCCATACAGGTTAAATGCCTGTATGGCCTTCTGGCACGACACAAGCACCTTTTTCGTAACACGAAGAGGGCTTGTATCTATGGTCAATTTTTGTCCATAGATTCAAACCCTGGGTGGATGATGATGTTGTAGCCCATTATTCGTGCGTGCGAAAAACATGTTCATGTCTCCTTTTTCGTTTTATTTTTATTCATCTTAATGAATTTGTTATAAATTGTCAATCCCTTTTAAAAAATAAAAAATCTGAAAGGGTTTTCATTAACGTTTTTTAATTTTTTGAATCTATTGAATGAATATCTGTTTTTTCTACTAACAACTGGTTATTATAGTAAAATATTGAACGTACATTTTACCTTGTAAAAACATAATAAATAACGTAAAACCAACTAAAAAAACCGTGAATTATTGCCCATAGAACCGATTTATGAATACTCCAAGATATTGTAATAGCTAAAGCAGAACCGAAAGTAATAGCACTTTTTGAACCAACTGGAACAATCTGTCTTTTTTCCGACCGTTCTTTCATTAACTCAATCCCCATTTCAACAGTGTCTATATTTTCATATAATATTTATTCTAAAGTTAAAAGTTTATTCTCTTCAAGTATTAATATTTTTACTTGAATGCATCCGGATTTTTCTGGTTGATTGTTGTAATAGTTAGTTAAATATCAAATAAAAATGTTTCTTTAAATCCTTTTTTTCCTTCAAATGTTATCTTTACTGCCCTTGATTTTGGCATACGTTGAATCCAATTTAATTCTATAAATCTTTCTAGAAGAGCACTTCCCAATGCCCCACCAAGGTGGTAATGTCTTTCACTCCAATCTATACATTTATGTGAAAATGATCGACGCTTCTTCTTAATTTTTTCAAGATCAATTTGAAAATCAGTAAAAAATCTCTCACCTTTTTTTGTCACAATAAAGCTTTGACTTTCTTCACTTATAACACCCAAATTAACTAAAGAATTAGTTAATAGTACCCCAAACTTTCCAGCCGGATGATCGTAACACGTTCGTGCATAACGTATTGCTGTATTTTCTGTAGCTTGTTTTAAAGACCTGATTTCAATGGGAGGAGCAAGTGATAATAATGTCTCCATTATTTGAGCAACTTCTTGATTTCGAATACCATAGTATCGATGTCTTCCTTGTTTTTCTACGCTCACTACTTCCGCATCGACCAATTTTGTTAAATGGAAACTAGCCGTTTGTGGTTTTATTCCAGCCATATATGCCAGTTCGCTAGCTGGATGGAATCTTCCATCTAAAAGGACAGTTAAAATTGCCGCACGGGACCTTTCACTTACAAGTGTAGCAACCACTGCCACATTAGGATTTGCATTCATTTTTCATTCTCCTCTCATTATGTAATCCATATTTCGATGATAATAGAACTATTTATATTCTACAATAAATTTTGAAGGAAATAATGATTAGGAGGAAATACAATGAGTCATTTTACAAATACAAAGTTAATACAACCTAAAATTCTATACTATGGAACACCTGTGATTTTACTAAATACATTAAATGAGGATCAAACAGTTAATATTAGCCCTATGTCTTCCTCATGGGCTTTAGGAGAATGCATCATATTAGGAATTGGACTTGGTGGAAAAGCTATTGAAAATTTACAGCGACATCCTGAATGTGTAATCAATGTTCCTAGCCCTTTATTATGGGAGAATGTGGAATTGTTAGCTCCATATACCGGAAAAAATCCCGTTCCTCATTTTAAGAAAAATATAGGATTTACATATGTAAAAGAAAAATACGATATCAGTAAATTAACCGCTATCGAATCAAAAACCGTAAAACCTACACGTATATCGGAATGCCCAATTCAAATCGAGGCAACTGTAAAACACATTCGTATTCCCGAACATTCACCTGATTTTGCAATTGTCGAGACACAAGTTTTGCACGTACATGCTCATAATGAGATCATCATTGAAGAAAATCATATCGATCCAAATAAATGGAGTCCACTAATATATAATTTCCGCCATTACTTCGGTCTCGGAAATAAGTTAGGTAAAACTTTTCGTTCGGAAATATAGATCTCTCTTTTTAGTAAAAAATAGTACTTCAAATATAAAAGTCAGATTCCAACTTGTATGGCATCTGACTTCTTCTCTAACTAACCCATCAATTGGTATGATTCTTTTAAAAGAACTAAAAACTCTTGATTTATGTCGTCTTTACTATGGAATCTAAAGTTAATGTGAAATCTGTTTTTGGATACTTGTTCAATTTTAGTAATATTCTCGTGTTCAATATGATGGTTTGTAACTAAATTAAAATCTAGCCATTTCTTTTTTGGATGAACTCCTCCAAATGAATACTTATTCAAAAGATGAATAGAAGTCTTTTTAAACTCAACTTCAAATTGTCCTATTTCTTTTAATAAATCGAGTAATGTTAAATATATTTCATAAACATTAGATCCCTTATTTGAGAATAATTCATCTTCAGACATATTGTTATCGCCTTCTTTCTCCCCAACAATTAAGTGTATTACCATTATTTTACCAAAAGCCTTATTCCACTAAACTACCATTTAGTTAAACAAAATAAGAGTCACCAAAGCAACTCTTTTTGTTCAACAAGCCTGACTAGTCAAATTTTTCTACAAATTATAATTCAACACTTTCTCTTTTTCTCACCTTTAAACGCTTATAAATTGGATAGCCCACCATATAATACCCTGAGAATGATAACAGTACTAAGGATAAACCAGTCATTGTTAGGATACTGTATCTATACCAATTACCAAAGAAGGATCCATCATGTAAAGAAATGATGAAAGTCGAGTAATCAGGATTTTTAGATAAAACCTTGCCTGTGCTTGCATCAATTTGAACGTCTTGGCTATTATTAAAGCGAACCTGGTAAATGTTTAAACCAGGTCTATATTCTATCCTAAAAATATCTTCAACCGAATTGGCACCTGAGAGCCCTTGAGATGTCGCAATTGAAACGACTTTATCCATTGTTATCGCTTGACTTGGACTCGCCTCTTTCCCTATTTTTAACTCATCTGCAACTCCTAATGGTATCATATAAACTAGCATGAGCCCTGTTACTGCAATAAACATAAAAAACAAAGATAAAATTAATCCTGACCATTTATGTACTTTTCGACTAAATTGATACAGCTTTAAAGATTTTGACATTCTCCTCACACCTTATCTAAATTTTTATTACTAATATTCAATGTAAATTATAGTTCGAATCTAGTTAACATAAACATTCTCATAAGCAATAAAAAAAGGATCTAGGCTACCAGATCTTTTTGCTTCTTATGTAACTAGCACATTAGTTAGCTCAATTATGGATTAGTTATTTTAGTAACCAAGAAATAAGTACTAATTCCCATTACCATGCCGCCTGCAATGCCTTTAACATACCGATTACATTCTAATAGGTTGATAAGTATATACCAATCATGAACATTATTAATCCGATAAAAAACAAAAATTTTTTTAAAATTATCATTCTATTTATGCAACTATACAGCCATATACATAAAGAAAAAAGCAGTCAATGGCTGCTTCTGAACTTCAATAGACGCAATGCGTTCCTAAAGTAATACATCAGTTAAATTTAATCCCTTCAACATTACAACGTAGATTATAAAAGTATTGAATAAGTCTATGTTCGTTTATTATTGTTTTTTCCATTTTAATTAATGTTCTTTTTCCTATACGACGATCTAACAGACACAGTATTTTTATTAGAATGTCTGAGGATTTTAATAATATTTCAATTGGAGAATTAAAATATTCTTCTAATGCAAAGAAAAAATCATACTGACCATAAATTCCTTCTTTTTTAATGATACTATGAGCCTGGTTCTGTATTGTAAGATTCTCATTTACATCATTAATGTTAAATTTGTTAGATCCATTTCTTATCTCGCGTTCTCTTTTGTATTCTGCTCTTTCAGCCAGTATTGTACACATACTTAATACTTCTACTTTATCGACAGTCATTACAGCTCTACCCAATTGATCATGTGCTTTACGGTAATTAATCACTTGAAAATCCACTCTCGAACGTAATGGTTCGCATAGTAAACTCATTAATCGTTTCTTTGCTTTGCTCCATTTGGGACTATACAACACAATATTATCCTCCATTAACTATTCCAATTATATTGAAATTGGTAAAATATCACATATTTTTTTCTCTCTCGGAAAATAATTCCTAGCTACAATCTAATAGAGAGTAAAAAATCATTTTACTTTTTTGCTTTTGTAAATATCCCCATACAGTTGAATAAAAAAATCAACATTCCACTTTAACAGTGCTTTCTATAAAAACAAATTCAACAAAAAATTTATCAGTCATTCATCATACAAGTCCGCTATAACGAAGGAAATCGGAAAAAAATCATATTTTTAAAGCATCAACATATTGTTTAGCTTCTAATAATGATAGGCCTAAAACAGCTCTAACCTGTTTAATTGCTTGAATTTCTTTTCCTTCTTTTAAAAGTTCACGTAAATCATTATTAATTGGATGTTCTGGAACTTCTACTACTTTTGCAATCTGATCTAAAGTAATCTTGATATTTTTCATCCGATTTTCTAGTTTGTTAAGTTTATCCATAACTGTTGTTACAAGTACGAACATAATGACTAATATTAATCCAATAAACATATATTCCATCAAAAAACACCTACCAATTTATCTATTTTTATGTTATTGAATATCATTACTTATTTTTTCAAAGAGTTCGTATGGAATAGTGAACTTCGTTGTTTTTTCATTCTTCCAATAAGTGATAATGTCTACTTGATTTCCTTTCTTTTCAACTTCCAGTAAAGCATTCTCCCCTTTATTTCGTACTGAGACAATATGATTACCATTTTTCTTTTCTTTTTGTTTGTATTCGTAATTAATATGTAGTGGATTCATATTTCCTCCCGCTCCTTTTTACCTACTTATTTGATAATTTAATATTACCATATATTGGAATTAATGTGGTTTTTATTGATTGTCTCCATTTATATTGTTAATACTCTTATCGGACAAAAATGCCTATTCTTAAGTAACCAAAAGGTGCCTATAGAACATACAAGTTACTATCGCACTTTAAAGTACGTTCTTTTTTTCTTTTTAAATATATTCCATAATAGCATCTGTAGAGGATAGATTCTTTAGAGGATTCCATTGAATATCTAATTTCTAATCTCTACCTACAATTTAACTTAACTTCATCATTTTCATGAAGTTTATATATAGGAGGATTTACATGAAAGAGACTAATTTATTTCAAGGAAAACTAGGTTTTGGAACTGCTCCACTAGGAAATATGTTCCGTAACATCCCAGATGAAGAAGCAGTGGCAACTGTTGAAGCAGCTTGGGATCATGGCATTCGCTATTTTGATACAGCGCCACTTTATGGTGCAGGTCTAGCTGAAATCCGCCTTGGAGAAGTATTATCAAAATACAAACGTGATGATTATGTTTTAAGTACAAAAGTTGGACGTTTAATTTTAGATGAACTAGAAGACGTTTCAGCACGAGACTTAGGTGAAAAAGGCGGAGTTTTCGAATTTGGACGTAAGAATAAACTTGTGAACGACTATAGTGCAGACGCAACTTTACGTTCAATCGAACAAAGTTTAAAACGTTTGAAAACTGATCGATTAGACATTGTTTATGTTCATGATATTGCACAAGACTTTTATGGTGACGAGTGGATTGCACAGTTTGAAATTGCTCGTACTGGTGCTTTCCGCGTACTTTCTCAATTACGAGACGAAGGTGTTATTAAATCTTGGGGACTTGGTGTAAATAAAGTAGAACCAATTGAAATCGCATTAGAATTAGGTGAATACAAACCAGATGTTAGTTTATTAGCTGGTCGTTATACACTTTTAGATCATGATCGTGCGCTTCAACGTTTAATGCCTGAAGCTGCTAAACAAAATGTTGATATTATCGTTGGTGGCCCATATAGCTCTGGTATTCTAGCTGGTGGATCTCATTTCGAATATCAAAAAGCATCACCTGAAATTATTTCGAAAGTTGAGAAGATCAAAGGAATTGCAAATCGACATGGTATTAGTGTGAAAGCCGCTGCTATTCAATTTTCATTATCAAATCCAGCAGTTGCAACAGTTATTCCAGGTGCAAGTAAACCAGAGCGAATTGCTGAAGACCAAGCTGCATTAAACGAAGTAATTCCAGCTACATTCTGGCATGAAATGAGAGAACAAAAATTAGTGTCAGAAAATGCACCTCTACCAATTGATATTAAAAAATAACTATAATATAGGAGCGATAAAAAATGGCTAACACAATTGTTACAATGGAAATTCCAACAAATCCTGAAAAAGTATGGCAATTAATTGGCGGTTTCAATTCGCTACCAGATTGGTTACCATACATCCCAAGTAGTGAATTATTAGAAGGTGGACGTGTTCGAAGTTTAGCAAATCCTGATGGAGATGCAATTGTAGAACGTCTTGAAGAGTTTAATGATAAAGAGCATTTTTATACGTATTCAATTATGAAAGCTCCATTCCCAGTTACAAACTATCAATCAACAATACGCGTTTTAGAGCATTCTGATCCTAATCGATCAATTGTAGAATGGTCTGGCAGTTTTACACCTGTTGATGCAACGGATGAAGAAGTAATCAAACTATTCAGTGGGATTTATAGTGATGGATTGGAAGCATTAAGACAAGCATTTCAAGTTTTAGCAGTATAATTACTAAATTTTCATTAGTGAAATAGAGGTTAAAAAATCCGCTCAATTTTTTTGAGCGGATTTTTTTCTGTGATTAAGTTAATTATATTATAGATGATCTAAAGCTCCATTTAACATAACGTTTTAAATTTTAGAAGTATTTTTCGTTAATAAAGACTTCAAATTTAAGATTAATCCATCATTTTCGGCAGCAGTTCCGATTGTAATTCGGATTCCGTTAGGGAACGCACGGATAATATATCCTTTTGACTCTAGTTCTTTAAAGATTTCCTGACTGTTTTCAAGTGGAACAAATATAAAATTCGCTTGAGATGGATAGTATTCAATTCCATAACTGTTGAAAAATTCTTCGTATTGTTCCATTCCTTTTTTATTTTCCTCGACACAGTTTTTAATAAAGACTTGGTCTTCAAGTGCTGCTATTGCTGCTACTTGAGATAACATTGACGTGTTAAATGGAAGTCTAGCAATATTTAATTCTTCAATTAATTTGCTATTTGCGATTCCATAACCAATTCGGAATGATGCTAGGCCGTAAGCTTTTGAAAATGTTCTTAATACGATAAGATTTTCAAATTTATTTAATAATGAGATTGTATCCGGGAAATCTGATGCCGAAACATATTCAACGTAAGCTTCGTCAACAACTACAAATGTAGTACTTGGTACTTTTTCTAAAAACTCGACTAATTTGCGGCTTCCGATATATGTACCAGTTGGGTTATTTGGATTACAAATCCAAACAATTTTAGTATTCTCATCTATTTGTGCAAGCATAGCATCTAAATCGTGCACACCATTCACTAAAGGAACAGGTCTAACTTCTGCACCTTCAATAACTGCGTGGTGAGCATATTGTGAAAAAGTTTGAGATGCTTGTATAATATTATGTTCTTTCGTTAGCAATGATCGACTAAGCATTTGAATAACTTCATCAGCACCACTTCCGAATATTAATTGATCTGGTTGTATATTTAAAAATTTTGCTAGTTTCTTCCCAATTTCTTCTGTCGCTCCATCTGGATAAATCGCAAACTTACTTACGACATTACGTAGTTCTTCAAAAACTTTAGGAGAACATCCGAATGGATTTTCATTTGATGCAAGTTTTACAACTTTGTCTAGACCATATTCTCGCATGACTACTTCACTTGGTTTTCCTGGTGTATATGCTTGAAGAGTCAAAATTTGTGGTTTCACGTACATGCTTATTTCTCCTTTTATTCAAAGTTTTGTATAATGTTGTCAGTTTATCATATTATTAAGCTCTTAATCTAGTCCTATTTTCAAGAATATTTCAAATTATCTAAGGCCCATAATGCCTGCGTTATCTTTACATAGCTTGTTTAAAATTCAAATAAAAAGTAGAATCAAAAGACTCTACTTTTCAATCCAACTACCCATATAAGCTGGATCTTCATATTGATGTGCTTCTTTTACTACATAAAGAGGTCTAAAGGTATCAATCATAACGGCTAGTTCTAATGTTTCTTTCTTTCCAATACTTCCTTCAGTTTTACCTGGATGTGGTCCATGTGGAATACCTGATGGATGTAATGTAATCGACTCTTGTTCGATCCCTTTTCTACTCATAAAGTTTCCTTCTACATAGTAAAGGACTTCATCACTATTTACATTACTGTGTACATAAGGTGCCGGAATTGCTTCAGGATGGTAATCATACATCCTTGGCACAAATGAGCACACGACAAAATTATGTCCTTCGAATGTTTGATGTACTGGTGGTGGCTGATGAATTCTTCCTGTAATTGGTTCGAAATCTTCAATATTAAATGCCCATGGATATAAATACCCATCCCATCCTACTACATCAAATGGATGATGTGTTAAGACATGTTTATAAAGATTTCCTCTTGCTCTAGTTAGAACAGTGAATTCACCTTTTTCATCATATGTCTCTAAAGTTTCTGGTCCTCTAAAATCACGTTCGCAAAATGGACTATGCTCAAGCATTTGGCCATATTCATTGCGATAACGTCTTGGCGTTGTTAACTGGCTATTAGACTCAACAATTAAAAATTTCGTATCATCATTTGGAACTACTTTGTAAATTGTTCCAATAGGGATCATGATATAATCCCCTTTACGGTAAGTAATTGTTCCAAACATTGTTTGGATTTCACCTGAACCGTAATGGACAAAGAACATTTCATCGCCTTCACCATTTCGATAAAAATGTTTGCTTTCTTCTGTTACGTTTGCAACTGCAATTAACAGATCAGAGTTTCCTAAAACGTATACTCTTCCTTCTAAAGCATCACCTTTTTTCTCCAAATTGTTTGTACGAATATGGCGGTGTTGCAAGGATGTCTGTTCTTCAAATTCAATTTGAAGTGATTTATAAAATGATGTTTCACTAACTGATGTAGGCATATGGTTATGATATAAAATAGATTGAGTACCTGAAAATCCTTTTGTACCCATTACTTGTTCTCTATATAATGTTCCATCTTCTTTTCGAAATTGAATATGTCTTTTCTTTGGAATCTTACCTAGACTACGATAATACACACGCTTCCCCTCACTTTCTTACAGTATTTCGTAATGTACCTAAACCTGTAATGCTTAACTCAACGACGTCTCCATCTTCTAACCAGCGATGTATTTCTTCACCAAGTTCTAAAATACAACCTGTTCCAACAGTTCCTGAACCAATCACGTCACCTGGATAAAGCGTTACATTTTTTGAAGCATGAGAAATTAATTCTGGAACAGAATAATAAATTGTAGAAAAGTTGCCACTAGATATGACCTTTCCATTAACTGCGGCTGTCATCTTCAAATCATAGCTTTTACCTGTTCTGAATTTCTCAATTTCATCTTTCGTTACAATGCAAGGTCCTAAAGAAGTGGCAAAATCCTTACCTTTTGATGGGCCTAAGCCAACCTTTACTTCATGTGCTTGAATATCTCTAGCACTCCAGTCATTCAATATTGTATAGCCAAGTATATAATCATCGGCTTCTTCAACTGGGATATCTTTACCTTCTTTACCGATTATACAAGCGATTTCTAATTCAAAATCCATCTTTTTACAATTAGCTGGAATGCTGACATAATCATCAGGTCCAATAACCGCTCGATGATTCGTAAAATAGAAAACAGGTACGTCATACCACTCAGGTATCATCTCTAGACCTCTTCTTGAGCGTGCAGTTTTCACATGCTCTTCAAAGGCATAAAAGTCACGAATACTTTGTGGTTTTGGTAATGGTGCTCGCAATTGAACAGAAGAAAGCGGAATACCTTCTCCTTTAATTTCTGCTATTATATTTTTATATAAATCATAGTTTTCTAGAATCGTTAGTAAATCTGCTGGAATTTGGCCATTACTAGCTTTATTTAGATCAATTACTTGATCTTCAACTAATAAACCTGCACGCTCATTACCATCATATTGAAAAGTTATAAATTTCATACCTTCACCTTTTTCTTTCAATTGCAAAAGTATCAGAAATTGCCCGTGTATAAGAATGGCCAGCAAGGCGGCCAACTGGGTTTAGTTTTTCAGTATTGATTTTGCCATCTGCATATAATTCATCATTTATATGTACATTGACGACTTTACCAATTACTAAACTTCCAGCACCTTTATTCTCACCAAAATGTAATAGCTCATGAAGCTCACATTCTAGTCCTACTAAACTTTCTTTTACACGAGGAACTTGTACAATTGATCCATCGACTTTTGTAAGTCCAACTTGCTCAAATTCATCTACTCCATAAGGGAAATCTGCAGCAGCGTTATTAACTTTTTCGCAAATTTCTTCACTTACTATATTAATAATGAATCGTTTCGTTTGTTCAATATTTTTTAATGTGTCTTTTTTCTCGCCGTCTGTCCCTCTAAGCATTGGTGCAAAGCACACTAACATCGGGTCAGCACAAATCGCTGTAAAGAAACTAAAAGGTGCAACATTCGCTACACCTTCTAAGTTTACAGTTGAAACAAATGCAATCGGACGAGGCAACACTGAACCAATTAACAGCTTATAAGCATCTTGCCATGGTAAAGTATCCGGTCTAATTTCCATTGTTACAACTCCTTATAGATTTCCTCGAAGAGCTTGCTCACGCTCGATTGATTCAAATAATGCTTTAAAGTTACCATCACCGAATCCTCTAGCACCTTTACGTTGAATAATTTCAATAAATAAAGTTGGACGGTCAACGATTGGACGAGTAAAGATTTGTAGTAAATATCCTTCATCATCACGGTCAACTAAAATCTTTAATTCTCTTAATTTCTCAATATCTTCATCAATTTTTCCAACGCGCTCTGTTAACATATCATAATACGTATCTGGTGTTTTTAAGAATTCAACACCTAGAGCTCTAAGCTTAGTAACTGTATCAACAATATCCTCAGTTAATAAAGCAATATGTTGCACGCCTGGTCCATTGTTATAATCTAAGTACTCTTGAATTTGTGATTTTCTTTTCCCTTCAGCTGGTTCATTAATTGGGAACTTAATTCTGCTTCCATTTGTCATAACTTTTGACATTAATGCAGAATACTCAGTACTAATATCATCATCGTCAAAATGAATCATAGATTGGAATCCCATTACATTTTCATAATAAGAAACCCATTCTTCCATTCTTTCAACATTACCAACTACATGGTCTAATGCGATTAAACCTGTTTCATTTACTGGAATAGTGAATGCACGATCTTTATATCCTGGTAAGAAAGGACCATTATAGTCGCCTTTTTCGATTAATGTGTGAATTGTATCACCATAAGTTGCGATCACAGCTTTTTTCACTGTACCATATTCATCGCTAACTTCAGTTGGAGGTAAAATCTTAATTGCTCCACGGCTTACTGCACCTTGATATGCTGCTTCAATATCATCTACTAATAAAGCGATATCTTTAACGCCATCGCCATGTTTTTTAACAAAGTCAGCAATTTTAGAATCTTCTTTTAAAGTTCCAGTAATAACTAGGCGAATATTACCATTTTTTAAAACGTAAGAAACTTTATCGCGTACTTTTGTTTCTAAACCTGAGTAAGCAATTGGTGTAAATCCAAAAGTGTTAGCGAAGAAATAAGCTGTTTGTTTCGCGTTCCCTACATATAGTTCTAAATGATGTACATCTTGTACCGGAAAAACATCGTAGCTAGTATTTGTTTGTTTTAATTCATCTTGTTTCATTTTAATTTCCCCCTAAAAAATACGATTTTTGTAAAGAAAAGAAAAAACTATGTAAGAGCGCTAAGTAAACGCTTACAAAATAAATAAACCGCATAAAAAAAATTCTTAACAAGGATGACAATTCGCCAAGAATACCATTTGGAAATATATAGGGATTTTCCTAACGAACACACAACCTTTACTACTATATAAATGTAATCATCGTTTTATGAATCGATTTTACATTTATATAGTAGTCTCTAAAATAAATATTTCTACACTTCTTTTTAATTTCCTGCAAAAAATTTTCAATTAAATAAATTTTTTGTCGTTTCTTAATTTTTTAATTAGTTCTGCTTTTCTTTATATGATTTTGGCCCCATTCACATAAGAGATCTAAAATTGGTTTCATTGATTTGCCATATTCATTTAATTCGTATTCTACTTTAGGTGGAATTTGGTCATAAGCAATACGATTAATTAGTTCATCTGCTTCTAACTCTCTTAATTGCTGTGTTAACATTTTTTGAGTTATATTAGGCATCAGTTTTCTAAGTTCATTTGTTCTTTTTTTACCGCTTTCTAAATGGCATAGTATAATACATTTCCACTTACCACCTATTACCTCAATCGCTGCTTCAATCGGCATATTATACTCTTTCATAAATCCTCCATCATTGCTTATTACTAATAAATTATCATTAAGTCCTACAGTAAAGGTTTATAAAATATAGCATACAAATAATTTATAGTTCAAATAAAATTAGTTTAAAAAATTTTTTACTTAGTTCTAAAGACGCAAACTAAAAAGAAGCTTATAGGCACTTTTTAGTACGTACTTTATTTTAGGATCGTTATCATTCATAATTACAATCATCATTTATTTAAAGGAGTGGAAACAATATGTTTATCATACATGGAAGTTCTAGGGAAAATGGAAATACAGAGCAGCTAACAAATCTCATTACGAAAGATATAGTTAAAACACAAGTGCAATTACGTCATAAAAATATAAAAGCGATAAACGACCAAAGACATGAACCAAATGGCTTCCAACCAATTGATGATGATTACGAGGAAATGATTAAAGAAATGTTAGAGCATGATACGATTATTTTTTCAACACCTTTATATTGGTATGGTATGAGTGGGTACATGAAAAACTTTATTGATCGTTGGTCTCAAAGTCTTCGTAATAAAGATCTTCAATTCGCAGAAAAAATGAAAAACAAAAAAATGTATGTCGTAATTGTTGGTGGAGATCAGCCGAAAATTAAAGCACTACCTTTAATTTTACAATTTAAACATATATTCGAATTTATTGGAGCAACACTTGAAGGATATATTATTGGAACAGGAAATACACCTGGTGCAATATTGGAAGATCAATTAGCCATTCAACAAGCAAAGATACTAAACACAACATTAAAAAATAAGTAAGTACAACTAAAAGGAGTAAGAACTTGATTCCATTTTTACAACATAACCCAACGAAATTATGGTTTGGGAAAAATCAAATTGAACAATTAGCAAATGAAGTACAAGCATATCATCGTATCCTTATCGTTTATGGTGGCGGCAGTATTAAAAAAAATGCCAGATAAGGAAAGTGTAACAGATATTTTAGTACGCTCTTTTTAGTATTGGAGGGGACCTTGCATTTAGCTAGGTTCTTTTCTTATTTAGATTGAACTAGTAATGGATGAGTTAAAAGACTTAATTTGCGACTTCACTGACATTTTTATCAAAAAAAAGAACCTAATGAAAGGTTCTTTCAACTAAAATTGCATTTCTATCCAATTAAGTTCATTAATTTGGTGATCTACAACGTTACAACACATATTCGGGTTAATCGTATCAACATGTGAAATTGTAATAGAAGACATTGAAACCGAATATTTAACTGTATCAACAATGCTCATATTATTCATATAGCCATATCCAATCCCAGCAACTAAAGCATCTCCCGCTCCTGTTACATTAACGACTGATACGCCATCTGCTTGGATAATACCCTCTTCTATACCATTATTATAATAAATTCCTTCTGCATCTAAACTAATGAAGACATTTGTTACGCCTAAGTCTTTAAAATATTTGCCAGCTTTTCGTACATCTTCAACTGAAGTAATGTCAAATCCACATAGTACTTCAGCTTCATGTCGATTTGGTTTAATCGTATGAAAATATTGAATATAATCTCTTATTTTTGAAGCTTTTGAAGCAGAAACTGGATCTAAAATAAATTTAGTGTCATTATGGAAATTTGTTAATAAATAAGCTAAAATACTTGGATTATCCGCGTCAACTACCATATATTCGGCATTTCGAATCACATCTGCTTTGGAGTCTATAAACTCCATTGTAAAATTGTTTGTGATATCTAAATCTACTACCGCAGAGACCATTTCTCCACTTTCATTTAATATGGCTAAATATGTTGGCGTAGACTCACCCTTAATAATTAACGTGTCTTCCATATCTATATTCAGATTCTTTGCGTGATTTAACATGTTGATGCCATTGATATCATCACCAATTACCGAAATAAACTTTGTGTTTACGTTGATCTTCGCCATATTTTCAGCGATATTTCGGCAAACACCCCCAAACGATACTTTTACGCTGCCTGGATTCGAATCATATGGGCGATAATTTTTTTTCGTGAACCCGATAATATCACATATGGAAACACCAAATACTAATATATATGGATTAGAAGGATTTGTCATTTTGTCAGTCCTTTCACTTTAAACTGAAAGAAAAATAATTTGTTTCGATTCACCAATTATACCAGTATAATATATTTTTTATAAAGTATTTTTTTAAACTTATTTTCATCATTAATTTCTTTATTATTATTGACTAAAATTATTTTTAAGTATAATATTTATTCTTACGTTTAAAAAAATATATTTTACGTGGTTCGAGAACCTCCCACGAAAAAAAACTAAGGAGAAACAAAATGAAGTTAAAAACTATTACTGTAAATGGAGTATTTGCTGCATTATATATTGCAGTAACGTATTTTATTCAACCATTCGGGTTTACGAATGTACAGTTTCGTGTATCTGAAATATTTAACCATTTAGTCGTTTTTAATAAAAAGTACATATATGGAGTCGTTTTAGGCGTTATATTAGCTAATTTTTTCTTTTCTCCAATTATGGCTTATGATTTAGTCTTTGGTGTTGGCCAATCGATTATTTCTTTATTAATTACGATCGCGACATCAAAGTTTATAAAAGGCATTATTCCGAGAATGATTGTTAACACGGTTGTCTTTACGATTACTATGTTCTTAATCGCAATCGAATTAAAACTAGCATTTCATTTACCATTCCCAATGACTTATTTAACTACAGCAATTGGTGAATTTGTCGTAATGGTTGTTGGTATACCGATTATGTACTATTTAAATAAACGAGTAAAATTCGAACATCTTATTTAAGTAAAAAAGAGTTGTTTTCCAAATTGGAAACAACTCTTTTTATTATGTATTATTTGTCTTCTCTTAATAAATACTCATTTCCATCTTGATCGTAGAAATTAAACATAGAACCGTATGGCATTCTCATCAGGTCATCAACTTTTACACCATTTTGTTTCATTTTTTCATAAGCAGCTTCGATATCTGTAGTGCTAAAAAGTACAGTTGGATGAGCTACTTTTTCTGGTTTAAATTGTTCCATCGAAGGTTTAGAGTAAAGTACTAAAGTAGTAAATTCACTTTCGCTTGGAGCTACTTCAATCCATTTAGCATCTGGCCCCATTGGCATTTCAAATTTTAGAACAAACCCCATTTTATTAATCCAAAAATCTTTTGCTTGCTCTTGATCTTCAACATAAACAGTAACTTTACCAATTTTATTTATCATATAAAAATCTCCTCTACTCGTTAATTTTACTACCACTCTATTTTAACAATCATAAATTTGTAAAACAAACCGCTTAAGTATGAATGTTTACTTCATAGGGATGACTTTTTTCCTGTAGAAGCATTTTTATAAAACTATACCATATACTTTTTTTTATACAGTACAAAGTAAGGGGGAAGTAATTTTGCCTAAAAACGTAATTTGGAATGATGTTGATGAATATTTTATTGAAAAACTCCTTCCGACTGATCCTATCTTAGAAAATGTATTACTTGCAAATCATCAAGCGGGATTACCTAGTATAGACGTGTCTCCTACTCAAGGTAAATTACTTTATTTATTAGCAAAGATTAAACGTGCCAAAAATATTTTAGAAATCGGTACATTAGGTGGCTATAGTAGTATTTGGTTAGCACGTGCACTTCCCGAAGATGGGAAATTAACTACTTTAGAAATTAACAATGAGCATGCAAAAGTTGCCAAACAAAATATCAAAGAAGCACAATTGCAAGATAAAGTCGAAGTGATCATCGGAAAAGCGTTAGATACATTGCCATCTTTAAAAGAATCAAAACCTTTTTTTGACTTTATATTTATCGATGCTGATAAACCAAATAATCCACATTATTTAAAATGGGCATTAAAATTAGCAAGTTCTGGCGCCTTAATTATTGTCGATAATGTTGTTCGAAGCGGAGAGGTCATTAATGAATCAAGTGAAGATGAAAGTGTCAAAGGTGTCCGTCAGCTAATGGATCTACTCAGTACAGACTCTCGAATTGACACCACCGCTCTTCAGACTGTTGGGTTAAAAGGGTATGATGGATTTGTGATTGGGGTTGTTAAATAGTAATTCCTTTATGGGAGCCCACGTTTTGTTTTTGCATATTAATGAAGAAGCATGGCAAATAATAGTTGAAAAAGGGGTGCCCTTAATTCAGTTAACCTGAATGATGTGGCTCCCCTTTTTATTACATAACTCGCTTAAACATTTTCTCAAGCTCATACGAACTAAAATGGATTACGATCGGACGTCCATGTGGACATGTAAATGGATTGCTTGATTTTCTCAACGATTCTAATAGATTAAAAATCTCGTCGTTTGTTATATATTGATTTGCTTTTATTGATGCTTTACAGCTCATCATGATGGCTTTTTCTTCACGTAGTTTTTTTATATTAATTGTTCCTCGTTTTAATAGTTCTTGGATCATTTCATCAATTAATGTATCTTCTTGCCCTTCTGGAAACCAATTTGGATGTTCACGAATGACATAACTATTCGATCCGAACTTCTCGATAAATAACCCAACTTCTTGGAGTTCATCATGGTATTGGTCTAATAAAATAGCTTGCTCTGGTGATACATCAAATGTAATTGGAATTAATAAGGTTTGTAGTTCTGATGCTACTTCCCCTATTTTTTCCTTAAAATATTCATAGTAAACTCGTTCTTGTGCAGCATGTTGATCAATTAAATATAATCCTTTTTCGTTTTGAGCAATAATATATGTTCCGTGCATTTGCCCGATTGGATATAAAGGAGGTAGTTGGTCTATATTTTGCTCATCATATACATCTTCGTTCACAATAACTGTTTCTTCTATATTGGATTGATCGTCTTCATTAGCATTATTTGAAAAAACTATATCATTATTCATTTCATGTTTTTCAAAATAAAGACTCTCATAATCCGTTCGGTTTGATGAATCATTTTGAGTAGTTGAATCATATTCAGTTGATTTTTCTACATTGACTGTTTCTTTTGTCTCATTTGAGTAATTCGAACTAGTACTAAAACGCTCCTGAAGCGAGAAAGGTAATTTCTTTTCTACGTCTTCTTTTATAGAAGAATGTTCAAACGAAAATGTAGATTGTTCACTTATTATTTTTTCCTTAGGAGCTGTTGACTTTATTTCTGGAATAAGCGAACGACCCCTAAAAACTTTTTTTATACTTTCTGTAATTAATGTAAATAATTGATCCTCTTTACTAAAACGAACTTCTTGTTTTGTTGGATGGACATTTACATCGACTAGTTGTGGGTCCATTTTAATAAATAACGAAACGATTGGAAAACGGCCAATTGGTAGCAAAGTATGATAGCCTTCGCTAATTGATTTGTTTACGCCATAATGTTTTACATATCTTCCATTAACATATAGTGAAATATAATTTCTAGTTGCTCTTGTATATTCAGGCATGGATAAATAGCCTTCAATTTGAAAGTCTAATGACTCGCCTTTAAAATGAACCATGTTTTTTGCAATTTGTAAGCCGTATAATGATGCAAGAATTTGTCTTGCGTCGCCATTGCCATTGCTACGAAACATTAATTTATCATTATGTTTCAAATCAAAAGCAATTTGTGGATTTGCTAATGCTAATCGATAGACAACATCTGTTACATTACTTAATTCCGTTTGGACCGTTCTCATATATTTTAATCTAGCAGGTGTATTAAAAAATAAATTTGAAACTTCAATACTTGTCCCTTTTGATTTAGCAATTTCTTTCTGGGATTGTAATACGCCACCTTTTAAAATTGTTTCAATTCCAGGTCCGTCCTCGGTTGATGTTTTTACTGTAACATAACTTACAGATGCAATACTCGGTAATGCTTCACCTCTGAAACCTAATGTACGTATTCGAAACAAATCATTTTCATCTTTAATTTTACTAGTTGCATGGCGCTCAAATGCTAGGACACTATCTTCCTTTGACATCCCTTCACCATTATCACTGACAAAAATTCGTGAGAGTCCACCGTCGTTAATCTCGACTGTAATACGTGTACTATTTGCGTCAATTGCATTCTCAAGTAATTCCTTCACAACTGATGCAGGACGTTCTACAACTTCACCTGCGGCTATTTGATTGGCTAATATCTCATCTAACTTCTGTATTTTTGACATTAGTGAACCTCCTCTCTAAATAGAATACTATACATTAAGAAAAGTTATAGTATGAGTGTTGAAATATAAATATTTTAACTGACTAGTATAAACTTATTTGTAAAAATGTGAATGTCGATGTCGTCATAATAGGTTTCAATTAAACGAATGAATAAAATGTAATTCATTCGTTTAATTGACTATTGTTTTTAAGATCATTATTGATCATATAGAAATTGATTGGAACGAAAGGTTGCCAGGCTTCAATGGGAAAGGAGGCTAAAGGAACCTCGCCCCATGGAAAGCGAGCAACCTGTAGTAGAAATACTTATTACCTATTAATATTTTTTAACTTGCTTTTGAAGTTCATATAGTAAATTAAATGCTTCCATTGGATTTAATTCTAGTATATTGATTCCTTTTAATTGATCAATGACAGGATGGTTTTTAACAACTTCTTTAACGACTGGTTGATGATCGTCAAATAAGCTTAACTGAGATTCAGCATCCTCTTTGTCTATTGTTTGAACAATTTCTTTTATAGGTACTTTACTATCTGCATTCTCTTTTTCTGCAACTTCAATTTCTTCTTTAACAAACGAATGATTAGTTGATTCTAAATCATTTAATAGTTCTTTTGCCCGAGTAATTACCTCTTTCGGAAGATTGGCTAATTCGGCAACGTGGATACCGTAGCTTTGATCCGCTGCACCTTCAAAGATTTTATGAAGGAATAATACTTTTCCATCTTGCTCTTTTGCTGCTACGTGAATATTTTTTAAATACTTAAGTTGATTTGCTAATACCGTCAATTCATGATAGTGAGTAGAAAACAGCGTTTTTGCTCCTATATGATCATGTATATATTCAATCATCGATTGCGCTAAAGCCATTCCATCATATGTTGATGTTCCTCTACCAATTTCATCAAATAAGATTAAACTTTTTTCTGTTGCATTCGTGATTGCATAATTAGCTTCTAACATTTCGACCATAAAAGTACTCTGCCCAGAAATTAAATCATCTGCAGCACCAATTCTAGTGAAAATTTGATCAAAAATAGGTAATTTCGCATATTCAGCAGGTACATAGCATCCAATTTGAGCTAATATACTTATTAAAGCAACTTGTTTCATATACGTACTCTTACCAGCCATATTTGGTCCTGTAATTAAAAATTGATGAGTATCAACATCTAAATTTGTATCATTCGGAATATACTCTGAACCTAGAAGTACCTTTTCAACTACTGGATGTCTTCCGTTCTTCACGATATATTCTCTTTGTTCTGTGAATGTTGGTCTTACATATCCATTTTTTTCACTTACTACAGAAAAACTTTGTAAAACGTCAATTTGACTAATTACTTGCCCTAATGTTTGAAGTCTAGATAAATATTGTTTTACTTGTTCTCTTATTGAAATAAATAACTCATATTCCAATCCAATCATTTTTTCTTCAGCTTCAAGAATCATTGTTTCTTTTTCTTTTAGCTCATTTGTTATAAATCGTTCTGCATTCGCTAACGTTTGTTTACGTTCGTAACGGCCTTCTGGAATTTGACTAATATTTGATCTAGTAACCTCAATATA
Organism: Bacillus sp. AFS055030; assembly: GCF_002574545.1. Classification (GTDB taxonomy): domain Bacteria; phylum Bacillota; class Bacilli; order Bacillales; family Bacillaceae_G; genus Gottfriedia. Next base: position 102,331 of record NZ_NUGT01000080.1, read on the forward strand.
GTATCCAAAGATTCGATTGTATCCAATTTTTAACGACTTAATCCCCGTAATTTCTCTTTCTCTTTGTTCCAATTCCATTAGCCAATTTTTACCGTTCTTACTAATGAATCGATATTCATCTAATGTTTTATGGAATCCATCTTTAATAATGTTTCCTTCTTTAATAGATAAAGGCGCATCTTCAATAATTGCATTCTCTAAAAGAACTTGAAGCTCTTCACATGGATCGATTTGATTAATTAGCTCATCGATCGTTTCATGATTAATTGATTTTAAAGCATGAATAATTGAAGGTACTGTTTGAAGTGAACGTTTTAGTTGTAATAAATCTCTTGCATTTACATTACCAAATGAGACTTTACCAGCTAAACGCTCTAAATCATATACATCTTTTAATAACTCCTTCAGGTCTTCACGGATAAAATAGTTTTCCATTAGTAATTCCACAATCGTCAAACGATGCTCGATTTGTTTCGTACTTACTAGTGGACGTTGAATCCATTTTTTAAGTAGTCGGCCACCCATTGCTGTTTTCGTTTCATCTAATAACCAATTCAAAGAACCTTGTTTGTTTTTTGAACGTTGAGTTTCAACTAATTCAAGATTTCTCATCGAATACATGTCCATATTTAAAAAATCATGTTGATGAATAACGACTATTTCTTGAAGATGAGAAAGTGTTCGTTTTTGTGTTCTTGATAAATAATTTAATAATCTTGCAGCAGTAGCTTTTAAACTTGTTTGATCAATAGATTTTACAACATTTGTAAACTCCTCTGATAAACGATCGTTCTCCTCAAACGAAACGGTAATTGAAAAACTTTTTTCAAGTGTTTGGATTGCTTTAGATGAAAAATCTTCATTTACGACTACTTCTTTTGTTCCAGTTGCTGCAATTTTTAAAACTGCTTCTTCTATTGAACCGTTAAGTAATAAAGCATTGCCTTCACCAGTCGTCAAATCAATCCAAGCTAAAGCATATGAGCTTGGTGATACTTCTGATAATGTTGAGATATAATGATTTTGCTTTTCGTCAATTGATCTACCTTCCATTTGCGTCCCTGGCGTAATCAATTGAACAACCTCTCTTTTAACGACTCCTTTTGCGACTGTTGGATCTTCGACTTGTTCACAAATAGCTACTTTATATCCTTTTTCAACTAATTGTTCTATATATCCAGCAGCAGAATGGAAAGGTACCCCACACATTGGAATTCGTTCATCAGTTCCTCCTGCTCGTCCGGTTAAAGTAATCTCTAAAACTTGAGATGCCTTAATTGCATCCTCAAAAAACATTTCATAAAAATCACCAAGTCTAAAAAATAAAAATGCATCTTGGTAATTTTTCTTTATATTTAAATATTGCTCAATCATTGGCGTATAAGTTGCCATTCTATCCACTCCATCAAAAAACTTTCTTCGCATATTATATCATATTTTGCGAAAAGGCTTGGAAAGTTCGAAAGTTAAGAAAAAGAAAACTTATAGGATGCAAAATCCTAATAAAACAAAAAAGCTAGGAAGTATCACCTCCCTAGCCTAGACTATTCTTCTTCGCCCTCTAAAACAAAATCAGGATCTAAATCTTCAAACTCATCATCTACGTCAAAGAAATCATCATCGTCATGTACACCATGCGGTGCAACAAGAACAACTATTTTCGTTTCACCTACAACTTCAACTAATACTTCTTTTTCTACAGTCACAATAAATCGATTACCATTTGGAGATATAATTGCATCTAAACAATTTGGATGTTTTAATGATCTAGCAATTACTTCACAATCTTCGCCAGTAAAATTTTCATCTCTGTGTCTTAATTTTACGACTTCATTATACTTAACAGCTTCAGGTACTACTTCTGTTTTCGTATTGTCACCATAGGAGTACCAAATATTAATATCATATTTACCAGATACTTCTACCCCATCTTTACATTTTTTTGCATCATATACATGGTTTATAACCCAGCAGCCTAAAATACTTGATGGAGTATGATTTGGTGTGATTGTATGTGTGACTTTGTTATATTTCTTGCCTCTTCCTACGACTGCCTTCGTTATAATCTCTCTATGTTCGCGTTCAGACATAGGTGTGACCCTCCTCGTTCCATTTTCATTTCATTCTATGCGTGACATATGCGGAATGTGTTAATGACATGAAAATTCTTTTATACAAGTTAAAAAAACATGTGATGATAAATTGTATGACGACAGCCTAATAAAGTTGACTCTATTTTGAAGAAATTAAAAAATAAACATAAAAATATGATAATTAGGCTATTTAGTTATTACTTTATTAGCCTTACATAAAAAAAAGACTCAAGGTCGCAAAATTAATTGCTTCCTTGAGTCTTTTTTATTAATGACCGCAGCTATCTGTTTTGCAAGCATCCGGTCCATGAGCTACTTTTGAACCTGTCTCACCGCTTAATAAGTTACCACCTGTTGACTTAATGATCTCGTCGGTTACACCATTTGAGATCGTGTGAGCGATTAATTGAAGTAAATCATTAACCTCTACTTGTGAAGATTGGAATTCTTGTACAACTGGAATTGATTCTAGTTTTTCGTTCAATTCTTCAAGTTCTTGTTCAACCTTTTTAAGAGCTTCTTTCTTACCCCAGTGCTCTAAATTAACTGCTTGTTTTTGTAATGACTTAATTTCTTCAATATAAGTTCTTACAGTTTCACTCTCGTTAATTTGCGCTTCAGCACGTTTAAAAAAGTCTACTTCTTCTGTTTCAGAAATCATTACTGCTAATTCTTTTGCGCGTTCAACGATATCAGTTTTTGTATATTTTCCCATTATAGCACCTCAACTGTTTCTTCTACTAGTTCACCATCTAATGACCAAGTTTTAGCTTTTGTAATTTTTACTTTTACAATTTGACCAACGATTGATTTAGGACCTCTAAAGTTTACAAGTTTATTATAAGGAGTATACCCAGCAAGTACATCAGGGTTTTTCTTGCTTTCTCCTTCTACTAATACATCAAGGACTTGCCCTTCAAAACGTTTATTAAATTCAGCAGATTTTTCATTCACTAGATTGTTAAGACGTTGTAATCTTTCCTTTTTGACACTCTCTGGTACATTATCCACCATTTTTGCAGCCGGTGTACCTTCACGTGGTGAATAAATGAATGTAAATGCTAAATCAAAACCAACTTCTTCATATAATGTCATCGTTTCTTCGAATTGCTCATCCGTTTCATTCGGGAATCCAACAATGATATCAGTTGTAAACGAAATATGTGGCATTGCCGTTTTTAATTTTCTTACAAGTTCTAAATATTGTTCACGATCATATTTACGTGACATTAGTTTTAGAACTTCAGAGCTACCAGATTGAACTGGTAAATGAATATGTGGCATTAAGTTACCACCTTTTGCTAATACTTCTATTAAATGATCATCAAAATCACGTGGGTGACTTGTTGTAAAACGAACACGTGGGATGCCAATTTTACGGATTTCATCCATTAAATGACCTAATCCATATTTACCATCATTTAAATCTTTCCCATAAGCATTAACATTTTGACCTAATAATGTAACTTCTTTGTAGCCTAGTCTAGCTAATTCACGAACTTCATTTATGATATCTTCTGGTTGACGACTACGTTCTTTACCACGTGTGTATGGAACAATACAGTACGTACAGAATTTATCACAGCCATACATAATATTAACCCAAGCTTTAATTTCACCACGACGTACTTTAGGAAGGTTCTCAATTACATCCCCTTCTTTTGACCATACTTCAATCACCATTTCTTTACTGAACATCGCTTCTTGAATAATAAATGGTAATCTATGAATATTATGTGTACCAAATACCATATCGATAAATGAATGTTTTTGTAAGATTCGATTAACAACTGCTTCTTCTTGAGACATACATCCACAAATACCAATTAATAAATCTGGTCTTTGAAGTTTTAACGGTTTTAAGTGACCAATTTCACCAAACACTTTATTTTCAGCATTTTCTCTAATAGCACATGTGTTTAATAGAATAATATCAGCATCTTCAGCTGAAGTAGCAACTTCATAACCCATTGTCGTTAAAATACCTGCCATAACTTCTGTGTCATGCTCGTTCATTTGACAACCATAAGTACGGATTAAGAATTTCTTACCAACACCAGAATTTCTCATTTCTTCAGGAATTTCGAAACCACGATCATACGTAACTTCTTCTTTACCTCTACGCTTTGCATCAGCTAAAGATGGAGCTTGGTAAACTTTTTCAAAATATTTACTATAATCTTTATCATTTTTATCTTTTGTATTATTTATATTAGTGCCTTGAAGGCGTTGTTGTTCATTCATGAAACAATCTCCTTTCTTCTCGAGCGTCCACACATTACTTAAGTATATAACGTTATTCTACAATATACAATGTGCGTTACGCAAAAAAGAAAGCTGGTAATAGTAGTATATTTGAATAATTTTATTCATTTTGAAAAATCAATTGTTAAAATAATAAAGCGCTTTATATGTTGATTTCCAATATAGGATTCTCAATTGTGGAAGTTGACCATAAAACCCTTTGAAACATAAAAAGAGGATCCATCAAAGGATCCTCTTCACGCTGTTGAAAAAAGAATTTGTCAATTAAATCTTGATAAGTAAGTTGTGTTTCAGTGATTTCCACTACAGGTTGCTCGCTTTCCATGGGGCGAGACCTGAGCCTCCTCGGCATTGCCTTGCGGGGTCTCCAATCATTTTCTTTATGAAAAATAATAATCTAAAAATAATAGAATTAGAATACTCAATTGAACGATGAATTACACTTTATTAATCAAATTCAAATCGAAACTCATGATGGCGACTTTCATATCTTTACAAATATTCACTGTCAAAAAGATGACCTATTAAATCTTAATCAGTTAATTAAAACATTTATATTTCAACCAATATCAATTATCAATAAAAGGACACATAAATAATAAATAGACTATTTTTCCTTGAAATTCAGTTAATGTTCCAATTGACTACAATATATTTCAACACACTGAAGAGGATCCATGAAAGGATCCTCTTCAGTTATAAATTTTTGCATTTTTGTTTACATCATAAAATAAACATATAAGTAGCTTAAAAAAGAACCTGTCCAAGAAACAATCGTAAAATTCATGACTATAATATTTTCTGACCAACCATATTTAATTCCATAATGAAAATGGATTGGGGCCAAAAGAAATAATCTTTTTTTTGTTCTTTTAAAGTAGAAAACTTGAAAAATAACAGAAAACTGTTCAGCTAAATAAATAAAAAACAATAACGGAATCAAGATTTCTACTTTTTCAATTATCGCTAAAAATGATAAAGAACCACCAATTGCCATTGAACCTGTGTCACCCATAAAAGCCTTAGCTGGGTATAAGTTATAAATTAAAAAACCAGCTAAACTAGCAATCATTATAAGACTAAAAATTTTCACTTCAATATGATCTGAAATCAAAAAAAAGAAAAAGAAGGTAGGGATTGATACCATACCAAGAAGCCCATCCATCCCGTCAGTAAAATTAATAGCATTAGCTGATCCAACAATAAATAAAGTGATTAGAGCCAAATACAACCATAATGGTAAAACGATATTGATAGAATCCGTAATCCGAAAGGTTGTGTCTAATTGAAAAAAGTTGATTAACACAATCAGTAAAAAAATAGTAAAAGAAAATTGAAAAACTAGTTTAGTTTTAGCTGATATTCCTCCTGGATCCTGTTTTGATGCTTTCTGGAAGTCATCAAGAAAACCAACGACACTAAATAAAATAAAGGTTCCAACTAAAAAAAGCATAAGAGGACTTGAATAATTAAGGAAAGCTACTAAAGTACCAATCAAAAATATACTTCCAAGCATTAAAGGAGTGCCCTTTTTATTATGGTGTTCAACAGGTAATTCCGCTCTTATCGGTTGAGTCAACTTTAGTCTTCTTAACGTAGCAATTAAAAAAGGTGAAAGAATACTTACCAAAATAAAAGTGATCAAAGCAGGTACGAGTGAGGATATCAAATTTTTTCTCCTTTCGATTATTTTCAATTAAGAAATTCGATAATATCACGTGATTCCCTTTATTTTCCTGATTTTTAATTTAAGAATTCAGTGTCACTAGTAATAAGAACCCCGATATTTATTAGGAGAAATAATCTTTTTGAATCGTAAATACGCCCAACCTTACCTCCTACTTGATAAATCGCCACTGTACTCATCCTTATTGCTATTTTAATATATCGTTAACTTTGATTTTCCAAATCATATGATCATAACCCTTTTCCCAATAATCCTTTAATAAATAATTAGGTTCCCCAAATTTCTTTTTCCATATTTTTTGGGCATTACGATAACCACTATCTAAACAAAATTCTTCGATCCCTTTATCCTTTAAAGTAACATACATCTTATTTAATAATAAATTTCCTAAACCATTTTTTTGATAATCCGGATGTACAAATACAGTTCCGACCTCAGGCATTCCTTTCAATGCATTGTTTGTACAGTTTAAAATAAGATCACTTGCTGGACCATATTCAATCGAACCAATAATCTTTTCGTTATCTAAAGCAATCAAAAAATATCGTTTTTCACCATTACTTTCAAAATCATTTTCTAAATATTTTTCTTTTGTTTCGATTTCATCATTCAAACTTTCCACTTGATTGCTAATACCTTCTTTTGTAAAAGTGTCCGTAATCACTATTTTAAAAAATTGATTTAACTCTTTCATATCCTCTATTTTCGGCCTTCTTATTATGATATTTATCATCAAAAACACTCCTTACTACAAATTACTTCAACAGTAAATGGTATTATCCTTCATCTCATTGTCAGTATGGTCATCTATTAAAATTAGGCCCTGTTAAAATAGATTGTTAATTTTTGAACAAAAATTAAGACCACAAAAAATTGTGGACTTTGCTTATTATTCTTATGCAACTAAAGCACTGCTTTAGTTGAACAACTCATTGGTTTTTAAACTCATCAAAAGATGTCATCAATCTCAATTAAGTCCCATATTTCCTTTATTAGTTTCTCATCTAGTCTCACTTTTTGAAGTAAATCTTCAAGATCATCTCCAATGATTTCACTGGATGAGTCATAAAACTTCCAAAACATAAATAGACCAGTTCCACGACCAATAAAGTAATTGTCATTTTTATAACTAAAGTGAATTTCACTACCTTTGCTTAAATCTTCAAGAAATTCTTTATAACTGTATTGTTCCATCTGCTTGAACTCCTTTACTTCAACTAAAGAATCAGTTCGTATTATAAGGTTTAGGCCTTTTTAATGATAAATCCAGCTAAGATTCCCCCGATAAGTGTAATTAATCCACCAAAAATACCATGGATATAACGATTATCCCAATGTATATTATTACTTAATATTGTATCTACAATCGCATAAAATGCTGCCATAAATGCAATTTGAGAAATACTCATTTTCCCCTTAAAGACTCCCATTATTTAGTAACCGTCCTTCCGAAATCCGATCTGTATTTTATTAGTATATATACTTCGAGATCTTTTTAAATTTACCTTTTTCCTTTTTCCACTAATCTGTCATTTTTCAAATAAGAAAATCAACATTATTTTATAACAGAGCCTAAAATTAAAATAAAAAAACTCCTCAAAAATGAGGAGTTTTTCTTCTTATTACATGAATTCAGCAACTAGTTTTTCGAATTGTGCTTTTTCTAATTGAAGTTCTGATTCAACTAATGGTGTTTCACTGTATCCTGAAATTAATTGTTGGTATGATTTTTGCTCTTTGTTTTGGTAGATCAGACCAGTTACTAGACCTTTATTTTGCATTAATGTTTGCATAGCCATTTCTTTGTTTGATGGATCATATCCTTCAACATCAGAAAGTTTAACAAGATTTTCTTTAAACCAGTCATATGTGTTTACTTTATTGTAAGTTACACATGGACTAAATACGTTAATTAAAGAGAAACCTTTGTGGTTAATACCTTGCTCGATTAATGAAGTTAATTCTTTTAAGTCACTTGAGAAACTTTGAGCTACGAATGTTCCACCAGCTGTTAATGCCATTTCCATTACTGAAAGTGCAGATTCAACAGAACCTTGTGGTGTACTCTTAGTTTTGAAACCTACATCACTACGAGGTGATGTTTGACCTTTTGTAAGACCATAGATTTGGTTATCCATTACGATATACGTAATGTCGATGTTACGACGAATTGCATGGATTGTATGACCTAAACCGATAGCGAATCCATCACCGTCACCACCAGAAGCGATAACAGTTAGATCACGGTTTGCCATTTTTACACCTTGTGCAATTGGAAGTGAACGACCGTGGATACCATGTAAACCGTATGAATTAATATATCCAGAAATACGACCAGAACATCCAATACCAGAAATTACTGCAAGGTTATCAGGTTCTAAACCAACATTTGCTGCTGCACGTTGGATCGATGCTTGTACAGAGAAATCTCCACATCCTGGGCACCAGTTTGGTTTAATATTATTACGAAATTCTTTAAATGTTGCCATTTAGAACAACTCCTTCCTTGCAAGTGTTGTAAATTTCTTTTGGTAAGAAAGGATTTCCATCATATTTTAGTAAGCTTGAAATCTTTTCTGCGTGACCACAATTCATTTTAATAATGCTTGCTAATTGACCAGTAGCATTATTTTCAACAACGATTACACGTTTAGCTTTTTTAAGCTCAGGCATTAATTCGTTTGTTGGGAATGGGTGTATTAAACGGATATGAGCATGGTTAACTTTGATACCATCTTGCTCTAAACGAACCATTGCTTCTTCGATCGCACCACGAGTTGAGTTGAAACCAACTAGTAATACATCAGCATCTTCGTGTTTAGAGTTCACTAACACTGGGTTAGGGAATTTTAGGTTATTTAATTTACGCATACGTTTATCCATTTGTTGATTACGGTTAATTGGTGATTCTGATGGTTTACCCATTTCATCATGCTCAACACCAGTTACGTGGTGAATTCCACCTTTCATACCTGGTACTACACGAGGAGAAACTCCATCTTCAGTCACTTCATAACGTTTGAAGTACTCTTTGTTTTCAGATACAGGTAATTCTTGTTTGTAATCAAACTTACCACGGCGAATTTGTACTTTTTCAAATTGAAGTGGCTCAACAGTTTGTTTACCTAAAGAAAGTTGTAAGTCAGTAATTACGATAACAGGCACTTGGAATTCTTCAGCTACGTTAAACGCTTCCACCATATCGTAGAATCCTTCTTCTACTGTACTTGGAGCGATTACTACTTTTGGAATCTCACCGTGAGTTCCGTAAATCATAGCCATTAAGTCTGATTGTTCTTGTTTAGTTGGAAGACCAGTACTTGGACCACCACGTTGAGTATCAACGATAACTAAAGGAACTTCAGTCATACCAGAAAGACCAATTGCTTCCATCATTAATGAAAGACCAGGACCTGCAGATGATGTTAATGTACGAACACCAGCATAGTTAGCACCGATTGCCATTGTACATGCAGCAATTTCGTCTTCAGTTTGAATAACTGCTCCACCATATTGAGGTAATTTTTTAATTAAGTATTCCATAATTTCAGATGCTGGCGTAATTGGATACGCTGCCATAAAACGAGAACCACCAGCTAATGCACCCATTGCGATTGCATCGTTACCGATTAGGAACATACGTTTTTTACCATCAGCTTCTGCTAATTGCATTTTATTTACATTCACGCCAAGCATTTCTCTCATTTCTTCTGCTCCACGTGCGATTGCTTCTATGTTTTTCTCAACAATTTGTTGACCTTTTTTACCAAAAATTTCATCTACAACTTCTCTGAAAACTTCAATTGATAGACCTAAAATTGCACTTGAAGCTCCAACTGCAACCATGTTTTTCATTAATGAAGTTCCTAGTTCAGTAGCTAATTCTGTAAATGGAATTGAATAAAGTGTTACGTCAGTTGAATCTGGAATTGTCGGATTAAATTTAGCATCAGCAATTACAATACCGCCTTTGCGTAATTCATAAAAGTTTACATCGATTGTTTCTTGGTCAAATGCTACTAAAATATCTAAGTCATCTGAAATAGCACGAACTTCAGTTGTACTTACACGAATTTTGTTATTTGTGTGACCACCTTTAATACGAGAAGAGAAATGACGATATCCGTATAAGTAGTAACCTAAACGGTTTAACGCAATTGCAAAAATCTCACCTGTACTTTCGATACCTTCACCCTGTTGTCCTCCAACTTTCCACGAAAGTTGTTCAATCATTTCCTACACCCCTTTGAATGCCCTCATTCGTAATAAATTAAATTATAAATGGATAATTTTTTTGCATATCATTCATTTTATTATAAAAGAATGAAAGCGATTTAAAACATATCTTTTGATATGAGTTAATTCGCTTTCAATTCTAGACCTATTAACCGAAAAAATCAATGATTTTGAAAGAAATTATTCCTTTAATTTTTATATTTTTATTATTCTGAACAAGTAACATGTTATTTGTAATGTATATATGATGAATAATTCTCATACAGAAAGCCTTTAACCTGTTGTTCTGTATAGTGTTTAAGCAATTCATTTGTTAAATTTTGATAAAGTCCTACGTGATGTAAATTTGTCGGATGAGTATCGATTCCATCAAAATCTGACCCCATCGCGATAAATTTTTTTCCACCTAGTGAACACATATAATCGATATGTTTCAGAATATCTGAAATAGATGCACTACCTTCATCAACTAAAAATGTTGGGAAGAAATTAATCCCTACAATTGCTCCTCTATTAAACATGGCTTTTAGCTGATCATCGTTTAAATTTCTTGGATGTTTACAAATCGCTTTAGCATTTGAATGTGTTGCAGTTGGATATTTTGCTTGCTCAAATGCATCCCAAAACGCGGCTTCAGTACAATGAGAAAGATCACACCACATATTATGCTCATTTAAATAATGAACTACACTTCTTCCAAAATTAGTTAAGCCCCCATTTCTTTCTTCAAGAATTCCATCTGCAGCCTCATTGGCATAATTCCACACTAAACCGACACTACGTACGCCAAGACGATGTAAAATCTTTAAGCGATTAATATCACCTAAAAGTGCGTCACAACCCTCTAGCGTCAAAATAGCACCCATTTCGTGACTTTTTAATCCAACTTCATCTTCTTTTGTTCGAATAACTTTTATGTGATTATTTTCAGTTGCTACTTTTTCATAAAAAAGTGTGACACATTGAAGAGCTGCATCAAATTTAATAAGTTTATGTACGTTTTCGGGAATATAAATGGCATAACATTGTATTTTACTTTTCCCTTGTTTTAATCGATTAACTGAAACTTGTAATGAATCATCATTTTCGAAATTGATCCAAGGTTTTTCTAATAATTTCATCAATACATCACAATGAGCATCAAAAACTTTCATAATATGAACATCCTTTCATTTTTTTGACTTTTGAAACTAGTGTAACATATTAATAAATTCAATATTAAAAGTAATAATTATACGAAAAAAAACTCGTCGACTGACGAGGTTTTAGTAGGGGCTAAAGTGAAGCCCCACTTTTTTTAAATTTGCGAAAATCTTAATTGAAAATAAAACAACCTGTCGCTTTAGGCTAACAGGTTGTTATTATTAACGAGGCTCTACGATTAATTTAATCGCTGTACGCTCTTCCCCATCGATTTGAATATCTGTAAATGCAGGGATACAAATAAGGTCTACACCACTTGGTGCAACAAATCCTCTTGCAATTGCAACTGCTTTTACAGCTTGGTTTAACGCGCCAGCACCAATTGCTTGAATTTCTGCTGAACCACGCTCTCTCAATACACCTGCAAGTGCTCCTGCTACAGAATTAGGGTTTGACTTTGCTGAAACTTTTAATATTTCCATTCCTGATCCTCCTTGTACTTACAAAGCTATTATTGTGTACAATAAAAACTATTCTCGATAACAAGAAGTTATTCCTGCAAATATTTAAAAGTTTTTTAAAAATTTTCACAATTCTTTTAATTAAGTTTTATAGCTCTTGATGATCATCATTTATTTGTATTCTTTTAATTGATTTTGCTAGTCCATTTTGTTTGTTCAACTCGATGATTACACCACTAAGCTGGCTTCTACCTTCATCCACTTCGAATCTCACTGGTAAGTTCGTTAAGAATTTTTTAATAACTGCTTCTTTCGTAACGCCTAGAATTCCATCATATGGACCAGTCATTCCAACATCCGTAATAAACGCTGTACCAGCAGGTAAAACTCGCTCATCAGCTGTTTGAACATGTGTATGTGTCCCTACAACCGCTGTGACTCTTCCATCCAAATACCAGCCCATAGCAATTTTTTCACTTGTTGCTTCAGCATGAAAATCAACAAAAATGATGTTTGTTCGTTTTTTAGCGATTGTTATTAGCTCATCAGCTTTTTTAAAAGGGCAATCAAGTGGTGGTAAAAAAGTTCTTCCTTGTAAATTGATAACAGCTATTTCAACGTCATTAAAATTTAAAAATACTAATCCATTACCTGGTGTACCCTCGGGGAAATTAGCAGGTCTTACTAAGTATTTTGCTTGATCAATAAATTCAAAAATATCTTTTTTATCCCATGCATGGTTACCAAGCGTTACTGCTTGAGCACCTAATTCTAAAAATTCGCGGTAAATTTTTTCCGTTATCCCTTTTCCATGTGCTGCATTTTCACCATTTATGATTGTTACTGAAGGGTTATACTTCCTTTTTAAAGCTTGAATATTCGCCTTTACCATTGCCCTACCATTTGAACCAACTACATCGCCTAAAAACATTATTCTCATTTCATTACATCCTTCCAACTTGCCACTGTAAACACACAGCATTTGTTTTTACTTTTAGATTACCCAAAAATACGAAAAGCCCCATTACTAGCACAATCTGAATCATTCATCTACGCCATTCAACTAAGATTCATTTCAGATATGTATTAGTTGGAGCTATTTTTTAAAAATACTTTATTTTGTTACAAAAAGAAAATAAAGTGGCATATACCACTTTATTTTGCATACTCGACTGCTCGAGTCTCACGAATAACCGTAACTTTGATATGACCTGGATAATCCAGTTCATCCTCAATACGTTTTCTAATATCTCTCGCTAATCTATGAGCTTGTAGATCATCAATTGTATCTGGTTTAACCATAATGCGTACTTCACGACCTGCTTGAATAGCGAATGATTTTTCTACACCTTCGTATGATTCTGAAATCTCTTCAAGTTTTTCTAAACGACGAATATAGTTTTCTAATGTTTCGCTACGTGCTCCTGGTCTAGCAGCAGATAATGCATCTGCAGCTGCTACAAGAACAGCAATAATTGAAGTTGGCGCAGCATCTCCATGATGAGATGCAATACTATTGATTACTACTGGATGTTCTTTATACTTCGTTGCTAATTCAACACCGATTTCAACGTGACTTCCTTCTACCTCATGGTCAATTGCTTTACCAATATCGTGAAGTAAACCTGCACGTTTTGCAAGCTTAGTATCCTCACCAAGTTCAGCGGCCATAAGTCCAGCTAGGTTCGCTACTTCCATCGAATGCTTTAACACATTTTGACCATAACTAGTTCTAAATTTCAGACGACCTAATATTTTAATTAAGTCAGGGTGAATTCCATGAACACCAACTTCAAAAGTAGTTTGTTCACCGACTTCACGTATGTACTCATCTACTTCTCGTCTTGATTTTTCAACCATTTCTTCAATTCGTGCAGGATGGATTCGACCATCTTGTACTAATTTATCTAGTGCAATTCGTGCAGTTTCACGACGAATTGGATCAAAACCTGATAATATGACAGCTTCAGGCGTATCATCAATAATTAAATCTATACCAGTTAACGTTTCTAAAGTACGTATATTTCGTCCTTCACGGCCAATAATACGACCTTTCATTTCATCATTTGGAAGATTTACAACCGAAACAGTTGTTTCAGCAACATGATCTGCAGCACATCGCTGGATTGCTAATGATAAAATATCTTTTGCTTTCTTATCTGCTTCTTCTTTTGCTCGAGCTTCTGTTTCTTTTACTAGTATTGCTGTTTCATGGGATAATTCATTTTCGACTTTAGTAAGTATTAATTGTCTTGCTTCTTCACGATTTAAGCTAGAAATTCTCTCTAACTCTTCTTGTTGAGCAGCAATTAATGCTTCTATCTTGCTTTCCATTTCTTCTATCTGCTGTTGTTTTAAAACAAGAGATTCCTCTTTTCTTTCAAGAACAGACTCACGTTTTGAAAGTCCATCATCTTTACGATCTAAGTTCTCTTCTTTTTGCATTAAACGATTTTCTGACTTTTGTAGTTCACTACGACGGTCACGAATTTCGTTTTCTGCATCTGTACGAATTTTGAAAATTTCGTCCTTTGCTTCCAATAAAGCTTCTTTTTTAATTGTTTCTGAATCACGTTTTGCATCTTCAATAATTTGATTTGCATGATTAGTTGCGCCATTTATTTTAGCTTCTGCAATGGACTTACGGACAAAAAATCCGACAGCATAACCGACTCCGAATGTGGCAAGCAATGCGAAGATGATCAAAATTATAGTATTTGCACCCATGATTTCACCTCCTCTTGCTATTTAGTTAGTTTCATTTTTGTCGGCTGTTATATTGTATAAATAATTGCATCAACACACAGCACACTTCAATTCAATTTTTCACAAAATAGTAATATTTTTTTAGAATATACACTTAAATATTAAATCTCTTACCAAATGATGTCAAGCCTTGTAACTCGCTTACTTACTTGATTTATCAATATTTATTACATTTTTACTAGATTTCATACATAAGAATCCAAATTTTATTCATTAATTTATTTATTAAGAACTCATTAATTAGTTAATTGAATGAATTTTTCAATACTACATATAAACATAAATACCTTTAATAACAGTACAAAAAAAAACAGACAACAATCTATTTTTTTCTGTCTAAAAAAATTAAAGACATAAGAAAATATAAAAAAAATGCAGGCACTGTTAATAAGCGCCCGCATTTTTCTGTCGTTTTAAACTGACTTATGATTACTCATTTAATAAAGAGAATTGTTCTTCATCATCTGTTTCTGTTACAGTAACAGGGTTATCTAAACCATGGTGAAGACGGATTGATTGTTTAATCGTATCACGTATTTCTTTATTTTCTTTTAAGAATTGCTTAGCATTCTCACGGCCTTGTCCAAGACGCTCTTCATTGTATGAATACCATGCTCCACTCTTAAGAACGATATCTAAATCAGATCCAATATCAAGTATTTCTCCTTCTTTAGAAATACCTTCTCCATACATAATATCTACATCTGCTTGTCTAAATGGTGGTGCTACTTTATTTTTAACTACTTTAATCTTTGTTTTGTTACCTACAATATCATTACCTTGTTTTAATTGCTCAGCACGGCGCACTTCTAAACGGATTGTAGAATAGAATTTTAACGCACGTCCACCTGGAGTCGTTTCAGGATTACCAAACATAACCCCAACTTTTTCACGAATTTGGTTAATGAAGATTGCAATTGTTTTTGACTTGTTAATTGCACCAGAAAGTTTACGTAATGCTTGAGACATTAATCGTGCTTGTAGACCTACGTGAGCATCACCCATCTCACCTTCAATTTCAGCTTTTGGAACTAATGCAGCTACTGAATCAATTACGATAATATCAATTGCACCACTACGTACTAATGCTTCAGCGATTTCAAGTGCTTGTTCACCTGTATCTGGTTGAGATAATAATAACTCATCAATGTTTACACCTAATTTTTGAGCATAAACCGGATCTAATGCATGCTCAGCATCTATAAACGCCGCTTGTCCTCCATTTGCTTGAACTTCAGCGATTGCATGTAATGCTACAGTTGTTTTACCTGAACTCTCAGGACCATATACTTCAATAATTCGTCCTCTTGGATATCCACCTACACCTAATGCTACATCTAGTGCTAACGATCCACTAGAAATAGTTGAAATTTGGCGATCAGTTTGTTCTCCAAGTTTCATAATTGAACCTTTACCGAATTGTTTTTCGATTTGTTTTAAAGCCATATCTAATGCAGCTTGACGATCACTCATTTAGATTCCTCCTTCAGGATTCATTTATCTCTTAACTATATAATAACTGTTTTTTGTTCGTTTGCCAACAAAAAAATAGAACGTTTATTCGATTATTTTCGTATTTAAACTTTATTTTTAAAGAATAGAAACGCTTGTTTCGTATTTTACGGTCTATAAAACTCGATTTTTATTAATATCGAAACTATAAAAATAAAAAACTCGGCTAAATTAACCGAGCTTTTATATTATAAAATATTCTATTTCAATTTATAAGTCTTGACTTTCGAAACTTGAATTAATTAATTTAATCAACAAGTTCGCGCCATTTTTAACACTAGATAATCTAATTTGTTCTCTAGTGCCACTGAATTGAAATTCTTTTACGATTGATTCAGAATCTCCAATTTTAATACCGATAAATACTTTTCCTACTGGCACATCTTCTAATGGAGACGGTCCTGCTTCACCAGTAAAACTAATTGAAACCGTACTTCCTGTTAATCTTTGAATATTTTCAACTAGTGATTTTGCACATTCTGCACTTACTGCTCCATTTTTATTAAGAATGTCTGATGGCACGTTTAAAAGATTTTGTTTCATTTCATTAGAATAACAAACAACACTACCTTTAAAAACAGACGAGTTCCCAGGAATATCTGTCATTCTTTTACTGAAAAGACCTCCAGTTAAACTTTCAGCAGCAGAAATAGTCAGTTTAAAATCTTTTAACTTTCTTGATAAAACTGTAAACAAGTTTTCACTATTTGTACCATATATAAACTGTCCAACACGCTCACGTATTTTTTCTTCAGCTTGACCAATTAGTTTTTCTGCCTCTTGTTCATTACTAGCACTTGCAGTAACTCGAAGCATTACTTCACCCTCACTCGCTAAAGGAGCAATTGTTGGATTTGATTGATTTTCAAGTAAATCAAGAATTTCAGTTTCTAAAAATGATTCGCCGATCCCAAAAAACTTAAGTTCTTTCGAAACAATCGTACTTGCTTCTTTTCCTTTTAAAAAATAAGGAATTAGTTCTTTGTCAACCATTGGAATCATTTCTTTAGGTGGTCCTGGTAATAATACATATTGTTTATCTTTCGCTTCATAAACCATTCCAGGTGCCATACCGTTTTTATTCAATAAAACATGTGCATTATTAATGACTAATGCTTGTTTTTTATTATTTTCAGTCATTGGTCGATTTACTTTAACAAAATACTGTTGAATATACTCTAGTGACTGATCATGGTAAACAAGTGTCTCTTGAACATATTCTGCGACAACTTCTTTCGTTAAATCATCTTTTGTTGGTCCTAGTCCACCAGTTAGAATGATTAAATCACTTCTTGATGAAGCAATTTCTAATGCACTTTTAAGACGTTCAGAATTGTCTCCTACAACTGTTTGGAAATGATGGAGATATCCTAATGCAGATAAATGTTTAGCTAAAAATTGAGCATTTGTATTTGCAATTTGGCCTAAAAGTAGCTCAGTACCTACTGCGATGATTTCAGCACGCTTCATATCATTTCCCCCTACTATTTTAAATTACATTGATTTAAGAAGAACATCTCTATTTTTATAAAAATAATCCCAACCAGAATATACTGTAAAGAATAATGCAACCCAAAGTGCTACATCCGCAATCGAAAATGGTAAGAAATTCAATGGGAAGTCGTGTAAGAAATAGGCTGAAATCGCAACTATTTGAGCCCAAGTCTTAATTTTACCTAGCATTGCAGCAGCATGTACTTCTCCAGAGCCAGCTAAAATGAGACGTAAACCGGTTACAGCAAACTCTCTACTTATTATGACAATCGTAATCCACGCAGGAACATAATGAAAATCTGTTAGAATAATTAATGCCGAACAAACGAGTAATTTATCAGCAAGTGGGTCTAAAAACTTACCAAAATTAGTAACTAGATTATATTTTCTTGCGTAATAACCATCTATAAAATCAGTAACAGAGGCAATAATAAAAATTGCTGCTCCTATTAAATGATTAACTGGTATCGAATCACCCATTAATGTAACTTTTCCCCATCCAAAATCAATTAAAACGGCAATCATAAATAATGGAATTAAACAAACCCTTGACACTGTGATCTTATTTGGTAAATTCATGGTAAAACCCTCCAAAACTTTCTAAAAAATGAAGCATTTATAATAAATGAATAAAAGCCATCTTAAAGATGACTATTGATTCATTTTTAAATTTTTAATCGTAATTTTTTGGTGAACAGCATTTGTTGGACTAACTGGATATTTAAATACCTCATCGTTAATTCGTAGCTCAACATTATTAGAAGCACCAATATTTACAGTTACTTCGTTTTCATCTGTTAAGTCGTAGTTTTGAGTTTGTCCTTGTTTTAAAATTCCTGAATAGAACATTTTCCCATCAGCATTTTTTAAATCAACATAACTTTCACCATTTGCAACTACTTCTAATTTAAATACATCAGTACCAGATAAAGAAATAGTAGTACGTTTACCCGCTGCAGAGTCAACAGTAATTTTTTGTGCTGGTGTTTGCTCAGTCACATCATTTTTCGGTTTCTCTGTTTTTTTCGTATTATTATCTTTTGCCTGATCTAGCGCATTATTTTTCGGTTTTTCAATTTCAGAATTAGAGTTAGATTGAGTTTGATTCGTATCCGCAGATTTATCATCATTTTTTGACGGGAGCATCATATAAATAGCAATGCAAATTCCCATGATAAGAATCGCTACTAGAATCCTTGGTAAATAATCCATTATTCGTGATGACTTAACATTGCTTAATGGTTCTTTAAGCTTTGATGATCTACTAGGGATTTCTTCATGCTTCACTTCTTCTATTGTATTTGCCACTGTTGATTCCTCTACAACTGGCTTTTCATTTAGAAATCCAGAAACGTCAACACCAATTGTTTCTGCATATTGTCTAATAAATGCGCGAACATAAAATTGCCCTGGTAATATTTCATAATTACCTTCTTCAATTGCTTCGAGATAACGTTTCTGAATCTTCGTCAACTCTTGTACATTGTCAATTGATAAGCCTTTCGCTTCTCTTGCTTCTCGTAAAAATTTTCCTAATTCTGTCACAAGTTACACCCCAACTAACTTTAAAAATCAAACATTGAGAACGAGTTGTGTCCATTTTTATCCATTTGGTCTACAAGTTCATATTTAATTTCTTCATTTTCATCATTTCTTAATTCGATTATGTAATCAAAATCTTCTAAAGAGTATTCAGTTTGCTGTACAAATACATCAGGATGCTCTACTACTTTCACAGAAGACATCGCCATAATTTCGCGAACCAATTGCCAATGTTGCTCATTCGCTCTTCTATGAGAAAGTATGCCATCAATAATAAATACATTTTCTGAATTATATTCGTCTTCTATTAATTGACTTCTTAATGTTTGTTTAATTAATGTTGATGAAACAAATAACCAGCGTTTATTTGCACATACACTTGCTGCTACAACTGATTCTGTTTTACCAACACGAGGCATCCCTCTAATTCCGATTAGCTTATGGCCAGGCATTTTAAATAACTCTGCCATAAAATCAACAAGCATACCTAAATCATCGCGGACAAAACGAAAAGTCTTTTTATCATCAACGTCTCGTTGAATATAAGTACCATGTCTCACAGCTAAGCGATCTCTTAGAGTTGGCTTTCTAAGTTTAATTATTGTTATATTGTCCATAGTATTTAAAATTGATTCAAATCTAGTAATTTGATCATCGTTATCGCAACCAAGTAACATGCCGCGTTTCATTGTGTCGACACCATTGATTGTTAAAATATTAATCCCTAGCATACCGATTAGTGATGCAATATCTCCAAGTAGTCCAGGGCGATTCTTATGTATTTCATACTCAAAATACCATTCGATTAACTCCATACCTATACCCCCTATTTGTTAACTACTTAACTCTACAATTAATAATAAACGATTTCGCCATAATATAAAAGGTAAAATATGTGAAATAAATAACTTTCGATAGGAAATTTTACTATGAAGTATGCCAACCGCCGTTTACTCCAAGAATTTGGCCAGTAATATAAGAAGATTGTTCGGAAATAAGGAAATTTACTGTATTTGCAATTTCACTTGGAATAGCTAAACGATTCATCGGAATATCATTTGCAATCTCTTTTAAATCTTCTTCACTAAATGTATTTAACATATTCGTTTTTACGGCCCCTGGAGCAACGGCATTTACTTTTATTCCACTTGGCCCTAGCTCTTTAGCTAATGCCATTACATAGGCATTTTGAGCACCTTTTGTAGTTGAGTATAATACTTCACATGATGCACCAATTTGTCCCCAAATAGACGAAATAACGACGATACTACCAGATTTTTTTGCAACCATATTAGGAAGAAAATGATTAACTACCTTTATCAAACTTTTAATATGTAATTGAGTCATTCGATCAATTTCTTCATCACTTACATCGTTAATTAAACCTAAGACTGAAAAACCCGATGCATATACAATTGAATCAATAGTATCAGTAATTTGTGATGTTAAAATTTCAACGCCATTTTCAACTGATAAGTCCGCTTGAACGAATTGGCAATTTACCTTAAACTCATTAGCCAATTCAACCAGTTCATTAAGTGGCTCTTTCTTACTATTATAATGAACAACTAAATCATATTTTTCATTTATTAATTTTTTTGAAATTGCTAAGCCAATGTCACCACTAGCTCCTACTACTAGAATTCTTTTTCTCATTTATTTATAATCTCCATTTATGAAGTTTTAAAGCAGGATTAATAGTATTAATAAATATAAAGGTTGAATAGAGGGGAATAGCTCTTTAAAAATTTTTATTAATCTATATCAAAATTAGATTTTTTAATAACCATCAAATTTTATAAATTTCAAAAAGCATCCCATTAAAGGATGCTTTTAATTTATTTAATGAGGAAGAACAAAAAACTCACTCATATAGTCTTCATTTATTAGATGACTAGCACTTTCTTTTAAATCCTCTACAGAAATAGATTGTAACACAGAAACAATATCAAATAAATGCATATCTAAGAACGCATATCGTGTAAATTGGTTTGCGATATATTCCGGAGAATTTAGCGAGCGTAAGAAGCCGCCGATTTTCTTTTTAACGACGCGATCGACAATTTCTTTTTCCCACTGTTGATTTTTTGCGTCTAATAATACTTCTTTTATTTTTTCAGACAGTTTTTCAGGTGAAGTAGAATCTCCTCCAATGATTGCAAAGGCAAAACCATTTTCTGCTGAGTAATCATATGAGAACGTATCATCGATTAAACCATCCTCATACATTTGTTGATACGTATTTGAACCTTTACCAAATAAATAGTCAAGTAATACGGAAATGGATAATTCATGCTTTAGTAATTCGCTTCCACCTTTAGGTGCTGAAAAATCTTTCACACCAACTAATACTTTCGATGATTGAACATTCATATGTAACACTTTTTTCTTCACTGCAGATTCAGGCGTTTCTTCTGGGAAAAATCTCTTTATTTCATTTGCATCTTTAAACGTTTTTTTGCTTTGATTGTCTTTAATTAAATTCATTGTTTTTTCAGGGTCTACAGGACCTACAACAAAAAACAACATATTACTTGGATGATAAAAAGTTTCGTAACAAGTGTAAAGTAATTCTTTTGTAATTTTTGAAATAGATTCAACTGTACCAGCAATATCTGTTCGAACAGGATGTTTACCATATAAATTTGCAATCATCCCAAAATATTGTCTCCAGTCAGGGTTATCTTCGTACATTTTAATTTCTTGACCAATAATCCCTTTTTCCTTTTCAACACTTTGATCAGAAAAATATGGATCTTGAACAAAATCAATTAGAGTCATTAAATTTTGTTCTACATTATTCGTTGCAGAGAATAAATAAGCAGTTCGTGTAAAACTTGTAAACGCATTAGAGGAGGCACCTTGTTTACTAAAAACCTGGAATACATCCCCATCTTTCTTTTCAAACAATTTGTGCTCTAAAAAATGAGCAATCCCATCTGGTACTACTAATTTTTCATCTTTTCCTAAAGGAATAAATTCAGAATCAATCGAACCGTATTTTGTTGTAAAGGTCGCATATGTTTTGTTGTAGCCTTGTTTAGGAAGAATATATACTTTTAAACCGTTTTCAAGTTCCTCGAAATAAAGCGTTTCATTCAATTGTTCAAAATACTTTTTTTCCATTATGCTCCCTCCTGACCTTTTAAGAAATAAGTTGTGTGAAGCTTTATTTTATTTGCTACAGCCACGATTTCATCTTTCGTAACTTTTTCGATTTCAGGGAACCAATCCTCAATCGGACGTTCATTTCCCGCAGCTTGGTCATTGAATAATGTTTCAATGATTCCATAAGCAGTGTCCATGCTTTCTAAAAGACTGTTTTTAATGACTAATTTTGTTTGGTCTATTTCTCCTTCAGTGAAATTTCCCTTTTTCATCTCTTCAAGTTGCTCAGCAATAATTGTTGTTGCTTTTTCATAATTTTCACTTGCTATACCTGACATAACCATTAAAATTGATTTATGACTTTCAAAACGAGAAGCAGCATAGTATGCTAAACTATTTTTTTCTCGAACATTAATAAATAATTTTGAATGAGAGTATCCGCCAAAAAGACCATTAAATACTTGAAGTGCAAAGTAATCAGGATCTTTAATTGAAATCCCAGTAGTATAGCCAATGTGTAGTTTAGCCTGATTTAATTTTTGCTCTTCAATTACTTCATTTGGAGAATTGACTGGCGTTGCTTTTGTTGTATCTACCGTTAATTTTTCACTAGTTGTGTTTCGAAAATTCTCTTCAACTAATTGTTTACATTGATCAAATTCAACATCTCCAACGATATAAAGATCAATTAAATCTTGTTGTAAAGCTTTTTCATAATACTTATAAAGTGACTCAGCTGTAATTGAATATACATCTTCTGTTTTTCCATTTGCAAGTAATGCATAAGGGTCATCCTTAAACATTTCTTCCACTAATCGTTGATTTGCAAATTTCAATTTATCATCATTAATTGACTGAATTCGCTGTATTTGTGTTCTTTTTTGAGTTTCAACATGTTTAGCTGAAAATACCCCATTTTCTAAAAATGGATTTTGCCAAATTGAAGCAATCAGCATGAGCGCTTCATTTAATAATGAACCTTGATTTGAAAGGTATTTTTCATTTGCAATGTCAATTGTAAATGACATAACATGATAATCACCTTTTTTAGAAACGTCTACAAAAAAGGTCGCCCCATATAATTCTTCTAATTTCCTTCTAATTTCACCATTTGTAGGAAGATCTTTTGTCCCACTTTGCAATACATAAGGTAAAATTCCGCGATACGATACTGTATCTTCTTCAAGTTTTCCACGGATTTTTAACGTAATCGAATTTGTTTTAAACTTTTCAGTTGTTACCACATGTAGTTTAATACCGTTAATATCACTATTTTTGTACTGTAACAAATTCAAATTGAACCCTCCTTAGTCAAATACTATTTACTCATGTTTATTTCCAATATCTTCATTGTATCTCTAATTTTACCAAAAATAAAACCTACTGCTTAGTTTACCCAAAATAATTAATTCAAATAAAAGATGAATTTTATTACAGAATTGAAAAAAGGCATTGTTCTTCTTAAAGAACATACCTTGTTAATTGTAAAAAGATCAAACTTTCTTAATTGAGATATATTTGGGGATGTATTGACAACATCATTTTAAACAGAAAAAAAGCTTCCTAATTAAATTAGGAAGCTTCAACACTTTTATTTATCGTTTACCTTTTTCATACGCAACACCAACTGATTTTGGTGCTTGAGATGATTTTGAGAAAATTACTAATGCAATTAAAGTTACTACGTAAGGGAATAACTTTAATGCTAATGGTGGAATATGAGCTAAACTTGGAATAACTTGCGATACATTGGCAATTGTTGTAGCAACACCAAAGAATAATGTCGCAGCTAAAATCCCAAGTGGTTTCCATTGACCAAAAATTAATGCAGCAATTGCTAAGAAACCAAGCCCTGCAACACTTCCTGTAAATTCGCCAGAGTATGTTACTAAAATAATTGCTCCACCTAATCCAGAAAATGCACCAGAAATAATAACACCAAGATAACGAATACGGTATACGTTAATACCTGCTGCATCTGCTGCTTGTGGATATTCACCACATGCACGTAGGCGTAAGCCTAAACGAGTTTTATAAAGTATAAATGTACTAATGATTAGAATTGCGATTACTAACCATGTTGTAGAATACGTGTTTTTAAATAATAAGTCTCCAAGAATTGGAATGTCCTTTAAAACTGGAATATCAGTACGTGTTATACCATTAATACTGATGTTTCCTGATCCAGTAATATTTCTTGCTAAGAAGATTGTTAAAGCACCTGCAATCATATTAATTGCGATACCACTAATTACTTGATCTGCGTGTAAATTAATACTAGCAAAGGCATGTAGTAAAGAAAATAAAGCACCAGTAAGAACTGCAACAAGAATCCCTACCCAGATTACCCAAACTTCACCTTGATGAGTTTCTTGAAGTTTTGAAATTGTTAAGGCACTAGCGAAACCACCAACGACCATTAAACCTTCTAAACCAATATTTACGACACCGCTTCGCTCAGAAAATAAACCGCCTAATGCTACGATTAATAATGGAATCGTATAGGCAATTGCATATGGGAAAATTTGTATAATTAAATCCATGCCTTATTTCACCTTCTCTCCTACATTGCTGTTTTTGTACTTACGTGATTTGGATACTCGATCGATTACTTTTTTAATTAAAATACTAGTTGCTGAGAAATAAATAATGATTGCAATGATAACATCAGCTATATCTGGTGGAATCGAAGTCATTGCACTCATAAAGCCTTTACCAGAATATAATAGTCCGAAGAAGATTGCTGAGAAAAATACGCCAATTGGTGTATTCATTCCTAAAAGTGCAACGGCAATTCCGTCGAATCCTTCAGTAGGTAAAACACCTATTTGAATTAATGATGCATTACCAGCATATTGAACAACACCCGCTAAGCCAGCAAGTCCGCCTGAAATCATCATTGATAAAATAACATTTCTATTTACAGAGATACCTGCGTATTCAGCAGCACTACGGTTATAACCTACAGCTTTTAACTCATATCCTAATACTGTACGATTAATAATAAATGAAATGATGATTACCATAATAACTGCAATAAATAAACCAAAGTTTATATATGAATCACCAAATAAATTTGATAAAAATGGCATTTTTAATGTTGCAGAATCTGCAAGCATTTTTGACTCTGTTTCTGTACTACCTTTAAAATATTGTGGTACTAAATAGTAAACTGTCCAGTATGCAATCCAGTTCATCATGATTGTAGAAACTACTTCATGAACATTAAATTTCGCTTTCAATAGTCCTGGAATAAATGCCCAAGCTGCACCCGCTAAAAAGGCTACAATTACCATAATCGGAACTAAGATCAGCGTAGGTAAATCGACAGTTAAACCAACTGCAGAAGCACAAAATCCTGCAAATAGCATTTGCCCAGCTGCACCAATATTAAATAAACCCGTTCTGAATGCAAAAGCAACAGAAAGTCCTGTTAGAACTAATGGAGTAGCAGTAGCAAGTGTATTTCCAATACGCTCTGGATCTTTTAATCCACCTTGGAATAAATAAGTAAACCCTTCTACTGGATCATTACCTGTTACAAAAATTAATAGTGCTCCAGCTAGTAAACCTAATAATATGGCAATTAAAGAAATGATTCCTCCCTTTTTCATGCCCCTTCACCTCTCCTTATACCAGCCATCATTAAACCTAATTCATCTTCATTTGTGTCTTTAGCATTAACGATATCAACGATTTCACCAGCGTTTACAATTGCAATTCGATCAGATAAATTTAAAACTTCATCTAGCTCTAACGAGATTAATAGGACAGCTTTTCCGCTATCTCTTTGCTCTATCAATCTCTTGTGAATATACTCAATTGAACCTACGTCTAATCCACGAGTTGGCTGACATGCAATTAATAACTCAGGCTTAAGTTCGATTTCACGACCAATGATTGCCTTTTGTTGATTTCCTCCAGACATTGATTCAACGACTGTTTTAGCACCTTCACCTGAACGTACATCGAATTCTTCAATGATTTTTTTTGCATGTTTGGCAATCGCAGCTTTATCTAACACCCCATATTTAGAGAATGGCTCTTGATTATAAATCTCTAGAACAACGTTTTCTTCAATTGTATATTCAAGAACAAGACCTCTTTTTTGACGATCCTCTGGAATATGTGCAATACCGCTTCTAATTCGATCGCGTATACTATGTTTTGTAATATCTTGATTTTTTAATAAAATAGAACCTTCTTCAATCGGTCTTAATCCTGTAATTGCTTCAACAAGTTCAGTTTGACCATTTCCTTCTACTCCGGCAATCCCAACAATTTCACCTGCTCGAACTTGAAGTGAAGCATTTTTTAAACCTAATACTTTTTTATTATTTTTTACACTTAGATTGTTAATATCTAATACAACTTCACCAGGCTTCGATTCTACTTTATCTACTTTGAAAGACACCTGACGTCCGACCATCATAGACGCCATTTCAGATTCAGACGTTTGTTTTACATCAACAGTACCAATATATTTTCCATGACGAATAACCGTACATTGATCAGCAACAGCTTTAATTTCTTTTAATTTATGTGTAATGATAATAATAGACTTGCCTTCATTAATTAAATTTTTAATAATCTTCATTAAATCTTGAATCTCTTGTGGAGTAAGTACTGCTGTTGGCTCATCTAGGATTAATACTTCTGCATTACGGTATAATGTTTTTAAAATTTCGACTCTTTGTTGCATCCCTACTGAAATATCTTCAATTTTTGCATATGGATCTACATTTAATCCGTAAGTTTTAGAAAGCTCTTCGATTCGTTTTGCTGCAGTCTTGATATCAACGACTAAACCTTTTTTAGGTTCAAGACCTAAAATAATATTTTCTGTTACAGTAAAATTCGAAACTAATTTAAAATGTTGGTGAACCATTCCGATTCCTAGTTCATTTGCAACATTTGGATTTGAAATTTTAACCTCTTTACCTTTTACTTTTATAATTCCTTTTTCAGGAGAGTACATTCCAAAAAGGACGGACATTAAAGTTGATTTCCCTGCTCCGTTTTCACCTAATAAAGCATGAACTTCCCCTTTTTTTAATCGTAGTGTAATATTATCGTTCGCTATAATGCCAGGAAACTCTTTAGTTATATTTAGCATCTCCACTACATATTCCATAATTTTCCTCCTTGTATATTACGAAGTCATTTATTTTTAAAGTTTAACTTGATTTCGAAATATTTTTCTCGATTTTATTCTTTAGGGAGGGTTTTTCTAAGCTCACCCGATACTCATGCCCTAATCAATTGGAAGCTTTACCAATATAAGTGCTTACAATTGATTAAAGTATGAATTGCTAAAATCATTTATAGGGTAGAAGAAGCATATAAAAGGATTTCCTTTCCTATGCTTCTTCTTTCATTTATTAATTACTTAATTAAACTTCCTCTTTCACTTGCTACTACAATTTCACCAGACTTAATTTTGTTAAATACTTCATCAACTTTTGTTAAAGTTTCTGAGCTTAAGTTTGGATTTTCTTTTGGTAAACCAATACCATCATTTTTAGCATCATAAGTTAAAGTTTCTCCACCAGGGAATTTTTTATCTTTTTCAGCTTTTACCATATCAGAAGCTGCTTTCGCTACACCTTTCATAGCTGAAGTTAAAATGACTGATTTGTTATCTTTATAAACACCATCAGCATACTGATCTACGTCAACACCAACAACCCATGCTTCTTTACCACTAGCCACTCTATTTTTAGCTTCAGTAATAGCACCTTGTCCTACTCCACCTGCAGCAGCGAAAATTGCTTTAACGCCACGGTCATACATTTGAGCTGCGATTTGTTGCCCTGCTGCTTTGTCTGTGAAGCTTCCAGAATACACTACGTTATTAGCTTTTAAAGAAATGCTTGTTCCAAGATTTTCGTTTGCATATTTAATCCCTTGTTGGAATCCCCAGTTGAATTTTTGTACTGCTGGAATTTCCATACCACCGATAAATCCAACATCACCAGTTTTTAATTGTACTGCTGTAGCAATACCAGCTAAGTAACCAGCTTCATGCTCTGCGAAGAAAATTGAAACTGTGTTTTCTTTAACATTTGGCGTAAAATCTTTAGAAGAGTGTGGTGTTCCATCGATAATGACAAATTTGTCATCTTTATATTTATCTTGCGCTTTATTAATTGCTGTTTCAAATTTATAACCTGGAGTGATGATAAATTTAAAGCCCGCATCATTTAAGTTTCCAATTTCTTTTAAATAATCAGCCTCAGTTTCACCAGCAGGTTTTAAGTATTTTGTATTCTTTTTAAGGTCGAAACCTAAATCTTTAGCACCAGCTTGAATTCCTTCCCAAGTACCTTGGTTAAATGACTTATCATCAATTGTACCTGAGTCAGTTACCATCCCTACTTTAAATGCACCTTTTACGTCTTTTGTTTCTCCACCCTTACCACAAGCACCTAAAATTGTACCTGCTGCTAAGGCCATAGAAAGAACAAGACCAGCTTTTTTCATCTTCATAAAAATTTTGCCCCCTTAAATTTTTATTTACATTTGTACTAGCTTGGTTTATAATCGTTACCTTAACGATCCACCTCCCCAATATTTAATGAAATTTCAGTAAACAATATTTGAAAACCAGCCAAAACTTATTTTTTGTAAATAATATTTTGGCTATACAATTTAATTTCTTTTTCTTAATACATTAAAACTGAACTGATCCGCTCTAAAGTAATTATTAGAATGCAATACTGGGCGGTTTAAATCGTCAAAATGTAGCTGTTCGATTAATAATAATGAAACATCTGGTTCACACTGTAATAAAGGAGAAACTTTATCGTGATAACCTATAGGTTCAATTCTTGCACTTGAATATTCGATATTTCGACCAGTTTCTTTTTCGATAAATGAAAAGAACGAATGATCTTCATAAGACGGAACCTGTTTAAAATAATTTGTCGGCAATTTATCAATGCAATAAACGACAGGTTCACCATTTGCTGTTCGAATTCTTTCTACTACGTGCATACGATCATCTTCTGTTATATTGAAGTTTTTTAAATCTTCTTTTGTAGGAACTAATAGTTTAGAAGAAAGAAAGATTGTACCAGGTTCTTTACCTGCATCAATAATCATTTCTGAGACACTACTTAATTGTTCAATGCCTGTCCTAAAAATTGGTTTCGGTTTGACGAATGTCCCGACACCGTGTCTTCTAACTAAAATATTTTCTTCTTCTAAAACTCTTAATGCTTCTCTTAATGTTGCTCGGCTTACTCCAAATATTTTAGATAACTCATACTCTGATGGTAACTTATGATGTGGCAAATAAATACCATTCTCAATATCTTGCTTTATTCGATCCATCACTTGGAGATAAAGTAATCTGGTGTCTGTTTTAATCTTCATTTCCCATCCCCCAAACTTCGGATTTCAGACATCAGTTGTTAGACATCTGTCGTATAATCCTTCTTTACTATACTGTTATTTTTTACTCATTTCAACACTTTTTTGTAAACGCTTTATTTTTTATTTCGTTAATGAATCATTTCTTCATATTTAACAAAAAAACTCCTATAATCTACTGTTCCACTTAGTGAAAAAGCTAGATTATAAGAGTTTTTGATTTTCATAAATATAAATCATTTCTCCATAATAATGCTTTTTCCCCATAGTATTGCAAATATTGGTTGCAATGTAGAAACTTCCGACCCATTATGTCGATATTATATGAGGACTATCCATTTATCTGAAGAAATAATATCATTCTATGTCTAAAAATGTCAACAATGTTTCGACAATTTTTTCTTTTTTGTTAAGACAAGGCTTGCTCATCTTCCACCGGTTTACTAATTAATACTTCCCTAGGTTTACTACCTTCATACGGACCAACTACACCATTATCTTCCATCGCATCAATTAATCTAGCAGCTCTTGTATAACCAATTCTAAATCTTCTTTGTAGTAGTGATACTGAGGCAGATTGCATATTGGTTACTAATTCAACAGCTTCATTATATAGATCATCATCCACTTCCGATTTCCCATCTTTTTCCTCTTTTACCATCATTTCTTCTTGGTATTGAGCCTTTTGTTGAGAGATTGAAAACTCGACTACTCGTTCAACTTCATCATCAGATAAAAATGCTCCTTGCACTCGGATTGGTTTAGAAGCACCAATTGGTTGGTATAACATATCTCCTCTTCCTAATAGTTTTTCTGCTCCACCAGTATCAAGTATTGTACGAGAATCTGTTTGAGAAGATACACTAAAAGCAATTCGAGAAGGTATATTTGCTTTAATAACACCTGTGATAACGTCAACAGACGGTCTTTGTGTCGCAATAATTAAGTGTATCCCCGCTGCACGAGCCATTTGGGCTAATCTAGTGATTGAATCTTCTACGTCACTTGATGCTACCATCATTAAGTCAGCTAATTCATCAACAATCACGACGATAAATGGTAATAAAGGTTGTTTCGAATCTGTCATCGCATTATTTTGTCTCGTTAATTCGTTATAACCTTCAATATTTCTAGTTCCTGAATGAGAAAAAAGCTCATATCTTCTTTCCATTTCACTAACAACTTTTCGTAACGCCTGTGAAGCTTTTTTAGGATTTGTTACGACAGGGGTTAGTAAATGTGGAATACCATTATATACATTCAATTCAACCATCTTCGGATCGATTAACATTAGCTTAACTTCAGATGGTTTTGCATTCATTAGGATACTAACAATGATTCCATTTATACATACACTTTTCCCACTACCTGTCGCTCCAGCTACGAGTAAATGTGGCATTTTATTAAGCTCTGCAAATACAGCATCACCGGCAATATCTTTTCCTAGCGATACAGCTAATGGATTTTGTAATTTCGGACTTTTTGCTTCGAGAACTTCTCTAAGTAATACAGTCGTTATATTCGTATTTGGCACTTCAATTCCAACAGCTGATTTACCTGGAATAGGAGCTTCAATTCGAATATCTTTGGCTGCAAGTGCAAGTGCTAAATCATCGCTAAGGTTTACAATACGACTAACTTTTACCCCTGCTTCAGGGTATACTTCATATTTTGTTACAGCAGGTCCATGATGTACTTTCGTTACAGTAGCCTTTACACCAAAACTTTGAAATGTTCTTTCAAGCTTGTCCGCATTTTCCTTTAATTTTGATTCATTTTCTCGTTTTTTAGCGCCTTTTGGATAGGCTAATAAGTCCATTGATGGCAATACGTAGTCTATCTTATCCTCGACTCCTACTTCTGCAACTGGCAATTCGATTGAATGATCGTCTTCATCTGCAAAATGAGCCTGAAGTTGATTTGAATTATTTGCTATGATCAATTCTGGTTCTTTAGGTGGCTGATACGTAGGAGAATATTCAATTTGAATTTCTTTTCTCGGCTCAATCTCAGCTTCATATGAATTATTAATTTGGTAATTTAAACTTTCAGCCCCTGACACTTCTTCATGACGATCATCGTCTTCATATGAATCTTTCTTTGCTTTTCTCTTTTGTTTAGCCTCAGCTCGTCTACTAGTTGTTTTTTGTTCACGACCACGTTTCCAAAAATTTGTTAAATCCTTCCATGTATCTGAAATTAAATTTCTAACTTTTGGCATTATATATTGGTATACATAACCTCCAAGTGGCTTACCAGTAATAAATAAAACGCCCGCAACTATGGCAATAATACCGAAAAGAATTGCACCGGTTCGATCAAATAAGAAATATAAAACTGCAAAAAGTATCGCTCCAATTATACCTCCACCAAGATCCACCGTACTAATCTTACCTTTGGCTTCGTATAAGAATAAATCTAGCGTACTTTTTATGACAGATTGATCATGAAATTGATTATTTTTTGCTAATAAATCAAATAGAGTAACATGACTAAACATCAATATACTAAAGAAGATTAACAATCCACCAATCGTAATACTCGAAACAAATGGAGGTCTTTTTCGATAAATTATGCTATATGCAGATAAACCGATTATAAAAAGAAAGCTTAGCATGTACCATTCTCCAAAGAAGAATCTCAAGAATAATACAAAGGCTTTACCTACAATACCAAGTTTTAATATCGTTACGATTGAAAGTGCTAAAAATATTAATCCACTAATTTCATACCATATTGACCCATTGCCACTTACTGACTTTCGAGCTTTTGACTTTTGCTGCTTCTGCTTTGCCATGTAATTCACCCCCATCTAAATTTGCAGATTCGCCAAAGAAAGCAGCCTTTTGGCTGCTTTCTTAAATTGAATTTATTATAACATATCAGAACATATGTTTACCATGTATTGTTAATAATTACCTTAAGATGGTAGAACTAAAATTCGTTGACCAGGTGTATATTGCATAAAATGCTGCGGATCTGTACTTACAATTCTTTTAATTTCAAAAGCTGTACCCCCAACACTATCAACCAACATAGGAACACCATTGTATTCTAAAAACTGCTGTGATTCGAATTCTTGTTGATCAACGGGAAAAATCGATTCAATTGGCATTATTGTATATAGAATCAAAATTCATTCTCCTCTTTATCAGACTTTTCTTTTCGTTCGTCAATCAATTCTTGCAATTTACATAATGCTTGCCCGATACCACCTACATCATCAATTAGTCCATATTTTACTGCATCTCCACCGACTACATTAGAGCCGATATCTCTTGTTAAATTTCCTTTTGTAAACATTAATTCCTTGAAACGTTCTTCCGTAATATTTGAATGCTTCGTAACAAAACGCGTTACCCTTTCTTGCATTTTATCAAGATACTCAAACGTTTGAGGTACACCAATTACTAAACCGGTTAGACGAATAGGATGGATCGTCATTGTTGCCGTTTCAGCAATATATGAAAAGTCAGTACTTACTGCAATTGGTACTCCGATACTATGCCCACCACCTAAAACGATTGAAACAGTAGGTTTTGTTAATGTCGCAATCATTTCTGATATCGCAAGGCCTGCTTCCACATCTCCACCTACAGTATTTAGAACAATTAATAATCCTTCAATCTTAGGGTTTTGTTCTATTGCAACTAATTGTGGGATTAAATGTTCATATTTAGTTGTCTTATTTTGAGGTGGTAAAGCTACATGCCCTTCAATTTGCCCTATTATCGTTAAACAATGGATTTTTGAATCATTGCTTGCTGGAACATTTGTTTGTCCTAATTGCTGTATTTTTTCAACAATGCTCATATCCTTTTGATCATTTGGCTTTGGAGGTGCTTCTTCGTTTGGAATTGGTGTTTCATTATTTGAATTTGTCAAAACAGTTCCCCCTATCATTTTTCATACAAATTAGTATGTGAAAATAATAAGGAAATCATACCCATCTTAGATTAAGAAGTACTTCACTATATAAATTATACTTCCATTAATATAGGTAGAATCATTGGTCTTCTTTTTGTTTCTTCATATAAGTAAGCGCTTAATCCATCTCTTATTGAATTCTTTAATAATGTCCATTCAATTTGGTCGTTTTGTAGCATTTTTTCTGTAATGTCTTTTACAATTTCAGTTGATCTAGTGATTAATTTTTCTGACTCACGTACATATACAAACCCGCGAGTGATAATTTCTGGACCAGATATGATT
Organism: Bacillus sp. AFS055030; assembly: GCF_002574545.1. Classification (GTDB taxonomy): domain Bacteria; phylum Bacillota; class Bacilli; order Bacillales; family Bacillaceae_G; genus Gottfriedia. The sequence continues at coordinate 136,224 of NZ_NUGT01000080.1, forward strand.
GCTTTCTTTTGCTTGTTAAACGTTACGACAACGATTAATATACCATCTTGAGATAGTAATTTACGATCACGCAATACGATATTTCCAACATCACCAACACCAATTCCGTCAATTAAAACGTTACCAACTTCTATTTTTTCAGTTCGAGTGGCTTGACCATTTTTAAACGAAACGATGTCACCCTTTTCAATAATAAAAATATCTTCCTTTGCTATGCCTACTTCTTCTGCAATATGTGAATGTGCTTTTTGCATTCGAAATTCACCATGAACTGGTATGAAATATTTTGGCTTCATCAATTCAAGCATTAGCTTTAATTCCTCTTCATAACCATGACCAGATACGTGTACCTTTTTATAGCCATAAATAACATTTGCGCCAGCTCTAAATAATAAATTAACAGTAGATCCAACTAACATTTCATTCCCTGGAATTGCTGTTGCAGCCATTAGGACAGTATCACCTTTACGAATTGAAACTTGCTTATGTGTACCTTTAGCAATTTTCGAAAGGGCTGCCATTGGTTCTCCTTGTGTACCGGTTGTTAGAATGACAATATCTCTTTCTTTATAGTTATCTGTATCCACAACTGAAATCATTAGATCATCCGGAATTGATAAATAATCTAATTCCTTTGCTAATTCAATTGATTTCATCATACTACTTCCCACTACTGCTAGTTTTCGACCTGCCGCTTCACTTGCATTAATAACCTGTTGAATTCGATATATATTTGAAGAAAAACAAGCTACTAAAACTCTTCCTTTTGCATTCATTATTTCTTTTTTAATTTCTTCCGATACTTTCTTCTCAGACCCAGAAAACCCTTGTCTTTCAGCGTTTGTGCTATCAGATAGCAAACATAAAACACCTTTATCTCCTATTAAGGCTAGTTTGCCTAAATCAGCACCTGGATAAGGACTTTTCGACTGATCAAATTTGAAGTCTCCAGTAAAAACGACAGCACCTTGTGGTGTATTTACACAAAATCCAAATGAATCTGGAATGCTATGAGTAGTTCTAAAAAAACTAATTGAACTATTTTCAAATGTTAATAAAGTAGTTTCATCATATAGTTCAAATTGCTCAAGGTTTTTAATACCTTTCTCGCTTAATTTTTCTCTTATAAATAAATATGCTAATTTATTTGTATAAAACTTTACATGTGGTAGTTTATTCATAATATATGGAATGGCACCTATATGATCTTCATGTCCATGTGTTATAAAAACACCTACAACTTTATGTGCATTTTTCTCTAAATAACTTACATCAGGTATGACATGATCTATTCCGTACATTTCTTGGTCAGGAAATTTTAAACCTGCGTCTAACACGTAAATCAAATCACCAACTTCGACTACATACATGTTTTTTCCGATTTCACCTACCCCACCAAGGGCAAAAACTTTTACTTGTTCATTCATTTCCTTCAACACAACCTGTTCCTCCTAGTTAGTTCTTTAAATTTACAGACCGTTCAAAATCTTACAAACATTATATCCTAGTCCGAACAGGTAAAACAAGATACATTCTTCCTTAAATAGGAAAATCGGATTACTTTGGGGATGTATTTTTAATCATTTTTTTGCGTTCTTGTGACTATAGCTAATATTGAAAAGAAAAATTTATTGTTTCTACTACATTTTTTCTGCCTTATTTTTTTCTTTTTAACTCAAATAAAAATTCTTTTTGAACTTGAGTGAATGGTCAATTATTACTTATTGCAAGAATATGATTAAGTTAGAAAAGGAGGGTCTAAATGAATTTTAATGACAGAGAGCCCCCAAAAATGAATCTTTCAAAATTCGTAGATGAACTACCCATTCCACCAATTTTAAAACCTCGCTATAAAGATCATTATTATACTTATTATGAGGTAACGATGACGGAATTTAAGCAATCTCTCCATAGTGAGTTAAAAGATTCAACAGTTTGGGGATATGAAGGATCCTATCCTGGACCAACCATAAAAGTAAAAAAAGGTGAGATCGTGTTTATTAAATGGATCAATGATCTACCAGAAAAACACTTGTTTCCAATCGATTTTACTGTTCATGGTGCTCATAAAGATGTCCCCCAAGTAAGGACAGTAGTGCACGTACATGGTGCTTGTGTTGAACCTGAAAGCGATGGCTATCCTGAAGCTTGGTTTACAAAAGATTATAAACAAGTTGGCCGTTATTTTAAAAAGCAAGTATACCGATATGATAATTGTAATAGCGCATCTACCCTTTGGTACCATGATCATGCACTAGGCATTACAAGACTAAATATATATGCTGGATTAGTAGGGTTTTATTTAATTAGTGATGAGAAGGAAAGTAGATTGAATTTACCGAATGGGCGCTATGTTATCCCACTATTGATACAAGATAAAAGTTTTAATATTGATGGTTCACTTTATTATCCTAAACAACCACATAAACCTATTAAAGATCTAGACACATCTATTATCCCGGAATTTTTTGGTGATACAGTGATCGTCAATGGTAAAGTTCATCCTTATTTAAAAGTGGAACCAAGAAAATATCGATTTAGATTATTAAACGGGTCAAACTCGCGCTTTTTTCGAATTAAGCTCGATTCTGGTCAACTTATGTATCAAATCGCAACAGAGCGCGGATTCATGCAGCATCCAATTGGTATCCACGAACTCATGTTATCTCCTTCAGAACGAGCAGAAGTAATCATCGATTTTACTAATCTTGAAGGTAAAAAGATTAGTATGCGAAATGATGCTCCTACCCCATTTCCAAATGGAAAACCTGTTGATGAAAATACAGGAACTGTCATGCAATTTAAAGTTACATTGCCTTTGTCAAACGTGGATACAAGTATGATACCAGCTAATTTGCAACAATTTCCAAAAATCAATGAACAGTCTGCATTCAAACAACGCTTCTTACCATTAGTTCACAAAATGGATCAGTATGGACGAGAAATTATGTTATTGGATCATAAACATTGGGATGCTCCCATTTCAGAAAATCCGAAATTAGGAACAATCGAAATATGGTATTTGATTAACTTAACACCTGATTCTCATCCTATACATGTTCATCTAATTGAGTTCCAAATCTTAGATCGAAGAAACTTTGATGTAGAAAAGTATAAACAAGAAGGGGTCATTCATTACACAGATCCACCGATTCCACCAGAACCACAAGAATGTGGATGGAAGGACACTGTTTCAGCTAATCCAAATCAAGTAACTAGAATAATCATGAGGTTTGGGCCGTTTACTGGATTATATGTTTGGCATTGTCATATGTTGGAACACGAGGATTATGAAATGATGAGACCATTTATTGTCATTCAATAAGGAGATTTGAAATTTTGTGAATTTAGTAAAAAAACCACTTACGCTATCCAAATTAATCGGATTGTTTGTAAGTGGTTTTGTTGTTAATTATTTTGTAATGCTTCGTCTAAATTATTTATTAATATACCAATCGTTGTGCGTTCAGCTTCAGAAAGTGGTACAAGTGGTAAACGGACTCCACCAACATCTAACCCTTTCATTTGTAAAGCTGTTTTGATTGGACCTGGACTTGGCGCCATGAAGAATCCATCAAATAATGGCAATAGTTTACGGTGTAAGAATTGTGCTTTAGCCATATCTCCTGTGAAGAAGCTTTCAGCTAATTGCTGCATTTCATTTCCTAACACGTGTGATGCAACAGAAACCGTTCCTTTTGAACCAATTGCAAAGGCTGGAAGCGTAAGTCCATCGTCACCACAATATAATTCAAAATCTTCAGGAGTACGGTCAATAATTTCTGTCATAATGCTTAAGTTTCCAGTAGCATCTTTAATTGCAACTACATTTGGAATTTCAGCTAATCTTACAATTGTATCTACTGTAAGGCTAGCAACTGTTCTGCCTGGTACATTATATAACATAACAGGAAGCTGAGTACTTTCTGCTGCTGCTTTAAAGTGTTGATATAGTCCTTCTTGGTTTGGTTTATTATAATAAGGTACAACTACCATGATTGCATCTACACCTAAGGCAGAAACTTTCTTCGTTAATTCAACTGTTTCACGAGTATTATTACTTCCTGTACCCGCGATAACAGGTACTCTACCAGCTACCGTTGAAACTACATGACTAATCAATGCTAATTTTTCTTCTGAAGTTAATGTTGGAGATTCTCCTGTTGTTCCACAAACTACGATTGAATCTGTTCCATTCTCAATTAAGTAGTTCACAAGTTTTGTTGTTTTTGCAAAATCAATATTTCCTTTTGAATCAAAAGGCGTTACCATCGCTGTTGAAATTTTACCAAATCTACTCATTATTCCACTCCGCTCAAATATTAATCGACTTTAACTGAACTAAGTTCAAATGCATCATGAAGTGCAGTAACCGCTTCGACCATATCTTCATTTTTGACAAGCACCCAAATAGTCGTGTGACTGTCTGCTGATTGTAAAATTTGAATACCTTTTTCAGCTAATGCAGTTACAATTTTTGAAGTTACGCCAGGTACTCCTGCAATTGCCGCTCCAACTATTGATACTTTTGCACAGCCAGTTGTGTATGAAGGCTCATAGCCAATTCCTTTTAATACATCGATCGCTTTTGAAGCAACTTCATCACTTACAGTGTATACTACACCATTAGGTGAGATATTAATAAAGTCTACACTTATTCCTTTATTTGCCATTGCTTTAAATACTTGAGAATGTAAATCAAAAGTATGTTCCTTTGAAGTTACTCTAATTTGCGTAACATTCGGTACATGTGCGATTCCTGTTATTAAACGATCTTGAATATTTTCACCAATAATACGTTTCGTAGGATTCGATGTTACTAGTGTACCTAAACTATTTGAATACGTTGAACGAATTCGAATAGGTACCTTCCCTTGCATCGCGATTTCTACAGCCCTAGGATGAATTACTTTCGCACCTTGATATGCCATATTACAAATTTCTGCATAAGTAACAACTGATAAAGGTCTTGCTTCTTTAACAATCCTTGGATCTGCTGTCATTACGCCTTCAACGTCAGTAAAGATTTCGATTGTTTCTGCACCAACAGCAACCCCAAGTGCAGAAGCAGAAGTATCACTTCCACCTCTACCTAATGTCGTAACATCACCATTAGATGTAGATCCTTGGAATCCTGCGACTACTACAACATCATAGTTTTCTAATTCTTTAATTAAACGGCCACATTTCATATCAAGAATTTTTGCATTTCCAAATTCATCATTTGTTCGGAAACCTGCAGATGCACCTGTCATTGCCATAGCATGAATACCATTTTCATTCAATAAATTTGAAAAAACAATTGAAGAAATTGTTTCACCACATGACATTAATAAATCAAGTTCTCTTTGTGTGACCTTACTTTTTTTTGCGCCAACTAAATTTAATAGTGTATCTGTTGCATATGGTTCACCTTTTCGACCCATAGCTGAAACAACAACTACTAATTTATATCCTTTTTCTAATGCTTCTTTTATATGCTTAAGTGCGTGCTTTCTTCCATTTTCGTCACGTACTGAAGTCCCTCCAAATTTTTGGACTAATATCTTCATTCTTGCACCTCTCTAGCAGTTTTCACTAAATGATGCTTAACTCAATTAATCGTTCAGCAATTTGCACTGAATTCCAAGCAGCACCTTTTAATAGATTATCTGAAACGATCCATAAATGGAATCCAAATGGATTATCTAAATCTTTACGGATACGTCCTACATATACTTCATTACTTCCAATACTGTAAAATGGCATTGGATATAGTTGTTGATCTGGATCGTCTTGTAATACGATTCCAGGTGCATCACTTAAAAGTGATTTAAGTTCAGCTACTGATACTTCTTTATCAACTTCAATGTATACTGACTCAGAGTGACCAGAAATTACAGGAAGTCTTACACATGTTGCGCTAATTTGTAATTCAGGTAAATGCATGATTTTTTTAGTTTCATTAATCATTTTCATTTCTTCATAAGTATATCCATTCTCAGTAAAGACATCGATTTGTGGAATTGCGTTAAAAGCAATTTGATAATGTTTCTCACCACTTTTTACCGGTAATACTGATGGAGTTGCTTCTTCACCGTTTAAGAATGCTTGCGCTTGTTCCTTTAAGGCTTCAATTGCTGTAACTCCAGCACCTGAAACGGCTTGGTAAGTTGACACTACTACTTTATTTAAACCAATAGATTGACGAATTGGTTCTAGCGCAACAACCATTTGGATTGTTGAACAGTTAGGATTTGCAATAATACCTTTATGATTAAATAAATCTTGGTCATTTACTTCAGGTACAACTAAAGGTACGTCTTCAGCCATTCTAAATGCACTAGTGTTATCAACTACTACTGCCCCTCTTTTAACTGCTTCAGGAGCTAGATCTTTTGATACTGAGCCACCAGCACTAAATAAAGCAATATCTACACCTTCAAAAGCTTCAGGAGTTGCTTCTTGAACGATTACCTCTTCACCTTTATATGTTAATTTTGTTCCTGCTGAACGTTTTGATGATAGATATTTAATTTCTTTTACTGGAAAATTTCTTTTCTCTAATGTTGCAATCATTTGTTGTCCAACTGCTCCAGTTGCACCTACTACAGCTACTACATAACTTTGTTTATTCCCCACTTTTTGCACCATCCCTGTTTTCACATTTATTAAATAGTTTACGTTAAATGAAGTTTATATTCAAAGGTTTTCGCTTGAATAATTGATTTCATAGTAACGAGTATGTATCCTAATGACACATACTCAATTTTCTTCATTCTATCATAGAAAAAATAATTCAGTCCTATTTTTTCTAAAATAATTATTGGAGATCACGATATTTTTCCACTAAAACAGGTTGAAGTTGTTTTCCTTCAATAGAGGATTTCACTGTATCAAGCAATGAATCCATTCTTGCCACTAGTGAATTCGGTTTTTTTATTGGATCATCTTGACCAAAGGGAATAAAATAGATATTTTTTGTACTCATTAAACGCATTAAATTATGACTTAGAGGATAATACCTATTTAAATGGAATATCATTGGTTTTAAGACAGTAAAAAATTGAATTTAAAAGGGGCCGACTAAAGGTTATAAAAGGGGATTGAAACAAAAAATTCAGCTCAAGAATAATTTTTAAAATCTCACCCTAATGATTATAATGAACAATATATTTAGCATAAACATAATCAAGTTGTTTTTTAATGCAGTTAGTATAAAAAGTTTGTTTATAATCAGTGTAAAGTACTTTTAAAAACCGATTTCTAATTGATTTAATCGACAAATTATGAAATCGTAAATAGGTTTCAGTCCAAAATACCATATTATTTGAAAAAGTTTCATCGTCAATACCAAAAAATGTCCGTACAGCTCGAACACCAATATTCCCCAGTAAAACCGTAACATCCTCCACGTCAACATTGGCATCTAGTTCAAAAATAATAACCTCATAATCATTATCCGTTCTATTATTTGTACCAGTAAGTGAATATCCTACTAATTCACCATTTGTAAGATTAAAGGCAACTACACCTTTAGCATAATCTAAAACCCAGTTATTATATGCTAGTTCGATGACATCCTTTATTCTTACATTGAAAATTAAATGATCAGCAAGCTTACGTTCGATCAATTTTTCCTTTGAAACAAATTGTTTTGTTAAATGATAATCGATAATAACCAACATTCCTCTCTATGATGAATATTTAGAATCACTATCACTATATTTACGATCATTATGTAAAAAAAATGACAGATTTTTGAGTAATCTGTCTCAGAATTTTTTTAAAATTACATGAATCTTAGATCATGATCACAATTATATGTGCATGTAAAATGATTGCATATTTAGTTTTTTACCGTTGTAAAAGTACAAAAAATATTTTTACCTAAGGAATCTAGTCATTTGAAAATAGATAATTCTTCCTAGATCAATCGAAACAAACAGATAAAAAAAGCACCCTTATTTAGGTGCTTACATACTTCCTATTTATCATCCTTCTTAAACAATTCTTCTTTAACAATCTTCCATCCAATCGTTTGAATTTCTTCAATAATTTTCTTTTTATTTTCTTCTGTTACATCATCTGGTGCAATTATATTCACTTTTGTTTTTCCAAATTGATAGGTAGCAGTAAATTCTGTTTGTTTACTCAGTATCACCACCCCCATATTTCATTGTATGTTTCGTTTATTGACGGACTAACCAACCTTTTAGTGTCGATTGATCCAAAAATTAATTAATTCCTTAATTAGACATATATATAGTCTATGAGGTGATCAAATGGAACGAGTTGCATTGTACTTACGTAAAAGTCGAGCAGATTTAGACGCAGAAGCTAGAGGTGAGGGTGAGACTTTATCAAAGCATAAAGAGCAGCTTTTAAAATTCGCTAAGGAAAATGATTTAAACATAATTTGTATTAGGCAGGAAATTGCATCAGGTGAATCGCTTGTTTATCGGCCAGAAATGTTAAAGCTATTACAAGAAGTTGAAGAATTTAAATATGATGGTGTGTTAGTAATGGATATGGACCGTCTTGGACGCGGTAATATGAAGGAGCAGGGCATTATTTTAGAAACGTTTAAATCATCTAAAACAAAAATCATTACACCAAGAAAGACATATGACCTTCATGACGAGTTTGATGAGGAATACAGTGAATTTGAGGCTTTTATGGCCCGAAAAGAATTAAAAATAATTACTCGTAGGCTTCAACGAGGTCGAGTTTTATCGGTCCAAAGAGGAAATTATTTAGGAACATTTGCTCCTTATGGTTATGAGATTTATGAAACAAAGGAATTCCGCTCTTTACGTATTAATAGCGATCAAGGGAAGGTAGTTAAAACTATTTTTGAATGGTATACAAAGGATTTGATTGGTGCAACTGAAATTGCTAACCGTTTAAATCAAATGAATATCCCTTCCTTTACAGGAAAAAAATGGAGTTATCATTCCATTTTGGAGATGATAAAAAATCCTATTTATATAGGTAAAGTGACTTGGAATAAAAAATCAAGTAAGGGCATGAGAAAACCAAAATCTGACTGGATAATTGTTGATGGAAAACATGAAGCCATTATTGATCCTGATCAATACAATTTGGCACAAGATATTTTAAAAAGTCGATACCATGCCCCCTATAATAGTAAATTAAGTAATCAGTTAGCCGGAATCATTATTTGCAGCAAATGCAAGTCGAAATTACAGCAGCGTTATCCAAAAGGCAAACCTAAACAAATCGTGTGTACAAATAACCGTTGTAACACTCGCGCATCCTATACACATTTAATTGAAGAGAGACTTTTACAAGGGTTAGAAATTTGGTTAAAAGAATACAAAATAAGTTTTACGAATCGAACCAACGAGGAAGATTTGGACGTAACTAATTTAAAAAAACAAGCACTTAAACAAATCGAGAATGATTTAAGTGAAGTAGTAAAACAAAAAAATAATTTATTTAATTTACTAGAACGCGGTGTTTATGATGAAACGATTTACAATGAACGTTCTGAAATCCTCACTAATCGAATAAACGAACTTTCAAATAGTAAAACGTTAATTTTGGATGAACTAGCCAAATATCATAATAAGGAGTTATTAATCGATCAAATAATTCCAACCTTTGAAAAAGTGTTAGATTTGTATTACAAAACAACTGATATTGAATTGAAAAATCGTCTCCTAAAATCAGTTTTATTTAAAGTAGAGTATAAAAAAGAACCTCATCAAAAACTAGATGATTTTACACTCACACTTTTTCCGAAGCTTCCTAGGTGATCTTGTTGACTGATTTGGTATTACCATCTAAGTCACATTAAATTAGTTCCATTTAAACCTAAAGCATCGTTTGTAGAAATACCTAATACAACAGGTTTTCCATTTCTCAAAGTAGCCTTAGCTGCCATTAATACAGGGCTATCAGTTTGAGCATTAGCAAACTTACTCATTGAATTTCCTGTTAAGGGTGCAATTACCATACAATCTAATTGTACTTTTGGACCAAATGGTTCTGCTCCTACAATTGAGTCAACTGTTTTACGCCCTGTAATTTCTTCTATTTTTTCGATCCAGTCTTCTCCTACACCAAATCGAGTTGTTGTACTTTTTACAGTAAACGTAACAACAGGATATACGTCAGCTCCATCATCCACTAGCTTTTGAATTTGAGGAACTACCTCTTCATAAGTACAATGTGACCCTGTAATACCAAATCCAATTTTCTTACCTTTCAACGTCATTTTGGTTGCTCCTTCCTTTTATCTAATTCTACCTTTAATAGCTGTGCTAGTACGTTTCCAATTATTTGACCTGCTGTTTTAGGAGCAACGATTCCTGGTAAACCTGGTGCTAATAATGCCTTAATACCTCTTTTTTCAGCATAACGAAAATCTGTTCCTCCAGGTTTTGAAGCTAAATCAATGATTAGAGAATGAGGTTGTAATTTTGAAATGACACTTGCTGTAACAATTTGAACTGGAACAGTATTAATTACAACATCGACATCCTTTAAGGCCTCTTCTATATTCTTAAATTCAAAAGCTTCTAAGCCCATTTCAACAATTCTAGCAATGTGCTCTGATTTACGCGCCCCTACTCTTACTTTTGCACCCAAATTATGAAAAGTCCTCGCGACGCTCATTCCTGTACGACCTAAACCTAATACGGCTACTTTCGAATTATGAATTGTATATTCCGTATGTTGAATGACCATCATGATCGTACCTTCAACGGTCGGAATACTATTATAAATAGCTACATCGTCTCGTTCAAATAATTTTACTAACTTTCGATTTGAAGCTGTAACTATACTGTCTAAGTATGAGTTACTTATTCCAGAATAAATCGTACAATGCGAAGGAGTACTATCTAGAATTTCTTTTGTCAGTACAACTTTTTCATTTGAAAAAATTGTATCGACAACTCCTTCATTATTCGTACCTGGTACAGGTAGAAGAATTGCATCTAGATCTTCAAAATCTACATCTGCCATTAATTCTTTAGATGCACTGGTAAAGCCACTATCTAATTGTTCAAAACCTATTAATGTTACCTTTGCGTCTAACTCTGTTAACTTCCGAATAACTTCAAGCTGTCTGGCGTCCCCACCAATAACAGCAATATGCAAGCCAGTTAACATGCAGCATTCACCTTCTTTACTTCACTATGGTAAATGGAAATTAATCTTTGTAAGCAGGACTACCGCCTAACATCTTTCTCCTAAATATCTTATGAATCTTCCAATGCATTGGTGAAGATTCTTTCTAAAATTAAAAAGCAGTAATGATAAACTGTTTAAATATGGGCAATTATCTTTATTTCTTAAACTAAAAAAATAAAGAGAGCCCTTAAAAAGGCTCTCTAATTTATCAACTTATTGCTTAATATTTGTTGGAATTACTCCATCAGGACTTACTAATGAAACTGCGTAGTTATCAGTAAAAACAAACTTCGCGATATCATTTACTTTATCAATTGTTACACCATCTATTAGTTGAATGACTTCATCTAAAGAACGATGAATACCTAGCATTAGTTCATTTTTACCATTTCGACTCATTCTGCTATTTGTACTTTCTAATCCTAACATTAAGTTACCTTTTAATTGCTCTTTACAATTATTTAATTCTTTTTCTGTAATTCCTTCAGCATTTAATACTTTTAAAGTTTCTTGGATCGTCTCAAATAATTGATTTATTTGGCTTTTTCCAGTCCCTGCATAAATTGCAACTGTACCGCTATCTTGGTATGCAGAGTGATAAGAGAATACAGAATATGCAAGTCCTTTTTGTTCACGAACATCTTGGAACAATCGACTACTCATACTACCACCTAGAATATTATTTAAGGCAATTAATGGATATAAATCGTTATGTCCAAGTTCTAGACCTCTATAGCCAACACAAAGATGTGCTTGCTCAGTTTCTTTTTTGCGAGCAATTTGTCCATAATGTATTGTAGGAATCCCGAAGTTTACATCTTTCTTTTTACCCTCATAATTTCCAAATAAATCTTCAACACGTTTAATAAATGAATCATCAATATTACCCGCAATTGAAATGACTACTTGATCTGGAGTGTAAAAATCCTTCATGTACTGGCGTAATGTATCACCATTAAAAGATTTTAAAGTTTCTTCTGTACCTAAAATTGGATAACCTAATGGATGAGTTTCATACATCACTTTACTTAATAAATCATGAACTAAATCATCTGGTGTATCATCGTACATTTTGATTTCTTCAAGTACTACATTTTTTTCTTTTTCTAATTCACCTTCATCAAAAGTAGAATTAAAAAACATATCTCCTAATACTTCTAACGCGTAATCCGCATGTGTATCTAACACTTTAGCATAATAACAAGTATATTCTTTAGACGTAAATGCATTTACTTGTCCACCAATTGAATCGAAACTTTCAGCGATTTCTTTCGCATTGCGTGTCTTTGTGCCTTTAAAGAACATATGCTCAAGAAAATGTGAAACACCATTTAGTTCTGGCGTTTCATTGCTTGAACCTGTTTTTATCCAGACTCCTAGTGCAACTGAACGGACAGTTGAAATATTTTCAATTACTACTCTGACTCCATTTTTGCAAGTATGTCGTACAATCATTTAATGCCTCCTATGTATACACCATCTATTTACACATTTGTAATAAGATTGAAAAATATAACTATATTTTACAATCATCTTAACAAAGCTGGATGTAATTGTCATTTGTTTTCAACTTTTTTAATTGGATCGTACCGTTTTTCATCTAATAAAGTTGAAATATTTACAACTTTTCTACCTGATGCCTCTATTCTTGTAATTAGTTCATCAAGTGCCTCAGCTGTTGGTTTCGTTGGATGCATAAGAACGATTGTACCATTACCTACTTTTTTCATCACACGATTAATAATGACTTCTCTTGGTGGTTTCTGCCAATCAATCGTATCTGCTGTCCACATAATTGTTTTTAACCCTAAACTTGAAGCAATTTTAACTACTTCATCACGATAACTACCGCTTGGAGGGGCAAACCATACAACTTTTTGATCAGTTGTTGCAAGTATGACTGAATTTGTTTTTGTTATTTCATTTCTTATTTCCTGACTACCTAATCTCGCCATATCGGGATGTGAATAAGAATGGTTTCCAACTTCTTGGTCTGCAGCAGTGATTAGTTGAGCAACCGTTGGATTATTTTTTGCCCATCTACCTTCAAGAAAGAAAGTTGCTTTTGCATTGTGCTTCTTTAATACTTCTAACATTTTCGGAATATATTCATTTCCCCACGCAACATTGATTGTAAATGCAACCATTGGCTTTTCTGGATTCCCTTTATATACTGGTGATGGTGGCAAATCCTTTAAATGAACTTTTGGAGAAACTTCTTTAAATACGAGCTTATTCTGATCAAACTTACCGATTACCTTCATTTTCTTATATGACTCATTAATATCAACTGTTAAACCATTATAGCCGGGTATCGCTTTCCATACCGAATCCACATGAGCATCCTTTGGAGGTATCTCGAATTTTTTCGCCTTTGATTTGATTTCATCGTATAATCCATTTGTTTTCGCTGAAACAATTGACGACTTTGATGTTAAGATTCTCACGTATTGATTAGTATATGGATTTCTAACTACTAAAATTGCTAGAAATAATGCCATAACGATTGCAAAGACTTTTAACAGATTTCTACCCATTTCCTAAACACCCTCCTACTAGAAGGAATATGATATTTTTTATAAAATAGAACAAGCTTTGTACTGATTTACGAGCAAAACTAATTTATTTAATCAATTCAAGTTCTACTTTTTTATTGTAACCAAAAAAAATTTAGTCACGCATGAAATTCAGGAATTTTAAAAGAGGGGACTAAGAAGCGGGTAAATGTAAAAAACAACAGGCTCATTTCGATGTGCCTGTTGTTTTAAATAATTTAAGAAATAGCGTACCGAGCTTTCTGCTTTACGTGATGTCTAGTTCCGCAAGCTAGCTCTTCGGTAATATTCCATTAATCTTCGAAGTGGAAAATTCACCACTTCTTCAGATGAATGGAGATATTCCTTTCAGAGCTGGGCGAGCTTGCTCCACTTTTCATTGTTGCTCAGCTTTTTCTTTTTGTTCTTTTAATACAGCTTTGCGGGATAAGTTTACGCGTCCTTGTTTGTCGATTTCGGTTACTTTTACAAGGATTTCGTCTCCGATTGAGACTACGTCTTCAACTTTTGCAATTCGTTCTTCTGCAAGTTCTGAAATATGGACTAATCCATCTTTACCTGCAAAGATTTCGACGAATGCGCCGAATTTTTCAATTCGTTTTACTTTACCCATGTATAATTGACCTACTTCTACTTCACGAACAAGGTCTTCGATAATTTGTTTTGCGCGTTCATTCATAGGTTGATCTACAGATGAAATAAATACTGTTCCATCTTGTTCAATGTCGATTTTCACGCCAGTTTCTTCAATGATTTTATTGATTTGTTTTCCACCTGGTCCAATAACATCTTTAATTTTATCTGGGTTAATAGTCATCATTAAGATTTTTGGAGCAAACTCAGATAATGCTGTTCTTGGTTCGCTGATCGTAGCAAGCATCGAATCAAGGATTTGCATACGGCCAATCTTTGCTTGTTCTAATGCTTCTTTTAAAATTTGTTCTGATAAACCTTCAATTTTAATGTCCATTTGAAGTGCAGTTACACCTTTAGCCGTTCCTGCTACTTTAAAGTCCATATCTCCTAAATGATCTTCCATACCTTGAATATCTGTAAGAACTGAATAATGTTCACCAGATTTAATTAATCCCATAGCAATACCAGCAACTGGTGCTTTAATTGGTACACCAGCATCCATCATTGCTAGCGTACTTGCACAAATACTTGCTTGAGAAGTAGAACCGTTTGATTCAAGTACTTCTGATACTAGACGAATTGTGTATGGGAAATCCTTTTGATCCGGAATACTTGGCTCAAGTGCTCTTTCGCCTAATGCTCCATGTCCAATTTCACGACGACCTGGTCCACGAATTGGTCCTGTTTCACCAACACTGAATTGTGGGAAATTATAATGGTGCATAAAACGTTTTGATTCTTCAATGCCTAAGCCATCAAGAATTTGTACATCTCCTAAAGCGCCTAGTGTACAAATACTTAACGCTTGAGTTTGTCCACGAGTGAATAATCCAGAACCATGTGTACGTGGTAATAAACCAACTTGTGATGATAATGGACGGATTTCATCTAATTTTCTTCCATCAGGACGAACCTTTTCAACCGTAATTAAGCGACGCACTTCTTCTTTAACAAGCATTGAAAGGATTTCTTTTACTTGTCCAATCGTTTCTTCGTCTGCTTCATTTTCTTCAAACTGAAGAACAACACGTTCTTTTACTTCATTAATTGCAGCTTCACGAGCATGTTTTTCATGAACTTGAATAGCTGCATTTAATTCTGTTTCACAAATTTCACGGATTTGTTTTTCTAATTCAGCATCAAGTTCATGAAGCTGGATTTCCATTTTTTCTTTTCCAATTTGTGCTACGATTTCTTCTTGGAATGCAATTAACTTTTTAATTTCTTCATGACCAAACATAATTGCTTCAAGCATTACTTCTTCTGGTACTTCATTAGCGCCAGCTTCAACCATGTTAATGGCATCTTTTGTTCCAGCAACCGTTAAATGAATGTCACTGTTTTCTGCTTGCTCAACTGTTGGATTAATAACTAATTCGCCATTAATACGACCAACGATTACGCCAGCAATTGGACCGTTAAAAGGAATGTCAGATACGCATAGAGCTAGTGAGCTACCAAACATAGCAGCCATTTCTGATGAACAATCTTGATCAACACTCATTACCATGCTGATTACTTGAACTTCATTACGGAATCCATCTGCAAATAATGGTCGAATTGGGCGGTCAATTAGTCGACTCGCTAATATTGCTTTTTCACTCGGTCTACCTTCACGTTTAATAAATCCACCAGGAATTTTACCTACTGCATATAAACGCTCTTCGTAGTTTACTGTTAATGGGAAAAAGCTAACTTTTTTAGGTTCCTTTGATGCAGTTGCTGTTGCTAATACGACAGTATCTTCGTATCTTACTAAAACTGCTCCATTTGCTTGCTTTGCTAATTGTCCTACTTCAACAGTAAGAGTTTTACCAGCAAGCTTCGTGGAAAAAACGTGCTTTTGTTGTTCCATATGGTATAAATACCCCTCTCTAATTTACAATTCAAAGTCTAAACTAATTATGTAAAAAAATCGTATATTCTCTATTATCTCCTATGTTTAGTAAAGAAATCAACTAACGAGAAAAATGAGAATAAATATTTATAAATTTAGAATTCAATTTTAAAACGATATGTATAAGAAAAAGCGGGAAGAATCCCGCTTTTTCTTAAAGTATCAAATTAATACTCAAATTAACGACGTAAACCTAATTTGTTAATTAAATCACGGTAACGAGTAATGTCTTTGTTACGTAAGTAGTTAAGTAAGTTACGACGCTTACCAACCATTTTTAATAAACCACGACGAGAGTGGTGATCTTTTTTGTGAGTACGTAAGTGCTCATTTAAAGAGTTAATGTTTTCAGTTAAAACTGCGATTTGAACTTCTGGAGAACCAGTATCGTTCGCATGAGTTTTGTAAGTGCTGATAATTTCGTTTTTACGTTCTTGAGTTAATGCCATGTTTTTTCACCTCATAATATTATTGTTGAACACCTATCACCTAGCAGTCGTCGGTGAATCGATTTGCCAAGCAACGGTTTTTCAAGTACTTTAATAATATAACATTGTTTTAATTATAAAAGCAAGTATTCTAAATTAGTTATTCTCGAAAATAATTTTTTACTGTTTCACGATCTTTTTGTAATTGATCGATTAACTCATTTATACCATTAAATTTCTTTTCAACACGTATTCTTGCATACCAAAAAATTTCAACTTCTTTTCCATATATATCTTCATTAAAATCAAAAATATTTACTTCAATTGTTTTTTTTTGGAACTCATGATAGAAAGTTGGTTTGTATCCTATATTACACATACCTTCATATAATTCACCGTTAACAATACATTTTACAGCATATACACCTACTGAAGGTAATGCATATGGAATGGAAACAGAGATATTAGCTGTAGGAAAACCAATCGTTCGACCACGTTTGTCTCCATCTACAACAATCCCTTTAATTTGATATTGTCTGCCTAGTAAGCGAGTAGCTGTTTCCATTTCACCAGCTTTTATCGCTTCTCTAATTCGTGTTGAACTTACTTTCTCACCGTCTAAAACGAATTTTGAAACTGTTGATTGAGTAAATTCACCTCTAGAATGAAATGGTAATGATTCCATATTCCCTTTACCATATTTTCCAAATGAAAAATCAAACCCAGCAACAACATGCTTTGCATTTAAAGAAATAATGTATTGATCGACAAATTCTTGTGGAAGTAAAGTAGCAAATTCCTCAGAAAATTCAACTACAAATAATTGGTCTACACAAAGTTTCTCCATCCACTTCACTTTTAGCTCCAAAGGTGTCAAATAGGAAATTGCATCATCACGATTTCCGAGAATTGCAGAAGGATGTGGATCAAATGTCATCACTGATAATAATAATCCTTTTTCATCTGCAATTTCTTTGGCAGTTTTTATGACTTGTTGATGTCCTTTATGTACTCCATCAAAAAAGCCAAGTGCTAAGACCGTTTCTTTACAATCTTCTTTTTTTATTGAATGAGGATGGGTGATTTTTATTATTTTTGTCATATTTATCACCTTTTCTATAATCAAGTCTCTTTTCCCATTATAGAACAATGATTAAAATTTATATAGTTTTTTCTATTGGTTATGAAATACTCTAGTCGGTTTAATAACTTTATTATTTTTAGGATTTGGAGTGTACATTGCAATAATTTTATTACTTTCGTTGTAAACTGCTATATATTCTCCTTCTTTACAGTTCATCGTATTCGAGAAAAATCCTCCGTTAAATACTCTAGCCTCTTCAATGGCATTTACAGTTAGACGTGGATACTCATTAAGAGCTTGCTCCATCGATAACATTACACGATCTAACGTTAACTCATTAGCATTTTCTTCTAATTCTGCAAATGTAACACAATCATCAATCGTAAATGCACCTGCTTTTGTTCTAGTTAAATAAGACATATGAGCAGGAAACCCTAATAGTTCCCCAATTTGAACAGCTAGCGTTCTAATATATGTACCTTTACTACAGAAAACTTCAAATTTAAACGAAATTGTCTCTCCTTCGAATACTTCTCGATCATCAAGTAAAATAATTTCAAATATCGTAACCGTTCTAGTTGGACGTTCAACTTCAATTCCAGCCCTTGCGTATTCATATAGCTTTTTGCCATTTACTTTAACAGCAGAATACATAGGAGGAGTTTGTCTGATTTCTCCTGTTAATTGATGTAAGACGTTTAAAATTTCTTCACGAGTAATAACTCGATCTACCTTCTTTTGATCAATTATTTCACCATGAGCATCCTCTGTTGTTGTAGAAAACCCTAAAGTAATTTCACCAATATATTTTTTTCGATCATCGGTTAAATATGGAATTAACTTTGTAGCTTCACCTACACAAATCGGCAAGACACCCGTTACTTCTGGATCAAGAGTTCCTGTATGACCGACTTTTTTCGTCTTTAAAATCTTTCTTATATTAAAGACACAATCATGAGAGGTAAGACCTGCTGGTTTATTCAGTGCAATTACACCATTCATTTTATCACCTATTGTTTTCTTTTTATCCTGATGAAAAATGGATAGACGAATCACTCGCCTATCCATTCATTATCAGTTATTTTCTTTATTAATTTGAGTTAGCAATGTTTCAATTCGATTACCATAATCGACTGATTCATCAAATTCAAAAATTAATTCTGGTGTCTTACGTAAACGAATACGTTGACCAATCTCAGAACGGATAAATCCTTTTGCTTTCGCTAATCCAATTAATGTATTTTGACGTTGTTCATCGTCACCTAATACTGAAATATAGACTTTAGCTTGTTGAAGATCACCAGTTACTTGAACATCGGTAACTGTGACGAAGCCGATTCTTGGGTCTTTAATTTTTCTACCAATAATTTCACCAAGTTCTTTCTTCATTTGTTCCCCAACACGATGTGCTCTTACTTTCATACTTTCACCTCTATCTTACAAAGCAAAACAATTCGTGCTTTCATACGATTAGTTTAACTAATTGTATAAATAATTATTTATTATGCTGAACTTATTCAATTGATGTTAAGTCCATTATTTATTTCCAGTTCTAAATCATCTTCTAAATGAAAATAATATGTTGTCTAGCTTTTAGCGACTTTCCCCTTGAGGTCATAAGCCCAATAGCAGTAAAGGTTAAAAACCAACCTTTTCTGCTTTTGTTCTTATGCTTGTCGGGGCTTAGCGAAAGCCTTCCACTTTTCGTTATTATTTACGTTTAATTTCTTCCATTACGTAGGCTTCGATTACGTCGCCTTCTTTAATGTCATTGTATTTCTCGATTGTGATACCACATTCGTAGTTTGTTGCTACTTCTTTAACGTCATCTTTGAAACGTTTTAGTGTGTCTAATTGACCTTCGAATACAACGATTCCGTCACGAATTAAACGTACACCGCTGTCACGAGTGATTTTTCCATCTGTTACGTAACATCCAGCAATTGTACCAACTTTTGATACTTTAAATACTTGACGAACTTCTGCTTGACCGATGACTTTTTCTTCAAACTCAGGGTCTAACATACCTTTCATCGCAGATTCAATTTCTTCGATTGCTTTGTAAATAATTCGGTGTAAACGAATATCTACATTTTCTAAATCAGCTGTACGTTTTGCATTTACATCAGGACGTACGTTGAAACCGATAATAATCGCATTAGATGCAGAAGCTAAAATGACATCAGACTCAGTAATTGCACCAGCGCCTGTGTGAATGATTTTAACTTTTACGCCTTCTACTTCAATTTTTTGTAATGAAGCAGCCATCGCTTCAACAGAACCTTGAACGTCTGCTTTTACAATTATGTTAATTTCTTTTACATTACCTTCTTGAATTTGAGCAAATAAATCTTCAAGAGATAATTTTGAACTTTCGTTACGTTGTTGAAGAACTGCTTTTGAAGCACGAGCTTCACCAACTTGACGTGCGCGTTTCTCATCGGCAAATACCATAAAACGGTCACCAGCTTGAGGCACTTCATTTAAACCAGTAATTTCAACTGGAGTAGATGGACCAGCTTCTTTAATTCGACGACCTAAGTCATTTACCATTGCACGTACACGACCAAATGAAGTACCAACTACAATTGGATCTCCAACTTTTAATGTACCATTTTGAACTAATAAAGTTGCAACTGCACCTTTACCTTTATCTAATTCAGCTTCAATTACAGTACCTAGTGCTTTACGTGTTGGGTTAGCTTTATATTCTTCTACTTCACTAACTAAAAGAATCATTTCAAGTAACTGATCAACACCATCACCATTTAATGCTGAAATAGGAACAAAGATTGTGTCTCCACCCCATGCTTCAGATACAATACCGTGTTCAGTTAATTCCTGCATTACACGATCTGGGTTTGCAGATTCTTTATCCATTTTATTCACAGCGATAATAATAGGTACCTCTGCAGCTTTTGCGTGATTGATTGCTTCTACTGTTTGAGGCATAACACCGTCATCAGCTGCTACAACGATAATTGTAATATCTGTTACTTGTGCCCCACGTGCACGCATTGTAGTAAATGCTGCGTGACCAGGTGTATCTAGGAACGTAATTTTCTTTCCTTCGATTTCTACTTGGTAAGCACCGATATGTTGTGTAATTCCACCTGCTTCTCCCGCAGTAACTTTTGATTTACGAATATAGTCAAGTAAAGTAGTTTTACCATGGTCAACGTGACCCATAATTGTTACAACTGGTGGACGTTCTTGTAGACTAGCTTCATCGTCAGCTTCTTCATCAATAAAGCTTTCGAAATCTGTTTCATCAACAATAACTTCCTCTTCAACTTCTACTCCGTAGTCACTTGCTAATAATTCGATTGTGTCTTTATCAAGGTCTTGGTTAATTGTTGCCATAATGCCTAGCATAAATAATTTTTTAATTAATTCTGATGGTTCTTTACCTAATTTTTTTGCAAGCTCAGATACTTTTAATGAACCTGAGAATATTATTTTATTTGAGGTGTTCTCGGTTGAGTTATTTTTATGATTCATATTTTGATTGCCTTTCTTTATCCCTGTCGTTTGTCGATCTTCATTTTGACTGCTTTGCTTTTGGCTATCAGTCTTTTTCTTTTTATTACTGTTCTTTTTTGATTTTACTTTTTCTTCTTCTAATTTATAGTCTACTTCATAATCAAGCTCTTCACTAGCTTCAACATTGAATGCAGGAATTACCTTAAAAGAAGATTTGGACACGGCTTTTTGGGGTTGTTTGATCTCTACAGACTTTGGTTGAAAACTTTTATTTAATTTTTCAACAATATCCTCTGCAATTGTGGCCATATGATTCTTTACTTCGATTTTTAAATCCTTGAGTCTTTCAATAATTTCCTTACTTGAAACATTTTGCTTTTTAGCATACTCATAAATTCTAATTTTCGTCATACGTTCACCCCCAGATTAGTCCATTAATTTAATAATGTCTGAAGTTTTGTTGCAAATCCTTGATCAGTAATTGCAACGACCACTCGAGCGTCTTTCCCAATTGCCTGCCCTAATTCAAAACGATTTTCAACATAACAAAGTGGAGTATTGTAAAAAATTGTCTTGTCTTTTATTTTCTTCGCAGTTAAATCGGAAGCATCCTTTGACAAAATAACAAGTTTTGCTCTTTTTTGTTGAACTTCTTTTACAACTAACTCTTCGCCTGAAACCACTTTACGAGCTCTAGTCGCAAGTCCTAATAAAGACAGTCCTTTATTTGTCATGCTTGTTCCTTTTCAATATACGCTAAAAGTTCTTCATATAAACTTGCATCAATTTTAGCGTTTAATTGCTGTTCTAAAGTATTTTTTTGTTGCGCTTGTTTTACAACGTCAACAGATTTTGTTAAATAAGCTCCACGACCTGATTTTTTACCACTTGGATCAATGGATACTTCTCCTTCTTTAGAACGAACAATTCTAATTAATTCTTTTTTTGGTTTCATTTCTTGTGTTACTACACACTTACGTAAAGGAATTTTTCGATTCATGAGTTTACTCACTCCTCATTAAAGTCGTCAGCGTAAGCATCGAAATCATCATTAGATACACTTACTTCTTGGGTGTTTGATGTATAGTCAATACCAATTTTATCTGCATCCGACTGTGATTTAATATCAATTTTCCAACCAGTTAAACGCGCAGCTAATCTAGCATTTTGACCTCTTTTTCCAATTGCAAGAGATAACTGGTGATCTGGAACTACTACTGTAGTCGCTTTTTCTTCTTCATTTACTAAAACTCTAATAACTTGAGATGGGCTTAATGCATTTGCAACAAATTCAACTGGATCTGAAGACCATCTTACAATATCAATTTTTTCACCTTTTAATTCATTAACAATTGATTGTACACGTTGACCTTTTTGACCTACACAAGCACCAACTGGATCTAAATCAGGATTGCTTGTATATACTGAAATCTTAGAACGGTCACCTGCTTCACGTGCTACAGAACGAATTTCTACTACACCATCATAAATTTCAGGTACTTCTGTTTCAAATAAACGCTTTAATAATCCCGGGTGAGTACGTGATACAAAAATTTGTGGACCTTTTGAAGTTTTTTCAACTTTTGTTACAAATACTTTAATACGATCATGGATTCTGTATTTCTCAGTTGGAATTTGTTCAGTTACAGGTAGTACTGCTTCAATTTTACCTAAGTTAACATAAATTGCACGTGAATCGATACGTTGAACTGTACCTGTCATCATATCTTCTTGGCGGTCAATATATTCTGAATAAATTACACCGCGTTCAGCTTCACGCACTCTTTGTGTTACTACTTGTTTAGCAGTCGTTGCAGCAACTCGTCCAAAGTCTTTAGGTGTTACTTCTAATTCAATGATATCTCCTACCATAAAGTTTGGATTGTGTTGTTGTGCTTCTTCCACTGTAATTTCTAAACGTGTATCAAACACATTACTTACTACTTCTTTTCTTGCAAAAACACGAATTGACCCGTTATGTAGGTTAAAATCAACTCGAACATTTTGTGCTTGATTGAAATTACGTTTATATGCTGAAATTAAAGCTGCTTCAATTGCTTCAATTACTACATCTTTACTAATTCCTTTTTCTCTTTCAATTATTTCTAATGCTGTTAATAACTCCGAACTCATTAAAAAGTACCCCCTACTTAAAAAAACGTAACAGCAAGTCTTGCACTTGCGATTTTTGGTGTTGGAATTGTAATCATTTTTTTTCTTGTTTTAATTGTTAACTCTAACTGAACTTCCTCAGAAGTATAGGAAATTAATTTCCCTTCAAATTTCTTTTCGTCAAGGATTGGTTCATAAGTTTTAATGAAAACTTGTTTTCCAATTGCTTTTATAAAATCTTGTTCTTTCTTTAAAGGACGCTCAGCACCTGGTGATGAAACATCTAAGAAATATAGGTTTTCAATTGGATCTTTTTCATCTAAGACTTCACTTAGTCTTTCACTTACTGCAGCACATTGCTCCAAATCAATTCCAGACTCACTATCTATAAATACTCGAAGGAACCAGTCTTTTCCTTCTTTTACGTATTCGACATCAACTAACTCTAATCCTAGTTGTTCAATTATTGGTTGCGCTAATTCTGATACAACCTCTGTGACCTTCTTACTCAAGAAGTATCCTCCTTCCAAACATTACAAGATGAAAATTCCCTGCTATTTAGCAGGGAAATTATCTTTAGTATTTCCAATTTACGCAATTATTGTAACTTAAAATTCAAGTTACTAACTACGTAAGAGATGAATTGGGTCATAAGGGTAATAAGAAAGAGCAGGTTGCCCCTGCTCTTCAAGAAAAATCCCGTGCTAAATTACATCTGTATCTACTATACCATAATTCCCAAGTTTTGCAAACTGTTAAAAGCCATCGAAAAGTGATAATTGGTTTTGATCAGGTAAGTTTTGTAAACAGCCTTGTTTATCTAAATACTCCAATACTGTTTTAGAAATTTTACTTCTTTGTTGTAAGTCTTCTTTCGAAAGGAATTCTCCGTCTTCTCTAGCTGCAACTATATTTTTAGCTGCATTCGTTCCTAATCCAGGAATCGAATTAAACGGTGGAATTAATTTGTTCCCATTTACTAAAAATTCATCTGCACTCGATCGATATAAATCCATTTTTTCAAATGAATAACCTCTTTCACACATTTCCAATGCTAACTCTAGTACAGTCATTAAATTTCGCTCTTTTACAGATGCATCTAATCCTTTTATCGCAATTTCTTCAA
This sequence comes from Bacillus sp. AFS055030, assembly GCF_002574545.1. Lineage (GTDB taxonomy): Bacteria > Bacillota > Bacilli > Bacillales > Bacillaceae_G > Gottfriedia. The sequence continues at coordinate 160,687 of NZ_NUGT01000080.1, forward strand.
TTTTAGCTTTAATCGTACTTGGGCCAGCAATCATTGCTTCAATATCGAAATCTTCTGCTCGTACTGTAAAATACGCAGCATAATAAAGAATTGGATGGTGTACTTTGAAATATGCAATACGTACTGCCATTAAAACATATGCAGCCGCATGCGCCTTAGGGAACATGTACTTAATTTTTTTACATGAATCAATATACCAAGCAGGTACATTATTATTTCTCATTTCTTCTTCCCACTCTGCTGGTACACCCTTACCTTTACGAACAGATTCCATTATTTTAAATGCTAATGACGGCTCTAATCCTTGATAGATTAAATAAACCATGATGTCGTCACGACAACCAATTACTTCAGAAAGTGTACAAGTTCCACTGTTTATTAATTCAGATGCATTTCCTAGCCATACATCTGTACCATGTGATAAACCAGAAATTTGAACTAGTTCTGAAAATGTTGACGGCTTCGTATCTTCTAACATTTGACGAACGAATTTTGTTCCGAATTCAGGAATTCCATAAGTACCTGTCTTACAGCCTATTTGCTCCTCTGTAACACCTAATGGTTCTGGTCCAGCAAATATTTTCATTACTTCAGGATCGTCGGTTGGAATCGTTTTTGGATCGATACCACTTAAGTCTTGAAGCATACGGATAACAGTAGGATCATCGTGTCCTAGTATATCTAGTTTCAATAAATTATCATGGATTGAATGGAAATCAAAATGTGTCGTCTTCCATTCAGACTTAACATCATCAGCTGGGAACTGAATCGGTGAAAAATCATAAATATCCATATAATCTGGAACTACGATAATTCCACCTGGATGCTGTCCAGTTGTTCTTTTTACCCCTGTACATCCCATAGCTAATCGATCATATTCAGCACCACGTAAATTTAGATTATGATCATTTGCATAACCTCTTACGTAACCATATGCTGTCTTATCAGCTACAGTACCGATTGTACCTGCACGGTAAACATAATCCTCACCAAAAAGTACTTTTGTATAATTGTGAGCAGTTGGTTGATATTCTCCACTAAAATATGACAATAGGTAAGCCTTTGAAGTAATCTCCAGCTTTTCCCCTGTCCCACACCGTACGTGACCCTTTCGGAGTCATACGGCGCTCCATCGTCTTTATATTTACGAAGATTTATATAACTAGCGCTTGGAATCCTACAACCTTACGTAGTCTATTGAGTTTCTTAATTGCTCTGGTGTCTAATGTATTGACATGATGTAATTTAATAGGATCTTTCATCGGATTCTTTGTATGAACAAGATTATGAAAATCTTTCTTAATAATAACCAGATTGTCGTAGTCATCGCTTCCCCCCATTTTTGTGGGTAATATATGATGACAAATACAGTTTGACGGCATGAGCCTTTCACCTGAAATGTAGCATTTTCCTCTTTGTGCTACATATTTACTTATCCGATTATTTTCATACAAAGTAGATTTTGATGAGTAGTTCCCTTTTCTTAAATGTTCAATTTCAATTGCGGTCACATATACTAAGTCTTTATGAATTCTTTGGCGGTTCTCTTTGTCATAAATCGTAAATTCAGGTTCTCTTTGTCCTCGTATTTGGTGTCTTATTGATTCAAACGGTAAGACAAGGATCCCATTACTTTTAAACCTCTTGTATGTGAAGTCGTTATAGAACTTTTCTATAACAGCATTGTTTTCTGAAGTTGGATTAAAAATGTTCCGCTTCAGCAAGGTTTTAATCTTAAAATGTATGATATGTCTAATATCATTGAAATCAGAGGATACCCTCGTCGCAATTTTATAGTAATTATGGATACCTAAAGTGAACGCATTAAGGTCAAGAATCTTATTTGGAGTTGGATTTTTTCTTATTTGACTTAGTTTATGCTGATAAACTTTTATCACTTTTTCTTTCGACTTCGGAGATATTTTTGAATTAACTATATATCCCCTTTTTGCTGTCCCTTTTTGAACTGCTCGAAAGCGTACACCTAAGAAATCCGTTCCATTCTTGCGAAGATTGATGATTTTACTCTTTTCAGGACTCACCTCTAAGTCTAATCGTTCCTTTAACCATTTTTTTACTGCTACAAAGAGTTTACAGGCATTCTCATAAGAGTTTGTAAAGATTTTAAAGTCATCGGCGTACCGAACAATGTAACATGGCTTTAACTTTGTTTTCTTTAAAGCATCTGTTCGATTCCTTTTGAGCTTATAATTCACTCTTGTTGGCTTTGTTTCCCATTGATTTGAAATCCACCAATCTAACTCGTTTAGAACTATATTTGCAAGAAGCGGTGATAAAATACCGCCTTGTAGTATTCCTTTTTCGGGTATACCTTCACCAACAAATTCAGCCTTTAACATTTTCCTTATAATAGAAAGTACCTTTTTATCCCTTATTCCGATAGCCCATAGTTGTTTTCCTAGCTTTTTGTGATTTACGTTGTCAAAGAACCCTTTAATATCTATATCGACTACATAATGATGATAACTATGATTAACCATGTGATAGCATCTTGCTAGTGCATCATGTGTATTTCGAAGTGGTCTAAATCCATAACTTGATGGGTGAAATTTAGCTTCAACAATCGGTTCAAAAACCTGTAAAATCATTTGTTGTATGAATCTATCTTCTATCGTTGGAATCCCTAAAGGACGCTTTTCACCATTTGGCTTTGGAATTAGCACTCGTCTTACCAATTCTGGTTTGTAGTCGTGTAGTTTCCTCCGAACCATTTTAATGAGCTTTTCTTTATTCATCTTGTTCAGATGTTTGATATTGTGACCATTTGTACCTTTTGTTTTGCATCTAGTGTTACTTTTTAAATTTCTAAAAGCAAGGAGGATATTTTCTTCTGAAATGATTAAATCATAGAGCCTTTTAAAATATCTTCCATTCTTACTCTCAGAATATAAAGTATCAAATGTTTCTTGAACATTAAAATATTCATTATTTCTTAGTTTTTGAACTATTAAGTCAGCCAACTAATCACCTCCAAAAGGCTTTCGTTTCTATTTAGTCATACGAGAATACTGACTTGTGTAGGATTTTGTTTCGTAAAAAGACGACTCAAGCCCTTCCCTCAGAATTGTTTTATCCTCAAACCTATTCGATATATTCGGTTTTCAACGGCAATTCCTGCAAACGGTACTACGGCTTTAATGCCACTCCGATAAATCTTCATTATACTCATAAGAGCTTTTTGAAGAACGACTTTTAAGCAATGTGTAATCATCTCGAGTCTTCGGAGCTTCCCACGTTCCGTTAATTCTATCTATACATACTTCCTTAGGTTTCCTCTATACTCCGTCTAGCACAATAGCTCCTATAAAGCTATGTGGATTTTCATAACCTAACGTTTACTCATCCACACTAGAAAGTCCTATTTTGGACCTCTAAGCATTTCTACTTAGCGACATTCACGAAGAGTCAGTCAAGGATTCGTCCAGATAATTCTATCCATTCTAACCATAGAAGTTTTGTAGACACCCGGCCTATCATTTACAACCAATAAAGGTCTTTCCTCACCATTAGTGTTAGGGTAAACTTCAGCCGGCTTTAGCGGGCTTCAAACAAATTACGTTATTACAGTACGTGCCTTGCTTGCCGCAGATTCAGTGAGTGTGTTTCAAGACGTTACCCTTTTCATTCCACACTTCGAATTAACAGTTCTCCTAGCTTTAGCTAGTGGCTAATCTTTTCAATTAGCAACGTGGCGCACTCAAATCTATGTCCGGAACCTTATCTCCTTTAAATCCAAGGAAGGTTTCAAAAGGAATATCATGTCCATCTTTTTTATATGCAGTACCACATTCTGGACAATCTTTGTTCGGTAAATCGAATCCAGAACCAACTGATCCATCATTGAAAAACTCAGAGTGCTTACAATTTGGACAGACATAATGTGGTGGAAGTGGATTTACTTCTGTTATTTCTGTCATTGTCGCTACTAATGATGAACCTACAGATCCCCTAGAACCTACTAGGTATCCGTCATCTAATGATTTTTTTACAAGTTTATGCGAAATCAAGTAAATTACGGCAAATCCATGCCCAATAATACTTTTTAACTCTTTTTCAAGACGGGCTTCTACAATTTCTGGTAATTGTTCTCCGTAGATCGATCTTGCCATTTGATAACTCATATTACGAACTTCATCTTCAGCACCTTCGATTTTTGGAGTATATAAGTCATCTTTAATTGGTTTAATATCTTCAATTAAACTTGCAATTTTTTGAGTATTTGTAACGACTATTTCCTTTGCTTTTTCTTCTCCTAAAAATGCGAATGAAGATAGCATCTCATTTGTTGTTCTAAAATGAACATCTGGTAATCGATGTCTATTTAATGGATTTGCACCACCTTGAGAACCAACTAATATTTTTCGATAAATTTGATCTTCTTTTTGTAAGTGATGAACGTTACCAGTTCCAACTACAATTTTTTCTACCTTTTCAGCCATTTTTACAAGCTTTGAAATGACTTCTCTTAAATGTTGTTCATTTCGAACAATTTCTAATTCCACTAAATGTAAAAGTGTCTCAGGCGGCATTACTTCAATATAGTCATAAAACTCCATTAGCTTTTCCGCTTCTTCAGGAGATTTTTGAACACTTGCCTCAAAAACTTCACCTTTATCACACGCAGAACCAACTAATATTCCTTCTCGATGTTTCACTAGTAATGATCTAGGAACCCTTGCAACTCGATGATGATAATGTATATGAGAATATGAAACAATTTTAAACAAGTTTTTTAGTCCAGTTTCATTCGTAGCTAATAGAGTTGCATGTGATGGTCTTGCTCGTTTATAAGCATCGCCTTTACCCATGTTATTATTTAGCTCGTCATGATAATGCATACCTTGTTCTGCTGCGTCTTTTAACATTTTTAAAAGTAAGAAGCCAGTAGCCTCAGCATCGTAAATCGCTCTATGGTGTTGTGTTAAGTTTATATCGAATTTTTTACAGAGTGTATTTAAACGGAAGTTTTTAAAATCTGGATATAAAGTTCTAGCTAACTCAAGCGTATCAATTACACCGTTATTCGTAATACCTATCTCATATTTTTTAAAGCCCATTTGGATAAAGCCCATATCAAATGAAGCATTATGAGCTACGAGTATATCGTCACCCATCCATTCTTTAAACTCACGAAGTACGACATCAACATTTGGGGCATCTTTTACCATTTCGTCAGTAATTCCCGTCAATTCAATCGTAGTTGCTGATAGTGGATGATGCGGATTTGCAAATCGCTCAAATCGATCAATGATTTCACCTTTATGGATTTTTACAGCAGCTAACTCGATGATTGTATCATAAACAGCTGAAAGACCTGTTGTCTCTACGTCGAATACAACATAGGTTGCTTCCTCTAGTGAAATATGAAATGGATTATATGCTGTTGGTACACCATCATTTACTAGATTTATTTCAACGCCATATAGTATTTTTACACCGTGTTTCTTACCTGCTCCATATGCTTCAGGGAAGGCTTGAACAACTGCATGATCCGTTATTGCAATTGCCTCATGTCCAAACTTACTTGCTTGTTTAACTAAATCTCCTGCTGAAACGACTGAATCCATTTGGCTCATATGTGTGTGAGCATGTAACTCAATTCGACGCTCTCCTTCTGGCGCTTCATCCTTGCGTTCATCTGGATTAATTTCATTTATATCATTTGCAATCATGACTAAATCACGTACAAAAGTGTCGTTTTGAACAGATCCTCTAACTTTTACCCACATACCTTTTTTAATTCTATTTAGCATAGGGATATCTTCTTTATCTCTAGAGAACATTTTAACTAGTATTGAGCTCGTGTAATCAGTTATTTTAAAGGTAATTAAAACACGGCCACTCTTAAGTTCACGAATTTCAGAATCGAATACATATCCTTGAAGAACTACTCGTTTTTCTTCTTCAATAATAGACGAAATCGTATTAATTTCAGTTTCCTTAATATAATATCCAACAACAAGAGGACCCTCAGGCTCATCTCCTTCAGCTTCTTGGGCAGCCTCTTTCTTTTCTAATTCAACAAGTACTTCCATCGCTCGCTTGCGATCTTCTTCTGCTTTTTTCTCAAGAAACTCAGTTTTTTCGTCAACATTATCTTTTATCGTATTCTCAAAAAACAACTTAGGAAATCCTACTTTTTGATATAAATCTTGCAACTGAGGAACGTATCGATTTGTAAAAGCATTCTCTTCAATTAGACTATTTAAGTCAATTATTACTTTATTATTTTCAACTTTAGGGTGGGCTGATTCAATATGCTGTAATATAGGGGATTTCGATTCAACAGATTGAATCATAAATGACCAATAATCAACTACTTTTTGTTCATCTATATTAGGATTTTCTGTATTAATAACGACCGAAACATCTGCTATATGTTTAAAAGTTCTTAATAAACTTGTTACAAATACTTGGAACGTTGCAAAAGGTAAAACATTATCGATCTTAAATGTAAACTGCCATTTTTTTTCGGTTTTATTTACTTCAAGATTTACGATTTCCCCATTTTTAAAATACATGTCTCGCATATCTTCGGGAAATTGAAGCTGATCTAATAATAGCTGAAACCGCTCCTGACGAGTTTGTCCCATTTTTTCACCAACCTTTTTATATAAATTTCAGTAAATGTGTAAAAAAAAATCGAAAGTACCTCTAAAAGAAGAGGTACTTTTTATTTGTGTGCGATTCCCATAAGGTGTCGCTTCCACTTTTATTTTATTTTAACATATTTATTTCATTCACAAGGTTAGAAATTTCTACTTCTTTACTAACTTGTCCATCTCTTGTTTTAAGTTCTACTATTCCTTCTGCAGCTTTTTTACCAACAACTACACGTACAGGAATTCCGAAAAGATCTGCGTCTGCGAATTTCACACCTACACGTTCATTTCGGTCATCTAATAATACATCTTGTCCGATTTCTTTTAACGTTTTATAAATATCGTCTGCTAAATTCACTTGCTCTTCATTCTTCGTATTGACTGTAATGACATGCACATCAAAAGGAGCAAGGTTTTTAGGCCACACAATACCTTTTTCGTCATGATATTGCTCTACAATTGCAGCTAATGTACGAGATACACCGATTCCATAACATCCCATAATGATTGGATTTGATTTACCATTTTCATCAAGGAATGTTGCATTCATAGACTCAGAATATTTTGTTCCTAATTTGAATACATGACCAACTTCAATACCTTTTGCAAATGAAATCGTTCCTTTACCGTCTGGTGATAAGTCACCTTCTTGAATGAATCTTAAATCTACGAAATCTTTTACGTTATAATCTCGATTTACAGTTACGTTAATATAGTGATAGCCTTCTTCATTTGCTCCACAGCAACCATTTACGATTCCTTTAATAGCGTTATCGGCTAATACTAATAAATCAGATTTTACGCCAATTGGACCTAATGAACCTATTTCACAGTTCATTAGTTCTTTTACTTCTTCTTTAGAAGCTAGCTCTACTGAATGTGCACCTAAATAATTCTTTAATTTAATATCATTTATTTCGTGGTCACCACGGGCAAGTACTAATACAAAACTTTCGTCTGCTTTGAAAATAATTGATTTAATGCTTTTTTCAATTGGTAAGTTTAAGAATTCGATTACTTCATCAATTGTTTTTTGATTTGGCGTTTCTACTTTTTGAACTTCTTCTAATTTCTCATCAGATGGTTCGTAATTCGTCACAACTGGCGCCATTTCAATATTTGCAGCATAGCTAGATTCATTTGAAAATGCGATTGTATCTTCACCAATGTCAGATAACACCATGAATTCATGTGTATCTTTTCCACCCATTGCTCCTGAATCAGCAACAACCGCTCTGAAATTCAATCCACAACGAGTAAATACGTTGCTATAAGCCGTAAATAAACGATCATATACTTCATCCAAGCTTTCTTGTGATGCATGGAAAGAATATGCATCTTTCATTAAAAATTCACGCCCGCGAAGTAGACCAAAACGAGGTCGTTTTTCATCACGGAATTTTGATTGTATTTGGTAAAGTGTAATCGGTAATTTTTTATATGATTTTAATTCATCGCGAATAATAGAAGTAACAACTTCTTCATGTGTTGCGCCTAATGCAAATCCTCTACCATGGCGATCTCTTAAACGCATTAGTTCTGGACCAAAATTATCCCAACGGCCTGATTCTTCCCATAATTCTTGCGCTTGCATTGATGGCATTAACATTTCCATCGCACCAGCATTATTCATTTCTTCTCGGACGATATTTGCTACTTTTTGAAGAACTTTATTGCCTAAAGGTAAAAAACTATATATACCAGATGCATTTTGTCTAATAAAACCAGCTCTTAATAATAATTGATGACTTTTTATCTCTGCATCTGAAGGTACTTCACGAAGAGTTGGACTATATACGATACTTTGTTTCAAAAGGATTCACCTCATATTTTTCTTTTATTCTTATATACTTTTTAATTAATTTTTAAAATATGTAACAATACAAAAGTGCATTGTAAGATAAGAATCCGCTCCCACTTAAAACGGGCTAATTGACAAATAGATGTCACTAAGCCCGTTTTATAAAAAAGTAAGTCGCGGATTCTTAAAATAAAATTCATGAAATTACACGATTAGATTAAACAGAGCTTCTTATAAGAAAAATCTTTTAATATCGTTCCAAGTTACGATGATCATTAATAACATTAAAAGCGCAAAACCTATAAAATGAACGACACCTTCTTTTTGGCGATCGATTGGTCGACCTCTTAATGCTTCTATTGCAAAAAATGTTAATCTTCCTCCATCAAGAGCTGGCAATGGTAATAAATTCATAATACCAAGGTTGATACTTAAAAATGCTGCCCATTTCATTAAGTAGAAAATACCCGACTGTGCAGCTTGATCTGTTACCTGATAAATTCCAACTGGGCCAGAAAGATTATTGATTGAGAATTGGCCAGATACTAAATGACCAACTGCTAATACAATTTCTTTTGTCCACCCAATTGTTTCAGTTATTCCATACTTAACCGAAGAAAAAACATTTTTTTCAACAGGTGCATACACACCGATTAGACCATTAACTTTATGATCGATTTCTTCTGATTTTGGCGTAATTGGAATCGAAAGAACTTTATTATCTCTTTTCACTTTAAATATTAACTCTTTACTAGGGCTTTCTCTAACAATTTTAACTACTTCTGCCCATTTTGAAACATCTTTATTATCAATTGATAAAACAATGTCCCCTTCTTTAAGACCAGCAGTTTGTGCTGGACCTTTTGGAAGTAATTCACCAATTTTAGCATCATTTACTGGCGTTCCTTGAAGTAATCCTAATAAAATAAAAATCACTAAGGCAAGAACAAAATTCATCATTGGACCTGCAAAGATGGCAATCGCTCTTTTTCCAACAGATTTACTATTAAATTGTCGGTTATATGGAGCAATCTGATGACCTTGTCCTTCACTATAAATGAACGCTTTTTCATTTACGTTGAATTTTGATATGTCTTCAGTTCCTTCTTCAGTACCAATGATTTCTAGCTTATGCTCTAAATTGATTGAATCAACTTCAACAAAACGAAGATCTTGGAAACGATCAAACTGATCAACTACAATTTTCGTAACTTCCCCGTGTGGGTTAAATTGTAAACCAATATGAGATCCAGGCTTTACTTGTACCATTTCTGGATCTTCTCCAGCATAACGAACATAACCACCAAGTGGCAATAATCTTATTGTATATGTTGTTTCATTTCGATAAAAAGAGAAAACCTTTGGACCAAATCCGATCGCAAATTCTCTACATAATATACCAGCACGTTTTGCAAAATATAGATGTCCAAGTTCATGAAAAAATACAAGTGCGCCAAAAATGACAACAAACGCTATAACTGTATTCATGTAATTACCACCCTTACTTTATTAGTGATGAAACGAATTGTCTTGTTTGTTCATCAATGTTACGAATTTCTTCTAATGAAGGCTTACTTATTACATTGTGTTTTTCAAGAGCATTTTCTATTAAATTCTCAATTTGTAAGAATGATATTTTATTCTGTAAAAAAGCAGCTACCGCTTCCTCATTAGCTGCATTTAATACAGTTGGTAAACTACCGCCAACTTTTCCTGCATGATAAGCATACTCCAAACATTTAAACCTATTAAAGTCCATCTCCTCAAAATGAAGTGTCCCAAATTTAATTAAATCTAATGGTTTATGATTATTAACTGGTTTTCTTGAAGGATAGTTCAATGCATAGGCAATCGGCACTCTCATATCAGGTGTTCCTAATTGTGCCATTACACTTCCATCATTGAATTCAATCATAGAGTGAATAACACTTTCTCTATGAAGTACAACATCAATTTTTTCATATGGCATATTAAATAGCCAATGAGCTTCAATCACTTCTAACCCTTTATTCATCATTGTAGCTGAATCAATTGTAATCTTTGCACCCATCGACCAATTTGGATGATTTAACGCATCCTCAATTGTAACATCTTTTAATTGATCTCTTGTTCGATCTCTAAAACTACCGCCCGAAGCTGTAATGATTAATTTATGTATTTCACTTGGGTTTTCACCATTTAAACATTGATAGATTGCTGAATGCTCACTATCTACAGGTAAAATTGAGACGCCATATTTTTTAGCTTCAGCCATTACAATATGACCTGCGGTTACTAATGTCTCTTTATTCGCTAGTGCGATTGTTTTTCCATTTTGGATTGCTTTCATCGTTGGAACTAAACCTACACTTCCAACTACAGCGTTTACAAGTATTGTACTATCTTCTTGGACTGCAACTTCAATTAGTCCTTCTTCACCATATAAAACTTTCGTTTCCGAATGGATACCTAAGCTCATCAGTTTTTCAGCTTCTTCTTTACCTGCAACTGAAACTAGTTTTGGTTTAAATTCTAAAATGATCTTATATAATTCATCAATATTTTTTCCTGCTGAACATGCGACTAATTCAAAATCATTTGATTGATTTCTAATAATATCGAGTGTTTGTATACCGATTGATCCAGTTGCTCCGAGTAAGCTGATTTTCTTCATTTTCATATGTCTCCTTAAATACAAAAACTAATACTATAATGTAAATAGTAAATAGACTATTGGCAATGTGAAAATGATACTATCAAATCTGTCTAATATTCCACCATGACCAGGTAATAAATTTCCTGAGTCTTTTACACCGTAGTATCTTTTATATGCAGATTGTACGAGATCACCTAATTGACCAAAAATTGAAACAAGAATAGCTACTAGTACTAAATATAGTATTGAATGATTTAACGTTAACATAATCGATAAAATTACTGCAACTACTACAGCGCAAATAATTCCGCCTATCGAACCTTCAATCGTTTTATTAGGACTTATATCAGGCCAAAGTTTAGTTTTACCTGTGGCTTTCCCAATAAAATACGCACCTGAATCAGTTGCCCAAATTACGAATAATGGGAAGAAGAAGTAGGAAATTCCCATATTTCTCATCTCGTACATATAATGAAATCCGAATCCTACATATAAACTACTAAGAACTACAAAAGAAGCATCTTCAAAAGTAAATGTATTCTTTGTAATTACCGTATATGATAAAAGTAATAGGATAAGTACAATAGAAATTTCCGTTTTACCGATTTCGATCGGAAATATCCTATTTGATAAATCATTTGGTGTAATTGCTACCCATGTTAAGATTAATCCAAGTACAGTTTGTGCACTAAATAAATTAAACTTTTTCATTCTAATCAATTCAAAATATCCGATTGTGCCAAGTGCAAATACTAGTAATCCAAATGGCCATTCACCATATATTACTAATCCTAGAAATAATGCTCCAGCTATAACTCCTGTTATAATACGCTGTTTCATGTTCGTTCACCGCTTTCTTAAATACCACCATATCTTCTTGCTCGATTTTGATATTCTTTTACCGCATCAATTAAACACGCTTCGGTAAAATCGGGCCATAATACATCAGTAAAATATAGTTCAGAATATGCAATTTGCCAAAGCATAAAATTACTAATCCTTAATTCACCGCTTGTTCTTATTAACAAATCTGGATCTTTAAAATCACTAGTCATTAAATATTGATTAAACAATTCTTCATTAATTTCTTCTTTATTTATTTTATTATCCAATACATCTGAAGAAATCTTTTTAACTGCAGAAACAATTTCGTCACGAGAACCATAATTTAGGGCAAAATTTAATACCATCCCCGTATTATTTTTTGTTTCTTCTACTGCTTTTAACACTGCTTCTGTTGTATAGCTTGGTAATTGCTCTTCATTTCCAGTTAACCGTACTTGTACATTTTCTTCAATTAATTCAGGTAAAAATGTCCCTAGAAATTCTTGTGGTAACTTCATTAAGAATTCTACTTCAGTTTTAGGTCTTTTCCAATTCTCAGTTGAAAAAGCATATAAAGTTAAGGTCTTTACACCTAATTTGCTGGCAGTCCTTGCGATTTTCCGAACTACTTTCATTCCCTCATAGTGTCCCTTAACTCTTGGTAAATTCCTCTTTTGTGCCCATCTACCATTACCATCCATTATGATTGCAACATGCTCAGGAATTACTCCATCGACCCCATTTAATTGCGAACTTGGAGGTACATTTTTCTTCTCTTTATTTCTTTTAAAAAAAGAAATTAATTTAAACATCTTTAATCCTCCGTTTAAGTATATCTAATTAAAGCATTGAGTAAAAAAACCCCCTTAAACAGAGGGTCTTTTTACTCAAAGCGCTTAGTTTATTTAATTATAATTCAATAATGAAATTATGTAATAGCATAATATGAAAAATTCATTATTTTTCTAAGCGCTAGTAAGATATACCTTGCAATGCAGTATTAAACTTCCATTATCTCTTTTTCTTTTTCTTTTGTGATTCCATCGATTTTTTCGATATGAGAATCTGTTTGTTTTTGGATGTCTTCTACAAGACCACGTAATTCATCTTCAGTAATTTCACCATTTTTTTCTGCTTTTTTCAGATCATCGTTTGCATCACGACGAATATTACGTACTGCAACTTTAGCATCTTCAGCAGATTTTTTAACTACTTTAACTAAATCACGACGACGCTCTTCAGTTAATGGAGGGAAACTAATTCTGATTACAGATCCATCATTTGAAGGATTTAACCCTAAATCTGCTTTTTGAATCGCTTTATCCATATCGTTAATCACTGTTTTATCGTAAGGAGTAATTAATAATAATCTTGCTTCTGGCACTGAAATATTTGCCATTTGGTTAATTGGAGTTGGAGCTCCATAATATTCAACCAAAACTTTATCTAAAATAGCTGGATTTGCACGACCAGCACGTACTGTTGCTAATTCTCTAGAGAAAGCAGCAACTGCTTTTGTCATTTTTTCTTTTGCTAAAGAAATGATTTGATTAGACATGTTTATTTCCCCTTTACTATCGTTCCAATATTTTCGCCAAGTACGGCACGTTTAATATTTCCTTCTTCCATTATTGAGAATACAATTAATGGAATATCATTATCCATACATAATGAAGATGCAGTTGAATCCATTACACCTAAACCTTCTTTTAATACGTCTAAATATGTAAGAGTTTCGTATTTTACAGCAGTTTTATCGATTGATGGGTCAGCTGAATATACTCCGTCTACATTATTTTTCGCCATTAAAATAACATCTGCTTCAATTTCAGCAGCACGTAATGCAGCAGTAGTATCTGTTGAGAAATAAGGATTTCCTGTACCAGCAGCAAAAATTACAACACGTTTTTTCTCTAAATGACGAATTGCTTTACGACGGATATATGGTTCTGCAACTTGACGCATTTCAATAGAAGATTGTACTCGAGATTGTACACCAAGTGTTTCAAGACTATCTTGAAGTGCTAAAGAGTTCATTACAGTACCTAACATGCCCATATAGTCAGCTGTAGCTCGGTCCATACCCATTTCGCTACCAGTCTTACCACGCCAAATGTTACCAGCACCTACTACTACTGCAACTTCAACATCTAGTTCAGCAATTTCTTTAACTTGTTGAGCGATTGATTTAATAACCGATGGATTAATTCCAAATCCTTGCCCACCTGCTAATGCCTCACCACTAAGTTTTAATACTACGCGATTATACTTTGCTTTATTCATAATAGCCTCCATTTACATACATCTATGTATTTACGTTTCTTTAAAAAATAGGGAACACATAGTGTCCCCTATTTTCATTCAAAGTAACTAAATTAGTTACCTTTTACTTGATTCATTACTTCTTCAGCAAAGTTATCTTCACGTTTTTCTAAGCCTTCTCCAACTTCATAACGAACGAAAGATTTAACAGTTCCGTTAGCAGCTTTTACGAATTGACCTACTTTAACGTCTGGGTTTTTAACGAAAGATTGATCTAATAAGCAAATTTCTTCGAAGTATTTACCAATACGTCCTTCTACCATTTTAGCAACGATGTTTTCAGGTTTACCTTCGTTTAATGCTTGTTGAGTTAAAATTGCACGCTCATGCTCAACTTCTTCTTGAGAAACAGCATCACGAGAGATATATTTAGGGTTGATTGCAGCGATGTGCATAGATACGTCTTTAGCAACATCTTCTTTAGTTGTTCCTTCAACTACAGAAAGAACACCGATACGACCGCCACTGTGTAAGTAAGCACCAAATGCATCAGCATCTGTTTTAGAAACTAATTCAAAACGACGTAAAGAGATTTTTTCTCCGATTTTAGCAATTGCATGGTTGATGAAAGTTTCAACAGTTTCACCATTTTCCATAGTTTGTGCTAAAGCTTCTTCAACAGTTGCAGGTTTGTTAGCAACGATATGTTTTGCAAGAGCAGAACCTAATTCTTTGAAACCTTCGTTTTTAGCAACGAAATCAGTTTCAGAGTTTACTTCGATTAATACTGCATCGTTTCCAGCTACTTCAACGAAAGTTAAACCTTCAGCAGCGATACGGTCACCTTTTTTAGCAGCTTTTGCGATCCCTTTTTCACGAAGGTAATCGATTGCTTTGTCCATGTTACCATCAGTTTCAGTTAACGCTTTTTTGCAATCCATCATACCAGCGCCAGTTTTTTCACGTAATTCTTTTACCATTTGTGCAGTAATTGCCATTATATTTCATCTCCTATATGTAAGCTTATTTTATTAATCGTTTTATAAGGTAAACAATTTTCGATTATTTTAACCTTAAAAAAAGGTGATAAAAGGCTAAAACCTCTTATCACCTTTCACTTTCTCATTAAGCAGTTGTTTCTTCGCCTTGTTTCGCTTCAAGAATCGCATCTGCCATTTTTGATGTAAGAAGTTTTACAGCTCTAATAGCATCGTCGTTTGCTGGGATAACGTGATCGATTTCGTCTGGATCACAGTTAGTGTCAACAATACCGATGATAGGAATGTTTAACTTACGAGCTTCAGCAACAGCGATACGCTCTTTACGAGGATCAACAACGAATAATGCATCAGGAAGTTGCTTCATGTCTTTGATTCCGCCTAAGAATTTTTCAAGACGTTCTAATTCTTTTTTAAGTTGAATAACTTCTTTCTTAGGTAACACTTCAAATGTGCCATCTTCTTGCATTCTTTCGATATCTTTTAAACGTTTAACACGTTTTTGGATTGTTTGGAAGTTTGTTAACGTTCCACCTAACCAACGTTGGTTAATGAAGTACATACCAGAACGGATTGCTTCATCTTTAATAGCTTCTTGAGCTTGTTTTTTAGTACCAACGAAAAGGATGTTTCCACCTTCAGCAGCGATACCTTTCATTACGTTGTAACATTCTTCAACCTTTTTAACTGTTTTTTGAAGGTCGATGATGTAGATACCGTTACGCTCAGTGAAGATGTAACGTTTCATTTTTGGGTTCCAACGGCGAGTTTGGTGACCGAAGTGAACACCAGCTTCTAATAATTGCTTCATAGAAATTACTGACATTTTATTTCCTCCTAATGGTTCTTTTTCCTCCGCTCACGTCTTCTTCTCCTATCACTCCCAAACTGGGTAGCACCAATAAGAAAATCGGCAAGCGTGTGTAATAACACCATGGACTACTATAGCATATACATCATTATTTATCAAGAGAAAATAAGAAATTATTGTCGAAGTTTCAGCAAAGTTTGCTTTTCCTTTTTCTCTATAATCCATTTTCATCCTTAGATCGTCTCTTTATAAATCTCGAACCGCTATTACTCAAAATTGAGCTACAGTATTGAATTAGATTTGAATCTTCACATGTCTCAATAACTAAATCTTTATCAGTATTGGGAATTTTTGTTAATTTATTCAATTTTATCTTATTCTTCTTCATATTTTATAAATTTCTTAAAAAAAATTGTACATAAAGTATGTAATGTAAGTCTTAATCCCCACTATTCAATCATATATAAACTTAAAAATCATTTATATTACAAGCCTAAATATTACTATTACTTAAAAGATGCCTTAATTTGAAAATAGACTTAGCATGAATTTGAGAAACCCTAGAAGTCGATAAATTTATAATTGTTCCAATTTCAGTAAGTGTTAATTCTTCATGATAGTACAAACTGATAACTAGCTGCTCTTTCTCATTTAATTCAGATCCAATCGTATTGGCAAGTAGCTTTATTTGTTCATCTTTTAGTACCAATTCTTCTGGAGTTAATGTTTCATGATCTTTTAATGTATGAATTAAATTAACTTGTCCTTCCCCTACATCTTTGATTTGTTCATCTACAGACAACATATTAGAGAAAAACACATCATTTATGACGTTCACAACTTCTATCGAACTATAGCCAGTATAATGTGCTATTTCTTCAGGTGTAGCTTTTCGTTCAAGAGCCGGTTCTAACTTTTCAATTGCACATTCAATTTTTTTTGCTTTATCTCTAATCGATCTAGGCAACCAATCTTCTTTTCGAAGGCCATCCAATATATTACCACTTATTCTAATTGAGGCATATGTTTCAAACTTTAAATCTCTTTTCGGGTCAAATTTTTCTAATGCGTCATATAAACCCATCATTGCTAAGCTGTGTAAATCTTCTCTACTTACACTTGAAGGTAATCTATGAACTATTCGATTTACATGAAAGTGAACTAGTGGCATATAAATCCTCATTAGTGCATCTCCAGCATCTATATCACGATCTTTAATCCACTTTTTCCAATATATTTGTGAAACATTTTTTTGAACTTGCAACACGTCTTTCACCTCGAGCGAATTACCATATTAAGTTAAATAACTGATTGACAATTTAATATTCAATATTTTGGCATTTTTTTAAAAGGATTAAATCTTTACACATGGTTTTTAATTTGCAATTGGATAAGAAGTTCTAAAATATCAATTCTATTTCTTCCTAGTAGCAAACGAGTTCCCTTTTCGTCCAATCAACTCTTCTCCAAGTGGAGATTACAATATTCATCAAATTCTTGATTCATTACTATTTAGCCTTTCAATTTCCCTACTATTAAATGGCTAAATAGTAATAAATATGAATCTATTAATTTTATTCAATATGTTTTATGAATAAGTAATCGCATCATTTCATTTATTTAGTTCAAGATGCTTTGTTTCGATAAAAACTCAGGTTGAGCTCTTTTTCACCCTAATATAAATTATATTATTAAAATTATCTAATTTATCTACCCATTCTTTAACATAATGTGACACTTTATTTAACATAATAAAAAATAATATTTTTTCACTTTATCAAAAAAATGATTCTAATATTCCGGAATTCTATTTTAATTAGAAAAGAGAAACTATTTTATTTATACTTTAAATAAATAAACTTTTATCGCCCCCCCAATCTATCCTTTTAAAAAAGTAACCAGTCATTGTTATTTAGCAATTAACTATTTTGGCCAAAATTTTTTTATAGTTATTTAAAGACGTCTCCCGATTGTTGGATATTACTCTTTATTATTTCGTCATTAAGTGAATTTGTATCTGAGGTGGAAATTCTAACAATAAACAACGATCTATTTGAAAACAACTAGTAGTACCAAGTTGAAAATACCATTACATTTCTATAAACTAAAAATCCTCTCTCAAATTTACATTCAAATAACGAATAATAATTATATTTTATTGATATAATCTTATAAATATTTTTTAATCATACCATAATTTTCAATTCGCCTATATAGATCATTTATACAAAAATACAAAATCGTTATGATTTAATAATCTTCTTTATTCCAGTATAAAAAACAAAAAACCTTTTCCCAATTATGCATTGAGAAAAGGTTCAACTTAATGTAGTCCTATTAAAGAAGTGACTTTCTTAATTAGTTAGATTTTAATTTCTCTAACTCTAATAAGAACTTATCATTTAGTACTTTAATATAAGTACCTTTCATTCCAAGTGATCTAGACTCGATAACGCCAGCACTTTCTAATTTACGTAGTGCATTTACGATAACAGATCTTGTAATTCCTACTCGATCAGCAATTTTACTTGCTACTAATAAGCCTTCATAGCCATTTAATTCTTCAAAAATATGTTCAATCGCTTCTAATTCGCTATAAGAAAGTGATGAAATAGCCATTTGTACAACAGCTTTACTTCTAGCTTCTTCTTCAATTTCTTCTGCTTTTTCACGTAGAATTTCCATACCAACTACTGTAGCGCCGTATTCAGCTAAGATTAAATCATCATTTTCAAAATCTTGATTAATTCGAGCTAAAACAAGAGTACCTAAACGCTCACCACCACCGATAATCGGTACGATAGTTGTTAATCCACCAGCAAATAAATCTTTATTTTCAACTGGGAATGCAGTGTGCTCACTGTGGATGTCGATATTTGATGATGTTTCATTAATATTAAATAGGTTTTGTGTATATTCTTCAGGGAATTGGCGATCGGCGAACATTTTTTGCATACGTTCATTTTCGATTTTTTGGTGAAGACCGTAACCTAATAATTTCCCTTTACGACTTAAAATAAATACATTTGATTCAATAACTTCTTCTAATGTATCTGCCATTTCTTTAAAGTTTACTGGCTTACCTGCAGATTGTTGTAATAACTTATTAATCTTTCTTGTTTTGTCTAATAATTGCATCTTTCTAAATGCCTCCTATTTAATTGTACGTTTCCTATGAACTACTTTTGTATTCTAATGGCTGAATTCAAAAGTGTTCTTAAATCATAAAATGAATTGACTTATATCTTTATCTTTTGCAATATTTGCTAGCTTTTCATTTACATATTGTGGAGTAATCTTAATTGTTCCCATTTGAATTTCAGAAGCTTCAAACGATAGGTCTTCAAGTAGTTTTTCCATAATCGTATGCAATCTTCTTGCGCCTATGTTGTCTGTAGTCTGATTAACTTCAAATGCTATTTCTGCTATTCTACGTATAGCATCGTCAGAAAATTCGATTTGTATACCTTCTGTAGACAATAAAGCTTTATATTGTTTAATAATTGAAAAATCAGGCTCAACTAAAATACGAACAAAATCTTCAACAGATAATTTCGCTAATTCTACACGAATTGGGAAGCGACCTTGTAATTCAGGTATTAAGTCTGAAGGCTTCGAAATATGAAATGCACCAGCTGCAATAAATAGGATATGATCTGTTTTAACCGGTCCATATTTTGTCACAACTGTACTTCCTTCAACGATTGGTAAGATATCCCTTTGTACGCCCTCTCTTGAAACATCTTGAGTAGAGTTTTGCTTACTTGCAATCTTATCAATTTCGTCAATGAAAATAATACCTAATTGCTCAGCCCTATAAACTGCTTCTTGTGTTACTTCATCCATATCAATTAATTTCTGAGCTTCTTCATTCGTTAAAATCTTACGAGCTTCTTTAACAGGAAGCTTTCTTTTTTTAGTTTTCTTTGGAAATAGACTACCTAATGACTCCTGGAAGTTCATTCCCATTTGTTCCATCCCAGTTCCTTGCATAAAATCTAGCATCGGAGCTTGTTGTTGCTCTACTTCAATAGACACAAGATCTTCTTCTAGTTTTCCAGATAATAGTTGAAATTCTATATTTCTTCTTTTTGATGTTAATTCTGTATCATTCTCTTCTTGCTCAGCATTCGAGTTTTGTGAATCTTGATTAAAAAGCATCTCAAGTGGGTTTTTGAATGAAGTTTGCTTTTTTGTACTCGGTGCTAGAAGTTTGACTAATCTTTGATTCGCATTTTTTTCAGCTTGATCTTTCACTTTATTCATTCGCTCTTCTTTTACAATTCGAATAGACGTTTGGATTAAATCTCGAACCATTGATTCTACATCTCTACCAACGTAACCAACTTCTGTAAATTTAGTAGCTTCCACTTTAATAAATGGGGCACCAACTAGTTTTGCCATTCTTCTAGCAATTTCTGTTTTACCAACACCTGTTGGACCAATCATTAAAATGTTTTTTGGTGAAATTTCATCACGGAATGATTCTTCAAGTAAACTTCTACGATATCGATTTCTGAGTGCAATTGCTACTGCTTTTTTCGCTTGTTGCTGTCCAACAATATATTGATCAAGTTTTTCAACAATTTGACGAGGCGTGAAAGAAGTACTCATAATACACTCTCCTATTCTAATTCTTCTAAAATTATATTTCCGTTCGTATACACACAAATATCACTTGCAGTTTTTAAACTAGCATATGCAATTTGTTTTGCTGAAAGACTTTCCCCTGCGTTTTCCTTTAGTGCACGGCCTGCTGCAAGGGCATAATTCCCTCCAGAACCAATTGCAAGAATTCCATCGTCAGGTTCAATTACTTCACCAGTACCAGAAATTAATAATAATGAATTATGATCCATTACAATTAGCAATGCTTCAAGCTTATGTAATACTCGATCTGTTCTCCATTTTTTTGCTAATTCAACAGCAGCTCGTTGAATATTCCCATTATATTCAACTAACTTGCCTTCAAAAAGTTCGAATAAAGTAAATGCATCTGCAACAGATCCTGCAAAACCAGCTAAAACTTTTCCATTAAAAAGCTTCCTAACTTTTCTTGCAGTATGCTTCATAACTACTGCATTTCCAAAAGTTACTTGGCCATCACCAGCCATAGCACTTTTTCCATTATGTCTGATCGCAAAAATCGTTGTAGCATGAAAATTGGACATGTGAATCCTCCTTAGAAATGTTGATTAATTTCTAAAATTGAGCGAATTTATGCTCTAGGATGATGTAAATTGTATACTTTTTGTAATCTTTCCTTCGTTACATGTGTATAGATTTGAGTAGTTGATAAATTCTCATGTCCAAGTAATTCTTGAACACTTCGAATATCAGCACCGTTATCAAGCATATGCGTAGCAAAGGTATGCCTTAACATATGTGGATAGATTTCATTAGTCAATGAAGTATCTTTGATCATTTTTTCTAATATACCACGGACTCCTCTAGTCGATAGTTTTGTACCACGGTGATTTAAAAAAAGATCGTCATTCATTTGCTTGTTAGCTACTATCAGTCTATTTCGGCCATCTTCTATATATGTATGAAGAGCTTTTTCTGCATAACTGCCAAAGGGAATATACCGCTGTTTATTCCCTTTGCCTGTTACTAAAATAGTCCCAATTTGAAAATCTATGTCTTTTAATTTCAAATTACAGCATTCGCTTACTCGGATTCCGGTAGCATAAAGCAATTCTAAAAGAGCTTGATTTCTTTGTCCAAGTTCCGTATCTAGATCGCTAATCTTAAATAGTTTTTCAAGTTCTTCCTTATATAAAAACCTTGGTATCATCGTTTCTTTTTTAGGAAGTGACGCTAAAACAAAAGGATTCTCTTTTGCTTCATTTTCTCTCATAAGAAAGCGATAGAAACTTCTTAAACAAGAAATATGCTTTGAGATCGTACGTCTTGATAGCTGTTTGTCATGCAAAGTTGTTAAATAGAGACGAACATCAGAATAAGTAACTGAAGAAAATGAAATAATGGATTGTTGTTCCATAAAAACTAGAAATTGTTCAACAATTTTTTTATAACTATTTAATGTGTATTGTGAAGAGTTTTTCTCTAATTGTAAATACTGAATGAATAATTGACACAATATTTTAATATTCAAGGTAAATTCTCCTCACAAGCCACTACATACTAACATATTAAGTAGCTATTTGCAATTTATTTTCTTAACATTCTACAAAATTCATAATTGATTCTAATGCACGGTTTGCATAAGCTTCATATCGTTCTTGTTTTCTTTTAATTTTGACATCAAGTCTAGGGAAAAGACCGAAGTTCGCATTCATAGGTTGGAAGTGTTTTTCACTTGTTGTCGTTATATAATTCGCCATACTTCCAATTGCAGTTTCTGCTGGGAATACGACCAACTCTTTCTCCATTACGAATCTAGCTGCATTTATTCCCGCTACTAAACCAGATGCTGCAGATTCTACATACCCTTCTACACCTGTCATTTGGCCTGCAAAGAATAAATCATCACGGCCTTTAAATTTGTATGTTGGCTCTAATAGTTTTGGTGAGTTAATAAAAGTATTTCTGTGCATTACACCATAGCGCACAATTTCTGCATTCTCAAGACCTGGAATTAATTGTAGTACTTCTTTTTGAGGACCCCATTTTAAATGTGTTTGGAAGCCTACAATATTATAAAGTGTACCGGCACTGTCATCTTGACGTAGTTGTACGACCGCATATGGCGTCTTTCCTGTTTTAGGATCCTCTAAGCCTACTGGTTTCATTGGTCCAAATAATAATGTTTGTTTTCCACGTTTAGCCATTACTTCAACTGGCATACAGCCTTCAAAGAAAATCTCTTTTTCAAATTCTTTTAAAGGAACTGTTTCTGCTGTAGTTAATGCCTCATAAAAACGATCAAATTCCTCTTCTGTCATTGGGCAATTTAAGTAAGCTGCTTCACCTTTATCATATCTTGATTTTAAATACACTTTATTTAAGTCAATACTTTCTTTTTCAACAATTGGAGCCGCTGCATCATAAAAATAGAAATAATCTTCACCAGTCAATTCTTTTAATTGCTGTGATAACTCAGGTGAAGTTAAAGGTCCAGTTGCGATGACAGTTGGTCCTTCAGGAATTTTAGTCATCTCTTCATTGTGAACAATGACGTTTGGATGATTTTTTACATATTCAGTAACACGGCTAGCAAACTCATGTCGGTCTACAGCTAAGGCACCACCTGCTGGTACAGCGCACTCATCAGCAGATCGAATAATTACTGAATCTAATCTTCTCATTTCCTCTTTTAATACACCTACAGCGTTTGTTAATGTATTCGCTCTTAGTGAATTACTACACACTAACTCAGCAAACTTGTCAGTATGATGAGCCGGTGTTTGTCTAACTGGTCTCATCTCATATAAATGTACTTTAATTCCTCTTTTTGCAATTTGATAAGCAGCCTCGCTTCCTGCTAAACCTGCTCCAATTACATTAATAAATTGTTCTTTCATTGTTAACTCCTTCTACGCTGATTCATTCAAAATTACGTAATAATATTTTATCGTTTTAGTCTTAATGATTTCTTAATTAAAAGAAAGTTGATATGAAAAGTAAAAGTGAGCAAATAAATTGCTCACACATGTATTAGACAAAGTTCCTTAAATTTAATTTTTTGACTAATTGCAATCACTTGTCTTCTGTGGAATGAAGCCAGTTGTAAAGCAATGTTACATAAAAGTGTAATGAACACCGCTAAAAACTGGCGAAGTAACAGAAGAAAACGAATGTTATGGCAGTCAAAAATGAATAAATTAAATGCTTACACTTGTTGATCCTCTTTATAGTCACATGATACGCATTGTACTTGAATACCTTTTTTCATTTTCTTTTCTACCAATAAGTTTTCACATTTCGGACATGGTCTCGCAATTGGCTTATCCCATGATAGGAATTCACATTCCGGATAGTTCGTGCATCCATAAAAGATTCGATTCTTTTTCGATTTACGTTCAATGATATTTCCATCTTTACATGTAGGACATTTAACACCAATGTCTTTTACGATTGCTTTTGTATTTCTGCAATCAGGGAAGTTTGAACACGCCATGAACTTACCATATCTGCCCATTTTAAATACCATAGGGCTTCCACATACTTCACAGTCTTCACCAGCAGGTTCATCTCGTATTTCAACTTTTTGCATTTCTTTCTCAGCTATTTCTAAATGCTTTTCAAAACCTCTATAAAATTGATCGATAATTTGAATCCAATTCACATCACCTTCTTCAATTTTATCAAGGTCACCTTCCATTTGAACCGTAAACTCAATATTAATTACTTCTGGGAAAAACTCAACAACTAAATCAAATACTATTTGACCTAGTTCAGTAGGTACAAACCGTTTATTATCAAGTGAAACATATCCACGTTTCTGGATCGTTTCTAAAGTTGGTACATATGTTGATGGTCGACCTATTCCTAATTCTTCAAGAGTTTTTACTAATCTAGCTTCCGTGTAACGTGGAGGTGGTTGAGTAAAATGTTGTTCAGGTAATAACTCTTCTAATTTAACTTTTTCCCCTTCAGCTAACGGTGGAAGGATACGGTCTTTTTCTTCTGTTCCATCATCATTACTTTCAATATACACTTTCATAAATCCTGGGAATTTAACTACTGACCCATTAGCTCTAAATATTACATCATTATTAATTAAGTCAACTTTAACCGTATCTAGTATTGCTGGTGCCATTTGACTTGCTACAAATCGCTCCCATATTAATTTATAAAGTCGATATTGATCACGGCTAACATGTGCTTTGATTGTATCAGGCGAACGTAAAGTTGACGTTGGTCTGATTGCTTCATGTGCATCTTGTACTTTATCTGATTTTTTTTCATTTTTTTTATTTGTAGCAACAAAATCTGCACCATAAGTATCAATTATATATGATTTTGCTTCCTCAGCTGCAACGTCGGATATTCTAGTTGAATCAGTTCTCATATAAGTGATTAATCCAACCTGTCCACCACTACCTAGGGAAATTCCTTCATATAATTGTTGTGCAATCATCATCGTTTTCTTTGCACGCATATTTAATTTTCTAGCCGCTTCTTGCTGTAGTAAGGAAGTAGTAAAGGCAGTTGCTGGATTACGTCTACGTTCTTTTCTAGTAACACTTTGAACTTCAAAGTGATCACCTTTAATTTGTGATAAAACATTATTTACATCAGTTTCAGAATTCAATTCCACTTTTTTACCATTAACACCGTAAAAATTTGTATCAAATGTTTCTTTCTTTGTTAAAGCTTTACTTTTAATTGTCCAATATTCTTCAGGTTGGAAGCTTTCAATCTCTTTTTCTCGTTCGATAATCAGTCTTAGAGCGACAGATTGAACTCGACCAGCACTTAAACCCTTTTTCACTTTCTTCCATAATAATGGGCTGATGTTATACCCTACTAGACGATCTAGTACACGTCTTGCTTGCTGGGCATCTACTAAGTTCATATTAATCGGTCTAGGTTTTTTAAAAGACTCTTTAATAGCATCTTTTGTTATTTCATTAAACACGACACGACAATCCGAAGAAGTATCGATATTAAGTGTATTTGCAATATGCCACGCGATTGCTTCACCTTCACGATCTGGATCGGCTGCTAGATAGATTTTTTTTGCTTTTTTCGCAGCAGATCTTAAATCCTTTAAAACTGGACCTTTACCTCGGATTGTTATGTATTTCGGGGTGTAATCGTTTTCTATTTCAATCCCCATCTGGCTTTTAGGTAGATCTCGAACATGTCCCATTGATGCGATTACTTTGAATTTTTTACCTAAATACTTTTCTATTGTTTTAGCCTTTGAAGGGGACTCCACTATAACTAAATTTTCTGCCATTTTTTAAGCCTCCCGAGAGTTTCCTATTCATTACTCTCTGTATTCCTTATTTCTTTCTTTTATTCCTATGTATTCTTAAATAGATTCATAATAAGAAGAGTTCAATTTAAATTTTTGATTTTCCTTCATACAATTTCAAATTGTATAGTTTATTCTATACATTAGTCAAATTTTATTTAGATATAAAATAACACAAGTTGCATTAGTATTGTCAATATTTTGTAATATAAACATATTTTTTTATTTTTTAGTATATTCCTGAAATTCCTCTAAAATATCATTTGTACATGTAATTAATTTCGCTCCATCCTGAATTAATCGATGATTTCCTTCATATTCTTCCATTATAATCGGACCTGGCACTGCAAATACCTCCCTATTATATTGAATTGCAAAATTTGCAGTAATCATCGTTCCGCTCTTTTCCTTAGCTTCTAAAACTATTAATCCTTTTGATAACCCAGCAATAATTCTATTTCTTCTAGGAAAGTATCTTTTTTCTGGTCTAATATAATATGGATATTCACTAATCACCAAATGATTTATAGCCAATTCATTAAATAAGTTAATGTTTTCTTTCGGATAAATATAGTCTAACCCACATCCGACAACTGCAATCGTTGTTCCGTTGTGAAAAATTGCTGAATTATGTGCAATTGAATCACATCCGGATGCCATTCCACTAACAATAACACATTTTTCTCTTATTAGATCTAACATGAATGAATCACAAATAATTTTCGCAAATAAAGTTGGTTTTCTAGCTCCAATTATACTTATCCTAAATGGTTCATAAAGGATATTTTGATTTCCTTTTAAATATAATACAAACGGTGGGTCACATATTTCTCTTAACAGATCAGGATATAGATCATCATAAATAGTAATAATTTTTATATTTTTTTTATAGCTTTCTTTTAAGATATCAAAAATGGAAGTTGAATGAAGTTGATTATATAGTATTTTTGCGGCTTTAGAAGTCATTTGAAATGTAGTTTTAAATGTAGAAGGTGAATATTGATAGAGGTTTTCTAAATTTGGATCATAGTGAAGAATCTTCTTCATGGCTTGATAGTTTTCGAATAAAAAATGATGTAAATGAATAAGTCGGATTTTATTTTTCATGAATTCACCCTTTCTAAATATGGAAAGTAGCCCCCGATTTGGAGGCTACCTAGACTAGCTTCTTAAGAGTGGTGCCAATTACCTTCAAAAGGTAATTCCGCCCCATCGAAAGACAAGTGATTACACTTAAGTCTAATCATCCTATTTTTAAACCATATTAACAATAAGCAAGCCTCCTATTGGAGGCTTACTAATTTAATCATTATGATGCTTATACTAAAGCTTCATGTGTCTTACATTGTTCATATAAGCCACGCTCTTTTAATACACCAATTAAAGTTTCACCCATTACTGCAGGAGTAAGTGCAACTTTAATACCACAGCTTTCCATTGTAGCCATTTTCTCTTTAGCAGTACCTTTACCGCCTGCGATGATTGCACCAGCGTGTCCCATACGTTTGCCTTCTGGAGCTGTTTGACCACCAATGAAACCTACTACTGGTTTAGCCATATTAGCTTGTACCCACTCAGCAGCTTCTTCTTCTGCAGTTCCACCGATTTCACCAATCATAATAACTGCATAAGTTTCTGGGTCTTCATTGAATGCTTTTAATACATCGATGAAGTTTGTTCCATTTACAGGGTCTCCACCAATACCTACAGCTGTAGATTGACCAATACCAGCTTGAGTTAATTGATGTACAGCCTCATATGTTAATGTACCAGAACGTGATACGATCCCTACATGACCTTTTTTATGAATGTAACCAGGCATGATACCAATTTTACACTCATCAGGAGTGATAACACCAGGACAGTTAGGACCAACTAATCTAGTCTTTTTGCCTTCCATGTACTTTTTAACTTTTACCATATCAAGTACTGGAATACCTTCTGTAATACAAATTGCGATATCTAATTCTGCATCAACTGCTTCCATGATTGCATCAGCAGCAAATGCTGGTGGTACGTAGATGACAGATGCATTAGCACCAGTAGCATCAACTGCATCTTTAACTGTATTGAATACAGGAACGCCAGCAATGTCAGTTCCACCTTTACCAGGAGTTACACCACCAACGATTTTAGTACCATACTCTAACATTTGAGTAGTATGGAATAAGCCTTGTGAACCAGTTATACCTTGTACAATGACTTTTGTATCTTTATTAATGAATACGCTCATTTTTATCCTCCCTTTCTTAGCCTACAAGTGCAACGATTTTTTCAGCGCCATCCGCCATTGAATCTGCTGCAACAATGTTTAAGCCTGACTCATTAAGAATCTTCTTACCTAATTCAACATTCGTTCCTTCTAAACGAACTACTAATGGTAAGTGTAAACCAACTTGTTTAGTTGCTTCAATTACACCTTCAGCAATCACATCACATTTCATGATTCCACCGAAGATATTAACGAAAATTCCTTTAACATTTTGGTCAGAAAGGATGATTTTAAACGCTTCTGTAACTTTCTCAGCTGTAGCACCGCCCCCAACATCAAGGAAGTTAGCCGGATCTCCACCGTAGTGTTTAATGATATCCATTGTAGCCATTGCTAGACCAGCACCATTAACCATACATCCGATATTTCCGTATAAAGAAATATAGTTTAAGTCATACTTAGAAGCTTCGATTTCTTTTGGATCTTCTTCTTCTAAGTCACGGTAAGCTAAAATGTCTGCATGACGATATAGAGCATTTGAGTCAAAGTTTAACTTTGCATCTAATGCCATTACTTCTCCATCACCTGTAACGACTAATGGGTTAATTTCAGCGATTGAGCAATCTTTTTCGATAAACGCAGTATATAAGCCCATCATGAACTTAACTGCTTTGTTTACTAAGTTGCTTGGAATATTGATATTAAACGCAATACGACGAGCTTGGAAGCCTTGTAAACCTACTGCTGGATCAATATACTCTTTAAAGATTTTTTCAGGTGTTTTTTCAGCTACTTCTTCAATTTCAGTTCCACCTTCTTCAGAAGCCATTAATACAACTTGTGAAGTAGCGCGGTCTAAAACTAAACCAACATAATATTCTTTTTTAATATCGCAGCCTTCTTCGATAAGTAAGCGCTTAACTTCCTTACCTTCTGGTCCAGTTTGATGAGTAACTAATACTTTACCTAGAATTTCACTAGCATATGTATTTACTTCATCTAAATTTTTCGCTACTTTTACGCCACCCGCTTTACCGCGGCCACCAGCGTGAATTTGAGCTTTTACTACGCATACAGCTGTACCTAATTCTTTAGCTGCTTCTACTGCTTCTTCAACTGTAAATGCAACTTTCCCGTTTGGTACTTTTACGCCATAGCTTCGTAGGATTTCTTTCCCTTGATACTCATGGATATTCATGATCCATCCTCCCCTTTTAGAACAAGACAAATTAAAACACATCCCTATTGTATCTCTTACAGAATATACTGTAAATACTTTAGTAGAAAAGAATTAAATATTCTATGTTTTTATATAGAAAACCCTTTCATATACAATAGTTAATGTAGTTTATCATATTACAATATTATTTTTCCAATAATTTATTTTTACCATTTTAAAAAAAAGATTAACGACAGTTCACATCATTTTGATTGTAGGTTATATTATTTCAATTCAGTTATCTACTTAACATAAACCTAGAATCTTATGTAACATTAAACGTCGTTAATCGATTATATTTTAGACCACTTTAGTATTTTGATGTATCATTTACAAACTAACTTTTTCTTTTATTGGTGCAAAGGATCTTCTATGTTCATTTATAATTCCATGCTCATCGATCGCTTTTAGATGTTCTTTTGTGCCATATCCCATATGTTTATCGAATCCGTAATTTGGATGCTTTAAACTAAGTTCGCACATGATAGAATCCCTTGTTTCTTTTGCAAGTACAGATGCAGCTGCTATACTGATGCTTGTTGCATCGCCCTTTATGATTGATGTTTGAGAAATATCTAGCGGTAGTTTCATTGCATCTATTAATAAATGTTCAGGCGGATGAGTAAGTTGTTCGATCGCACGTCTCATCGCTAATTTAGTTGCTTCATAAATATTAATTTCATCAATTTCAGTTGAACTGGCCATACCAACCCCATAAGAAATGGCTTCCTCTTTAATCCGCTTAACGAAATACTGTCTTTTCTCTTTAGATAATTTTTTTGAATCATCTAATCCAATTAACTCCGTATTTTCGGCTAAAATAACTGCCGCTGCTACAACAGGACCGGCTAAAGGACCTCTACCAACTTCATCTACTCCTGCAATTAACTTTATATTTTGGCTATATAAATTCTGTTCATATTCCATCATTTTAAGGAATTTCTTCCTCTCTAAATCTCTTTTTTCTTGCTCTTTATACCATCTAGCTACTAGTTTTTGTACACCAATCCTTTGATCACTTTCAAATTCTTTTAAGAGTTCATTCGTTGGATCAGTTAGTTCACTTAGTATATTTTTTATTTCATCTATTTTCAGAGACATAATTTCGAACTCCTTTTATACACATGTTTAAGTTGGGACTACCCGATTTCATTAAAAAAGAAGAAAGTACGCTTATTCTTGCGCACTTTCTTCTACTATTTCATCAGTCACTTCGAGCATTGATGGATTTTCAAAAGATAATCTTCCTAATTTACCCGCTCTTAGCTCTCTTAAAAACAAATCAGCTGTTTTATCATAATCAACAAATCCGCCTGACATAAGTAATCCACGTTTCTTTCCAATATGATCAAAAATATCGACGACTTCTTCAGAAAATAAAACTTCCTCATTCATGTCGTATCTTTCTTTTAATACATTTGGATAAAACTCTCTTAAATATTTAATCGCGTAAATCATTACTTCTTGTAGATTAATGATACTATCTTTAATTGCTCCTGTAGTCGCTAAACGAAGACCTACAAGTGGATCTTCAAATTTAGGCCACAATATACCCGGTGTATCAAGCAGTTCAATTTCTTTTCCTACTTTTATCCACTGTTGTGCTTGCGTTACACCTGGACGGTCACCAGTTTTGGCAATATTTTTTCGTGCAAGCTTATTGATTAAAGTTGATTTACCAACATTAGGGATTCCAACAATTAATGCTCGAATTGCGCGAGGCTTAATCCCCTTTGCTCTCATTTTATCGAACTTCTCTTTTACAAGTATTTCACAAGAAGAAATAATTGCTTTTAATCCTTGTCCAGATGCTGCATCAATCGCAATTGCCATTACGCCTTGTTTTTCATAATGAGCTAACCATTGCTGAGTAATTCTTGGATCTGCTAAATCCGCTTTATTTAACAGAAGCAATCTTGGTTTATTGGAAATTATTTCATCGATCATTGGATTTCTAGAAGCTGCCGGTACCCTTGCATCCGCTAATTCTATTACAACATCAATTAATGAAAGTTTTTCAGTTACTTGTCTTCTAGCTTTTGCCATATGGCCAGGAAACCATTGAATCGTCATGTTGCCACCTTCTTATACATTAAATAATCAAGATTAACTTGGCTTTTATTTCGCCAATTCAACCTCAGATAATGGCCAAAATACAAAACTTGCTCGGCCTAAAATTTCTTTTTGACTAACTGTTCCGATAATACGACTATCTTTACTTAATCGACGGTTATCTCCTAAAACGAATACTTGTCCTTTAGGAACTGTTTTTCTACCCGTAATCTCTTCTAATTTAAAGTCTTCCGTTAGAGGACCATCTGTTGTTTCTTT
This sequence comes from Bacillus sp. AFS055030, assembly GCF_002574545.1. Lineage (GTDB taxonomy): Bacteria > Bacillota > Bacilli > Bacillales > Bacillaceae_G > Gottfriedia. The sequence goes on from NZ_NUGT01000080.1 coordinate 192,293, forward strand.
TTTATATTCGTTCAAATATGGTTCTTTATACGGTTTACCGTTAACATATAGGACATCATTTTTATATTCTACAGTATCACCAGGTAAGCCAATAACTCGTTTAATATAATCTTTTTCCTTTGTAGCATGGAAGACAACAATATCAAAACGTCTAGGTTCATGTAGTTTGTATACGATCTTATTTACAATCATTCTACTTTGATCTTGTAGTGTTGGCATCATTGAGATACCGTCAACTAAAACCGGTGTAAAAAGGAATGTTCGAATACCAAGTGCAAGTACAAGCGCAATAAAAATTGTTTTAACTAATTCCCAAATTCCACCACTGTTGCTTTCTTTCAACCTAATCCCTCCATTTTATAACCATACGTTTAGAAGTTTAACCAGTTAAAGTTAATAACGTTATTTATGTATTCTATTTTACTTTTTATTCTAACCATAATCTACAGATATTGGAAAAAAAGGAGCTTGTTTTATACAAGCTCCTTTCAAAAGACTATCGAAGTTCTTTAATTCTTGCTTTTTTACCAGTAAGTGCACGTAAGTAGTAAAGTTTAGCACGACGTACTTTACCGCGACGAACAAGGTCTAACTTAGCAATTTTTGGAGTGTGGATTGGGAACGTACGTTCAACACCAACACCGTAAGAAATTTTACGAACTGTGAAAGTTTCGCTAATTCCGCCACCACGACGTTTAATAACTACACCTTCGAATAATTGGATACGCTCACGAGTACCCTCAACAACTTTAACGTGAACTCGTACAGTATCACCAGGACGGAATGCTGGTAAGTCAGTTCTTAGTTGTTCTTTTGTAATTTCGTTGATTAAATTTTGCATAATTATGCTCTCCTTTTCCAACCGATGCTCTTACAAGATTTTAATGACTCGCAGCGGAACACCGAGAATAAAGGCTTAAGTATTTACTCAAGCCACAAATTATATTAACATATTCTATTATTTCACGCAACTAGTTTTCTTGTTTTAATTCTTCTTTTACTTCATCCATCCATTTTGATTCTTTTTTAGAAAGAGAATAATTTTCAAGCAAATCTGGACGACGCGTGATCGTTCGTTTAAAAGATTGTTTTGTTCGCCATTCTTCGATTAGAGCATGGTTTCCAGATAATAAAACATCAGGTACTTTATGACCTCTAAAATCAGCAGGTCTTGTGTAATGAGGATGCTCCAATAAACCTGTACTAAAAGAATCTTCAATTTTTGAAGTCGTATTACCAAGTACTCCAGGTAATAAGCGAACAACGCTATCAGCAATTACCATGGCACCAAGTTCTCCACCTGTTAGAACATAATCTCCAATTGAGATTTCATCCGTTACTACATGTTCACGAATTCGTTCATCATAGCCTTCATAATGTCCACAAATAAAGATTAAGTGCTCCTCTTTAGCAAGCTCTTCAGCTTTACGTTGAGTAAATCGTTCTCCTTGAGGGCATAGAAGGACTACTCTTGGCTTATTTTCACTTTTTGATACTAATTCATCAACTGCATCAAAAATCGGTTGTGGAGCTAGTACCATACCTGCACCGCCACCATATGGATAGTCATCAACATTCGAATGTTTATTCGTAGAGAAATCTCTAAAATTTACACAACGAAACACAACAGCCTCTTTTTCCTGTGCTTTTTTTAAAATAGAAGAATTTAAAACTCCTTCAAACATTTCTGGGAAAAGGGTTAAAAAGTCTAATTTCATCATAATAGACCTTCCATTACTTCAATTTTAACTTTTTTATTCGTCACATCTATTTCTTTCACAATTTGCTCAATGTAAGGAATAAGGGCATCTTTTTGACCTTTTCTTTGAATAACCCAAACATCATTTGCACCTGGGGATAATATTTCTTTTATTTTTCCGATTTCTTCTCCATCAACTGTCTCAACAACGCAACCAATGATTTCATGGTAATAATATTCATTTTTATCTAGTTTGTGTAATTGATCTTCAGTAATCTTTAAAATCCCATTTTTAAGTGGTTCTACATCGTTTAAAGAATCATACCCTTCAAATGTAAGTAAATCAAAATTTTTATGTACACGATGACTTGTTACGATTAATTCAATTGGTGTCGAATCGTTTTCTTTAAAGAAATAAAGTGTATTACCTTTTACATAGCGTTTTTCTGGAAAATCAGTTCTTGAAATGACGCGAACCTCTCCACGAACGCCATGTGTATTTACAATTTTTCCGACATTTAAATATTTTTTCATTTTTTTACCTCTAAATTAAAATTTCTATGTTCATGATTAGTTTGACCATTTAGATTGTATATATGTCTACCCTAAAGTCCTTAGTCTCTTAAGACAATTGCTTAATACCTAGTATAACTTAAAGTTATTAAAGCATCAAAAGCTACTTCTTCCCAAAGGACTTACATCTATCTATTCATCAATAGGGACTACCACACCACTTTATATTGGACTTTCCTGTAAATCTCTGTAATGTTGAAAACGGCCCTTAGCAATAGCCAAGGACCGTTTTACATTTACTGAATATCTAGGTGAATACGTTTTGCGTGTTCATTACTTGCTGCATATACAACCGTACGAATCGCTTTAGCAATTTTACCATGTTTGCCAATCACTCTACCAGCATCTTCAGGGTTTACCTGTAAATGAAAGAATAGATTGTTCTCATCTTCTTTTACTTGAAGTGAAATATCCTCTGGATGATCTACAAGACTTGAAACAATTGCATTTATGAGTGTATTCATCTTTTTTTCCATCATTACTTGCCGTTGCGAGCGTTGTGGAATTTCTCTAAGATACCAGCTTTAGAGAATAAGTTACGAACTGTATCAGATGGTTTAGCACCTGTTCCTAACCATTTTAATGCTGCTTCTTCGTTAATTTTGATTTCAGCTGGTTGAGCAACTGGATTGTAAGTTCCAATTTCCTCGATGAAACGTCCATCACGAGGAGAACGAGCGTCTGCTACTACTACACGGTAAAAAGGAGATTTTTTAGCTCCCATACGTTTTAAACGAATTTTAACTGCCATTTTTAAAGCACCTCCGAAAATATTTACAACGATTTATATATTATCAAAAACCAATACTGTTTGTAAAGTAAAATTTCTTAACAGCATAATTTTTTATAAAATGATGTTTAAATGTTGGAAAATTATACAAATAGGTTAGAATAAGCCCGGAAATTTAAAACCTTTCTTCTTCCCTTTTTGCATGCCACCCATCATTTTCATCATTTTTTTCATTTCTTCAAACTGTTTTAATAAACGGTTTATTTCTTGTACAGGGCGACCAGAACCTCTAGCTATTCGCTTTCTGCGACTAGAATTAATGATATCTGGTGTAAGCTTTTCCTGCTTTGTCATCGATTGAATAATTGCCTCTACATGAGCGATTTGTTTATCGTCAATTTGCAGATCATTCAATCCTTTAATTTTGTTTGCACCTGGCATCATTTTTAAAATATCACCAAGTGGTCCCATTTTTTTTACTTGAGAAAGTTGGTCTAAGAAATCATCTAAAGTAAAGGATGCATTTCTTAATTTTTGTTCCATTTCTTTTGCTTTTTCTTGGTCTACGTTTTCTTGTGCTTTTTCAATTAATGTAAGCACATCACCCATTCCTAGTATACGTGATGCCATTCGTTCTGGATGAAACGGCTCAATTGCATCTAGTTTTTCACCAAGTCCAACAAATTTTATAGGCGTATTTGTAACAGCACGAATTGATAATGCTGCACCACCACGAGTATCGCCATCAAGCTTTGTCAAAACGACTCCAGTTAAACCTAATTGATCATTAAAGCTTTGTGCCACATTGACTGCATCTTGTCCTGTCATTGCATCAACAACTAGGAAGATTTCTTCAGGTTTTGAAAGTTCTTTAATTTGTGCAAGTTCTTCCATTAAACCTTCGTCAATATGTAAACGACCAGCCGTATCAATTAGGACATAGTCATGATGTTCATCCTTAGCGTGTTGAATCGCTTGTTTTGCAATTTCAACTGGACTTACTTGATCTCCTAATGAAAATACTGGCAAATCTAATTGCTTACCTAATGTTTGTAGCTGTTTAATCGCGGCAGGACGATAAATATCTGCTGCAACTAAAAGTGGCTTACGATTGTACTTTTTTCGAAGTAAATTCGCTAATTTACCAGTCGTTGTTGTTTTACCAGCACCTTGTAAACCAACCATCATAATAACAGTCGGCGGGCGATTTGCAACAGCAATTTTGCTTTGTTCTCCACCCATTAATGCGGTTAGTTCTTCTTGAACTACCTTTACAACATGTTGACCAGGCGTTAAGCTTTGTAATACTTCTTGTCCAACAGCTCGTTCAGAAACACGTTTCACAAAATCTTTAACAACTTTAAAGTTAACATCCGCCTCAAGTAAAGCAAGACGTACTTCTCTCATCATTTCCTTGACATCAGATTCAGATACTTTACCTTTGCCTCGAACCTTTTGTAATGTCTTTTGAAGTCGGTCGGCTAATCCTTCAAATGCCATAAAACCGTCCTCCTTATTATTCTAATTTCTCTAACGCATCGATTACTCGAAGAAACTCGTCATCTACAACTTTACCTTTTTTGGCATCAGTTTTCAAATGATTTAAAAGTTCATTTCGTTGTTGAAATTTTTTTAGAAGTAATAATTTCTCTTCATATTCTTCTAACATAGCTTCAGTACGTTTTATATTATCATAAACCGCCTGTCTACTAATGTTAAACTCTTCCGCAATCTCACCTAAAGAATAGTCATCCAAATAATATAATGACATATAACTTTGTTGTTTAGGAGTTAAAAGAGAATGATAAAAATCATATAGATAATTGATCCTCATCGTCTTATCTAACATTGTATGATCTGCCAAAACTATCACTCCTTTGTTAAGTGAATTGCCTTTACATATGCTAGTTTACCTAATACACAAATATCTGTCAAGTTTTTTACTTGACGAATATTAAAAAACAATTTCGCGGGCCTTTTCGTTCACTCCAGCATCGTGTTATCACTCTTTCTAGTAACACAATTAAAAAAAGTGGATCTATCTTTCAATTAAAACAGATCCACTTCATTTCTTAAAATTATGCTTCTTTATTCATTAAATCTCCAAATAGGCCATATACAAATTGTTCCGCTTGGAATGGTTGTAGGTCGTCCATCTTTTCTCCAAGGCCGACGAATTTTACTGGTACTTTTAATTCGTTTCGGATTGCAAGAACAATACCACCTTTAGCTGTACCATCTAATTTCGTTAAGACGATACCAGAGACATTTGTTGCTTCAGAGAATGTTTTTGCTTGTACAAGTCCATTTTGGCCAGTAGTTGCATCAATTACTAGTAATACTTCGTGTGGTGCACCAGGTACCTCTCTAGCAATGACATTTCTTACTTTTTCAAGTTCTTTCATTAGGTTGACTTTATTTTGTAGTCGACCTGCAGTGTCACAAAGTAAAACATCAACTTTACGAGCTTTAGCAGCTTGAACCGCATCATACATTACTGCAGCTGGGTCCGAACCTTCACCTTGTTTAATTGTGTCGACACCAACACGTTCTCCCCAAACTTCTAATTGATCGATTGCTCCAGCTCTAAATGTGTCTCCAGCAGCAAGTAGTACTTTTTTACCTTCTGTTTTAAGTTTATGAGCGATTTTACCAATTGAAGTTGTTTTTCCTACTCCGTTAACTCCAACGAATAATACAACTGTTAAACCATCAGGATTTAAATTTAATTTAAATGAATCTTCAGTTAAATCATCACCTTTATACAATTCAACTAATTTTTCAGAAATTACTTCTTGTACACCTTTTGGATCTTGAATATTTTTTCGTTTAACTTCAAATTTCAAGTCCTCTACTAGCTCCATTACTGTGTTTACACCAACATCAGCCATTATTAGAATTTCTTCAAGTTCTTCAAAAAAATCTTCATCTACTTTACGATATCTTGCAAATAAATCGTTTAACCCTTCTGTTAAGTTATTTCTAGATTTCTCTAAACCAGATTTAAATTTTTGAGTCACTGACTCCGTTTGCTTTGAGATTGTTTCTTTTAATTTTTTAAAAAAGCTCATAATTTCAATCCTTTCTAATTACCATTCGATAATAATGCTTCGCCTTCATCCAGACGTACTGATACTAGCGTAGAAACTCCATATTCTTGCATTGTAACACCATATAATACATCGCATTCTTCCATCGTGCCTTTACGGTGTGTAATAACAATAAATTGAGTTTGTTCACTAAAATATTTCAAGAATTTTGCAAAACGAGCTACATTGGCCTCATCTAGTGCAGCTTCAACTTCATCAAGTACACAGAAAGGTACTGGACGTACTTGTAAAATTGCAAAAAGTAGAGCGATTGCCGTAAGTGCTCGTTCGCCGCCTGATAATAAGCCTAAATTTTGAAGCTTTTTACCTGGTGGTTGTGCAACAATATCGACACCTGTTAACAATAAATTTTGCTCATCTGTTAGAACTAAATCAGCTCTTCCTCCACCAAACAACTGAGTAAAGACGACTTGGAATTTTTCACGAATTGCACTAAAACTCGTTTCGAATCGTTTTGTCATTTCTTCGTCCATCTCACTAATTACATTGTAAAGTGTGATTTTTGCTTCATTTAAATCAGTTCTTTGTTCCTGAAGAAAATCATGTCGTTCAGATACTCGTTCATACTCATCAATTGCACCAATATTTACAGTTCCTAATTCCTCAATTGAACGCTTTAATAGTTTAACTCGTTTCCTTGCATCCTCAACAGTCATTTCTAGTGTATACTTCATTTTTGCCGCTTCATAAGTAGTCATATACTTTACATTCAGTTGTTCAAGACGATTTTCAAGCTCTACATCAAGTCGATTACTATTCACTTCTTGCTGTTTTAGTAAATCCGAAAGTGACTTATATTGACGTTGCTTTTCTCTTAATGATTGAACATAATCTTCTAGTTCTGTTTGAAAAGCAATTCTTTGCTCTCGACGTTTCGAAATAATTTCTGTCGTTTTTGAAAATTCAATACGAGTATCAGAAATAATATTCTCGAGCTCTTCCTTACCGTTTTCATTCGTCATCAGTTCACTTGATAAGAAGATTATTTTTCCCTTCGTATCTTCAAGAAGTTGCTTTAGTTTTATAGAGTTTTCTTCAAACTGGCGAATTCTTTCGTTGCTATAACTTAACTTTTGCTCTTCTTGTGCAAGGGAAATTTTCAGACTAGTTAACTTCGATTGTAATTGATCTTTTATTTCCTTTTGATTTAGTTTCCGTTCAGTTAATTCATTGATCTTTTGCTCTTTTGAAATAATCTCATCTTTCACTTTCGCATATAACGATGATAATTCCTCAAGTCGGTCTTTAATCTTTAATAAATCACTAGCTGAACTTCCCATTTCTAAATCATAAATTGCTAAAGCATCGTTTATATTTTTTTCTTCAAATTCGATACTTTTTAGTTGTTCCATAATTGAAACAATTGTTTGCTGAACTTTTTGAATTTCTTCATTTAAGTTTTGAGCTTTAGAAGAACTTTCGAGATTTGTCGCTTTAAGAGTTTGTACTTCATCCTCAAGCAAGTTTGTTTTCTCTTGCATATCTTTTAGCTTAACAGTAATTTCTTCTAATTCTCGCTGTCTTCCAATAAGTGAAGAATTCGTAGTTCGAACAGCTCCACCTGTCATTGCCCCACCAGGATTAACTACATCACCTTCAAGCGTAACAAAGCGATAGCGATGTCCAACAAGTTTGGCCAATTCATTAGCACCTTTTAAATCTTGCGCGATTAAAACTGTTCCAAGTAAGTTTTGAATCACCTGCTCGTACTCGCTTGAATAATTAACAAGTGATGATGCAACACCGATAAAGGAAGGATTTCTTTTTAATCCATCAATAACATTAGCTGGTACAAAACGTGCTTTCACAATATTCATTGGTAAAAATGTAGCTCGGCCTAATCGTTGTTGCTTTAGAAATTGAATGGCTCTTCTAGCATGTTCGTCATTTTCAACAACAATTTGTTGTGTAGCTGCACCAAGCGCAATTTCAATAGCAATTTCATATTGTTTATTTGTTGTAATTAGTTCAGCAATTGCACCTTTAATACCTTCTAATCTAGTGCCTCTTGCTTTCAAAATTTCTTTAACCCCTTGATTAAAACCAGCAAAATCTTCTTGAAGTTCTTCAAGGGTTTCTTTTCTTGATTTTGTTTGTTGAATAAACTGATAAGCTTTATTAAGTAATTCTTCTTTTTCTTTTAAAACTGATGAAGTTTCATCATACTGTTTTTTCAGTGATTCAAATTTACTATTTAACTCTTTAAACGTTAAATCAAATTGTTCTTTCTCATTAAGCAATTCAGTTTTTCTATTCTGTAATTGCTCTCTTTGACGAATGTATTTTTCATTTTCTAAATCTAATCGACTCGATTTTACTGAGTATTGTTCGCTTTGCTTTTCTAGCATCGTTTTTTCATTTTTTATCGATGCTTGATTATTTAAAAGCTCAATATAATCAGATTTTATTAATTCGATTTGTTCTTCAAGATCCCCCTCATAAGAGGTAATCTCATTTTGGATCTCAACAATATTGTTTTTTGTTTTATTTACATTTTGACGAGAAATTTTTTCTTGTTCTTTTTCAGCTTCGATTAATTTATTCGTTTCGTTTATTTGTTCGGTAACTTCATCAACTTGTTTTCTTAATTGTTCAGATTGAGTTGAAGTATTTCTTTTTCGCTCCTTCATTAGCTCTTTCTGACCTTCATATTTTTCCAAGTTTTTTGTTACAGTTAATAAAACTTGTTGCAATTGATCGATTGATTCATCTAATGCATTTAATTTCTCTTGTAATTCATGTTGTTTTGATTCTTCAGTTGAAATCTCCGTCGATAACGCAATTTCTAAATCAGCGTTTTGGGCAATTTCTACTTTAAGCTCCTCCCATTTTTGGTGAAGCGATTCAATTTCGTATACTAATAGAGCTGCCTCAACCTTTTCTAGTTCATCTCTATGTTCTATGTATTCTTTTGCAATTGAAGCTTGCATTCTTAATGGTTCAATTTGAGAGCTTAACTCAAATAAAATATCATCAACTCGATTTAAATTTTCTTGCGTTTCAAATAATTTTGCTTCAGCCTTTTTCTTTCGATTTTTATATTTTAATACACCAGCTGCTTCTTCGAAAATGCCTCTTCGTTCTTCTGGCTTACTGCTTAATATTTCTTCAACCTTTCCTTGAGAAATAATAGAGAATGCCTCTCTGCCAAGTCCAGAATCCATAAATAAATCAACAATATCTTTTAACCGACAAGATTGTTTATTAATATAAAAATCACTATCTCCAGAACGGTAAACACGTCTAGTTACACTTACTTCACTATACTCAAGTGGTAATTGTTGATCTTCATTATCTAAAGTCAGCGTAACTTCTGCATAATTTAAAGGTTTTCGTCCATCACTACCAGCAAAAATGATATCCTCCATCTTCGCTCCTCGTAATGATTTGACTGACTGTTCGCCTAGTACCCATCTAATGGCATCTGTAATATTACTTTTACCACTTCCATTTGGTCCTACAACTGCTGTAACACCTTTTACAAAATCTATCGTAACTCGCTGAGCGAATGATTTAAATCCAATTATATCTAGTCGTTTGAGGAACAACTATAATTCCCCCTTTTTTATACTAATTATATACACAAAAACTCCCCCATAAAAGGGGGAGCAGACTGCCCGCCAAACGCTCGATTTCTTCATTGATTCAACTGTCTTACGGCGCTTTGCATCAGTCTTAAAATCCAGTTTAATTGATATTTCTTACTTTATTTCCTTGACTCTTTTAATTTTAATAATGCTTCTTTTGCTGCTTGTTGCTCCGCTTCTTTTTTAGATCTACCACTACCGATTCCTAATGTTTCACCATTTAATAGTACTTTTGAAACAAATTCTCGGTTATGAGCTGGTCCTTTTTCTTGAAGTATTTTATACTCGATTGAACCTGTGGAGTCTCTTTGTACAAACTCTTGTAATTGACTTTTAAAATCCATCACATGCGAAAAAGCACCATCGTTTATTTTTGGGAATATATGAAGAGATAAGAAGTTAATAACTGTTTGTAATCCTTGGTCCAAATATAATGATCCAATGAATGCTTCAAAAACATCCGCAAGTAGTGCTGGACGTGTTCTACCACCTGTCATTTCTTCCCCGCGACCAAGTAATATATATCGACCAAAATCTAATTCATTCGCAAATTTCACAAGTGATGGTTCACAAACGATTGCTGCACGTAATTTTGTTAATTCGCCTTCACTCATTGTAATATATTTTTGAAATAAATATTGTGAAACGGTAAGCTCTAAAACAGCATCCCCTAAATATTCTAATCTCTCATTATCTTCATATGGTTTTTTACGATGCTCATTCACATAGGATGAATGTGTAAACGCTTGAATAAGCAAGCTCTCATTATTAAACTTAATATTTATTTGTTTTTGTAATTTTATAAAATTCTCTTTTTCAACATCAGAAAGTTTATATTCTCTTACTCTTCTTGAATGCGGCATATTTACCTCCAACTAAAAAGCAGTTTGATATGCTGCTAAACCTACTAGTCAAGAAAATGATGAGAAGTCCCGTATAAAATACGGGACTTTTCTCATTACATGTTGCTCTCTATGTAGTTCACAACATCACCAACTGTGACGATTTTTTCAGCATCTTCGTCAGAAATTTCTAATTCAAACTCATCTTCTAATTGCATTACTAATTCAACTACATCTAATGAGTCTGCGTCTAAATCTTCTTTGAAACGGCTTGTAACTTGGATCTCAGATTCTTCAACACCTAAACGGTCAACAATAATCTTTGATACGCGTTCTAATACATCTTGCATTATTATTCACCTCCCCCCAAATATTGTCTACTTATGCATTATACATAAAAATGTGGCAAACGCCAAACTAATTCATTACAAGTCCACCATCAACATTGATTGTTTGTCCAGTAATATATCTACTAGCATCCATTGCTAAGAATACGACTGCGTTTGCAATATCTTCTGGTTGACCAAAAGATTGCAATGGAATATTCGATAACATTTGTGTTCTAATTTGCTCATTTAATTCATTTGTCATATCAGTTTCAATAAAACCAGGAGCAATCGCATTAACTGTAATATTTCTAGAAGCTAATTCCTTAGCTGCTGTTTTAGTTAAACCTAATACGCCCGCTTTTGCAGCTACATAGTTCATTTGTCCTGGGTTACCAATTTGTCCAACAACTGAGCTAATATTAATGATGCGGCCATTACGTTGACGAGTCATAAACTTCGCTGCTGCTTTAATACAATTGAATACACCTTTTAAGTTTGTATCAATTACATCATCCCAATCAGCATCTTTCATACGTAATAAAAGACCATCTCTTGTAATACCTGCGTTGTTTACTAGTATATCAATACTACCGAATTCATCAACAGTATTTTTTACTAATGCAGCCACTTCTTCACTATTTGATACATTTGCTTTAAATGCAATAGCTTTAACTCCAAGTGCTGTAATTTCTTCTACAACATTAAGAGCAGCCGCTTCATTCCCAGAATAATTAACAACTACATTCGCACCATTTTTTGCTAAAGATAATGCGATTGCTCGTCCGATTCCTCGAGAACCTCCTGTAACTAATGCAACTTTACCTTTTAGCATGATTTGATTTCCTCCCATTCATTTAAAAATTGGTTTAATGTTTCAACATCATAAACATTTACTAATTTTGATGATGGAGAGATTGCTTTTACTAATCCAGTTAATACTTTACCAGGACCAATTTCAACGAATGTATCAACACCAAGGTCTACTAATTCTTGAATTGATTGGTTCCATTTTACCGGAGAATATAATTGATTCACTAATAATTCCTTAATTTCATTTGCATCTGTAACAACTTTAGCAGTAACATTTGAAATTAATGGTGTTACACAATCATTTACATTTATTTTACTAAGCTCGTTTTGGAATTCTTCACTTGCAGGTTTCATTAAAGATGAGTGGAATGGACCACTTACTTTTAACGGTAATACACGTTTAGCACCAGCTTCTTTTAGTAAACCAGAAGCAATTTGCACACCTTCTGCATCACCTGTGATTACTACTTGTGTTGGAGAATTATAGTTCGCAATACCTACTGAATGGCCATTTTTATTTACTTCAGAAATCACTTCTTCAATTTTTTCTGGAGCTAAAAATAATACAGCTGCCATAGCACCTTGTCCTACTGGTACAGCTTGCTCCATTAATTGTCCACGTTTATGTACTAATTTAACACCGTCTTCAAATGAAATGCTATCTGCTGCTACAAGCGCTGTAAACTCACCTAAACTATGACCAGCGACAAAGTCTGGTTTAATTCCAGCTGATTTAATCTTCTCAAGCATAGCAATTGAAGTTGTTAAGATTGCTGGCTGTGCATGATATGTAGCAGTTAACTCTTCATCAGTTCCATTGAAAATAATATCAGAAAGACTAAAACCAATTTGTTCGTTAGCAGTTTCAAAAATAGATCCACATTCAGTATAGCTCTCAGCTACATCTTTACCCATTCCAACTTTTTGTGATCCTTGTCCAGGAAAAATAAACGCCACTTTACCCATTGGAGTGACCCCCTTATGCATTTGATTCGATTTTTTCCATGTGATCACTTACTAGTTTTACAACATTATGTTCAACCATCGTTTTGGTTTGCTTAATGGCACTAAAAATCCCAAAAGCATCAGAACTTCCATGAGCTTTTATAACAGGTGATTTTAGACCAAATAACGCTGCTCCACCATACTCAGAGTAATCCATTTTCTTTTTTACACCTTTTAAGTTTGGTTTCAATACAGCTGCAGCAAGCTTTGATGTGAAATTAGTAAGCATCGCATCTTTTATTAATGAAAACATTGCAAGTGCAGTACCTTCAATCGCTTTTAAAGCTACATTTCCAGTATACCCGTCTGTTACTACTACATCTGCTACTGAGTTCATTAAGTCTCTAGCTTCAACATTTCCTATGAAATTTAAATTACTTTCTTTTAGTAACTGGAATGTTTGTTTAGCAAGTTCATTCCCTTTTTTATCTTCCGTACCGACATTTAGTAATCCTACTGTCGGGTTCTGTATTCCTCTTACTTTTTCGGCATATACAGAGCCCATTATCGCATATTGAAGTAAATGATTTGCTTTTGCATCAACATTTGCACCAACATCGAGGAAAACAAAGCCCTTGCCATCTAAAGTAGGCATGGTTGGTGAAAGTGCAGGTCGCTCTACACCTTCCATTCGGCCAACGACTAATAGGCCCGCTGTCATTAATGCCCCAGTATTTCCAGCAGAAATACAAGCATCAGCATTTCCTTCTTTTACTAGGTTTGCCATTAAGACCATAGAAGCATTCTTCTTTCTTCTAACTGCTCTAACTGGCTCTTCAGTTCCTTCAATTACTTCATCTGTATGGATAATCGTTATATTTTTATCATTCGTTAAGAATGGTTTTATTTTTGATTCATCACCAATTAAAGTAATATGTATATCATTTAATTTTTCAACTGCAAGCATTGCACCTTCAACAATGGCTTTTGGAGCATGATCTCCCCCCATTGCATCGATAGCTAATTTCATCTTGTTCACTTCCTATTCTTCAATACTTCGGTGGTACATTTCGAACAAGCCATGGAATACATGTTCTTTTTCAACATAGCCATTGATATCAACAGTAGTGCGCCTCGGATCTCCTTTTTGTGGTAAAACCTTTGCCTTCGCAATTACTCGATCATTTGTTTTTACTGGTTTAATAAAAACAAAATTGGATTTAGCTGTAAGAGCTAAATCATCATGAATAACCGCAACTGCTAATGAATTAGCTTGGGCAAATAAGTGATGACCTCGGGCAATTCCATTTCTACTAAAAGTATGCTCTTCCTTAACGTCAAATATAGAAATGGCACTTTCATTTAAATGAATATCAATAACTTCACCGATTATTTCATCAACTGGTAGTGATTTTACATCTTCTAATTGCTGAGTGGCAACATTTTTGATGCGTTCCCTTAACTCAGGAATTGATAATTCAAGACGATCAAGACGGATAGTTTGTATGCTTACAGATAGTTGATTAGCTAAATCTTCATCTGTAATAAACGGATTTTCTTTTATAATTTTTTTTAACAATTCATGACGATCTTTTTTATTTCTTCTCATATTACATACCTCAACTACTAATTTGTGACCAGGTATTAAATACAGTTTATATTAAAAATCCACGTATTACAATAGTTTTTTGACAAACTTTTAATACCTAGTACTAATCTAACTTTTCTGAATTAAATATCCCTGTTCTGTCTAAGTACATTCTTAAATCTTGATATTCATTAGCTTTCCAAAATACATCCGAATTAACTAATAATGTTGCATCGTTTCGTGCAACTTCTAATGCACGATAGTCATGAACCATATCCGCCATTTTAAATTCGGGTACACCACTTTGTTGTTTTCCAAAGAAATCTCCTGGTCCTCTAAGTTCTAAATCTTTTTCACTTAACTCAAAACCATCGTTTGTTTCTGTCATGATTGTTAGTCTTTCTTTTCCTACTTCACTCTTTGGATCACCAACTAAAATACAATATGATTGTTCAAAACCTCGTCCTACTCGCCCTCTTAGCTGATGTAATTGAGAAAGTCCAAACCGATCTGCATCATAAATAACCATAACAGTTGCATTCGGAACATTTACCCCTACTTCTACAACTGTCGTTGAAACTAATATTTGAACATCATTTGCAGCAAATGCCTTCATCACGTCATCTTTCTCTGAAGATGCTAGCTTTCCATGCATCAAACCAACCTTTGCCGTATTTTGATAATGAAAAGATAAAACACTATGTAAATCTAATGCATTTTGAAGGTCTAATTTCTCTGACTCCTCAATAAGTGGACAAATTACATATGCTTGTCGTCCATTTTTAATTTCTTTACTAATAAAATCTAAAACGCGATCAAACATTTCTTGTTTAACCCAATATGTTTCTATTTTTTTCCGACCAGCCGGGTATTCATCAATAATCGATACATCCATTTCACCAAAAGCTGTTATAGCCAATGTTCTTGGGATTGGAGTTGCTGTCATAAATAAAACATCAGGGAAGTACCCTTTTTCTCTTAAAACTCTTCGTTGACCAACACCAAACCGATGCTGTTCATCTGTTATAACTATGCCTAATTTATTAAATTGAACCTCATCTTGAATTAATGCATGAGTACCAACTAAAATATGTACCTCACCATTTTTTAATCGTTCCAAAATTTCACGTCGCTTTTTACCTTTTACAGAACTTGTAAGAAGTTCAACATTTACTTCCGTATGTTGCAGCATTTTTGCTAAAGATTCGAAATGTTGCTCAGCTAAAATTTCTGTAGGCACCATTAATGCCCCTTGATACCCATTAAGGGTACATGCATACAATGCGATTGTAGCGACAACAGTTTTTCCTGAACCAACATCACCTTGTAATAAGCGATTCATTCGATAAGGACTTTTTAAATCTGTGAATATTTCTTGTACAACTCTATTTTGAGCTGATGTCAAAGGAAATGGTAAGGATTGGATTAGTTGTTGAATTTTTTCAATATTTAATGTTTTTGGGATACCTTTTGATTGATTGCGCTGAATTTTTCGAAGTGCTTGCATTTTTAGTTGAAAAAGAAAAAACTCTTCATAAACAAAGCTTCTTCTAGCTTGTTTTAAACTATTCGCATCAATTGGGTGATGTAGTAATCTCATTGTTTCTGAACGATGTAAAAGTTTATATTTTTGAATTAGTTCTTTTGGTACTAAGTCATTTAT
Source organism: Bacillus sp. AFS055030 (assembly GCF_002574545.1). GTDB lineage: Bacteria > Bacillota > Bacilli > Bacillales > Bacillaceae_G > Gottfriedia. The sequence goes on from NZ_NUGT01000080.1 coordinate 208,169, forward strand.
TAAATGTCCAAATTTTTTAAACGACTGCTCAACAAATTTACGCATTGTTTTTACAGACATTTTCCCCTTAATGGAATAGACAGGCTCAATTTCATGACTATTCGTACGTGATCCAAATACAATGTCAGATAATAAAATCGTTTGTTTATGTTGATCCCACTTACCAGAAACAGTTACAAGCTCATTTAAGTTTAATTTTGTTTTGAGGTATGGTCGATTAAAACAGATAACTGTTATTAAGTATCGATCAACTAAAAGACGAAATGTTAGTCTCGATTTATTTTTGCCAAAATATTGAAGAAGAGGAGCGCTATGAACAATCCCTTCGACAGTCACGCGCTCTTCATGCTTTACTTCTGATAGATCCTTATTTCGAAAATCCTCATATCGATACGGTAAATATTCGATTAAGTCATTTATCGTAAAAATACCCATATCATTTAATTGTGTTTCAGTTTCCTCGCCAACACCACTTAATATAGATACTTTTTGTTCTAGTTCATTACTCACTATTTTTTTAGCGAAACACCAAATATTTTTGCTTCCAATTCACGACCTGTTGGCGTTGCCGCTAGACCTCCTTCTGCAGTTTCTCTTAGCGCAGATGGCATTGTTTGACCAATTCGATACATAGCATCGATTACTTCGTCACATGGAATACGACTTGTAATTCCTGCTAATGCCATATCTGCAGCTACCATTGCATTAGCAGCACCCATTGCATTTCGCTTAACACACGGTACCTCTACTAATCCTGCAACCGGGTCACATACTAAACCAAGCATATTTTTTAAAGTAATGGCAAATGCTTCAGCACTTTGACTTGGAGTACCACCAGCCATTTCAACGATCGCTGCTGCTGCCATACCACTTGCAGAACCCACTTCCGCTTGACAACCACCCGCAGCACCTGAAATTGACGCATTATTTGCTACAACAAAACCAAAAGCACCTGATGCAAATAAGAACTCAATCATTTGCATACGAGTAGGATTCAATTTCTCTTTTACAGCAAATAAAGTTCCAGGAACAACACCTGCAGAACCGGCTGTAGGTGTTGCACAAATTGTCCCCATTGCGGCATTTACTTCATTTGTGGCAACTGCTTTGCTAACAGCATCTAATAATAAATGACCTGAAAGGGAATTACCTTTTGCAATGTAATTTTGCAGTAATACCGCGTCTCCTCCAGTTAAACCTGTTGGCGAGTGAACACCTGCAAGTCCTCTTTCAACAGCTTTTTCCATCACAACAAGATTTTGCTCCATTTTAGCTATAATCTCTTCACGCCTTCTGCCTGTAAAATCCATCTCTTGTTGAATCATTATTTCAGAAATTTTAACATTTTTTGATTCAGCTAATTCTACTAATTCTGCAACATTTTTAAACATTTTTAGTTCCCCCTCTCCTTAATCAACCATTTTCGTAACGCGAATGATATGTGGTAACGATTCAACTTCTTTTAAAATTTTATCATCTAAGTCTTGGTCGACCTCAATTGCCATCAGTGCAATTTGTCCCACTTCTTTGCGTGAAACTTCCATATGGCCAATATTTACAGCATATTTCATTAGGACATTTGTTACACCAGCAATCGAACCAAAACGGTCATTATGAACAACTAGGATTGCAGGGTAATTACCCGAAAGTTTCAGTTCAAATCCATTCAACTCAATAATTTCAATTTTCCCACCACCGATTGAAATACCTACTAATTCAAATGGTTGGTCATCATCAAGAATAGTAATTTTCACTGTATTTGGATGTTCCGTTACTGCATCTTCTTCAATGAAATCAATAGACATGCCTTTTTCTTTTGCAATATTTAATGATTCTGGTATACGCTCATCAAATGTATCAAAATCTAATAATCCACCAATAAGTGCAACATCTGTACCATGTCCACGATATGTTTTAGCAAATGAACCATATAATGAAATCAATATCTTTTTTGGTTCTTTTCCATAAAGATTTCTTGCAACACGACCAATTTTAGCCGCTCCCGCTGTATGTGAACTTGAAGGACCAATCATAATTGGACCAATTATGTCAAAAACACTTTTATATTTCATCACGTTTCCCCCAATACGTTATAGTAAAAGCGTATTATATTTATTTTTTGTTTTGTAAGAACAAATCATTTATATAAAAAGTTGGTATTATGGACTAACCAATGTCCACTTTATAGTGTAATACGAAATTCTACAGACTTCTACGTTATTTTACATTAGACTTTAAATAAATTACAAAAAAAAAGAAGAAGTGATCACACTTCCTCTTCTATCTTTGTATATTTTATCTTATTCGATCGAAAAAATATATGAATATAAAGGCTGGTTTCCGTTGTGAACTTCAACTTCTAAGTGATCAAAACTCTCTTCGGCAAATTCAACTAATTTTGTAATTTCTTCCTCAGATACATCTTGGCCATATAAGATTGTTAATATTTCAGAATCTTCATCAATCATATCTTGTAATAATTTTTTTGCCGCCTCTAATTGATTTGCATCTGTTGTAACAATTTTACTTTCAAGGATTCCCATGAAATGATCTTTTGTGATTTCTACGCCATCAATTTCAGTATCTCGAACCGCATAAGTTATTTGACCTGTTTTTACTGACTTTAAAGCATCTTGCATTCCAGATTTATTTTCATCTAATGTTGCAGTAGGATTAAATGATAATAAAGCTGACATACCTTGAGGTACTGTTTTAGACGTTACAACTGCTACATTACATTCTGCAACAGATGCAGCTTGCTCAGCAGCCATTACAATATTTCCGTTGTTAGGAAGTACAATAACATTTTCTGCGTTGCATTGTTCGATCGCTTTAACAATGTCTTCTGTACTAGGATTCATTGTTTGACCGCCTTCAATTACTACAGTTGCCCCAATACTTTCAAATAATTCTTTAATGCCAGATCCCATTGCTACTGTAACAATCCCAAATTCTTGTTTTTCAGTAGATTTTGCAGACTCATTATTAGAAGGAGATTCATTTGAAACCTCTTCATGTAGTAAGTTAGAATGTTGTTCGCGCATATTTTCGGCTTTTAGTTTTAAAAAGCTTCCAAATCGTTGACCTAAATTAAATACTTCTCCAGGGTACTCAGCGTGAATATGAACTTTTACAATTTCATCATCAGCAACTACTAATAAAGAATCACCCCATGCACTTAACTCTTTACGGAAAGTATCAATGTCAAATGGATGTTTTTTTAATTTATCTTTTTCAAATCGCACCATGAATTCTGTACAGTATCCGTATACAATGTCTTCAGTATTTAACATACTTTGTACATTACGATGTTCTGCTTCAACTAGTTCCTCAAGTGAAAGAGCCGCCTCAGCACCTTCTAGAGAAATTTCTTCACCTTTTAAAGATGCTAGAAATCCTTCGTAGACAAATACTAAACCTTGACCTCCGCTATCGACTACACCAACTTGTTTCAATACAGGTAGTAAATCTGGAGTACGGTTTAATGATGCATTTGCTTCAATAATTGTTTCCTCAAGGAACGGAATAAATTCTTCATGAGTTTTTGCTAAGACAACTGCTTTTTTTGCTGTTTCTCTTGCAACTGTTAAGATTGTTCCTTCAATAGGCTTCATAACAGCTTTATAAGCAGTTTCTACCCCTGCTTCTAATGCTTGAGCAAAATCAGTTGTTGAAATTGTTTCCTTTGTTTCAATTGATTTAGAAAAACCTCTAAATAATTGAGAAAGGATTACACCTGAATTTCCACGCGCACCCATCAATAAGCCCTTTGCAAAGCTTTGACCAACTTTCCCTACATGACTATTCGGTTTTTCTTTTACTTCCTTAGATCCAGAAGTAATAGAAAGATTCATATTTGTTCCAGTATCACCATCTGGTACCGGGAATACATTTAATGAATCTACAAATTTTACATTTTTCGTTAAGTTATTTGCACCTTGAATCACCATATCTGCAAATAATTTACCGTCAATACGTTTTATCGACACAAATTCTCCTCCTTAATGCGTCTTTACAGGTTTGCTACTTTCACACCTTGAACAAAAATATTAACAGAGTCAACTGACAAGCCTAATGTTTGATCAAGAGTGTACTTCACTTTATTTTGTACGTTATTAGCAACTTCAGAAATCTTCGTACCATAGCTTACAATTATGTACATATCGATATTAACGTCTTCACCTACTTGGCGAACAATAACACCTTTTGTAAAGTTATCTTTTTTTAGGATTTCTGTAAGACCATCCTTAATTTGTTTCTTAGAAGCCATTCCAACAATACCGTAGCAATCAATGGCAGCTCCACCAGCAATTGTAGCGATCACATCTGTACCAATTTCGATTGTTCCATATTGAGTTTTCATTTCTAATGACATAATTTGGTCCCCCTTATTGGATAATCCAAGTATAGTTAGTTATACTACTTACCTATTATTGTATACCTTTTTTCAAAATAATTCTATCGACTCACTACAATATTAGCATTTAATACTATTTTAGCTGTTATGATCGAAATACAATTTAATGAATTTCTTTTCAATAAGTCAGAAGGTCCCTATTTAATATTTAGTATATCACACATTTCAATGTCAAGGTTTTTTTCTTGAACAACTTACCAATAACTGTTGCATTAAGTAGAGCGGTATGATAAATTATAGTAGTGTTTGAATGAAAATAATCATTGAAATGTTATTCCGTTTTTTGTTAGGAGGGAAATAGATGGCTCGTGTTTGTGTAATCACAGGTAGAAAGTCTCGTTCTGGTAACAGTCGCTCTCACGCTATGAATGCTTCAAAACGTACTTGGGGTGCTAACCTTCAAAAAGTTCGTATTTTAGTAAACGGTAAACCAAAGCGTGTTTACGTTTCAGCGAGAGCATTAAAATCAGGTAAAATTGAGCGCGTTTAATTTATTAACGTACTAAAAAGCATAGCGATCCGCTATGCTTTTTTACTTTTTTTATGACCTTTTACCTCAACCGAAAAATCCAACCCCAACTAAAACTAAGCGTCTTTTTTAAATGTACTCAGCATGGCACGAACAAGTCCGCCAAGAAATTTTGGTAATTTAATCGTATAAAATCTCATGCTTTCCCTCCTACAAGCTTTCTAGCATTTTTAAGGAAAAGATTAATCCTATTACATTCTACTTGCGCTGAGCGAAATCTATGACATGAAATTGTTAATCTTTGCTCCTTACTACTAATGCTATGCCCTCGCTAAATGAAATAGACCCTTCACTCTCTAACAGTTCATTGCTTACACACAGTGATGATCCAATCTCCAGTAAATGATTAGTAAGTGGATATTTAAACCCCTTTAAGGTTAAATCTTTTACTTTAGCACCTAAAGCAAAAAAAGATACGTATTTAAAATGCTGCAATTTACGAATAAAATGGGTACCTTGTTGAATAACATATATTTCGTTATATTCATCAACGATTTTAATTGGTACATTCGAATTCATAAATTTTATTAATAATGTAATACTACCAAATTCATGATCTAAACGTTTTCCAGTTACACAATGGATCATAATCTTTTCTGGTTTTTGTCTAATTGCCCATTGAATAGCTAGTTCTAAATCTGTTTCATCTTTTTCAGGAGGGTAAATAAAAACATTTGGGACTAGCCTTTTTATTTTTTCTAAATTTTCTTCACTTAAAGAGTCAAAATCACCGAATATTGCTTCTGGAATTAATCCTTCCTCAATTAAGTAATGAGCTCCATTATCAACGCCAATTAGCTGCTTTTTTTCGTCTTTTGAAGTAATTTCAGTAATTGTGTTCGATTTCGGTCCTGCACCTACAATATGTATAATCAATTTTTTCTTCCACCTTTAAAAAAAATGCAATCGAATGTCGATTGCATTTTTTGTTTCATTATTAGATTTACCATGCAATTTATGATTACATTATCCTCTAATTTTCGCTATTGCTTCTTTTCTGTCTTCCTTATTATAAACTGCAGAACCAGCTACTAATACGGTAGCACCTGCTTCTATACAGATTTTAGCCGTTCGCTCGTCAACCCCACCGTCAATTTCAATTTCAACTGATAGATTGCGCTCTTTAATTAGATTAGCAACTTGTCTTATTTTAGGGACAACTGAATGAATAAATTTCTGCCCACCAAAGCCAGGATTTACTGTCATTAAAAGGACCATGTCGACATCGTCTATAATCTGTTCAATTGTTGAAACTGGAGTCGCAGGATTAAGAACCACACCTGCTTTAATACCAAATGATTTAATCGTTTGAATCGTACGGTGCAAATGTGTACAAGCTTCGACATGAACGGTAATAATGTCTGCTCCAGCTTTTACAAATTGCTCTATGTATTGATCAGGTTTTTCAATCATTAAATGTACATCAAGTGGAAGCTTCGTCACTGGTCTAATTGCTTCTACAATTAATGGTCCAATTGTAATATTTGGTACAAAATGACCATCCATTACGTCTACGTGAATATAATCTGCACCTCCACGTTCTACATCTAAAATTTCTTCTCCAAGTTTAGCAAAATTTGCTGAAAGGATTGATGGTGCAATTTTAACCATGATTAATACCTCGGCTTTCTATCTCTTATTTCTTCTATGAATGATACATAATGATCATATCGCTTAGGAGAAATTTCCCCACTTTCAACCGCAGCTTTTACAGCACATTTTGGTTCTTTTAAGTGGGTACAACCTCTAAATTTACATTCTTGACTTTTTTCTCGCATTTCTACAAAACAATACGATAAATCTTCAGCTTCAATTCCAATAAATTCCAAAGAACTAAAACCAGGTGTATCTGCAACTAGTCCCTGTCCAATTTTGATTAATTCAACATGTCTAGTTGTATGTTTTCCTCGTCCTAAATGCGAGGAAATAATACCTGTTTTTAAATCAAGCTCTGGGTTTATCGCATTTAATAGAGTTGACTTACCAACGCCAGATTGTCCTGCAAATACAGATATTTTATTTGCCATATGTGGAAGAACTTTTTCTAATCCTTCTTCAGTTTTAGAAGAAGTTAAACATACTTCATATCCAATTTGGCGATAATAAGAAACGTATTCATACACTAATTTTAATTGTGTTTCTGAACACAAATCGATCTTTGTAATAACAATTAAAGGTTTAATTTCATTAAATTCAATTAATACAAGGAATCGATCTAATAATATGGGAGAAAAATCAGGCTCTACTGCTGAAAAAACTAAAATGGCTTGATCAACATTCGCAATAGGTGGTCGAACAAGTTCATTCTTACGCTCTTTTATTTCAAGTAGATAACCTTCTCCACTCTTTTCGATATGATATTCTACCTCGTCTCCAACTAAAGGTGTTATTTTCTTATTACGAAAATTTCCTCTGCCACGACAAGCAACAACTGTCTCATCTGTCTCGACATAATAGAATCCACTCAATGCTTTTATGATTTTGCCTTCTGGCATATACTCACTCCTACAGCTCTTTAATTCGATGGATAAGGTACATCTCTTTCTGCAATAACTTGACCATCTTTAACAATTTTATAGGAAGCAGTTTGTCCAGGATCAATTGTCACTTCTACTGGTATAGTAGTTGTTTCGGTGATCGATTTTGAAATTGCAGGTTTTTCACCATTATTATTTTTATCCCTAATAAATACCTCTATTAACTGAGGTGTACTAGGATTCGTTGGGGTGTATGGAACTTGTACATTGATCGTTACTTTTTTCGTCTTTTCTTTTTGTTTTCCTGAGGAAATAACGACATTTAATGTATCTCCTTCTTTTACTGCAACGTTAGCAGATGGAGTTTGCGAAATAACATGATTTTCAGCAACTGTTCCAGATTCTTCTTTCGTTACGTTAAGCTTTAGGTTATTATCACCTGCATAGGTTTCAACATCTTTTCTAGACCATCCTTTTAGGTCACGAAGAGTGATCGTCGATGCCCCTTTACTTATCCATACATTTAAATCTGTTTCTGATGGAACGACTTCAGCCCCTACGTTTGGAGATTGGTCGGTTATTTCACCTTCTCGTGCATCACTTTCGATAAAATGCGTTGTAACCGAACGATAATCGTCTTGTAATCGAGATTTTATTGTGTTGTATAGGAACCCTTTTAAGTCTTCCATCTCGTTACTCTTTTTACCTTTTGATTTATAGATCGTTATTGATGAATTTTCTTTAACAGTTTCCCCAATATTAGGAGAGGTTTTTACTACTTTTCCTTCATCTACTTCATCATCAAAAATTTCTTTCGGATCGCTTATTTTTAACCCTTTTGATGCAAGCAATGTAACTGCACTTTCATATGTCATATCCTTAACATCAGGAATTTCTACGTCTTCAGGTAAAAATAACGCAGGAATTAATGTTATTGCTAATAAACCACCAATTAAGAGTGCAATAAATGTACCAATAATAAACTTTGCAAAAGAATTTTTCTTCTTCCGTTTTAAATTATCAGGTTCATCATTTTTGACAGGTTCTTTTTTGATTGGTTCTTTTTCTTTAATTGCTTTTTTCTTTGTTGGTACGACAACTGTATCATCACTAGTTGGTACAGGAATATCCTTTATAATCGGTATTACCTTTGTTTCATCATCATTTGTAGGAATCACAAAAGGTTTTTCATTTAAACGATTATGATCTAAAGCTGTTTGTAAATCTAGCTTCATCTCATCTGCGGTATCGTATCGATAAAAGATATCTTTGGCTGTCGCTTTTAAAACGATATTTTCAACACTTTGAGGTATTTCTGGATTAAATTTAGTTGGTGGTGGTACTTCGCTTTGTAAATGTTTTAATGCGATCGCAACTGCACTTTCACCCGAAAATGGTAGTTTTCCAGTTAACAGCTCAAACATGACAATACCTAAAGAATAAATATCTGATTTTTTGTTCGCAACTCCACCTCTTGCTTGTTCTGGTGAGAGATAGTGAACAGAACCAAGTACTGAATTTGTTTGTGTAATTGTTGCAGCCGTCGAAGCTGTCGCAATACCAAAGTCAGTTACTTTTACGTTTCCTTCATTATTTATTAAAATATTTTGCGGTTTTACATCTCTATGAACGATTTGAAAATGATGCGCATGCGCTAATGCTGAGGCTAATTGTTCCATAATCCTCAATACTTCTTTTGGCTTTATTGGTGTATGATTTTGAATATACTCCTTTAAAGTCTCACCTTCAACGTATTCCATGACGATATACTGTAATCCATCTTCTTCCCCAACATCATATGAGCTTACGATATTTGGATGAGAAAGTGAAGTAACTGAATATGCTTCACGTTGAAATCTTCTTAAGAAATCAGGGTCATTTGAAAAATCAGCTTTTAACATTTTTACAGCTACATCTCGATCTAATATCATATCACGGGCTAAATAAACGTTTGCCATACCGCCGACACCAATTAATTTTAAAATCTTATATCGGTCGTTTAGGCGTCTACCAATAATCACGCTCATCATCACCCTTTCTCTATATTTCTAGGCTCAAACTTAATAATGGCAAGCGTGATGTTATCTTCTCCACCAAGATCATTTGCGAGTGTAATCAACTGGTTACCGAGAACATCGATTGGTAGATTTTCATTTAATTTTTCATTGAAAAGTTCATTTGATATTTTATTCGATAAACCATCTGAACATAAAATGATTAAATCATCTTCTTCCCAAGTTAAAGTTTTAATATCAACGTCAACTGTTTCCTCTGTACCAAGTGCTCGCGTTATAATATTTTTACGTGGGTGAATTTCTGCATCCTCCATCGAAATTTGCCCAAATTTAACAAGTTCAGCGACAAAAGTATGATCTTCTGTTATTTGCTTAAACCCTTCATCATTCCTCAAGTAACTTCTACTATCACCTATATGTGCAATCGTAAAAAATAAAGGAGTACAAATAATCGCTTCAAGAGTTGTACCCATCCCCTTGCACTCTTCATTTTGTTCTGAATGAACTAATAAATTTGTATTTAATTGTGCTACAATATTTTTTAGCCATGATTCGGCTTCAACCGGTGTTTCAAATTTACTAGTATTTTTCCACTCTGCTTCAAGAAAATTGATCGCCATCATACTAGCAACCTCACCAGCTAAATGGCCACCCATTCCGTCTGCAACTACAGCTAATACGATTCCTGAATCGTTCGTAAAAATACCTACGCTATCTTCATTATGCTCTCGAACTTTCCCCGTATCAGTTTGAAAAAAAGTTTGCATTGTTTCACCTCGTCTCCTCTTTACGCTCCTTTGCACGCAACTGTCCACAAGCTGCATCTATATCATGACCTTGTTCACGACGAATTGTAACATTCACTCCATTATTTTTAAGTACTTTTTCAAATGCAAAAATTTGTTCTTTTGGTGTTCTTACGTAATCTCTTTCAGGTACGTAGTTAACTGGAATTAAATTAACATGACATTTAACTCCTTTAAGTAGCTTTGAAAGTTCTTCAGCATGCTCAACTTGGTCATTTTCACCACCGAATAAACCATATTCAAACGTTACACGTCTACCTGTTTTTTCAACATAGTAACGAACAGCGTCCATTAAATCCGGTAATTTGTATGCACGGTTAATTGGCATTAATTTAGAACGCAACTCACTATTAGGAGCATGTAAAGAAATCGCGAAATTAATTTGAAGACCTTCATCAGCAAAATTATAGATTTTTGGAATGATTCCACTTGTTGATACTGTTATATGTCTTGCACCAATATTAAGACCTTTATCAGAATTAACAATTCGTAAGAAATCCATTAAACCATTATAGTTATCAAATGGTTCGCCTATACCCATAACTACAATTGAGCTAACTCTTTCTTCAACTTCATCAATTGCACGTTGTACTTCTAATACTTGTGCTACGATTTCACCTGCTTCAAGATTTCGTTTTAAACCACCAAGAGTCGATGCACAAAAAGTACATCCAATTCGACAACCTACTTGTGTCGTTACACATACAGAATTGCCATAATTATGTCTCATTAAAACAGTTTCAATTGAATATCCATCATGTAATTCAAATAAAAATTTCATCGTACCATCTGAAGAGGTTTGTTTAACTAATGTTTTTAATGTCGTAATTGTAAAATTCTCTTCAAGTAACAAACGTAAATCTTTTGGAATATTTTGCATTTCTTCAAAACTTTCAACTCGTTGAACATATAGCCAATTATAAATTTGCTTAGCACGGAAAGCCTGCTGCTTTTGCGCCTTTAACCAATCCTCTAAATCACTCACTTTTAACGAGTAAATTGAGGTTTTATGCGTTTTTTCTATTTTGATTGAATTTGTTGTATTTTCTAATTTCAACGTTACACCTTCTTCCTTAATCTTGCAATAAAAAATCCATCCGTTCCAAAATAATGTGGTAAAAGCTGTATATACCCTTTTTGGACCGATTTATTTTTAGTTAATTTTTCCGGAACATGATCAATTAATGAATGATCTAATTCATAATCTTGATGCTCATCTAAAAAAGCTTCAACTACATCAATATTTTCTTCATGTCCTACTGTACAAGTGCTATATACTAAAGTTCCACCTGGCTTAACTAACTTTGAAGATTCGTCTAAAATAGACTTCTGAACTCTTTGTAAGTTTGATACATCAGTGGCATTCTTTTTTAATAAAATATCCGGTTTACGACGAATTACCCCTAAACCAGAACATGGAGCATCTACTAATACTTTGTCAAATAATCTTCCTTCAAATTCTTCAGGAGCTTTTCTTGCATCTAAAGCTTTCGTTTCGATATTATCTAAACCTAAACGATTAGCTTGGTCTTTTATTAACTTTACTTTATGCTTGTGCAAATCTAATGAAGTGACCGATCCAGTTCCGCCTAACAACTCAGCAATATGAGTTGATTTCCCTCCTGGAGCTGCACATGTATCTAATACATCTTCACCTTTTTCAACTCCAAGTGCTTGTGCAACTAACATCGAACTTTCATCTTGAATTGAAAGGTAACCTTCTTTAAATGCATTCGTATGAGCAACATTTCCTTTTTGGATTTCTATTGCAAATGGAGACAGTTTTCCTTCCTTGACTTGTACTCCTTCATCTTCAAGCATTTTAATTACTTCTTCTCTTGTTGCTTTCATCGTGTTGACTCTTGCAGTTTGAAACGGGGGAAGTATGTTCTCTTCACATATTTTTCTCGTTTCTTCTTCTCCGAATTCTTTGACCCATTGTTCAATTAACCATTTTGGATGATTCGTTTCAATTGAAAGCCTTTCAATCGGGTCTTTTATTTCATCGATTGATCGTAAACCATTTCTTTGAATATTTCTTAAAACCCCATTTACTAATGAAGCAATTCCTTTATGGCCTTTCTTCTTAGCAATATTAACAGCTTCATTTAATACTGCATGAGGAGGGATACGATCTAAAAAATGCAATTGATATAATGAAAGTTTGATTAAAATATAAACCCATTCTTCTAATTTTTTCTGATTTTTAATGAATGGTTCTAAATAAAAATCTAACAATTGATCTCTTTGGATTGTTCCGTAGATTATTTCTGTTAATAGTCCCGAATCAGCAGAAGATAAATCATTCTTTTGAATATAGTTATTTACTAACAAATTACTATACGATTGATTTTTATAAACTGAAAGAAGAGCCTCTAAGGCAATCTCTCGTACATTTTTACTCATGTTATTCTCCTAACTTCATTCCGCGTTCAATAAATGAACCTGCACCATTAATATATTGCTTTGCTTCCATTCGCTTTTTACCAGCAGGTTGTAAATCTGTAATTTTGATGGCAGTATGATTACCTGTTGCTACTAATATGCCATCATTTAAAACATCAATTATTTCACCTGGTGTAGAATTTTGATTCGTATTTACTTTTTCACTCCACCAAACTTTTAAAACTTCTCCGTTTAATGTAGTATAAGCTACTGGCCAAGGGTGTAAACCTCTTACGTGATTATAAATCTCTTCACCAGTTTTTGACCAATTAATTTGTTCTTCCTCACGTTTAATATTTTTCGCAAAGCTTACTTTACTTTCATCTTGCTTAACTGGCGTAATTTCACCTTTTAATAATGGTGGGATTGTTTCTGAAAGTAAATTCGCACCAGCTATACTTAATTTATCGTGAAGAGTTCCAACGTGATCTTTTTCTTCAATTGGAACAACGACCTTGGCCAACATATCACCAGCATCTAATTTTTCAACCATATACATAATTGTTACACCAGTTTCACTCTTGCCTTGAATGATTGAATAGTGAATAGGAGCTCCACCTCGTAATTCTGGTAACAATGAAGCATGTACATTTATACAACCAAATTTAGGAGCATCAAGAATTTCTGAAGGAAGAATTTGTCCAAAAGCTGCAGTAACAATTAAATCTGGTTTCAACGCCAATACTTTTTCTGTTTCTTCTGGTTGTCTAATTTTTTCAGGTTGTAAAACTGGGATATTATGTTTTAAAGCCTCTACTTTAACAGGAGGAGGAGTTAACACTCTTTTTCGACCAACAGGGCGATCTGGCTGAGTTACTACTCCGACTACATCATATCCTTCTTCGATTAATCTTCTTAAAACAGGAACAGAAAAATCTGGTGTCCCCATAAAAACAATCTTTGTCATTTTATTGCCTACCCTTCTAATTCACTTTCTTCGTAGTATTTCGAGACTTTAGAAGTGAATAATACTCCATTTAAATGATCAATTTCATGTAAAAGTGCACGTGCTAAAAATCCACGTGCTTCTATAATAAAATATTTTCCACGTTTATTTTGTGCTTTTATTTTCGCATAGCTAGGTCTTGTTACATCACCATATAAATTAGGGAAACTTAAACAACCTTCAACATCAGTTTGCTCACCCTTTGTTTCCATTACGATTGGATTAATTAAATCAATTCTTCCATTCTCATCTTCAACATCAACAACAGCAACTTGTTGCAGAACCCCAACTTGTGGAGCTGCTAAGCCAACACCATCTGCTGCTAGCATTGTCTCATACATATTATTTAAAAGTTTTACTAAATTTTTATCAAATGTCGTCACTTTTTCACATGGTGTTTCAAGTACTTCATTTGGATATTCTACTATTTTTAATAAAGCCAATTTCACAACTCCTATCTTGATTGTTTGTTAAATTTATTTTCTTAAAACGTCATTTGTCTTATGCTTCTAGCGACTCTAGCAAACGCCTTCCGCTTTTCGAGTTGTCCAGCTCCAGGCGTTAGCCCCTCGAGGTCATAAGCCAAGGTCCGATAAAGGTAAAAACCAACCTTTTTCGGCCCTTGTCTTATGCTTGCCGGAGCTAACCAGTCGCCTCCACTTTTC
>NZ_NUGT01000031.1 GCF_002574545.1 Bacillus sp. AFS055030
TATTTAAATTAGCATTTGTACATAGCAAGGTATAAATGATTGTTCCAAGGTTGGTCTAACACATTATTAATATAGTATTTCAAATATTTTTCATCCATTTTGTCAAGCAAAAAAATGCCTCTCACATCACAAAAATGCAAAAGTTGGTCATCAACTTTACCCCATAGTTGCTCGTAAAAAGGTGATTGAGGTTTAAGGGTTATTATTGTCAAAGAAATCACTCCAATCCATCAAAGAAGTCTTCTAGTTCAGAATCTATTTCAACAACTTTACTACTTTCCAAAACTGTTAAATTAGTTTTTTTCTTTCGGTTGTATTTCATTTGCTCTATATACTCTTTTTCTAACTCTGCCATATTGTCCAACATTTGATCGTGTGACTCACGATGTTTTTCTTCATCAAAATAATGTTCGTAAACTTTTATGGTATCAGCATTTTTCCATTTTATATACTTAATAAGTTCATTTGTCCGATGTTTAATTTCAGCTTCTGTTTTGGAAATATTGTATATCTCTCGTAATCTAGTAGTAACAAACCAATGCCTTGTTTTATGAGGATTTAACTTAATCTTGCATTCTTCTATGGCTCTGCTCCAGTGATAATACCAAGCTTCATATGATAAGGGTGTCCCTAGTTCCGTAAGGAATATAGGAGCTTCATTTGGTAATACTTCAAATGTGCATTGAGTTACATCATACTGGATTCGTTCTTTATTAATATATCGCATTAGTAATTTTACTGTATCTTTGCTAAATCTAAGGAACTTAACCCTTCTTCCGTGACTTCCTTTATTAAACGTACTGGCTTCTTGAAAACTTTTACGCGAGCGATAATCACCAATAGTTAATTCGATAACCTCTGTTGCTCTTGCTCCTGTTTCAAAAAGCATACGTGCAATAACCATTTCCCTTTGTGACCAGTTTACCTTTTTTCCTGCTTGATAGACCTGAGAAGGGAGGTAAGGATCATCAATAATTTCAGGCTGCCACTCCTCGTTAATTAGCTTAAAATATGAATCAGTCAACCTTCTATGTGTCACAGCATCTTCCGTTCCTGCTTCAGATGGCATACGTGGCTTATCCTTTCTTACACCTACAGTTTGACTTTTATATTCGTCTAGAATTGCATAAGAATCAATCAAAGGATTCGAATAGTTGTACTGGTTTAATCGAATTAGAGATTTATAGAATGATTTCAATGCAGAGAGAAAACGGTTTACTGTATTGGGACTTTTGCTTGTTCGATTAACAAACCGAAAGGTGTCTTTTTCACGTACTTTGCAGTTCATCTCATTCATAAGATAATCTTCTATTGCTACTCGTATGGCATCAGGAGGTTCATCCCACCTAACCCGATTCCCCTGGTAATTACTCGACTCATCTAGCCACCTAAAGAAAGGTAGAAGACATTTCAAATACGAGAGTGCAGAGCTTTTATCTATTCTGCCTATGCAATCGTGATAATGATCCGTCAAAGGTAAAAAAGGCTCCCATTCACCATCAAAGACCAATAATTCATAGCGACTTTCAATCCCTTTGGGGCAATAATGGTATTGGTAGTTTCCCATATAAATCACCTACTCACTTTTAAATATTGTTAATCACTTATTCCTCAAGCCAATTATAAAAAGGAACCCTTCGCTTAAAAGGTTCATCATTTGACTCTGCAACATTACTGATGTCCTTCTGTGATAAGTCATAGATTCTTTTGCTTTGTTTTTTTGGTAATTTTACTGGAACAGAAGTAGGGCTCCAGTTCTCACGAACTGCTTTTTTAATAAATCCGTCAGGATTTTTAACTTTTGATGTGGATTGCTGCATTATAAGAAGTATCTCCAACGTTCGTTTAATTCCTATAATAGATAGAACTGATAGAATATCACCGGTAGGAGAAGTAAGGGTAACAGCTTCGTATGCCAATTTGACTAAATCTGTCTCATCAGCATCAGGTTCCACTTCTAATTGTTCAATTGTTCCGACGGGAACAACAACTTTGTTTAAATTTAATAAGTCACTTTCAGGAATTTTCCATCCTTCTTTGTCACTATTTCTAAATGAATTAGGTAATTTACCAGAACGAAGCCACCGTTTTATTGTTTCCTCGTGTTTTCCTAGTAAATCAGCTACCTCTTTTACTGAATATACTTTCGTCATTCTAACACCCCTTATAAAAATTAACGTTATGGGAATATACGTTCTTATTATAGTGCAACATAATTGTCGTTGTAAATAATTAACTATTTTGCATAGTTGTGGTAGTAAATGAGGTCATTTAGAGGTCTAATTAATAAAAAAGTACACCACTATATTTAAGTGATGTACTTAATTACTATTTAATGTGTGACATTAAAGACAAACATCCACTCTTTATATAAAAAGGTACATTCACTTACCCTTAATTTTACAGAGTAGCCATGACTTTATTTTACGATTACTTTTCCTACCATTCCAACATTAAAATGGTATTTACAAGTAAGATCATATGTATTTGCCTGATTTGCTAACACTGATATAGTTTTTTCCGTTTTTGGTTGCACTTCTACATCAATATTGAGCATTTTCACAGTAAAAGTATGTGGTTTACTCCCTTTATTTTTCAATAATAAAGTTGTTTTTGTACCTTTTGGAATTGTGATGTTTTTCGGGTTAAAGTAATCATCATTCAACTCTACTACGATTGTTTGTGCTCGATTAGTTGTATCTGAAACTTCTGATTCAGCATGAGCTATAAAATTTGCTGGTATTGCGAATGTCACAAGCGTCAAAATAACAATTAATCCTGAGAGCCAATTTTTTCTTATCAGTTGGATCTCCTCCTTTACTAAGCAATATTATTTTCCATTTGATGGAATATTATCACGTTTTTTTATTTGATCACTAAAAAAAACTGTCTTCTTATCGAAAACAGCTTACATTATTTCAGTTATTGATTTGCTTCCAACTTTGCTATTTCTTCTCGTACGATTGGTGCAACTTCCTTGCCTAGTAGTTCGATTGCTTTCATTACGTCTAAATGTGGCATCGATCCTACTGGTACATGAAGCATAAATCTTGTAATACCTACATTTTTACGAAGGTGGATGATTTTTTCTGCTACTGTTTTTGAATCACCAACATAAAGTGCACCTTCAAAACTTCTTGCCGCATCGAATGCAGCTCGGTCATATGTTCCCCAACCGCGTTCCTTACCAAGCTTATTCATGACTTGCTGTGTTGAAGGGAAAAATTTATCAGCTGCAGTCATCGTATCCGCTGCGATGAACCCGTGTGAATGGGATGCAACCTGTAGTTTGTTTACATCATGACCAGCATGAGCAGCTGCTTTTTTATAAAGCTCAACAAGTGGTGCGAACTGAATTGGACGACCACCTATAATTGCTAGTACAAGTGGAAGTCCTAATAATCCAGCACGGACGACCGACTCCCTGTTCCCCCCACTTCCAATCCAAATTGGCAGAGGATCCTGTACTGGACGCGGATAAATACCAATATTGTTAATGGCAGGGCGATGTTTTCCACTCCACGTTACGAATTCAGATTTTTGCAAGTTAAGGAGTAAATCTAATTTTTCTTCAAAAAGTTCATCATAGTCGTTTAAATTATAGCCAAATAAAGGAAAGGATTCGATAAATGAACCACGTCCCGCCATGATTTCCGCCCGACCATTCGAAATACCATCAAGCGTAGCAAAATCTTGAAAGACTCTTACTGGATCCGCTGATGAAAGTACTGTTACAGCACTTGTTAGCCGAATACGATTTGTTTGTGAAGCAGCTGCTGCTAGTACGACAGCTGGCGATGAAGCTGCAAAATCATTACGATGATGTTCCCCTACACCAAATACATCTAATCCAACTTGATCAGCCAAAATAATCTCCTCAACCACTTCACGTAAACGTTCTGCATGGCTTATTACATCTCCTGTTTTTACATCAGGGGTTGTTTCTACAAAAGTACTGATCCCTATTTCCATTAAACTATTCCTCCGAATTTATGTAGATTTATAACAAACTTGAGAACCTTTAAAAGGTTTTACTTCAATATTTTATTAATTAAAATAAATATACCTCAAATTCGAGATAAATTCTAACAAAGTTGCTTTAGCGTTTTGAAGTAAGAGGATTGAATTATTTTCGGTGGTTATTAAATTCAATGAAAATATAACACTCTTTAAACAAATATCTAGTCTTATTTTTTTATTTATGTGTTGTGTTCATGATTAAAAAATATCATAACCTATTTAATTTGTGTTCTTTAATTAGAGATATCATCTTCACTTTAGAATACAATCTTATTATGATTCTTTTTACTATATAGATGGAGTGAATTTATTGTCAAAAATAGATGAATCAACCATTCAAATCGAACCATGGAACGAAGCAGATCTTAATTTACTTCTGTCATCAAATACGAATAGTATGATGAAATATCTTGGAGGACTTGAAAATTTGAAAGAAATTGTGAGTCGGCATAATCATTATCTTGAAATGAGCCGAATAGGTACAGGTCAAATGTTTGCGATCATTTTGCTTCCATATAGAACAAAAATTGGAACTGTTGGCTATTGGAATCGCATATGGGATGGTAAACTTGTTTGTGAAATTGGTTGGAGTATTTTACCTCAATTTCAACGAAGAGGTATCGCAACAATCGCAGTAAAAAAAGCTATAAAGAAGGCACAAAAAGAAACTAAGCATAAATACATTCACGCTTTTCCAGCCGCTAATAACATTCCATCGAATAAAATATGTGAAAAGTTAAATTTTAAGTTTATTAAAAAATGTAATTTTGAATATCCAATAGGTAAATTTATGGTATGTAATATGTGGCGACTAAAAACAAAAAAGAAAAATTGAAGTTAAGTCTAAAAATGGCTTAACTTTCTTTTTTAATCTTAAAATCCGACATGTTAAGTCTATCTAAAATTCTATTAATCTCACAATTTTTTTAATGTAATAAGTAGATAATTTGTTTATGAAAAAAAGCCGACTCCAATATAGATTGGTTCAGCTTTATGGATATATTATTCAAAATAAAATAATGAATCTTGAGAAGCGTTTGTCTGATAGTAATTTACTAAATCTTCTACAGAGATTCCTCTAATTTCAGCAATATCATTAAAACTCATATCATAATGATACGACAGTTCATGCAAAGATAATGCTGGATCATTCCCTAATAATTCATAATCAGGTAAATTGTCAAATTGTTGTGACATACTCTTCACTTCCTTTTACAGTTTCTTACTATCCTTTCCTAAAATTTACAAGTTTAGTCAAGATTCGCAAAAAGAATTGAATGTAGTAAGGTGTTTCTTATTCAAAACAATTTATACAGGGACGAAATATTCTAAATAGATCTCATGGTAGACAATGTTATAAAAGCATCTATAATCCTCAATAATTTCTCTTTTTCTTCATTGCTTAACAGTGAATTCGCTTTACGAATAAGGTTCGTACCTTCGACCCAATCATTTTCTTCACTTGGTATATATCCAGCTAATTGAATCAACTGAATAACCGGAACCCCAAGTGGTTCTGCCAATTTTCGTATAATTTCTATTGAAGGAATACCTCTTTTACCATTTTCGATTTGTGATATATATGAATGAGAGACGTTTGCTTTTGCTGCAAGGCATTTAATCGACAGATTATTTTTTAATCGTGTTTGTCTGACAAATTCCGAAAATATTTTTGAACGATCCTCTTTGTTTTGATTCATACAGATAACATCTATTTTCCGTTTGCCTTCCAAATCTTTATTCTCTAGATTAAATAATTGATCTGAAATGCTTTGTAAAGGCGTTCTAAATCTTTCAGGTGCATTAATAATATAAGCACTCCAAAGTAATTCTTCAACATTTCCCCCTGTGACTTTTGCAATCGCTCTAGTTAATTTTTCTTCAGGTGGAGTCAATTTCGCGTTTTGTAATTTACTTAAATAGCTTTTGTCTTTTGAAAATCCCAACTTGTTCAATTCATTGGCTATCTCAGTCAAACTTAAATTAGAATTTTTTATATATCGCTTTAATAATTTGTAATACATGCTCACACCTATTTCCAACGTTATTCTATTTTTAAGTTTATGTGTACAACAGTAACTTTGACACTGTTGTACATTGGGCTATTTAAAATTTCTTATTTTTGTGATGAGTTACTCAGAGACTAAGTTTTCAAAATAATGATAAAAGAACTAAACCCACTCTTTAAACTTTAGTGGGTTAGATTAAATCTTATCTATTTAAAATTCTTTTTCTTCGGAGTCCATATGTTATGAATTAAAATACTTTATACTAGATAACTTGAGAAGATCATCCCATCTTTTGTTTAATTGTTATTGTTTTTCACTAAATTAATATGTGCTAAGTGATGTTCGCTATGCCAGGCGTATAAAGCTAGGATGAAATCGATACTAATATTCAATTTAAGCTCAGGGTGATAACAAGTTCTTTTAAATTCTTCTTCTGTTAGTGATTCAAGTAAAACTACATAACGTTCATGAATGCCTTCAATTATTTTTAAGGAACTATAAAAATCAATATTCGAATCATTTAATGAGATCCATGCATTTTCATCATAAGCTTTAATTGTAGGATTTTCTTCAGTTAAAGCTAATTTAACTCGAATAAGACTATTCATATGACTATCAGCAACATGATGAATAACTTGTTTTGGAGTCCAACCACCGTCTCGATAAGCTGTGTTTAATTGTTCTTCTGTAAGTGATGTGATCGCATCTTTATATTTATTAGGAGCATCTTTAAGTATTTTAATAAAATTTTTACGTTGTTGATGAGTATAACTTGATGGTAAGTTAAATCTACCAATTGGATACTTTAAATGTTCCATTTCAAATCCCCCATTTATTAGTTATTTATAAAAAAACAACAAAGCCTTTCAAAAGACTTTGTTGTTAAATTTCGATTTAAAGTGTATTAAATGTTTCAGTTAAAACTGGAACGATTTGTTTTTTACGAGATACAACACCTTTTAGTAAAGCAGTGTTGTTTTCTAACGTTACATTGTATGCTTTTTCAACTGCGTTCGTAGCAGTCCCTTTAGCAACAGCGATTGAGTCATTTGTTAAAATATCTGTTACAACGAATAAGAATAAGTCTAATCCTTTATTTGCAACGATTCCTTCAAGTACATTTTCTAATTCAGCTTGACGAGAAAGTACGTCATTTGTATCAACTGCGTTTACTTGTGCGATTTCTACTTTATAGTTACCCATTTGGAATTCTTTCGCATCAAGTGAAACTAAAGACTCGATTGATTTATCAGCTAGATTTGCACCTGCTTTTAACATTTCAAGACCATATTCTTCTGCATTTACACCTGCGATTTCTGCAAGTTCTTTTGCAGCAGCAACATCTTGATTCGTACAAGTTGGAGATTTAAATAATAATGTATCAGAAATGATCGCTGAAAGCATTAAACCAGCAACTTCTTTCTTAATTTCGATATTATTTTCTTTATATAATTTGTTTAAAATTGTAGCGGTACATCCAACAGGCTCACAACGATAGTATAAAGGATCGCTAGTTTCAAAATTAGCAATACGGTGGTGATCGATAACTTCAAGTACACGAACTTGTTCGATACCATCAGCACTTTGTTGACGCTCATTATGGTCAACTAAAATGACATTATTTGTTTCAGCTGCAACTTTTTCTACTAAACGTGGTGCCTCAGATTTAAACATATCAAGTGCAAATTGTGTTTCTGCACTTACTTCACCTAAACGAATTGCTTCAGCATTTTCACCTAATGCCTTTTTTAATTCTGCATAAGCAATTGCTGAACAAATTGTATCTGTATCTGGGTTCTTATGACCAAAAACTAGTACTTTTTCCATCAAAAATTCTCCTAACTATTATCTTGTTTTTCATTTTTTTATGTAATTTAATGCCAAGAATTGGCTTTAATATAAAACGCTTCAATAATAATACCATATCAAAATAAAAAAAAATAGCCAAAATGGCTATTCTTTACAGATTGAAGTCAAAGTCAAAAAATCATGACAATGTGACTAAATGAAAACGCTTAAATTTCAGGTCGCTAAGCCTATTCATTCTAATTAATCTTTTGCATTTTTATATGACATTGTTTCTGTAATTGGTTCGCTTTTTGGTAACCAATCAATTGGAATATCATCTGTAGTATTAAGATCTTCTAGTAATAATTCGTCAAAATTATTTTGATTTGATTCAATTGATTTGTTCTTTTTGGATTTACCCATCTTTAACACCTCACTTAATCCTTACTAATTTGGATATAGTTTGTGTAAAAGGAGGCTTAGTTAATACTTATTTTATGTTTTTTATAATAATTTCAGGTATAGATATATTTTTACGCGGTTTTATGTTTTCAATAATGATTTCAGCTATATCTTCTGGATCCATCATTTTAGACGTTTTATCCTCATCAAAAATACCTGCCCAAAAATCCGTATTCATTCCACCCATATATGCTGCAAATACTGAAATGGGGGTTCCTGTTAGTTCAACAACCAAACTTTCGGTAAAGCCCTTAACGCCAAATTTACTTGCGCAATAAACAGATTCTGTTGCTTTTCCAATTAGACCTGCAGTAGAAACAATATTTACGATCGTTCCACTATTTTGTTTTTTCATCTGTTTCAAAACTTCTTGTGAACAGAAAATCGTTCCCTTCAGGTTAATATCGATCATATTATGTACTGCTTCTACATTTAATTCTTCTGCAAGATCGAAAATTCCAACACCTGCATTATTAAATAAAAAATCAACTTTTCCATATGTTTGAATGATTGTATCAAAGACTCTTTTTACATCTTCATATACTGAAACATCAACTGTATGTATTGAATAATTGTTAGGTAATTGTTTACCAATTTCTCTAAGTTTATTTTCAGTTCTTCCTAACAAACAAATATGAGCTCCATTTTCAGAATACTTTTTAGCTAATGACGCTCCTAATCCACTTCCTGCCCCTGTGATGATAACAACTTGATTTCCCAATCTTATACCAACTTTCTTTAAAATATTTATCCGAATAATTTCATTATAGCTATTAAACCAAAACATGATACAATTGTAAAAGTGTTTGATTAGGAGGTCGATAAATTGAATACTACTAAAACGGATAAAATTTCACGCTTTTTTAAACTACTACTTCCGATTTTAATCACTCAAGTGACATTATTTTCGATGTCATTTTTTGATACGATTATGTCTGGTAATAGTAGTCCAGGGGATTTAGCAGGGGTTGCGATCGGTGTTAGTATTTGGACTCCAATTAGTACGGGGTTAACTGGCATTTTAGTTGCAATTACGACAATGGTTGCCAATTTAAATGGTGCAAAAGAGGATGAAAAAATAACGCCCCTTGTTATGCAAGCTCTTTATTTGGCTGGTATTATTGCAATTGTCATTATTATTATTGGTATATTTTCAATTCATCCAATCTTAAATCATATGAATCTTGATCCGAAAGTTCATCGTGTTGCCCTTCATTTCTTATTTGCTTTATCATTTGGAATTTTACCTTTATTTCTATATACAGTCATTCGCCAGTTTATTGATGGTTTAGGTAAAACAAGAACTACTATGATTATTACTGTTATTTC
Organism: Bacillus sp. AFS055030; assembly: GCF_002574545.1. Lineage (GTDB taxonomy): Bacteria > Bacillota > Bacilli > Bacillales > Bacillaceae_G > Gottfriedia. Next base: position 9,609 of record NZ_NUGT01000031.1, read on the forward strand.
AGTACCAGTTAACGTAATTTTGAACTATTTTCTTATATTCGGTAAAGCTGGTCTTCCACGTTTAGGCGGGGTTGGTTCAGGTGTAGCGTCTGCAATAACCTATTGGATTATTTTTGGAATTGCTTTTTACATTATTAAAACTAAAAAGCCTTTTAGTACGTTCAAACTTTTTAAAAATCTTCCTAGAATTTCATTTGCAACTTGGAAAAGTATTTTAAAACTAGGAGTTCCAATAGGACTTAGTATCTTTTTTGAAGTAAGTGTATTCTCGGTAGTCACATTATTACTAAGTGAGTTTGATACTGAAACCATTGCTGCTCATACGGTGGCTATGAATTTTGCAAGTCTTCTCTATATGGTTCCATTAAGTATTTCGATGGCCTTAACAATCGCTGTCGGCTATGAAGTTGGAGCTAAAAAGTTTCAAAATGCAAAAGAATACAGCAAAATTGGTTTAGTAATGGCCGTATCAATTGCTTCATTTTTTGGGATCATCATCTATTTATTCCGATATAATGTAGCAGGTTGGTATACAAATGATCCTTCTGTACAAATTTTAGCAGGCGGATTCTTAATCTTTGCAGTCATGTTCCAACTATTTGATGCAATTGCAGCGCCAATCCAAGGTGCCCTAAGAGGTTATAAAGATGTAAATGCTACGTTAATGATGATGATTTTGGCTTATTGGGTAATCGCCTTACCAGTCGGCTATTTCCTCTCAAATACGAATCTTGGTGCAAAAGGATATTGGGTTGGTTTAATCGTTGGTTTAGGAGTGTCAGCACTAACATTATCCATTCGATTAGTACAGTTACAAATTAAAAAACTAAAATTATCTAAAGCATCATAATGTAAAGGATGGGAAGCACGAATGCTAAAGCCCATCCTTTTTTGTATTCTATTCATCTTGTATTGTTATATTTGGATGATCATCATCAAATTGATCAAGTAATTCGCTTGGGATATGTTTTGGGATGACATCGGGTGGAAGTTCACCATCCATCCCTAAATAGTAATGCCGAATAGGCTTTAGTTCGTCATTTAATTCATAAACTAAAGGAATACTAGTTGGAATATTAAGCGAAGCAATTCCGTTAGCTGAGATTTGATCTAAATATTGCACGATTCCCCTCAACGTATTTCCATGTGCGGATATAATAACCTTTTTGCCTGATTTCAAGGCATGCGCAATCTCTTCATCCCAATATTTTAATACTCTTTTTTCTGTGTCCTCCAAACTTTCAGTAAGCGGAAATTCATCTCTTGATAAGTCTTTATACCGTGGTTCATTTATTTCATATCTTGGATCATCAATCTTTAGAGCGGGTGGTCTAACATTCATCGATCTTCTCCAAATATTAACCTGTTCTTCACCATATTTTTGCGCTGTTTCAGCTTTATTCAGCCCTTGAAGTGAACCGTAGTGGCGTTCATTTAATCTCCATGTTTTATGAACAGGAATCCACATCATATCAATCTCATTTAATATGATCCATAATGTACGGATTGCTCTTTTAAGGACGGATGTATAGGCAATATCAAATGTAAATCCGTTTTTCCTTAAAATGATCCCAGCTTCTCTTGCTTCGGAAAGTCCGCTCTTTGTTAAATCAACATCTGTCCAACCTGTGAATCGATTTTCAACATTCCATAAACTTTGCCCGTGCCTGATTAATACAAGTTTAATCATATGCTCTCCTTTAAAATCAATAAAATATGTTTTAGTTTGCTGAAATGTTCTTAATTTGATTCACATTCAAAGGGATTATGGAGAAGAAAGACAAATTTCATTTAATAAAATGATACATTAAAGGCTTGTTTGTAAACTAGTTTTTTTCCATATCTCAAATAATTAAATAGTAATGAAAACAAAAAGTCGATCTCCATTTTATGAAATCGACTTTTTTGTTCTTAAATAACCAATGCTACGTGAATAGTAGAGTAAAGGAAATTCACTAAATTCATTATTTAATTGCTTTACTCACTTTTAATTTTTTCCCTTTAACTGTCGCATTCTCCATTGCTTGTAAAACTAGTGATCCTTTTCCATTCAGAATATCAACATACGACATCTGATCATGAATGGTTATTATGCCAATATCATCTACTGTTACGCCAGGGATTTTTGCAATTGTACCAACAAAATCAACAGCACGTATTTTCTTCTTTTTTCCTCCGCTGAAGTAAAGTTTCATAATATCTTGATTAATTCGGGCTGTTTTATTATTTCTTACTACTCGCCTGCTGTTAAGTTTTTCTTCAAAGATTGCTTTACGAGCAACTACGTCTTGATGACTAGGTGCCTCTATACTAGGTATCTCAAATCCAATGTAATTTTCAATTGCTTTAACAAACTTCCCTTCAAACTGTGTAGAAAACGTAATGGCTTTTCCTTTATTTCCGGCACGGCCAGTTCTACCAGTACGATGCACATAGCTCTCTTTTTCCATCGGAACGTCATAATTGATGACTAATGTTACATTATCAATATCAATACCTCTGGCAGCTACGTCGGTTGCCACAAGATAACGGAAGTTCCCATTTTTAAACCCTTCCATTACAGCAAACCTGTCTTCTTGTTCCAGTCCCCCATGGAGTCTTTCACATGTATAATTAGCTTTTTCCAGTTCACTAAACACAGTATCAACATTTTCTTTTGTTCGACAAAAAATTAGGCAGCTATCTGGATTTTCTACAACTGTGACGTCTTTTAGGAGTGAAATTTTATCTTCCTCTTTAACTTCTATTAAAAAATGTTCAATGGTATTAGCCGTTACTCCGGTTGATTCAATCTCAATATGAACTGGATCTTTCATATATTTATGGCAAAGATTTTCAACATCTTTAGGTAAAGTAGCAGAAAAAACCATCGTTACGCGGTTTAAAGGTAACTGGTTAATAATCGCTTCTACCTCATCAATAAAGCCTCTATTAAGCATCTCATCAGCTTCATCTATGATAAGATATTTTATTTGATCTATATTTAAGGTCTCTCGTTCAAGATGGTCTAGGACCCTTCCAGGTGTACCAACTACTACATGTGTTTTTTGTTCCAATTCTACCTTTTGTTTAGTAAACGGTTCTTTACCATATACGGCCACCGCTTTTATGCGTTTAAATCTTCCAATATTCGTAATATCTTCACGGACTTGAGCTGCAAGCTCTCTAGTTGGAGTTAGTATTAAAGCCTGTGGTTTTTTTTCTTCCCATTCGATCATTTCGCAAACAGGAATACTATAAGCGGCCGTTTTCCCACTTCCTGTTTGAGACTTAACTACTAAATCTTGATTTTCCATTACCAATGGTATAACTTCACTCTGAACTTCAGTAGGAGTTTCGTATTTTAAAACCGTAAGTGCTCTTTTAATTTCATCACTTAGATGATAGTCCGCATAACTTCTTTTAGTCATTTCTTAACCTCATTTTTGTTTTTTTCGCTATATGTATAGAGTTCTCCCTAAGAAAAATCATATTCATTAACCAAGTATGATTCATTATACTTGAAAAATGCAAGATAAAACGGTTTTCTTTTAAATTAAAAAAAGTAATAGAGTAAATTGGTAAGAAATTTAGGTTTGGACATACAAATGTAATACAAAAATCAACATTCAATTATTGAGCTGACTGTGTTGAAACCTGCCATATAACATCAAATTTATCTGTTACTTGTCCGTATAAAGGACTCCAAAAAAGTTTCATGCAGTGAAATAATCACTTTTCCACCATCTTCTATTTTAAATGTAATAGAAGCTTATTTTAGAAAATCACAAATCGGTCTCAAATAGATTTTTTTACTTTATTTTGGTCATTAAAAATATTAATAAAAGCATAAAACGGTAGATTTTTCAGAATATTCATTTTATAATATTGAAAATGTACTTTTTTTAATTTACCTCTCCACTTTAAAATGAATTTAATTTATCATATCGTTTGAAAAAAAGAGCCATTCATCACTTTTTTTATTACATTCATTTTTTAAATCTACCCATTATAATTGTATGATAAAATTTCCCATCAGAAAGTAGCTTATCGTTTTTTAAAATCCCTTCAACTTCAAAGCCTAACTTTTCATAAAGTTTAATTGCTTTTATATTAGTTTCTAAAACACTCAAATTTATTTTATAAAGATTATTAGCATCTGCCCAAGAAATTGATTGTTTTAAAAGATGTTTACCAATTCCGTATCCCCAATATTCTTTTAAGACGCAAACGCCAAACTCTACTTTATGGGAAAGTCTCTTTAATAGATTTCCTTCACATCTAGAGAAACCTATTATTTTATCTTGAACTTCAGCTACTAAAAATAAATTATTAATCGTTTCTGTATCTGAGTTAATTAATTGTTCAAAGCCTTTTGGATCAATAAATGCTTCTCCTTTTTCTCGGTCTAAATTTTCTGTTTCCCCGTCAATTTGTACTCTCAAACTAGATAATTGCTTCGCGTCAGTTATTAAGGCATGTCTAATAATATAATTAAGACCATTTATCGTAAATTTCTGAGGTTGTATTTTCATCATGTTCTCCTTACACTAGTATTTTTTATTTTTATAGAAATGAAGAATTGTTTGTATACTCCTTCAAATAGTGTGAATAGACCTCACTCATCGCAACGATTTTAGATTCATACTAAAAGAGATCATCCTAATGTTAATATGAAAAGTTTTTAATCAAAACGATATTAATATGAAAGAGGTGTATCGAAAGTGGAATTTAGAAGTAGTGGAAGGCTTTCCAATTTTTTAGTTACCATATTGTTTACGATTTTTCTAATCACTTTCATCAATTATGTAAAAAGGCATGGATTTCCTCATACGATTAAATCATATCTGATTATGACGATAGTGGGATTAATTTTTCTATCTTATATTGGTTATATTCGTAGTATGGTTATAAGGATAAACGAACATGGTGTTACATACGAACATTGGGGATTAAAACAAACAATACCCGCTCATCATATTACACGTGTTAATTTACAATACCGATATAAAGAAACACCTTCACATAGTGCTTATCTAGTCATTAACCATCCCGAAGAATCTATTTTCATCCCATCTATGATGTTTCAAGGACAAATCGATCGGATCACAAAAGAAATCAGAAATATCATGATCTATTTATAAAAGAACTGAAGTGAAGCATAAGTAGTTCAAATAATGTGGAGAAAATCTAAAATAACAGTGTAAATAAATACCTATAGCACATCAAAACGCTTGGAATATTCAAGCGTTTTTAATTAGCGAATATAACTTTTTGGTTACAACCTCTTTTAATCTTCCATAATGCATTGTAGATTGTCGCTTATTTGGGAGAATGCTAGTCTTCTTTTTGCATACTTTACATTGCAATCATTGAGTATTATTTAACGATTTACCTTGATTATAAAATTATCGTTTTACTGCATCTACAATGATTGATGGAAACAGGACTTTTTCCCCGTGATTTCTAGGATCATATTTTTTCGAGCGGAAAATAACACCATCCTTGCCATCCCATTCATTAACGTGAAAATTTCCTTCTTCATCACAATATTCTAGTAGTTTAACTTCAAAACCCGCTGTTTCAAACAGATGAACTAGTGTTTTATAGTTATATACTATTTTATGACTTGCAGCTGGATGATCTTTTGGTCCTGGTCCACCAACTTTAACAATACTTTGATAGGTATCGTCTTGAAAAAATCCATCTGGTACGGCACAACGGATATAGCCCGATGGTTTTAAATAGTCATAACAAATTTTAGCAGCTTCTAAACCTTCATCATAAGTAAGGTGTTCCCACACATGTTCAGCTAAAATAGCTGCAATTGAATTTTTCTCAAATTTACTTTCCCAAGTTGACTTAACTAATAAATTAAGTTCTTCTTCCTGAGTTTGAATCCATGTTGGATTATTGTTATATTCACCTGCTCCAATGACAATTTTTAATTCATCTTGTTTCATAACCAATAGATTCACCTCATATTAAATTTGATCGATTAGTAATGTTCGGCAAAACATACATAAATTCCTTTAATAAAGTGCAGGAAAAAGTCAAAATTTAGAAGTGTAGATTATTTAAGTTATTTTTAAATAATTAACACTTCAAAAATTATTTAATTTCTTCTACTCTATCTTGGGTATAATAATTCCAGTAAATGGAGGCGATATTAAATGACCATTGATCGAATTTGTACGATAGGACCAGCTAGTTTTGATAAAAAAATACTGACTGAATTAATTGAGCATGGCATGACGATCGCAAGACTCAATTTTTCTCACGGAACACATGACAGTCACCATCATGTCATCGAACTAATAAAAACGATCAGTAAAGAGACAGGAAAAGAAATCAAGATTTTAGGAGACCTCCAAGGTCCAAAAATTCGATTAGGTAAAATTGAAGGGGAAAAAATAAATCTTGAACCTAATCAAACTTTCACACTCGTAATTGATGAGATTACAGGTGATCGTAATCAAGCAAGTGTCGATTACAAGGGGTTAATAAATGATGTGAAACAAGGAGATCGCATATTAATTAATGATGGTGAAGTGGAGTTATACGTTGAAAAGATAGAACAAAGTAAAATCATCACTTCTGTGAAAACAGGAGGTGAAATTTCTTCACATAAAGGGGTTAATTTACCTGGTGTTGTGACAAGTTTACCTGCTATTACTGAAAAAGACCGTAAAGACATCGAATTCATTTTACAAGAAAGTTTAGATTATATTGCATGCTCATTTATTCGACGAGCATCTCATTTACAGGAAATCAGAAGTTTTATGAAATTAAAAGGTGATAAAACACCTCAATTAATCGCAAAAATTGAAACGATTGAAGCAATAAAAAATTTCCAAGAAATTAATAAAGAAACTGATGCTATCATGATTGCCCGTGGTGATTTAGGTGTTGAACTTCCATATCAATGGATCCCACTCTTACAAAGAGCGATGATTCATGAGTGTAATTTAAATGGTACATATGTGATCACAGCAACCCAAATGCTACAATCTATGATAGATCATTCACTCCCAACAAGAGCTGAAGTAACTGATGTATTTCAGGCTGTAATGGATGGGACCAATGCAGTCATGCTTTCCGCTGAAAGTGCTGCTGGCCACCATCCGATCGAAAGCATTGAAACATTAAAACTTGTATCCCAATTTGCTGAAACCGTAAAATCGAAATCTCCGTTTGATTTTGATGATATGCTTGAGTTGATCAACTCAACGATCAAATAAACTTGATCTTCTGACAAAAACGCCCCAAAAGGGGCGTTTTTAAAATTACTTTTCTTTTTTATAAAATCGTTCACCAGAATCTGGATTATAGTAAACTCTTGTTTTCTCTTTTGTTACAGGGTCAATATTAACTTCGCTAGTTCGTTGAAATCCTTCAGGTATTTGGTTTCCATGATTTCGATTAAATCGTTTATCGTAAATAAAATAACCTAACAATAAACAAATAATGAGAAATAAAATTTGGATACCATAAAAACCGAAAATAACTGTTTTCATTATATTTTCTCGACTACTTCATTCGTTCGATAAGTGATAAATTTAATCAAGTTTTTCATGTAAACAGACCCCCTAAGAGTATTGGTATTACAATACTATACAATCTACTAACTAAATTATGACCGATATCAACTGTTTCAAGAAATATTAGGTAAGACCTAATTGGACGTTTAAATTAGCTAAATAGCATCCATCTGACTTACCTGTACTTGATTATAGCAATTTATCTTCGAGGGGTCTATGCAATCATTGTAATAAAATTGATACTATTGTGAATTTTTTACGTTTCATTTCATCCCCAGGTTATTACCAAAGATCTACAGAGTTCTCCCCATCTTTCAGGTAAGCACAATTAAAATGCCTGCAGCTTCACAAAATTCGCTGCAGGCACGTCGATACTCCAATTATTTGCTTTCTTCAATCATTTCAAAATATCGTCCAAACCAGTATGGTAAAGTGTAGGTGCTACTACTGAACATTGTTCCAGCTTTATAGTTATAGTTTGCATTTTTTGCATAAGTTACACCATTTTTTGTACGTTGGAATGGATTAATATTGTTCTTATGAACATTTTTTTCATCAAGTGGTAATGGATAGTTGGTTTGAGCTTTTCCACCATCTCGATCATTTGGTTCAATATAGAACACATCTTGTCGATCATATTGCGCATCAAAATTTATCTTTAATGCAGGCGTTCTGTATAAATATCTTACAGCTGATTTTAAATCAACTTTAGTATCTTCTGGATTTGCTAGTTGGTACAAGAATGTATAGAAAGGATTCTCTTCGCGTTTTTCGTTTTCATACCATTGACTAAACGCTTCTGTAATCTGTTTGAGTCTCTCTGGATTTTTTTCTTGTAAAATTAGCTGATAAACTGGGAACCAGCAAAGTTGTTCATCAGAGTAATTAATGTATTGTGTCCAATCTTTGTGCAATGTACCGTTAAGATTTGAATCTTCTTGTACGTCACCAGTATAGAAAGAAAGAATGTTGTCATATGTCACTGTTTCTTTATTATTACCAGAAAGATTATAACCCCAAGTAGCTTGACGAACAAGACGACGCTCTATATATTCCTGCGCCATATTTATATAGCCTTTCCCATTTACATAAGGTTCAATTGAACTAAATGCCGAATCATATGTTAAATCGTAAGCTGACTTAAACTTTAGTTGTTCCATTGGATATTTTTCTTTTGTCACTGTAGCTGTTGTTTTTAATATAGCCATTAAATCTAAAGCTTTTAGTGGTCCATCTTCAAAGCCATAGGACAATGCATCCGTTCCATCTGGATATACACCTACATTTTCTTCCCAAAGTGGCTGTTGTTTCATAAGATTTAAGTTATCGTCCAAATATTTAGCTGACCACTTTGCCCATTGCGTACTCTTTCCAGTTGCATCTTCTATATAATAGTTATCATTTTTAAGAATAAGATTTGTCATTTTCTCAGTTGCTTCTGCGATTAGATCTTTCATTTGAATTAACTCTGATGTTGAATCGTCGCAAAGTAACGTATAAGCAGTTAAATACATAGCATATACCCCTGCAATCCCGTCAGAAGAAGTATCCGCTTTGTATGCAATTTGATTTAAATCAATGAAACCATCATTTCCGATTACACTTTTAGGAAATAGATCATTAAAAAATTGAGGTATTTTTTCATAAACTGGTACAGTTAATTGGAAAAGCGGTTTATTAGTCGCACTCGTCGTTTTATCATCTTTTGCGGTATTTTTGTTTGATGCATTTGTAATGACTGGCATTACCTGTTTATTCCCATTTGCGTCAAGTACATATATATCAGTACCTAGTTTTTGCCCTTCTGGACGTGTTTTATTAAGTTCTTCAATTGCTTCTTTAGTTAATTGATAACCGTTAAAACTCTTCGCATCTTTCAAATCCGCTCCAGAATAAAGTTGATCTCCAAATTTTGTTTGTGCATCTTTTGTCACACGGACCATGGAATAACCAATTGGCTGTTTGTCAGTTCTTTGCATACTTGGAATAATACCATTTGGATTAGGAGAACCATCCATAATGTATTTGAACCATAGACCACCCTGTGTTTGGTAACCAAAATCTGTACTTCCCGGCAATTCACTCGTTAATGCATATGTTCTAACTGGGAATCCATTGTCTCGTCCTGAAATATAGTTCAATAAAAGGACAGCTTTTGTAGCTCTAATAGCTGCATCTTTAGCTGCTTTTATTTCTTGAATTTGTGCTGAAGTTGGATTCTTTCCATATTCACGTTTTAAAGTAAGATAACGATATGTTTCTCCAATTCCATAATATGCTGTCCATAGGTTATCATTATCGACTGGTCCAGGATTTCCTATAAAAGAACCTGTAGGTGAATTATAATCTACATACTTTTTATTTGGATCTGACTCAGTAAAAGTAAAAGAAGGATCAGCAATACTTCCACGACGATCAACTACTGGAACAAACTTTTCCATATAGTCTGCTTTTTCTTTCAAAGACTTTTTAGGCATCGCAATATGCGTTACACCAGATTCATTTTTTACCCAAATGCCACCTATTTCATCAGTTGCAAGTTGGAGTACATTGTCATCTCCGCCATAAAGATATCTTGGACCCGCAAAGTATTGAACGATGTCTCTTGGATCTTTTTCACTAAAATCAACCCGTTGTAAACCAGTTTTTGTTCCAATCCAATAAACACCGTCTGCATCTTTTATTGTGCTATTAACGTCTGCAATTACTGAACCTGGAAGAAAGTCTAGCGCTTGAGAGTTGGTAATCCAATTTAAATTTGTTGGAATTGAGGGATCTTCATTCTTAAAATAAGTAGTTACCTTTGTACGAACTGCTTCTAGTTTCACAGACTTATACTTCGCATGGTTCGGTGCTCCACTTGGAACACTACTTTGTGCATAAACTTGCAATGGGAGTAAAACAGTCGTTAATCCAATAGCGAAAATTTTTTTTGAGAATTTCTTCATCTTTTTGTATCCTCCTATTTTTGCACTAGATGTGAAACACCAGTTTCAGTAATTGCATAAATACCACTATGTCCATCATCTATTAAAAGAAGGACCTTATCATCCAACAAACTTCCATCTGACTTTGTATACTTTTTAATCTTATTACTCTTAAGGTTCGTCATTGTTACCCCTTCGTCTGATCCAACCCATAGAAAATTGCGCGTTTTGTCTAGAACTGATGAATTAACGGACCTTAATGAAGGAAAAATAGATGGCTTTAAATTGAACTCTGAATTAACAAAAGTGACAGCATTTTTCAAATTTGGCATATATGTGTTTTTATTAGCTATTTCAGGTTTATATGTAGGATCCTGTAAAAACTTTACATATTGCTTAACTGAACCTTCTGCCCCCTTATTTTCAAATAAATCCAAAACTTGATTGTAATTATACTTCTCATTTGATACAGCATTTACTTTGTCTTTCATACCGGTCAGAACGATTCCAGACACTAGTGTTGCGCCCACAAAAGTTGATAGAATTATTTTTCTTAAACTAAAACCTTTACCCACGCCCATTTCCTTACCCCCTCGTATACGATTAAATACATCTCAATTATAAGAACAGCAATTTAAGTTAGTAAATTGGGGGATTTCTTATAAAACAATTAATAGATAATTAGAAATAATTAATAACAAGAATGTCGAATAACCAAGTTTTATAGAGGAATTTGAGTATTTTTGTATAATTACGACGTGAATATTATAAAAATAGTAATTTAATTGAAAATTTTTCTGAAAATATTTGGGGGAATTAAGCGGATTCTTAATTAGAAGATAATCCTATTTGGAGAATTAGGAATGATGTATTTTGCCAACTAACTTGGCAAAAATAATAAAATAAAGAAATAGTCTAAAATAAAAAGTGTGCGCCAAAAGTGTTGTACGTTATTTCTGTTAATTCGATATCTCGGGTTACCAATAACATACTTCATCACTGCTTTTTAATTTAAATTATTTTTTAAAGCTATTAATCTTTTTTAGCCATAGAAAAATCCCCTCTAAGTCACATTTATTTCTCCATGTTAACATGAAGGTTTTTTCAAATGTCTACCTAAAGGGGATCATATCAAGTTTTCATTATATTTTCTCGACTACAACAGCCGTTCCATAAGCAACAATTTCACTCATGTTTTGCCCAATTTCGCCTGAATCAAAGCGCATCATGATAATGGCATTCGCATCCATTTCACTAGCATTTTTGGTCATACGATCCATCGCTTCTTTTCTCGCATCCTCAAGCATTGCAGTGTATTGTTTGATTTCTCCACCAACAAGACTTTTTAAACCAGCTAAAATATCGCCACCTAGTCCTCTACTACGGACAATTACGCCAAATACAGGTCCTTTTACTTCAACTAGTTTATACCCTTCAATGTTTTCAGTTGTAACTACGATCATTTTGTTCACCTCAAAATATTTATTCTGTACATAATTCTATTGAACCGATTATGTGTATGTATTTCAATACCATTTTTAAACTTCATTAGTTAAAAATGGAAAATTTGAAACGTATAATATAATAATTCTATGTATTAGGTTTAATCCCTTTTTAATTTTTTTCTTCAATTTTTCCAACAGCCATTTGACTTTCGACGATATAATCATTCTCATTTTGTCATCCATCACTTTTCGAGTGTTCAATCATATTTCATCTTAATTAACATCTATAAATTAACAATTTATTGTATTCAAACTAAATACCACAAGGAAACTTATTACCTTGTGGTGTTTTTACGTGTTCATAAAGTTTTTAGTCATAATACTCCTAAGAAATTGAACTAAAAATATCATTGACAATTAATTCTGAACTAAAGCCTTTATTAAGTGCTGTTAATGATAGTTTCATTTGTTCTAAATGATTTGATTTGTGAAGAATTCGATTAATATAATAAATTAATTCATTTAATGACTTCACTGTTACTGAAGCACCAGCATTTTCAAATAATAGGGAATTCTCTTTTTCTTGACCTGGTGTTGGTTTATATAGGATTGTTGGTAAACTACATGCAATACATTCTGATAATGTAATACCACCCGGTTTTGTGATTAAGATATCGGATTTTTTATACAAATTACGTATATTATTTACATAGCCAAATACTTGTAGTCTCCCTTCATATTCTTCAGTCATTTTATTTAATTTATTATAGAGGATGCGATTATAGCCACAAACAACAGCTACGTTATGTTTTGTTTCAACGAGTAATTGCTTGGCCATTTTTTCAACGTCCTTTAATAATCCAACTGCCCCAGCAACGATTAATATTTGATCGTTTGATTTCGAATTACTTGTCCCTTCATTTAAAAAATTTAATTCTTTAAATTCCTGGCGAAGAGGTATACCACTTACAAATATTTTCGATAAAGAAACGCCTAAATTCACCATCTGATGTATTAATCCTTCAGTCGCTATATAGTAGCGATCAATTTCATTATGAATCCATGAACGGTGAATATAATAATCGGTAACAACTGTATATAATTTACAAGGATGCGTCGAATATTTTTTCCATTTTGCAACGGAGCCAACTGGAAATGTAGTAATAATAATATCTGGCTTCTCTTTTTGAAGAATACTTTTTATATTCTTTCCGCATAATTCTAAAAATCTGTCAAATATGACTGTCCCAAATAATTTCTCAGTTCCATAGAAAAACCATTTATAAATTGTTTGGGCATGTTGAAATAATTGCAAATGAATATTTTTTGCAAATACATTAATTTTTGGATATGCTTCTTCGTATATATCAATAATTGTTACATCGTTAAAGTTTATATGTTCAAACTCACTTTTTAACGCTTTCGATACTTCTTTATGCCCATTTCCAAAACTCGATGTAACGACAAGTATTTTTGGCTGCAATACCATACTAATCAACCTCTCAGAATAGACAAATTAATTAAACGAATGTGTGAATTACTGCAAATAAAAGATAGGAATGCTAGTCTTTTCCTGACGTTTTTTAAAAGCTTTCAATTGACTAAAAACATAAAGGGGCCAATTGAAATTATTCGTTCGATGCGTGACTTTCCACCATGAAATAATGACAATTTTGATTTTGATAATAATGCTATATACATTAATTTTCTCCCATATTGATTTTTTATCCAATTACTACTCATTTTAGTTCATATCAATCAAGTATTAATGAAAAATTGAAATCATTTCTTAAATTCCCTCCAAATTTTTGAGCAGAAATTAAAAAAGGCCTATTTTAAAATAGGTCCTCTTTGTGTAGAGAAAGTACAAAAACTTGATTTTTTAGACTGTTGACAAACAATATCAGTCTAAGAGGATATTTTATACTTTCAATTTGTTTTTAATAAGCTTTCTTCAATAACATATTTATAAATAACTTCTGCTAATTCTTTTTCTACTTCAAATCTTGAATTTTGGGATAAATCGAACTGGCTTCCGTTCAAGATAAAAATTATGCCAAATTGTTTCTCATCATGCCAATATAAATTACTAATTAATCCGTATGCTTCACCTGCATGTCCAATCATTTCTTTGTAATCCGGTAAGAAGTCGTGGCTAATATGAAAACCAAGACCCATTTTACTAAAAAAGTGATTATTTTCTTCTCTAGACCATTGAATTGATTTCATTAATTTTGAAGTTTTTTGTTCAAGCATTTGTTGTCCATTTAAACGCCCATTTAACATATGAGCTCGTAAAAACTTACTTAATTCAACCGCAGTTGTCCTTAGTCCACCTTGAGGTTCAAATAATCCTCCATGATTTCCAATGATGTATTGATCCCAATGAGTTTTCGAATAACCACTTTGCCTAACATCATCAATTGATACATTATATATATTTGTATCTTTATTTTTTTCATATAAATTTGCTAGTTCATGACTTTTGTTTATATTTGAATATGAAAAAGCAACATTCTTCATTTCTAGTGGTTCAAATAAATTTTGTTTAATATATTGGTCAAATCGTAAACTAGTTACTCTTTCAATAATTGCACCGCATATGATCGCACCAATATTTGAATACATCCAATCAGTTCCTGGTTTCCAATTCCCCCATATTTCTTTCGTAAAATAATTTCCATTTTCATTTAATAAATCTTTAAGTTGTATAGTAAAATTCGAATGTCCATCTTTAATAAACTTTGCATAAACACTATTCGATGCATCGTCTGAGTTAAGTGAAGATGTATGAGTTAAAATTTGTCTCAATGTAATAAAAGAATTAGGAAAATTAGGATTTCTTACTTTAAAACCTAAATAATGACTAATATCTTGATTTAAATCGATTAATTTTCTTTCAACTAATTGCATGATTGCTGTAGCAGTAAACAGTTTTGAAATAGAAGCAATTCGAAACATCGTATTTTCAGTAACTAAGTCTCTTGTTTCTAAATTACGAAAACCATAAGCATCAGACCAAATCAGTTTATCTTTCAAAACTGCAGCTGCTTGACAGCCGACAATATTAAATTTGGCCATTATTAATTCAATTTCTTTTGATACAATTTTATTTTTTTGATGTTTAATATTGTTTGGCATTTTAACCTCTCCAATCTATAAATTCAAGTGAATTTTATGTAAAATACTGTAATTTTTTTTTATGAAAAAATTTTTTAAAATGAAGCGTTTTCAAAGTTATTTTAATATTGTAATAGTCCTTACCTGTTGCTAAAATGAATCATAGAAAATGGAATTAAGGGGATAGAATGGATGATTTTGATCGAGGTTTTTGTCTATGCAGGTATAATCGCTGCTAGCATTTCAGGTACTTTGGTTGGTATTCAAAAGAAATTGGACTTATTTGGTGTTGTTTTTTTAGCAGCTTGTACTGCGCTTGGCGGAGGGTTAATTCGTGATATTATTTTAGGTCAAACGGTTCCGAATGCTTTTGCAAAACCTCAATATTTTATCGTAAGTACAGTAGTATCAATTGTAACATGGTTATTTTATCAACGAACAATGCAGTTCCAATCAACTTTAATTATTACTGATGCAATTGGTTTAGGTGTTTTTACTGCTGTTGGTTCCTACTCGGCAATTGATCATGGCTTAAAAGGTTCTTTTTTAATTATTTCGATGGGATTAATCACTGGAATTGGTGGTGGAATTATGCGAGATGTATTCGCAAGAGAAATTCCATTTGTATTCCGAAAAGAAATTTATGCAATTGCAGCAATCATCGGATCGATAACAATTTTGTTTACACATGATGAATTTACTAAATTACAATCTTTGTATATTTGTTTTCTAATTACTACAGCAATTAGAATGATCGCTGTCCGATACAAAATGAACTTTCCTATTAGGAATGTAAATGATAAATCGTTTTTACTCTAAGCTTAACAAACACGTTAAGCTATTTTTAATGGTCCTATCAAATAATTGAATAGGACCATTTATTTTATTTGGAAACACTTTTTGATGCTAAGTAATCTTTATATAAAATTTCTTTTTGTACATATTCTTTTAATTCATCAATTACTTCAGCTACTTTTGAAAATGCTTCAGGCTTTACAACTGTATCATTTTCAAAATCAACTGGGTCTAAAACAAGTTGTTTTGGTAATGCGTTTCCATATACACCGCGAATTACTGTTCTCATACTATTTAAAGCGTTAATACCACCTTTTCCACCACCAGCTACTGCTAATAAAGAAATTGGCTTTTTCTTGAATGGTTCAGAACCTAATAGTTCAACTAGGTTTTTTAAAGCTCCACTCATCGCATTATTGTACTCTGGCGTACAAAGTATGATTCCATCAGCATTAACTAGCAATTCTTTAATTGCTTTAACTGCTTCAAGTTCTTTTTGTTCAGCTTCCCCATTATAAAGAGGAACTTGTTCAAATGCTAAATCTAAATTTGTAAAATTATTAGAGTCTGCAATTTGTTTTGCTAAGAATCTAGTTCGACCATTTGCTCTAGGTGATCCATTTACTACTACGATATTCATCAAATTTCCCCTCACAATTCAAAAAATAATCACTAAATTGACATATATTTACAATCAAGCTATAAAACTACAAATAATAGTATAAATGAAATCTATTTATTTGCCTATTAATTTAAACAGAATTTAATGAAAACTTCGATTTTATAAATTTTGAAAAGGTCTTGTAAAATATTTTTATTTAGAACTTCTAATTAAAGAAGTATCTTTCTTTTTTTCCCTTTTACTTCCTCATGAACACGTTATATGATGTATGATTTATTCAAACCCTAAGATTAATTCAATTGATATAACTCTAAAGTTTAGTATATACTTATTTGACAGAATATTGAAATTACACATAGAATGGATGTGATACATATTGGGGAATTTGGCAGTAAATAAAAAAGCGACAATTAGTATCATTATTGCAATGGCTACTTTCGGCACAGTAGGTTTCGTCGCTCCTCGAACCGGGCTAAAAGCTATTGATTTAGTTTTTATTAGATGTGTTTTTGCGAGCATATTTTTATTTTCCGTTTGGAATTTATCAGGGTTAGCTAAAAAAGAACTATTTAATAAAAAAGACATAGCTCTTTCTTTATTTAGTGGGATCTTATTAGTTTTGAATTGGGTATTTTTATTTAAATCATTTGAAAATTTATCAGTTACAATTTCAGTTTCAATTTATTATTTAGCCCCTGTTATTTTGTTCTTATTGGGAAGTTTAATTTATAAGGAAAAAATCACGATAATTCCTTTACTTGGGGTTTTAAGTAGTTTTATCGGATCTATTCTTTTATCTGGTATTAATTCCGATTTTACACTTGATAAATTCCTTTCGTCTGGTGTCATTTGGGCATTTCTTGCAGCAATCTTTTATGGGTTATTAATGATTGTAAATAAGGGGATTAATCAAACTAGCTCATATTTTACGACATTACTTCAAACAACATTAGGGTTTCTACTATTAATTCCTTTTGTTAAATTTGATTCTTTTCAAAACTTACATTTAGAAAACTGGAGTTTTATTATCATTATTGGATTTGTTCACACAGGCGTTATTTATGCATTATTTTTTGGTAATATTCGATTTTTACCTTCTAATATAATTGCTGTGTTAACATTTTTAGATCCTGCAGTTGCCATTGTTTTAGATACAGTCATTACAGGATTTAAACCAACATTAACGCAAGTAATTGGAATTTTTATGACATTTTTAGGGATTGCTTTAATCTTGCTTCTGAATTCACCAAAGAAGCTATCGCAAAATTCAAATGAAAAAATTGCAAATTAACGATTTATTCACTTAAAAAGAACGTTAACTTCATTGTCAAACTATACTAAAAAGACTATAATTAAGTCATAAAGAATATACTAAAAAGGGATGTGCTGCGAACACACCCCTTCCGAGTAGTAATTGGTAAAGTTGCTTTCCTCGGATCCAGTGAAAAAATAATCACCACAACCATTTGAGGGGTAGGGTGGTTATTTTTTTTTGCTAATGGAAATGATTATACCGATTATGCTTAAGATTACAGTTGAAGTTATCCCAACACATTGAATAATTAAATTTGCAATCTCATAACCAGTCACATTCTCACCTCCCTTCTTAGCGAAGAAAGGCACCTACCACAACTCTACTCTACCTAATTTTACCATAAGAACATCTAAAACACCAGAATGTATGTTCTGTTTTTACAATATTTGATTAGAGGCCATTTCGTCTATTCATGAAGAGTAACTTTTCCTAAAATTGCATTTTTTGAACTTAATGAGGTAACTAGAATGAGGGGTTAATGAAAATCCATCAATATTAAGCTCATATTTCGAAATACCATTTTTTTAATTCTTCTAGTTTTTTACTTACTTTCTTTCGTATTGAATTTTTTTCTTGAGTGGCTGCCGTTTCTAGTAAAAGTTGTTGATCTTGTTTTCTTTGTTCTCTCCATTCTTCTATCAGTAATCTAGTTTGCTTTTCTCGTTGTTTTAATACTTCTTTATGTTGTAGATCCATCTTTTTAGAAAGTCTTTCTTCCATTTCATTCATTAGTTTTTCAATTGTTTGTAATTGCTGTCCATTGTTTTTTTGTATTAAGTGCTCTGTTAAGGTTATAGACTTGTCTTCGTTTATCGTATCAGATTGAGGTATTAATCTATTGGTTTGCTCTATTATCATTCTCGCAGACTTTTCTAACGTCATACCGTCATGCTTACTTAATTCAATTAGTTTTTCGAATATTAAGACATCATAATTAGAATATTGTCGATGTCCTCTACTATTCTTCTTAATCTTATAACCAACTTTCTCTAAGATGTCCTGATACTTTCTGAATGTACTAGGTTTCAAATCCAATTGCTCTCTTATTTGAGTACTAGTTAATATTACATCTCCGACTATCATGCCCTCACACTCCTTACAATGCTTATATTCTATATAGGCATGCTATCTCCTTTTTGCATCGGTTAGATTAAGTCATGTTTCTATGTCTGAAATTTTCTCCCAATGATTTGGCTAACATTTAGCACCAGAGTTTATTGAAAATATTGATGAGTTCATAAATGAATTTTTAAAAAAATATAAATAAAAAAACTCATTTGTATTTTTGACAAATGAGTTTACATGATCAAGCTAATTACAATATTTTAGTTTAAAAGATATGTCATCAAAAGTATTACAAATACTGTTAAACCCGCTGATATTTTTAAGTTCCTACCTAAGTTTAAATGATTCACCATATCTCCCACTTTCAAATAAAATATTTTTTTAATATAAAATGTATTTTTAGAAATTTCGTTTTTTTATACAGATTAATCATACTAAGTATTCTTTTCTATTTCCATGTATAAAATGTGAACATTATTCAATAAAAATTGGCTGTTTTATGATTCATAAAAATAACAATCAAAAAACTCCAATTGTTTGACAAAAAGTTGTTTTACCTGAACCAAATAATCCAGCAATTCCCAAAGACTGATTATCTGGTAATATTGCATCTAATTTATTAATATTATTTGCAATTAATTGACTGATCTTCAAATTATTTTCCTCTCTCGTCTTATAAAATTTGAATAAATTATGAATGTTCTTTCCTTATATGACCTTTAGTTTCTGCAAATATACTTACAATTAATAGTTTACCAATTTAAGACAATAAAGGATATAATTCGCGAATGATAAAATGCTTTATATTTTGGATTTTCACAAATGAACAAAAGTCGAAATTTAATTTCTTGATTTTTTAGATTTTTTTGAAATTTAATTTCAAAAACGATAGACAATACTTTCCATTTTTGGTAGTTTTATATTATGTAAGCGCTACTAATTTAATAGAAAGTAAGGTGAAACACTTATGAAGAAAAGAAAACTTGGTAAATATGCGATTGCTGCTACAGTAGGCGCATCGTTATTATTTCAACAAATTCAAAATGTTCATGCTGAAACTACTTCACAGTACTCAGTCCCGCCTAAGCATGAGTTGCGAGCAGCTTGGATTGCATCAGTTACAAATATCGATTGGCCATCAACTACTGGCTTGTCTGAAATGCAACAAAAATCAGAGTTTATTAAACTATTAAATGATGTAGAAAAGATGGGGATGAATTCAGTTGTTGTACAAATTAAGCCGACCGCTGATGCTTTTTATCCTTCTGAATATGGTCCTTGGTCTAAATACTTAACTGGTACACAAGGTAAGGATCCCGGCTATGATCCACTTGCATTTATGGTTGAAGAAGCACATAAACGAAATATTGAATTTCATGCTTGGTTTAATCCTTATCGTATTACGATGCCAAGAACTGCCCCAGGAGATGCGACTTTAGAAGATTTAAATACTTTAGCAGATAACCATCCTGCACGAAAACATCCTGAATGGGTAGTCCCTTACGGAAAACAATTATATTTTGACCCGGGTAATCCAGATGCACGTCAATTTATTATTGATGGGATTATGGAAGTTGTAAAAAAATATGATATTGATGCAGTACACTTAGATGATTATTTTTATCCATATCGTATTGCAGGGCAAGAATTTCCTGATCAATCTTCATACGAAAAATATGGTAAACAAAATTTTGCTAATATTGAAGATTGGCGACGAGAAAATGTAAATCAGTTTGTAAAAACTCTTCATCATTCAATAAAAAAAGAAAAAACATATGTTAAATTTGGTATTAGTCCTTTTGGAGTTTGGCGTAATATTGCAAAAGACCCTACTGGTTCAAATACAACTGCTGGTCAAACAAATTACGATGATCTATTTGCGGATACAAGAGAATGGATTAATAATGAATACATTGATTATATTACTCCTCAAATCTATTGGAATATAGGATTTGAACCAGCTGCATATGATAAGCTAGCAAATTGGTGGACGAAGGAAGTAAAAGGTAAGAATGTTGATTTATATATTGGACAAGCTGATTATAAAATTAACGCTAACAATGAAGCATGGGCTCTTCCTGATGAATTACCAAAACAAATTGCATTAAATCGTACAATTCCAGAAATCAAAGGTAGTATGCATTTTTCACTAAAAGACTTAAATCGAAATCCACTTGGTATTAAGGATCGCTTAAGCCAAGACTTATATAGAACAAAGGCATTAATACCTTCAATGCCATGGTTAGATGATCAAGCTCCAAAGCAACCAAAATTCGAAAACGCTCTTCGTACAAAAGATGGAATCCAACTTACTTTAAATACCCATCCAAATGATCAAGATGTTTCATATTATGTCGTTTACCGTTTTGACGGATTACAGAAAGATAGCATTGATGATCCAAGAAACATCTTAACTACCGTTCGCAAATCAGAAAATGGCAAAACAATCTATTTAGATACAACAGCAAATTTAGATAAAGACTATACGTATGAAATAACTGCTGTAGATCGCCTTCATAATGAGAGTAAAGTAAGTAATCAAATAAAAGTTAAAGCTAGTAAAAAATAGGAATAATAAAGAGCTTCCAAATCAATTTAGGAAGCTCTTTATACTTTTAGTGCACAAAAGTTACTATTATGTAGCAGATTTCATAATCACTGCTTTAATCATAAAATAACTAATTTCAGAAGGTAATTCATCTTTTATAGGTCGAAGCTTTTCGCTACCGACTGTATTAATTACTTCTTTAATTTGTTTTTCAATTTCATTTGGCACTACTTCATCCCAATCAAACTGATCATCTTCTATTGCACTTTGCAGAATATGATTTTCAACGGTAGTCGTACTTAATCCTCTCTCTTCTGCAATTTGGGAAATAGAAAGTCCGTTTTGATAAGATTCATATGATATTTTGTGTGAAAGTACTTTATTAATTGTTGTCGCTTTTGGTTTTGTTGTCTCTGCTTCAATTTGGTTTTCTTCTTTATACTTCTTAATCACTTCTATAAATTGCTTACCAAATTTTTGTTGTTTTTGTAATCCGACACCTTTTGCTTGTAGGAATTCTTCGTCAGTAGTAGGAAGTAATTTACATAAATCTCGTAAAGTACTATCTGCAAAGACGACAAATGGTGGTACGCCAAGTTCTGATGCAATTTCTTTACGTAAACTTCGTAGTTGATCAAATAAACCATTATCAACAGTTGTCATTTCAGTCACTTGGATTTCTTCTTTTTTCATTACGTTTATTTTATTTAGTAGTACTTCTCTTCCTCTATTTGTTACAGTTAACAATGGGAATTTACCACTTGTAACGCCAATATATTGTTCCGATGTTAAATAATCAATTAAATCGCCAACACTTTTTAATGTACGGTTTTTAAATAAACCGTATGTCGTTAAAGTATGAAAATTTAAGTCTATTAATTTTTTATTCATTGAACCTGTTAGTACTGATGCGACCATTGTTTTACCAAATCGTTCACCCATTCGGATAATGCAGGATAAAACGATTTGAGCATCAATTGTAATGTCTATTGCAGTCCGCTTGTCAATACAATTACTACACTTTCCGCAGGAGTGGTCACTTTCGTCCCCAAAGTATTTTAAAATAAATGCCTGTAAACATGTTTCGCAATAACTATAATCCTTCATTGATTGTAATTTAGAGATTTCTTGTTTTAGGCGATTAGGGTCAAAAGTTGATTGCTCAATTAAAAATCTTTGTATTTGAACATCTTGTGCCGTGAATAGTAAAATACATTCACTTTCTAACCCATCTCGACCTGCTCTTCCTGCCTCTTGATAATAGCTTTCCATATTTTTAGGCATTTGGTAATGGATTACGTATCTAACATTACTTTTGTCAATTCCCATTCCAAAAGCATTCGTAGCAACCATTACATTAATATTATCTTGCAAAAATGCATCTTGTTGTTTAGACCGTTCTGCATCGCTCAAGCCCGCATGGTATTTACCGACAGAAATTCCTTGGTTTTTTAATTTATTCGTAACATTATCTACTTCTTTTCTTGTTGCGGCGTAAATAATTCCTGATTCGTTTTTATTTTGTTTTATGTAATTACAAATATAATCTAATCTATTTTGACCTCTAATGACTTTAAATGACAAATTTTCCCTTTCAAAGCCCGTAATGATTGTCGTTTCCTCATTTATGCCTAGTTGATTACAAATATCTGATTTAACTTGAGGAGTTGCCGTCGCAGTTAGTGCCAATATTGTTGGGTTTGTAGGCAATTCTTGTATTAAGTTTTTTATGCGTAAGTAACTTGGTCTAAAATCATGTCCCCATGACGATATACAGTGAGCTTCATCTACTGCAACAAGTAAGATTGGCAATCTTTTTAGCTCATTAATAAAACTTTCTGATTCTAATCTTTCAGGTGCAACATATAAAATTTTGTATTCACCATAACTTAAATCCATCATTCTTTCATTTACTTCTTTATAAGAAAGAGAACTATTAATAAATGTGGAAGGAATACCTACTTGATGCAATGCATCTACCTGGTCTTTCATTAAAGAGATTAAAGGAGAAATGACGAGGGTAATTCCTTGAAGAATTGTCGCTGGAATTTGATAACAGATCGACTTCCCACCACCTGTAGGCATTATACCTGCAGTATGCTGGCCAGATAATACTCGTTCAATAATTTGTTCTTGTCCAGCTCTAAAATTTTCATAACCAAAATATTTTTTTAAGTTTTCTCTTGCAAGTGTAAGCATGCTTGCCTCCTTTTTATTTTATTTGTACAATTCTATTTTACTATAAAGAAATTGAAGAAAGTAATTTTCTTAAGCCGTTTTCGAAATTCGTATTATCAAGCTTTTGGCGTTTTTTTGGTCCCTTCACTCGTCCACCAGCATTCCGAATTTTCTTTGAAACATATCTAGTATGTAAAAGTGAATCAATATTTTCATTTGTATATTGAAAACCGTTTTGATTTAATACGTAAGCATTCTTTGATAATACCATTGCTGCTAGACCATAATCTTGGGTAATGATGAGATCTCCTTTTTCAACCCGATTTACTAAAGCAAAATCAACTGCATCAGCACCTTGTGAAACAACGATTGTTTCAGCGCCTTCTCTTTGCATGATATGAGCAGTATCACATAATAAAAGAACGTTTATTTTAAATTCTGCTGCAATTTTAATTGTTTCTGAAACTACTGGACAACCATCTGCATCAATTAAAATTTTCATTTGTTTCTTCCTCTTTCAATTGTTCTTTTAAATAAAATAGTTCGGCGTCTGTTAATTTTCTCCATTTACCTATTTCTAGATTTTCCATATGGATATTCATAATTCGGATTCTTTTTAATTTAATCACTCTAAATCCAAAACTTTTTGCCATTTTCCGAATTTGACGATTTAAACCTTGCGTTAAAATAATTCGAAAAGTATAATCATCTATTTTTTCAACTTTACATTTTTTAGTTAAAACTGTTCCTATCTGTACTCCATTTGACATACCATGAATAAATTCTGCATCAATTGGCTGATCAACTGTGACAATATACTCCTTTTCATGTCCATGTTCACTATGTAAAATTTTATGTGCAATAGGTCCGTCATTTGTGAGGATAATTAAACCTTCAGAATCTTTATCTAATCGACCAATTGGAAAAATCCTCTTTGGATAATTAATAAAATCAATTATATTACCTTCTACAGTTCGTAATCCTGTACAAGTAATTCCTACTGGTTTATTTAAAATGATATAATCTTTTTCACTTGTCAAGTGAATAACTTCATCATTTACTTGCACAAGATCGTCTTCTTCTACTATGCTGTTTTTTTCAGCAGTTAGTCCATTAATTTTAACTTGGCCAGAAGCAACTAATCGCTCTGCTGCTCTTCTCGAACAATACCCTGATGCGCTAATATAAACATTAATTCTCAATACTTATTCCTCTTTTACTAGTCTTTCTTTTATCATA
Source organism: Bacillus sp. AFS055030 (assembly GCF_002574545.1). Classification (GTDB taxonomy): domain Bacteria; phylum Bacillota; class Bacilli; order Bacillales; family Bacillaceae_G; genus Gottfriedia. The sequence goes on from NZ_NUGT01000031.1 coordinate 34,383, forward strand.
ACAAAAAGTGCTGTGACATAACAGTCATCACAACACTTCGAATTATTTATAGGGTTACTTCTTTAAAAAAATTGATAAACTCTGAATTACCGCGTTCTTCAGCTATATCAATTGGCGTTTTACTAGAGTTATTTGTTTTAATTTTCGCACCGTTTTTTAACAAATAATTAGCAATAATCGTATTTCCTTCAAATGCTGCAATATGTAATGGAGTGTTACCTTCATTATCGCTAATATTAGGATTTGCTCCATTCGTTAAAAGAAAATTGATCACTTCTATCGACTTAGCACCTGCAATTGCTGCATGGAGAGCTGTGTTTTGTGGGATGAATGAAAGCTTTGAGTGAGAAAGTGCATTGATCTTAGCACCATTTTTTACTAAAGTTTTTACAACTTCATATTGACCATAATGTGCAGCAATCCCAAGTAATGTTAACCCATGCTCATTTTCTTCATGAATCAAATTTGGCTGATCACTTATTATCTCAATTACAATGTCATTTTCACCTTTTTTTGTTGCGTCAAATAATTTTTCAAGTAAACTTTCCATTTGATCTCTCCTTATTTCTACATTCAATATGTTGTCCGGTTGTTAGTACTTGGATGGTTCTAAAAGGAAAAATATCTATTGGGTACTAGTCATTTAGACTTATCACTTTAATTGCAAGTTTTATAGCATCTGTCAAATCAGTTTGCGACCAACTTGGTAACTTCTGATCAATTACTGCCATTTCATGTGAAGCAGGGATATGGATAAATCCACTCGGAACTTGCTTGTTTATTTTTTTTAATTCATTAAGCATCTGATACATAACGTTATTACACAAATAAGTACCTGCAGAATTCGAAATTTCAGCTGGAAATTTGTGTTTGTTTAATTCATTAACAATGTTTTGAATTGGGAGTGTCGAAAATAGTCCATCCGGGCCTTCTGGATCGATTTTAGCCCCCTCATATTTATTCCCTTTATTATCTACTGCACCATCATTACAATTTATGGCGATCCGTTCTGGTGTTATTTTAAATCTACCACCTGCTAATCCTAATGATATTACCGCAGATGGGTTATACAAATGAAACAATTTAATTAATTCATTACCTGCCTTACTGAAATCAACAGGTAAAACAGCCCCGATAATTTGAAAACCTCCAACCTCTTGATTATTTAACTCTTTCACAATTTCTTCTGTAGGATTAATTGAAAAGTTCAAAAAAGGTTCAAAACCTGTTAACAATAATGTATTCAAAAGCATTCAGTCCTTTGGTAAAATTTAGATAGTGTAATAATTCGACAAGCTCAGTTTAATTTCCTTTCATTTTAGTAAAAGCCGTTTAAGTCTAAAGATTTACTATTAAAAACTATTTTTTCCTTTTGTTTCGTTTATTACGGTATGTGAAATTTTCATCATCAGACAAAAAAAAAGAAACTTAAACCTCTCATTTAATAAAAGTTTAAGTCTCTTTTAGAAAAACTTAAGTTACTGATCGAACTTTCTATTTAAGAAGAGCCACCAACAGTTAATGAAACTTCTATTTTCTCATTCTCAACAAATTCATTCGATATAAGTTTCAATAAATTTTTAGCCGCTAATGAACCCCAATCAAATGTAGAATAAGATACTGTACTTAATCTTGGAGAAACATATTTTGATAATTCAATATTATCAAAACCTACAATAAAAACATCTTTACCAATTTTATATTGAGTATCTTGTAGATAGTTATAGATCCCTATTGCCATTTCATCATTTAAACAAAAAATAGCACTTGGTTCATTATAGTTAGAAAAGATTTGTTGTGCTGCTAATTCGCCTGAATCTTTCATGAAATTTCCAATGATCTCAATTAACTCAACATCAGGATAATTTGTTAATTCTTCTCGAACACCCTCTATACGTTTTCTTGAATCGTATGATCCATCTGGCCCAGTTACGACATATACTTTTTTCACATCATTCGTAAGAAGCTCTTTAATCGCTAATTTAGCTCCGTGATTATTATCTAAAAGAACTCCTTTAATATTGTTGTGCTGTAATTCTCGATCCATCACTACCATTTTATAATTTTTTTTAGCGTAATCTAAAAGTTCTTCATCTGAAAAAGCCTGATCTAAAATTATTCCACCATCAATTACTTTTTCTAGTAAAAGGCGATGGGATTGCACGCCAGAACAAGCAATTAATTCATACCCCTTGTCGTTTAAAGCTTGTCTCATTCCTCTTAACAGTGGTCCGTAAAAATACCCGCCGTAATCAGCTAAAAATACCCCAATAATTTTTGTTTCTTTAACCTTTAACATTCTAGCAGCAGCATTAGGAACATAACCTAATCTATTAGCAATCTTCATAATTCTGCTTCGAGTTTCTTCCGTTACTTTTGGGCTGCCATTCAATGCATATGACACTGTTGAAATGGAAACTCCAGCTTCTTTGGCAATATCTTTTATTCCCGCCATCCCTTTTTCCTCCATTCTATGTATACCAAAAAGCCATTTTTTTTATCTTTTCTTTTTTTACGTTTAGATTAAATTTAGATGATTCATAATACCAATATTAATTTTATCAAAATTAAGGATTATTTTCCTACATTTTTTTATACCTTTGTACCTAAGAAGAATTATTTAATAAAAGTGAGCACTGAAGTATTTCAACTTCAAGTGCCCACTTTTAAAAAAAAGTTTAAGAAGGTATTAAGTCTTTACGTTTCCAGCCTAAAAGTTCTGCACCTTTTTTTACATAATCGTTTTTCATGTATAAATCCCAAATTAATCCAGTTTCAAAGTTTTCAATCATAAGCAATGTAGCACCTTTATCAATTCCAATTACTCGATCTGACACCCAGTTTGATGAAACATCTCGATTATATGAATCTAGAAAACCATACTTGCTCCATAATTCAGGTACTTTTTCATAGAAATAATTTAATGCTTCAATTGATTCTTTTGGTGTAAAGACAATCGACCCAGCTGCTGCCGCGGGTGCAATCGTACCATCATTTATAAACTGATCACAATTTGGATGAAACGGTCCAGCTCCATATGCTTTATAACCGTGTGGTCCATCGCATGCAGTTAACCCCCATGCGTGTTCACTTTCTGCAAAAGTTTTAAAGCCCTGTGCATTATCATTACAATACTTCTTTGCTGCTAATGAAGCTTTCACGGAGTTTTCATGCCAATTAATTCCGTCTTCATCCACAATATTCATAAAATTAAACCATGCATGTGAATATTGGTGAGTAAACAGCGCCCCTCCTGGTGAATGATAAAATTCATACTCATCATATTTTACTAAATCTCTTCTAAATCCATTGTAAATTTCCTTTGGAACCGGGTGAGTAGGAGATGCAACGCCAAAAATGTACTGCATCAACTGCTCTGCATACATATCCCAGTGACCAAATCCACCTGTTTCAGGATGATACCCCATAAAATACATATTATTTTTTTCATCATAATACTTTTGCCAATTCACACGTTGAAAGATTTTTTCAAAAACTTCTTTAATTTCACCACCGAAATATTCTGCAGATGTTACAGCACCATTTAGAAATAGAGATGTATCTATAATTGATGCACAATCATAAAATGCTTCAAATTTTTTTGCTGTTTCCATATGAAGGAAATGATAGAAAAAGCCTTCTGATTCTTCTGCATTATTTAAAAAGGTGTTTAATGTACCTAACGTTCTTTCATATCCTTCTTCGTATGTAATCCATTTTCTTTCAATCCCGATAATGATGGCACTCAAGCCAAATCCCACTGAGGCAATACTCGCCATATTTTTATTTGATCCTGCTGTATTATCACGTATTAAACCATATCCTGGACTATTTTTATCTGCGTTTGCTTCATTCCAGAAAAAATCAAAACAACCTTTAGCTTCTAAATCTAAAATTCTCTTATCCATTAACTACACCTCTTATTCTTAAATTTTATTAAAAAGCATTTAATAGATATCTTTTATATTATTCGCCAGTAATACCTGAACGATCGACACTTTCAACAAACCATCTTTGCGTAATGAAGTAAATAACTAGTAACGGAATGATTGTTAGTAAAGTTCCCGCTAGTTCAATTCCTTCATTAATACTTGTCCCACTAGCACCGCCTTGTGCAGGAAATAATTTACTATAAGTTGCTACGAACTTTTGTAATTGAAGCGGTAGGGTTGATAATTTTTCGCCAAAATAGATTGATGCTAAGTAAGTTTCGTTCCAATACCATACAAGTGAAAATAAAAACGAAATAATATATCCAGCAGATGCCATTGGAATAGCAATTTTAAAGAAAATTTTAAAATGGCCTGCTCCATCAAGTTGTGCAGCTTCTTCCAGTGATTTTGGAATCGATCGAAAGATTTGATAAAAAATTAAAATGAAAATCGCACTATTTAAACCCTGACCAAATATTGCTGGCAGTACATAGGCTGTGATGCTATCCAAAATATGAATTTTATTAAACAAAATATATCTTGGAATAACAGTAACCTGCGGCGGAATGACAAAGGTTGCTAGCACTAAAATAAATAGAATGTTTTTACCTTTAAATTGAAATCTTGCAAATCCATAGCCAATGATTGAAGCAACAAATGCTTGTAAAATTGACGGTAATACAGTTACGTAAATGGTTTGAAGTAATATTGGCCAATAATCTAGTACATCAAATGCTCGTTTATAATTGTCTGTATAAAGCTTTGTTGGAATCCAATTTACAAGAGAATTTAGTAGATCGTTTATATCTTTAAAGCTATAAGATAACATATATAATATAGGGTATAAGAATACAAAACCGATTCCGATCAATAATGCATACATTAGGATCTTTATAAGTAATCCATCATTACCCTTCATACCAAATAAGATTCTTCTTATTTTTGTAGAAATATCCTTTTTAATTCCTTGATTCACTGTTATCCCCCCTATATTATTTTTTTCTTTCTAAGAAAACAACCAACCAAACCATAATTAATAGAATAATGGTGATGATCACAAAATATATCCAAGAAAGTGCAGAAGCGTAGCCAAATCCAGTTTCAATTTTAAACATATTTTTTTTAATATGTTCTATAATTGGATTCATTGTGGAAATTGAGTACATAACTGTCGTATAAATAATGTTTACTAAAATCATAGGGAATAAGGTTGGTAAAGTAATTTTCCAAAAAATCTCCCATGTAGAAGCACCATCAATTTTTGCAGCCTCGTAAATTTGATTATCAACTTTTTGAAGAGCTGCAATAAAAATTAAAATTTGTACGCCAGTAAACCAAAGTAATAACACCATATTATCCATAATGTATAAAAATAAATTACTAAAAAAACCAGGATTTTCAGCAGCTAATTTATAAAATACATACTGTTTTATTTCAGGTATTGCAGTTACTCCTTGCTCTGTTAACTTATTTAAAACAGGTCCACTACTAATAATGACAGGCAAGAAAAAAATCGTCCGAAAGAATCCACGAAATTTAATCGGTTGATTTAAAAGTATTGCAATTATTAATGCAATAATAACAATGATCGGAACTGAGACTACTACATGCCCTGCAAAGTCTCCTATTTCTTTTAAGAACTCTACATCGGTCGTAAATGCATCCTGGTAATTTGCCCACTTTGCAAATTTTGTTTTTATACCGTTAGTTGTAATAATGACATTAAAAAAACTTAAATAGAGTGAGTACAAGATCGGATATGCTGTAAAAACTGCAAATCCAATCACCCAAGGCAAAATAAAAATGTACCCTACCGTCTTTTTACTGTTTACTAATCTTGTAAAAATGTTATTCATTGCTAGTTTCTCCTTTCATCACAGCAAAGTCTTTTGCTGCAACTGTAAGGCTACCTGATTTAAAAGGCATATTTGTATAGTTAATTATAAAACTCGAATTATTTGAATAAGTTACTTTTACAACACCTTCGCTTAGAACTTCTCTACTCATGATTGATTCGTTTTTTACTAACTTCAAACTTTTTTGAATAACACCATACTGATTAACGATTTCACTTTTCCAAGCTTTATATTCAGAAGTATAAAGATCTCTAGAAGGCGTTTCAGAAAGTAAATACGAATTATTTCCAGTTAAGTAGAAAGATGGATAAGCTCCATAATCTATTAATCTTAAGAGCTCTTCCTTTTGATTTGACCAAAAATTGGAAAATGGCGCATAGTAATCAACATATCCTTTCAATACGATTTGAAGGAATGGTACAGTATCTGAAACATACAAATAATTAGATGAGCCCATTGGAATATCCAAATATTTATCTGTCATTCCCCAAGCATATACATTTGGTTGATATAGTGCCGTTTTATCAACATCCCCGCTATTTAGTATGCTTAGAACTTTGTTATGCGATTGTTTACTTTCTTCTCTTGATGCTGTATGGCGATCATTAAATGCAGAATATAGCTCGCTTCCATTTGAGTCCACAGCTAGATTTTCCATTGAATATTTCTTGTATTCCTTTTTATCTTTCTTTGCATAGCTAATTGCTTTTTCAGGATGTAAATAATAGTAGTTGTATCCATTCTCTTCATCCAAAATTGCTTTTGTATTTACTTGTTTAGCTATATTCCCACCACCAAAGAGACTTGAAGACCCTTCATATGCCTTTACATAATCTGTATAAAAGTATAATGGTACATCCTTTTTCTTTAGCTCTTTTACAGTTTCATTTACTTCGCCTTTACTACCTAACTTTCGTTCAAATGGAAATTTTTTCGGAAAAGTTCCAGTTAGTCCATTTTTATTCCATCCTTTATAGACGATAAAGAAATCATCTACACCATTTCTAACCAATTCATTTGCATATTTTGGAAGATTACTGATTGGAGTCATTGATACGACTGAATCCCAAAATAATCCTTCCTTTTTTTCTCCACCTAAAAATTCTAAGCGCAGCATCGGAGAGTCATTTGTTTTTTTCTTCAAAACTCCATTATTTACAAGATAGGATTGGTAGCTTTTGGCCATTCCCACATAGTTCGCATGATCATTTTCTAGTATTCTATAATGCAATTTAATATCAAAATTGTTCCGTTTTTTCTGAAATAAATCCAATGCTTTTCCGCTTTTTTGATTTTTGCTTGTTGGTTGCTTATAAGCATAACGATAGGTGAAGTTGGATGTCACCCAATTAAACTCTGTAGATAATCCAGCTTTATATGCATCAATTCTCGCATAATTATCTCCATCTTCAATGATTCCTAATAGAGCATTTTGATGTTCTCCATGAACAACACCAAATACAGGTATGCTTGCTCTATAACTTTCATTCGTGTCTTCTGATTGGGTTGCAAAAGAGATGCCCTTATCCTCTCCATACACTGTAGCACTATAAGGAGACTCCATCTTCACACCATTTTTTTCATATCGTATTAACGCTCCAGAACCATCTGGTATAAATAAATAACCTGGAATTTCATTCTCTTTTGAGGCTCCGAAAAAAGGATATACATTTGCCGATACAAGTTTGACTTTACCCATCTCGATAATACTTGCTTCAGGTATACTAACAATGACCTCATCTTTGGCTAGCTCGACTGAAAGTTTCATTTTTATTTTTGCTTGTCCAAACGTTATATTTGCATCAAATCCGTTAGCTTTCTTTTTAAGATTTATTTTGGCAGAATGTGTTGTAATACTTTCTTTTCTTAATTTCCCTTGTATATTTAAATATTCAATTGTAATTGCTGATTCCACGAATTGTTCCCATGTACTATTTAACTTATATTTTTCCATGTGATCTACTGTTGAGCTCCAAATGTACCCGTTGGATTTATTCTTAACTTTAATTGCTAGAGATTCACTATTAACATATAACTCTAGTTTTTTGTTTTCTGCTATTTTTTCAAAACCAGCTAAAGAAGAATTTTGACTTTTAATTTTATTTTTATGTACTTCCATTTGTGTAAACTGATTGGAGGCATACTTTTGCGTATTTTTGTTGACCGATGTAATAAGATCATTATTTTTTTCAGCATATACATTTGGTTGTATTGATAATAATAACAATGAACTAGACAGTATAATTTTCTTATACACGAACCATTACCTCCTGGATTACAGAATAAACAAAATCAATTACTTGATTTAACAAAATATAAAGAACAAATAATACAACAACTGTGATGACACAACTAAATAAAGTTAGTAATATATTTTTTATCGTCTCACCAATTGTAAAATTATGAATTTCCTTGATCATAATAAACAAGATTAGTAGAGACCATCCAACCATTAACTGAGTTGAAAACGTAAAAAGAAACGATTCATTTATTGTAATAACTCTTGATAAAAGTGTTACTGGAACACTAAATACTAAGTATGGAGCTAATGAATAAATTGTTCCGATATAAACATTTTTGAAACTACCTTCACCATCATTAATTGTACTAATTAAATAGTTCATAATGACAAATAGCCCCAATGCTCCAAAAAAGATCGAAATGATTAAAAATAAACTAAACCGCTCTAGTAGTTCCGAGTTAAAAATGAATCCAGTAAAGTTTAGTGAAAGCAAATACTCGATGAAAAATAGTACATAAAAAATAGTCGCAGATAAGAAAGATGCTTTCTTTAATTTTTTAATCTCATAAAATGTGTCGATCGGATGTCTAAATAGTTTAAATATAAGTAATAACTCACTTACTAGTTTAATATTTTTAAATCGATTAACTTTTTCCCTTATTCCGTGAAAATAATCTTTTTTTCGATTTATATACCGAACTAAGTAATAAATGAAAATGACTAAAATGATAAAAGATAGGGCCTTTCCAGTATGTTTCTCCAATAGATTATGGCGAATTTCCCAAAATGACTGTGAATATCCTTCTCGATTGTTAGCTAATTCAAATTCATTTAGTGAATGATTATATTCTTGTTGTTTATAATAAGCTTGTCCCATAGCTATATGTGCTAAGGAAAATGAACAATTTAATTGTAGAACTTCTTGCCAGTACTTTTGACTTTTTACATATAACCCTTCTTCAAAATATGCTAAACCTTCATGTAATTTATTTGTAAATTCGGTTGGTTCAAAAATATGAATGATCCCTTGTTCAGCATCTGCAATATATAGATTCCCTTTTTTATCAACGCCAATACTTGATGGTTGTTTAAAAATCCCTTGTCGCTGAGCATTTGATTCTTTGCTACCAAATTTAAATAACAAATTTCCAGTGCTATCGTATTCATATACATAGCCATTAGAACTTAACACGTAAAAATTCCCTTGGTTTCCTACAACGATATCGATTGCAGAATTAGATGAATAGACACCATCCTGAAGCATATTAGTACCTGCTACATTTAGCTTTTTAATTGCTTCACTTTCTAATCCATTTGTAACCGTATATACAATTCCCCTCTGATCAATATCGATACCAGTAGAAGCAATTGGTACATTCATAAAACCTTTTCTTTGCCCTGTTTTGGACATCACGTAATTTTTAAACGTTTGGAACAAGGATGTGGACGCTCTATTTGCTCCAAAATATCCAAGAAACTCTCCATCTTTATTAAGCTGAATAATCCCGTTGGCAGCTCCTTCACCGATAATATACATATTGCCTCTTCCATCCACAGATAGTTTAAGAGGTTTAAAAGGCTGTCCTTTTCCAAATAAAGGAGAATTAGGTTTCCCATACTCAGCAAGTAATTTTCCATCTAAAGAAAAACAATATACTGTTTCTTTTGCTACATCAGCTACAAAAAGTTTTTGATCCTTGTCAACTGAAATTCCGACAGGCTTCTCTAAAATACCTTTCCCAATTGTTTTAATGAATTTTCCAAATTGGTCGAATATAATAATCTCTTTACTTCCTGAATCGGCAACATAGATATTGTTAGTTTGATCAATAAATACATTCTCGGGTTTTATCATTTGATCATTCGAAAGGATTCCAACAGCCTCATACGCAGTTTGTGTCTTAATTTCTTCTCCATCAATTGAGAGAGTATATGTTTTATAGGCATCCGCTGCATAAGTATTTGCTGGAAAGATCATGATCATCAATATCATAATTAATAGTAATTTAAAATGATTTTTGTTTTTAGTCATTTACTATCTCGCTCCTAGCATTTACTTAATACCTGAATGAGCCATCGTATCCATTACTTGCTTTTGCATAAATATAAAGATAATTAAGTTCGGAATAAACATAATTAATGAAGCTGCTGCTGTTAACCCAGTTCCGGCAACTGTATTCCCACTACCAGTAGTCAATGTGCTCATATAAAAAGCAAATGTTTTAATTCCTTCATTGTTAACATATAAATCTGACGTTTCAATGTTATTCCACACTACTTGAAAAGCTAATATTCCAACAGTGGCAATTGCAGGCTTAATATTTGGAATAATGATTCTGAAAAATATTTGAAAATCAGATGCTCCATCCATTCTAGCTGCTTCAAGCAATTCATTTGGAATTTGATCAATAAATTGCTTAACAAGAAACAATCCTACAGGAAGCGCTAGTAAAGGTAGAATATGAACCGTAAAAGTATTAATTAAGTGTAATTTTTCGATAATGATATATCGAGGAATCGCAACGGCTGCAGGTACAAACATTAAAGCAAGTGTATTGACCTCAAATATTGTATTTTTTAACTTGAATTGTTTCTTTGACAAAGCATATCCTGCCATCGTACTAATTAAGATGATTAAAACGACAACGACAATTGTTATTACAATACTATTAAATAAATATCTTGTAATTGGCGTACCACCTACATTTCCACTCTCAAATAAATTAAGGAAGTTTTGTATTGTAGGCTTTTGTACAAAAAATCGTGGTGGGAATGCAAATAATTCATCAATTGGTTTAAAGGCATGATTAAATATGTAAACAATGGGAGATCCCATAAAAATTGCCATTGGAATTAAAATGAGATAGAACTTTAATTGACTTTTATGAAACTTTTTAGGGTTAATTTGTGTCCCTTGAAAAGAAGCCATCTTATCCCTCCTTATCTATGAAGTTTATTTAATCTTTCTCCTCAAATAGTTTTCTTGCTACTTTTGAAAACAAGTAAACTACTAATAATAAAACGACAGAAATTGCTGCTGCATAACCCATTTCATATCGAATAAATCCATAATCATCAATATGATTGACCATTAATTGACCTGCGTTTTGAGGTGTAGGATTTGTTCCTGAAAGTGCCACACCAATAGCCCCCGCCTGAAATGTATTTACTACTGCCATTACAGCACCAAATAGCATTTGAGGTTTCATAGATGGGATCGTAATGTAGATTATTTCTTGGAAACGATTTTTGATCCCATCAATATATCCAGCCTCATAAATTTCTGGATTAATATTCAATATACCTGATAACATTGCTAAAAATCCTACACCCATACTTGTCCATAACGTTACAATAACCATGATTGTCATTAAGTATTCTGGAGATTGTAACCATTGTATTGGTTCGGTAATTAAATTTAAGTTGAGTAATAAACCATTTAAATATCCTGATGCATCTCCACTAAAAATGACTGTCCACAAAACGGTCATAGCAACTCCAGCTGTCATTGATGGTGAATATAGAATTAAAGCCAAAACTGTTCTTGGTTTATGTGGAATTTGGGCTAGCATCCAGGCCATTATAAACGATAAAATATATCCCCCTGGGCCAACCAGTAGTGAAAACTTTAGTGTATTTGGCACAACATTTTGCATAAAAACTGCGTCTTGCGTTAATAAATTTACATAATTCTTTAATCCAATAAACTTAGGAAATTCAATCGAGTTAAAATAAGTAAACGATAAACCAATTGCGATTAAAACGGGCACTATAATAAAAATTAAAAATAGTAGAATATAAGGGCCAAGAAAGACCCACGCATTATAATCATTTTTTTTCTTATTCATTATTGGTACCTACCCATTTTTTGACTGTTTCTAATCTTGGAAGAATATATGGTTTGACAACTTTACCATCATTCATATAACCAAACTCCTCCATTTTTCTCCTAATTTCTCGATCCACAATTATAGTTGAATCATCGATGGAAGCACGTAGATTTGCACCATTAAACACAACTTTATTCCAAGTATTACTAATTTCACGTTCAATCATATACGCACCTGGTGTTTTTGGAACTTCCATTAAATATTTCCACTGCTCTAGAATGACCTTTTTATGATCTTCTGGAAGAGGAGAATTTTTAAAAGCTTCCAAATTGGCAGAATTCCACATATATTCTGTTCCATAAATCGTTTGGAGGTTCGTTGCAAAATCGGTTTGAGTCTTAGTAGACATCCACCATTTTAATAGTTTCCAAGATTGCTCTTGTTTTTTACTTTTTTCGAACATCATCGCAGATTGCGCTGAACCAGTCGCCCACCTTGATACTGATCCATCTTTTTGCTCTACACCTGGATATAAGGCAATATCCCAAGAACCAGCGATTTCTGGTGCTGCTGATGTTAATTTTATATAAGTCTCAAAATTAGATATTCCAATTGGTATCGATCCATATCGGAATGAATTATAAAAATTTGGGACCTGTAATGGTAAGCTATACATTGTGTATAAATCCGTCATCAATTTCATACCTTCTATTGATTCCTCTGAATCAATTGCTGTACTCATGCTATCTTTTGAATAAAGATCTCCACCGTGTTGATAAATAAAAGGTGCAGTAAACATGAATGCTTTATTAGCAGAGGTGCCCGATAATGGAACGAAGAAATTCAACCCATATCTTTGTAGTTCTGGTAGCATTTCTTTCACATCAGTCCAAGTATTTGGAATCGGAATATGTAGTTTATTTAATAGATCCTTGCGATAAAACAGAACGTAAAAATCCTGAGTTTCTGGTAATGCATATACTTTGTTATTAAGCATCATTGGCATAAATGCACCTGGAGAGAATTTTTGAATATATTCTTTAAAATCCTTGAATTTACTAATATCAGCTGCAGCTCCACGCATTGCTAGTTCATATGGTGTGCCAACGCTAATTCCTAAGGCAACGTCTGGTTGTTGATTCCCCGCATTGGCAAGAATTAATTTTTGCTCGTTCGGCATGACGGAAAACTTTACTTTGATCCCTGTTTCTTTCGTAAAAGTACTATCTGCCATATTCTGCATCAATTCGACATATTGTTGATTTCGATTTACCCAAACCTCAACCGTATCTTTGTCTACTGAAGTTGTGTCATATGTTTTATTTGTAAAAGAATAATAGAATTCTTTTACTTGGCTTGTTATCTTATTTACAAATCCTGTAGTAGCTTTAGGAAGCTTAGAATTACCATGCACATAAATTCGATCAATCAATAATGGTTGTGTTTGGAGCGAACTTTGAATATTCCCTAATATTTGTGCCGCTGAGTTTGACCCATCTGAAAGATCTGTTAACCGCTTTGGAATTTTATCAGGATCATTTTTTAGTTTATTTAATTTTGAAATAATTAATGTTAAATCAACCTCTTCTAATGATTTTTCATCGGTGTCATTTCCGTAAATTTTACGCAATTTGTTTTTATTTTCGACTAATTTTTCAGTCCAAGAAGTTAATTGTTCCTTTATATCAGGCAAGTATTCGGTAATTTTCCAATCACGATTTCGATCAGTCGAGTTACCTGTCAATTTTTTTATAGATAAACTTAAATCATTTATTTCATCCATTATTTCTTTTAAATTATGAATAATTGGTTCAACTGGTGATGCATCAGCAACTAAAGTAATCTCATGTTCACCCTTATTTAAATAAAAGTAATACGGATTGTCTTTTTCGTCTGACAACGTTTCGTTGTGCCACTTTTCTGAAAAATCAAACTTGTAATGTTCTACTTCTTTAAATGGTACTTTGCCATCTATTAGCACGCTTCTAAACACAGGAGAACCAGATTTATCATTTTGTAACATTTTGAAAGAAAGAACATAATTTCCCGCATTTTTCACGTTTACTTTCCAAGTAACACTTTCTCCTGCTGATTCTCCACCATATAAAGTATTTAGTAATAATTCGTTACTCTTATATGGGATGACATCAGGGCTTTTAATTGAAGTTGGTCGGATTCTTGAAGTATTCTTAATAAACGGGCGTTCTGCTTCGATTGTGATTAAATCAGATTGCACTTTTTGGTTAAAATATTTTTCTTTATACTCTTTATATGAAAATAACTTTTTTGGTGATTTCACATAAACTTTCCCTAATAGCATATTTCCACTTGTATTTGTTAATGTAATTATATTTTTTCCCTTTTTCAAATGAAATCGTAATGGTTCTGGTTGTAAATTACTTGGGTCTTGAGCGAGTGCATGATTCCATTCCTTAATTTGAATTTGTTCTGGGATCAGTTCATTTCCATAGTTATTTTTTTCGAATTTTTTACTTTTATCTTTCCAATTAATTGGTGCTACTATTCTACGACTCTCATAAAACTGAAATTGTCCGTTTATTTTAATAGATAGTTCTGGGTTTAAAATTTCTTTACTTAAACCATAATAATCGAACCCTATTTCATATAGTGCATCTTCAGGAATATTTACTTCGATATCAATTGATTTATTATTAGAAAAGTTTATAACGCTTTCATTATAGTCCTTACTATTATTTGCAGATACGTATTCTTTTTTATCTACATTTTTAAATAAATTAGGAGAAACAGCACTTTCAAATGAAGTGCTGTTTTTAACTTGTTTCTCCCACTCTTTTAGGACTTGATGAAATTGTTTTTCTACTAAAGTCTGTTCACTTGTTTTCAGATCAGTAGCAGAATTTGTCATTTTAGTTCCTTCTGCACGAACACCTGAGACACTTAAAATATTGATACTACTAACTAATAAAACAATTGATAACCATTTACTTAGTTTAGATACCAATGCCATCGATCCTTCCAAGCTATTACGCAATTATTTTTTCATTGCATTAACTGCATTTTCGTATTGTTGTTGAGCTAAATCATTTAATTGCTTTGCATAGTCTTGATAATTAACTGATCCATATATGCTATCGTGTAATAAATCAGCTACTTTTGCATTATCATTTTCACCAATTTTAATTCCTGTAGTTGCTTCCCATCGTGACGCGGCATAACCCGGTACGATTTTAAATGGATCAATCATTGCTTTATCTAAATTCTCATATGCTTTTTGAATACCTGGTACACCAACAATATCCCAATATTTTGCTAACACTTCCGAATCGGTAGAAATTGGTAAGGTATTAATTTCAATACCACTATTCGTACTTAGATCCATTCTTTTTAGGAAGCCATCTTTACCAAATGACATAAACTTGGCAAAGTCATATGCTTCTTTTTTATATTTTGTACTTTTTGCAACACCTAAGTAGTCAAGTGCCATTGCCGTTCTTCCGCCTGGGATTCCAATAAAATCCCAATCAAAATCTATATTTTTTGCAAAATCACTATTCATCCAAGTGCCACTCCAGAAATATGCAATTTGTCCTGCTTTAAATGCAGCTCCTATGTCATCGCCACTTAATTTATCTTTTTGTTCCTTATCTAAACCTTCATATGCGTATCCATTTGTTCCAAGGTCTTTTGCTGTTTTTACACCTTCAAACATTTCAGGTGTATCTAAGTGATATTTACCGCTTCCATATGTAAACCAATTTACATTTTCATTTTTCGCTCCTGAATACCAATCAACAAAATCCGTCGTTGAATTAATTCCTAGAATCCCTTTACCTAAATCCGTTGTATCTTTTATACCTTTAATAAAATCGGGTAAAGTAACTCCATGTTCAGGTGCATCAATGTTTGCATTATTAAAAATATCTTTGTTTACGTAGTATCCCATAAAATGTTGAGCAAATGGGATTGCATAAGTTTTGTCACTATTTTTCGTTGACTCTTTAACAGATTCTGGTAAACTAGTGAAGTCTTTATCTTCGTTAACTAAGTCTGAAAGATCAAGTAACCAATCATTCGTTAATCCTGATGGAATATCAGTTAACATAAACACATCTGGTAATTTCCCAGCACTAGCAGCTGTTGATAATGATCCTTTCCAATCATCGTTCGTAATACTTTCATCTATTTTGATATCGATGTTTTTGTGTGTTTTTTCGTATGCTTGAATCATTAAACGTTCTAAATTTTTTTCAGACTCTGTGCCAAGATTCCAGTTAGCATAATTAATGACGATTTTTTTATCAGCGGTAGTTGAAGTAGATTCTTTGTTACAAGCAGCCATCGTTAATGCGACTGATGCTGCGGCGGCAATTTTCAGAATTTTTTTCATTTTCTAATTCCTCCTAAATCTAATTGTATAATCAGGGGTTATCGAAACGTTTCTATAAACTAATTATACATAATACAGTAATCGCTTTCAATTCCATTTTTAAATATTTAGTAAATTATTTGATAAGTTTGTCGAATTTTTAACATTTATATAATAAATAAAACTAAACAACCACTCGAGACTTACAGCTCAAGTGGTTGTTTAGTTTAAATATGATTAAGAAATTTTATTTCTGCTACTTTTTCTCGAGTGTTTATTTTTACGATGTATTGATCTAAATCAATTTGCTCTACTTTAATAGTATTATTTTCTTGCGGTATCCATTTTGTCGATTTAAATAAAAATTCTTCTTCTTGCATAATTTTCACACTTACATTTATTTCATTTTTTTCATGTTCAACTTCAAAGATTTCACCAGTGCCATACTCAATAAAAATACCTTCCGTTAATTTTACTTGAATCGGAAGAATTAGTCCGCCTTTACGGGGAATCGTAATCTTTTTACCATTTAATAGCTTCTTACCTTTGTATGAAATAGTTGTTTCCTTTTCATATTCATCGAAATTATGTATGAATATGAATTTTGAATCTTTTTGTGAAATACGAGCAAAAGCATCAATTGCTTCAATATTTTCATCAAAAACAAAATCACTATAAATCTCGAGTTTATTTGTTATTTTTTTGATCGCTTCTAACTGATAATCGAATTGTATTTCCATCCCTAAACCAATGACAACTACTTTACCGTCACCAATATTTTTTTCAAATGCAACAACATCTTTATCATCATCTTCAGTCCACACAAACGCACCCTCAGCATGATTAAATGTTTGCATCATAGCTGCAATGTTTTCCATATTTTCAACAATAGCAAAACCATGTTTAATTTCCTTTTGTTCTACTTCAATAAAATCTTTCAATATCGTACATGGTGTACATTTCATTGTTTCAGTCGGTAATATAGGGAAAATGATCAGTTTCCCACCATTTTTAATATAGTTTACTAGTTTTTGTTGGATTTTAGCATCCATCCACTTTGTTGAGAACACCCATAAAGATGAGATTTCTTTGACATCAATCTCTTCATTTTCTAGTAGATTATAGCCGTCATAAGCTATATTGTTTATCGTAAGGCTTTTTGCTATTCCATTAAATAAAAACGCTTCTCTCCATTGCTCTATTTCTTTTATCATTCCTTCTGTGTACTGATTATGAAATTCTGTCATAAAATAATCTGGATAAAATGCTAGATAGGTATTATATTCAGGTTTTGTTTTTAATAGTTCATCATTATATACTTGGAACATCTTGCCTAAATGTTGGATTGTCTTATAGTGAGCTCTCTCTTTCCCCATAGCTGAAAGAGGTGCCTGCCATTCATGTCTTTTTCCAAATAATCCAATGTCTTCGTAATTTTCACCACTGACAAACATGTAATAATTTACTGCATTCATACCGTTTGCAAAACTTAATCTAGTAATTAAATCAAACGCTGAAGGTTGTAATCTTGGTTTTTCTGTAATACAACCACCTTGAAACTCCGCTGAAAATAAAGGTTGATCTTTCGACTGAACTGATCTAGTAAATGCATTTGCTACGATAATATCCGTATAATTATCGTATTCGAGATTCCCTATATAATAATCTCCAGCAATAATAACATCTTCTATTTTTGTCGTTTCAATTAATTGTGAAATGCCAATTGGATATTTCATTCCTCTTTTTAAAATCCCACCAACTGTATCAAATCCATGTATATTTACAACGAATGGAACCATTATGTGATTTTTTACAGCATATTCTTTTAATGTTTCTATATATGTACGATAATGCTCACGCATAAATAAGCTATATTCATTTTGTAGAGCAAACGAGTACTGTTCTTCAACCTTTTTCATCTTTTTTTGAACAAATTCTTCTATACTTGATATTTCATCAGTAAATATGTTTTGGAATTCTTCGAGACTATATTTTTGTTTCAAATACTCTTTAAAATAGTTTAAGGTCACATCATTAAAGTCACCTTGATTTGTTACCCAGTGAAACATACCTACTTCATTATCAAGCTGGAACATGATCACAGGACCACCATTTTTAACTTGATATGGGGCAATGATTTCACATACATGATTGTACCAGTTTTCTGTTTTCTCTAAATAAATCGGGTGTAAATAACTAACTAAGCGTACCGGATGACTTTCCCCTTTTTCATTTTTTGCTAATGCTTCGTCATAGTGATCAATAAACCACGTTGGTACACCGTGATCAACAATTTCTGCCATTACGTATGGTCCTGGTCGAACTAGACAAAACATATCTTCATCTTTAATCATTTGAAGAAAAGTTTTCAAATCTTTTTCAGGCCTTGTTTTTCCAATTAAATCAATTTCTCCCTCAATTCTTTCATGAAACTGCCAAGGAATATATGTACTAACCATATTTGCTCCAGCAGCCTTAATTTGTTTAATTCGATTCTTCCATTCGCTTTGTGGTAGTCGAAAATAATGCAATTCTCCACCAAATAAAATGACTTCTTTTCCATTAATAATGACTTTTTCATCTTTTATTTGTATCATTTAGGAAATCAACTCCAACTTTTAATAGATTAATAATGATAATTACTTATCCTCATCTTGCTTGATTCATCCGCCAAACTATTTCTCTTTACGTTCTAATTTACAGTTTCTATATATAATAGAAGAAACAGGAAATTCTAATGAAGTCCTGTTTCATTAACCTACTACTTAAAATGTATTTTTAATTGATCGTCTACCTTGCCGTGTTTAGTAGACTTAACTAATATTGATTCACCTTGTTTTTCGATTTTATAGTCATCACTTGGTAAAATTTCTTTTTTCGTATAAAGTTTGATAATATCTTCCGCTTGAGTTAAACGAAATTCAATTGAATGATCCTCGATTCGTTGAATTTCTGCTGTCGCATATTCAATTAGAATTCCATTTATGTTTACATTAATTGGTAGCATCACCCCATCTTTACTATTAAGAGTAAATTTTCGACCTTCGAATAACTGGGTACCATTATCATTTACATGGAATTGTTTATCAAAATCATCTAAATTTAAAATGTGAATAAACCGTTCGTTTTCTTCATTAATCGTAGATGTCATAAATATCCCATGATGGATAAAATCGTGTGTAAGCTTAGGTGACGCTCCAAGTTTTTCTAGTGCAGTCTTAAATAAATCGATGTCACAGCGATACGACATTGTAAATGCTATTACTCTACCTTTACCAACATTTATGTCAAAACCACAGACTTCATCTGATCCGTACACATGAAACACCGGTTCACCTTTTGTGAGTTTAAAAGTTTGAGCCCTGTTTGAACGAACTTCTGGTCTTGGGTATGCCCAATTAGTTGGATAAATTGATAGATAATGATATCGATCTTCAACTAGATCACCTGTATACTTTAGTCCTAGAGCATCAATTAAAATTGTACACTCATTGCCTTCGATATCATACAAAGGTAGTTGACCATAAACAAGTAATGAACCTCCTGCATTGACAAACTCTGCCAATTTTTGTTGGATCTGTTTGTGTAAATATTTTGCTGAAGGAAGAACAATGACATTATTCTTTTCTGGATCTAATTGTTTATTTTGAATATCAATTGAACTAAAACGATATCCAGCTAATAACATAGCTCTTCCCATAATTTCCCATGCTCCATATGAACGATTCATTTCAATATTTGAATAGATTTCTTTCATCTTTTCACTTTTTGGATATCGAGATTCAGTCATATAATAATCAGGAATGAAAGCAAAAGATACATTATCTAGTTCTTCATTCATAGTTGCTATCTTTTCTTCAACTGCCATGACGGTCTTGATTCCTCTTGCCATTCGTGGGTATGTATAGTTTAATTCACCCTCAGGACTAATTGGGGCAGCAAATCCATGCCTTTCACCCGTAAATGCTACTCGATCGTTTCCATCATTAACTTTTTGATCTAATCGATAATTTCTACCGCCAGTCATTAAATAATAGTTAATTAATCGATTCCCTTGTGCAATACACATTCTATGTTTAAAATCTACAGCTGAAACGTCTAAGCGTCCTCCAAATGTCTCACCGTAGTTTGCGTCACCACAAGCAAATTCAACAGAAGTTAGTGGTTGATCTTCATTATGAACGGCATCCATAAAGCCATTAATTAAATATAAATCTTGAAAACTATCCATATTTAAATTGCCGAAATAAATATCAGAACCTGAAATATATCCTTTGTCTTGCGTATAACTTTCATATAATTGACTTATACCAATTGGATAAGTAAATCCACGTCCTCCACCTGTACCATGTATATTAATAACAAATGGAATATCCTTTACTCCAAATTCTTCGCAATATCTTCTTAACTCTTGAACATATCTAGCAAAACGATTTCTCATATAGTAGCCTAAATCAAAATGTAGTTCACTCGTGTATTCTTCCCTCGGTGAACGAATAAAGTCAATTCTATTTTCGTAATCTTCGAGGTTAAATGGATAACGATTATTTAAAGTGTTTACATCGTATTTTTCTTTTAACCATTTGACAAAATCTTCTATTACATTTTCTGTTAAATCTGGTGTATTTGATACCCATGACAACATACCAATCTCATTATCTAGTTGGACACCAATAATATTTCCGCCATTTGTCTGTAATCTAGGTTTAATAACTTTCATAATCACTTCATACCATTTTTTAGTTGCATGAAGGAAGTTTGGAGCTAAATAATCTAACGTTTTTGTCTCTGCCAGATTATGATCCCAGCCAATCGGAACAATCTCTGGATATTTTTTGTATACCCAAAAAGGAATCCCTTCATTTTTCATTTCAGCCATTATAAATGGCCCTGGACGAACTAAGAAATAAAGATCATTTTCTTCACATAAATCAATGAACTCCCCGATATTCAACTCAGGTCGAGTCCTTCCATCAACATCAAATTCTCCCTCGATAGGCTCGTGACAAATCCAAGGTACGTATGATGCTACTGCATTACAACCGGATTCCTTTAATTTATCAATCCTGTCCTGCCATTCTTCTTTTTCCAAACGATAATAATGTATTTCACCACAAGTAATAATGACGGGTTTTCCATCAATTTGGATTTGCTTATTTTTTATATCAACCATCTGATCACCTCATAAAAAACGCTAAAAAGGCTGAAATGCCTTTTAGGGAAACGTTTCGATTTTTTAGTAAATTTTTTAGTCTTTTCTAGTAGAAGTATAGATTAGTAGCTTTTCTATTTGACAATTTAATTAATAGCCTTTGTAATGACATCTACAGCTTCTTTATGGCTTTTATTTGCTAATTCATTTAGTTGTTTTGCATAATCTTGGTATTGTATTACCCCTTGAGATGCAAAATTAAATAAGTCCCACACATTCGGATCATCTTTATCCCCGATTTTCACACCGATTTTTGCTTCCCAACGTGCTGGAATATATCCAGGTAAAGTTTTCATTGGATCGATTAAAGCATTATTTAAATGATCGTAAGTATTTTGAATGCCAGCAATGCTATAAATTTCCCAATACTTATCTAGTAATTCTTTGTCTGTTGAAATTGGCAATGTAGTTAAATCTAATCCATTTTTCACACTCAAATTCATGCGCTCTTTGAATCCTTCTTTTCCAAATGACATAAATTTAGCGAAATCATATGCTTCTTTTGGATGCTTTGTATTTTTAGAAATTCCTAAATAGTCATTAACGATTGCTGCCCTTCCACCAGGAATCCCTATAAAATCCCAATCAAAGTTTAACTTTTTCGTAAAATTCGGAATATTGAATGTGCTACTATAATAAAGTGCAATTTGTCCTGATTCAAATGCTAGTCCTGCATCTTCACCGCTCAGTCCTTCTTGCTGTTCTTTTGTTAATTGTGAGTATGCATACCCATTAGATGCCAGCTCTTTCATTTTATTCATTCCATCAATCATTTCCTTTGAGTCTAAATGAAATGAACCATCTGCATATGTATACCATCCTAATTTTGGATTTGCCGCACCGGGATACCATTCTACTAAACCTTGAGTACTTTCAATACCGACTGTTTTATTATCAAGATTCGTAGCTTTTTTTGCTAATGTTAAAAATTGATCGATTGAATAACCGCTTTTTGGAATATCTAAGTTTAAGCTATCAAGTATATTTTTATTTACAAAGTAACCCATAAAAAATTGAGCAAATGGTATTCCGAATACTTTTCCTTCGACCATTGAAGCATTTTTTACTGTATCAGAAATCTTAGAAAATTCCTCATCATTATTTGTATACTTAGTAACATCTAATAACCAGTTATTTGCTAATCCTGTTGGAATATTATTTTGCATGAATACATCCGGTAATTTTCCTGCACTTGCCAATGTACCTAGTGCCTGATTCCAATCACCATCTAACACTTCAACTTGAATATCAACATTCTTATGCTTTTTTTCGTATGCACTAATCATCATTCTCTCCAGATTTTTTTCATTTTCTGGACCATTATTCCAATTGGCATATTTAATAACAATCTTTTCTTTATTTTCTGCAGTACCTGATGATTTTTCTTTCCCACATGCAGCTAAAGTAAAAACTAGGGTTGTAGCCATTGCAACTTTCATTAACTTGCTCATTCTTCTACCTCCTAATAAAATGATTTGTTATCCTTTCGAAACGTTTCACTTTATAAAAAAATTAGTGCACACGTTTATAGAAACGTTTCTATTAATCAAATTGTACACATTTGTGTATGCGTTTTCAATACTTTTTTCTTAAGGAATTTAATACCTTTTTGACGAATTTTAAAAAACACTATAAAAAATATAAAGAATGTACGCTATTAATGGAAATAAAGAAAAGTGAGGTTTAGGCAAATAATAGGCTTTAGCTAATACCTCACTTTGGTTTATGTTTTATCGTTTGTTAAACCCATTTCAGATCACGTAAAGTAACTTAATAAATACTTATAATAATCAAATGAAATCGAACTTTCGTTATGATGAAAAACTATATTCCGATCTTTTTTAATTGATTGATCTCGTTGCCAGTTTGATAGTGCAGCCAAATGATTAAAATTTGGTCTTGTAACTGAATTAGATAGGAAAGCAGACCGATATGCTCCTGGCCATCTCATTTTATTTAGAGTATAAATCATTTGTTGAGCTGTCATTATTCCTAATCCATGTCCAAAAAACGTTCCATCTCCTAAAACAACGGCATTTTCTCCTCTCCACTCAGGGGTTAGTGGGTTAAATTCTGGATTATTAAAATATACAATATCTCCAGGTAAAATTTGGTTAGAATACTGCGCACCTATTCCTAAGTCAGGATCTGCATGCCAGCCGTATAAATAAATGTTTGGAAATAGTTGATTAAATAAGTTTTCACCAATCAGGTTTAAAATTGCGTGGTAATAAATAATGACCATTGCCGTAGCACATTCAAACGCATAAAGAGAACTATTAAAGTAAATATCTCTAATCGCGTCAGAAGGCTTTACACCTCTTCGTAATAAGAATCCGCCTGTTCTCATTAAATGCCAATACATTGGATTACAGCGCGATCTTGCAAATACTGCAAAGTTAATTTTTCTTTGAAACATAGCTCTTGCACTTAAAATGATATTATTTCGCAACATATTTTCAAACTCATCAATCGATCGATCTGCATGAACCGTCGGATTTTCATTCATCTGATGAAGTTTCATTTCACTAACACTTTCAGACGTCCTTGTCTCACTTTGTTCTATTGGTATGCCCGATAAATAATCCATAATCTACCTCTTTTCAGCATCGAGTATTAACTTCCATATATACCCATCGTATTCAAAGTTCGCTTAATAGTGTATATTTACGAAAAAGCTTTCTCAATGGGTCCTTTTTGTTTACATAAATATAACGATGAATAAATTGTCCCCTAGTAGTTAGCTATTTTATCAATATAATTAATAAAGTTGATTTTCATTTCGAATACACATTACGATTTCAATTCTTAAAAGATGTGGATGAAATTGTAAATATGACCGAAAAAATTTTAGCCAAAAATAAATAGGAACTTTAAAGTAATATAAGCACATAAAAGTACCGTATATACCCATCAAATTGGGAAAGGTATAATAGACCTTACATAATTTATATTTCTAATTTTATATTTGATCGCTATATATGTAGTTTCTGAAATTAACGTTATTATACTAAGCATAGATAGACATACGTGAAGAAATATACTACTTGAAAAGTGAAATCAATAACTACTATTTATGAAACAAGAGAGGAATTGAATATGAAAGATCAAAAAGTTTCTATAGACGTATACCATGCAGAAGAAGCGAATGTAAATGCCTATATTATTTCAGATAAAAAAGGAACATTTATTATAGACTGTACACGAAACAGCATGGAGGCACGAAAAGTCGCAGCACTTGCACTGTCAAAGGGTTCTATTCCAAAGACAATGCTAATTACACACGGTCATCCGGATCATTATCTCGGAATGGGGGCTATGTTGCAGGAATTTCCTGATCTTAAAATTGTCGTTGCTTCCCAGGAAGTAAAAGATGATATCATTAATTTTACGGAATGGATGGATTCTGTTAATTGGCTTGATAATGAAGTGCACATGAAACCAAAATCCGAAAAATATCCAGATGGATTTGATTATAATAAGCGACTTGAAGTTTTAGAAACAAATGAAATAGTCCTTCCTGGAGGTAGCGTACTTGAAGTTAATGTAGATTATCCTCCAACAGAGAGTGCCCATGTGACTACTCTTTATTCTCGTGACCTAAATGCGTTCTTCAGTTCAGATCTTACTTACAATAAAGTTCACATTTGGCTAGGTGTTGGTGTTGAGCGAGAGCATATCAAAAACTGGCAGGAACAGTTAGCATTACTCATGGAAAAATACGGACCACTCAAACCGACGGTCTATCCTGGACATGGCGAAACGACGGATATATCAATTTTTGAAATCGATAAAAAATACATGGATGATTTATTGAATGCAGTTCAAACATCTGACTCGGAAGATGAGGCGAAACAGAAAATGATGCAACTGTATCCCAAATGGCAGAATACAGAATTTCTATTAACGCAGAGTATTAAGAATCAGTTTGAATTATCTCGTAAATAACCATATCATCTTACATTTATGCCTAAAGATGTTAATACAAAATAAAGGATAGAAAAACAGCCATTGTTCTGCTATTTCTATCCTATTTTTGTACTATATTTGACCTCTTTTACGCTTACAAATTGCTTCCTATAACGGATTCATTATTAGATCGTAATATCAATATGATTCATACCATCATGTAAATGTTGTGCTAACTCATTAAATTGAATGAGTAAACCACCTTCACGGTATCGATTTTCCGTTGTTTTGAATCCTACTACATTATTATTTACTAATACTTTCTTTTCACCTTGATCCTTTAGGTGATAATTAAATGTTACTTTATATTTATCAATTGCAAATTCAAAATTCAATCCGTCTAATTCTTTTGGCAGGACTGGGTCAATTACTAAATTTTTATCAAAACGACGAATACCTAAACTATTTGAAATTAGCTGATTTAGATAAATTCCTGGGCCACTTGAATATATTCTCCATCCACCTTTTACCGATATTGTTCCATCTTTTAAACTAGAAAAATGTTCTTGTGCTTCATAACGATTATTAAATTTACCATCCGAACTACTGAAATATGTATTACTTTGACGGTATTCAGCATTTGGTACAGCTTCTTTAAGATTAATCGGATTAATAACAGAAAGCGCTTGCCATACTTCATTTTCTTTTCCTAATTTAACCATCGCTTCGATAAATCGGATATGTGCATGAACATATTGTAAACCGATTTCTCTTCCAAAGTTAGAAGCTTGTTCTGCTCGCTTAAAGTTTTTACTCACTCCTCCTGCATAAGTAGCAGGCTTATTCATGAGTCGCACACCATCTGGGTGCTGTAAATGCTCCTTAATAATCTCAAAATGATGATTCGCTTCCTCTAATGTAAATAATTCTGATATCATACTACGAGTCATCGGTAACAAACGATATTGGATGCCAGTTTTTTGGTCAGATGGGTGAATCATCATCTCTGCTAAATTTGGATCTTCTAAATAGATAAACCCAGGGATAATATCCGTTTTTAACATATACTTTTTAAAATCAGCTTCGATTCCGTTTACTAATACATTAATTTCGTCAGACAAAACTTCATTAAACTCTTTTAACACAAAAGAAAATTGTTTTAATGTCTGGTAAGTAAGTGCAACGGTCCAACTACTTACCATATATTTTTTCAACTGGGCATTTGCAGGTTGAAGTGTATCATCCCAATCACCATCTCCATACGAAGAAAGATAGGTATCATGTAGAAAATTATCTTTCATATACTTAATTTCTTTCTTTGCATGATCTAGTAAGCTTGATTTTCTTTTCGATAATTTAAATGTATCACGTTCGGTAAATGAAATTTCTTCTTCTAAAATACTAAAATCCTTCGTTGCTAAAAGATAATCACTTAAAGCTTTTAATGGCCAAACAATTATATCGCCGTGGCTTTCACCTGCTTGAATACTAAAATATTTATCAAACATAAACCATTGCGGCCAATTGCCATCGTTTTCATATTGATGAGCGAAAACGGTAAGTAAGATTTCTTTTACTATTTCAAATTTACCAGTGGCCATAAAGTATTCAACTGGACCTTGGCAAACATCTCTAGTTCCCCAAGCAGCACCGCCATATTGTTCTAATCCATGTGGGACTAAATAGTGGATCATCATATTATGTGTATACCACCAAGTTAGTGTATTTAATTTTCCTAGTTCAGAAGGGATTTGTTTATTTAAAGATAGTTTAAACCCATTCATTAAGTTTTCGTAGAAATTACGGTATTTTACAATTTCACCTTCTAGTTCTCGATTCGTTTTAATAAATTTGCCACCATTAATTTGCCCTTGAATGGTCATTTCAAATTCATTCGTTTCCTCCAAATCTAAAACAACTAAAGAAGCAGATAATGGAGCTGCGCCTGTAATTAACTCCCTTTCATCAGTTACGACCATTTTTGCACCTTCAAGATACATATGGTAGCAAAGATTTGGATATGTATTTGCAATAAAACAAGATTCATCTACAAAAAACGATAGTAATTGTCCATCTTGATTCATTTTAAATGGAACTTCATATTCATTACCGTTCATTGTAATTTGATTTGTTACAATAAAACGATACTTTTCGCCGCTCATTGCATTTACATGAAGACGAATTTCAGGCATTTCCGTAGTAGTATAGTTTGTAACAATAAAGAGTTCGTTTTCTGTTTTATAATACCAACGCGCATAATTCAATCCAAGTTCATACATCGAAGGCATTGTTAGTAGATGATAAGTCCCTTCGATTTCAACATATATGCGTTGCCCAGAAGTTTTCATGACATTTAAACTATTTCTTGTATTAGACATCATTTTATTCATAGATGTATTCCCAACGACTACTTGCGCATTAAATACACCATACATATATGAAGTTGACGTAATGATTTCTTCATTAATGACTAAGTTTTCACCGCTTAATATGATATGACCGTGAGATCTTTCAACTAATCTTTCTTTTTCCTTTAAAACAACATGCTCATGTGTATCTGTAAAAAACGATAATAGTGTCTCTCCATCATATTCCTCATGAGAGCGGCATGGAAAGTATTGAGAAATCTCTTCTTTTTCCATCGATAAGGTTTGTAGTGGTGAACCAAATTTTGGATTCGGTGTTAATTGACCAACCACTTCTAATTCACTCTGACCTTCGATTTGTTTCCAAGCTTCTTCGATTTCCTGCTCGTAATCTAATTTTGCAATTGCCGATTCTTGATTTTCCTTTGTTAACCCATAAAATACGATATTAGCTTTTTTATTTAAAAGCATCTTTTCAGATTGTAACGCAATATATGCAAATTCATATTGGTAAATTTCATTTGCAAGAGTTTCTTTATATAATGCCTCAGGTAGATCTGTTTCTTTATAAGATAATCCAAAAAATTGATATCCATCTGTAGAAAATCCTTTGACTTTAGATAAAGAACCTAATTGCAAGTATGGAAATTTTCCATCTTGAGGCTGATTTTGTCTTGAACATACAATATATCCTTTATCTTCAGTATTAAATACAGAATGACCAACGTATTGACTTACATACGCTTCATTTGATTGGACCATACCTTGATTTGCAAGGCCAACATCCTGACCATAAATGATATCGAACTCAATTTCTGACCCTTGAATTTCTACATCCCAGAACCAGATTGATTTGTCTGTTAATGTAAAAGTGACTCTGTATTTTACATTTGCTACTTTTCCTTCCCAAACAGCTTCTGTTTTTGAAAATTTAACTTTACTATTTGAACGAATGCCTAATAGTGGATAAACTTGTAAACCATCCTGTAAATAAAGTCGTAAATATAGATTACTAGCTGCACCATCAATTGGATTTGAACGTAGTTGGTTAATCATTATGGTACCATTTTTCATTTCAAATAAATCACCACTATTTAAAAATGAAACTGTCGTATTACCTGCTTTTAAAAGATATTTATCTTTAACTTTCAAGTTAATCATACTAATCCTCCCCTATTTTGATTATGTAGCTTATTTAATCAGTTTAAATTTTTCGGTTAAAACATTTTCACTATTTGTACCGACATACAGCTCAAATAGACCGGAATCACTTTTAAATTCTAAATTAGCATGATAGTATCGTAATTGTTCTTCTTTTAAAGTAAACGTAACTTTACATGTTTCACCTGGATCTAATTTTACTTTCTTGAAGTCTTTTAATTCTTTTACTGGTCGCACAACATCCCCAGAAAGATCTCGAACATAAAGTTGCACAATTTCTTCCCCTGTATAATTTCCAGTATTCTTAATATTGATTGAAATTTCTAATGGTTTCTCCATTTCTATGACATCAGTAGATAAATTTAAATCACTATAGGTAAAGTTTGTATAACTTAAACCAAAACCAAATGGTAAAAGCGGTTCATTAGGAATATCCAAATACTTAGAAACATAATGATCAGGACTAAACTCATTAAAAGGGCGTCCTGTATTAAATGAATTGTAATATACCGGAATCTGACCAACTGAAAATGGGAATGACATCGTCAATTTTCCAGAAGGATTCACATCTCCGAAAAGAATATTTGAAACTGCTGTAGCTCCTTCAGTTCCAGGAAACCATGCTTCTAAGACAGCATCCGCTTCATCTAACACACCATATAAATCTAGTGGACGCCCATTAAATAAAACAATTACCATTGGTTTATTTAATTTTTTAATATGCGATATTAATTCTAACTGAGCATTTGGTAATCGAATATCAGAGCGGCAACAAGCTTCTCCACTCATCGAAGCGTACTCACCAACTGCTAATACAACAACATCTGAGTTTTTTGCAACATTAATTGCCTCTTCAAGTTGTTCTGCAGTAATTTTTTCTATATCACTCCCCTTACAAACTGTAAGATTAGGCGATTTCAACTTCATTGCATCAAATAATTGCATTGTATTTTCTACTTGACCTTTCCAAGACCAAGCACCCAATAAGTCACCACTTTGAGCTAATGGACCAATTAATGCAATTTTTTGATTTGCTTTAAGTGGAAGGACATTTTCATTTTTTAATAAAACACAGGATTTTTCTGCTAGTTTTCTAGAGATTGTTCGATGCTCTTCACAAAGGATCATCTCTTTTTCTTTCTCTACGTTTGCACCTCGGTAAGGGTTTTCAAATAATCCTAGCTTAGATTTTAGCTTTAAGATTCGAAGTACTGCTTCATCAATTAAAGCTTCATTCACTTCTCCATTCTCTACTAAACTTTTTAATTCATGGACATAACATGCTGTCATCATTTCTAAATCAACACCAGCATTAATAGCTTTATAAGCTGCTTGTGCTTCATCTTCAGCAACTCCATGAGGGATCATTTCTTTAACAGAACCCCAGTCAGAAATTAAAACACCTTCAAATCCCCATTCGTTCCGAAGGACATCTCTCATTAACCATTTATTTCCTGTTGCTGGAATACCATCAATTGTATTAAAGGACGTCATAACCATCTCGCAACCTTCATCTAATGCTGCTTTATAAGCTGGAAGATAAGATTCTCTAAGTTGTCGTTCAGACATATTTACTGTGTTATAATCACGTCCACCTTCAGGGGCACCATATGCTGCAAAATGCTTTACGCAAGCTGCAACCCTTTTTGTATCATTCGTTAAATCATTACCTTGAAAGCCTCGTACGAAAGCTTTCGCAAATAAACTATTCAAATAAGGGTCTTCACCTGTTGTTTCTAACACACGCCCCCATCTTGGATCACGTACTAAATCCACCATTGGAGCAAAGGTTACGTGAACACCTGATACTGAAGCTTCTCGTGCTGCAACTTCTGCACTCTTTTCAGCCAATTCTGTATCCCAAGAGCAACCAATCGCCAGAGGTATTGGAAAAATCGTTTTATAACCATGTACTACATCAGCCATAAAAACTAAAGGAATTTTGTGTGGATTATTTTTCAAATACTCTTCTTGAATTTTGATCACATCTTCTGCACCGGATACACCTAATACGGATCCACTATTATTAATAACCTCATCACTAATCCCCATCTCTGCAAATGGTCCTGTAATTTCACCCGCTAATCCATAATAAAAATTTCCCGATAACTGCATTAATTGCGATATTTTTTCATCTAAAGTCATTTCCCTGATAATCGACTTCATCTGTTCAATATCCATTATTAGTTCCTCCCCTATAATCGAATTATTAGTCCCTTAATATGCTTTAAAATTGTTTATCGAAACGTTTCACCTGATTATATTTAAAATTATATGCGTTTTCATAAGGTGGGTCAACCAATTTCAACAAATAAAAGATAGTAAAATTAAAAAATTTTAATCTATCGTGATTCCTTTCAAAAATAAAAAAAAGCAAACAATGTGAACATAACAGTACACATCTTTTGCTCTTTCTTTTAATCATACGATTAGGGATCTAAATAGTTTATAAATAAATCCTCTCTTTTTTCTTACCTGATTCATAGATTGCACAAATCATTTTTTGAGTTTTCATTGCTTCTTCACCAGTAATATGTATCGGTGAATGGCCATTTAGCGATTCATAAAAATTATTAATCTGTTTTACATGACTAACGCCCCAATATCCTTTTGCACCATTGCCATAATCAAAGGTTTCATTTGGATTGTTATCAGCAACAAACTCCCTTCCATCTTTTAAAGAGACAACTCCACGGTCAGCAACCATTTTAGCTAGCCCATTTTCACAATGTAGCTCAATTGTGACTGGTGCATCATAAGAATAATAGTTTATTGTATGAAAGGCAGTAACTACACCACTTCTATACTTAATAACACCTTCTGCACAATCCTCAACTTCAATGATTTCATGTGCACGATTACTGATTGTAGCGTCAACATATTCAATTTCATCATCTACGAACCATCGCATTAAATCCATCGTATGAATAGCTTGATCAATGACTACCCCGCCACCTTCTTTTTCCCATGTCCCTTTCCAATCACTAGTCAAATAGTATTCGTCAGATCGATCCCATGTTACGGATAGTTTTCCAGATTTTATTTTTCCTAAAGTACCATTTTGTAACATTTCTTTAATCAAAACTGATCCTGGATTATACCTATTTTGAAAAATGACACCTAATGTAACTCCATTATTTTTTGCTGTTTCGATCATTTCTTGAGCATCAGAATAATGAATAGACATTGGCTTTTCAGTAAGAACATGTATTTTTCGCTTTGCAGCTTCAATTGCAACCGGCGCATGTAAATAATGTGGTAAGCAAATATGGATAACATCCAAATCTTCTTTCTCAAAAAGCTCTAAATAATTTGTATAATAAGTACAATTGAATTGTTTAGCTTTCTCTTTTGCTCGCTCTTCTTTACGATCACAAACCGCTACTAATTCGACATCTTCTCTAATGAAAGCAGGTTGTGCATGCATTAAAAAAATATTTCCACAACCAATTATCGCGACTTTTAATTTTTCCATTTTTTCACCAACTTATTTTTGGATTGGTTATCTATTTTCTTTATTAAGTCCACCACATTTGTGAAGGCTCTTCATTTATTAATACGGACTGTAAGTTTTTAACGGCACGTGAAAAACCTTCTTCTATTGACATGATAGGGTCCTCGTGTTCAATACTAACAACATAATCATATCCGAACGTACGTAGTGCACTCATCATATCGGACCAATCTTTCAAACTATGTCCACATCCTACTGATCGGAATGTCCAAGCTCTAGTTTGAACTTCTCCATAAGGTTGCATATCAGTTAAACCATACATATTTACATTATCTTGATCGATATAAGTATCCTTTGCATGGAAATGGTGAATTGCATTTTCTTTTCCAAGTATTTTAATCGCGGCTACAGGATCAATCCCTTGCCACCAAAGATGACTAGGATCCAAGTTAGCGCCAATTGCAGTACTAGTTTCTTTACGCAACTTTAATAATGTATATGGAGTGTGAACTAAAAAGCCACCATGTAGTTCTAACCCAATTTTTACTTGATGATCCTCAGCAAATTTCCCCATTTCCTTCCAATATGGTATTAGCTTTTCTTCCCATTGCCAATTTAGTACATCTCTATATTCATTTGGCCATGCTGTAACAGGCCAACTAGGAAACTTTGCTTCTTCATGATCACCACTTGTTCCAGAAAAACAATTTACTACAGGTACACGTAATAAAGAAGCGAGTTTAATCGTTTTAGCAAGAACATCATGAGATTCTTTCGCAAACTCTTTATCAGGCGATAATGGATTACCATGACAACTAAAAGCACTTATTGTTAATCCACGTTTTTCAACTTTTTCAATATACTCTCTTCTAAGTTGCTCACTTTCTAATAAACGATCTAACGGACAATGAGCGTTCCCAGGGTAACAACCAGTACCTATTTCAACAGCCTTTAATCCGGAGTGTGCAACTTTATCAAGCATTTCTTCAAATGATTGATCCGCAAATAATACCGTGAATACTCCTAATTTCATTGTTTCCTCGCTCCAATCTACTATTTACGTTAATGCTTCTATAGCATCTTTATATCCATATGAAGGATAAGTTCTTTTTGATTTATTCGCCCAATTTACAGCATTAATGATAATTTTTTGAACTTCTTTATGATGATAAGTTGGATAAGTTTCATGACCTGGTCTGAAATAAAAGATTTTTCCATTTCCTCTTTTAAATGTACAACCACTTCTAAATACTTCCCCACCTTTAAACCAACTAACTAAAACTAGCTCATCCGGAGTTGGAATATCAAAATGTTCGCCATACATTTCTTCTTGGTCAATCTCGATATATTCCCCTATACCATCTACTATTGGATGAGACGGATCGACAACCCAAAGTCTTTCTGTTTCCGCTTTTTCTCGCCATTTCAAATCGCAGCTAGTCCCCATCAATTTTTTAAAAATCTTCGAAAAATGTCCGGAATGTAGTACGATTAACCCCATTCCTTGCAGAACTTTTTCATAAACTTTTTCAACAATTGGATCTTCCACATCATTATGAGCGATATGTCCCCACCAAATTAATACATCAGTATTTGCTAGCACTTCATCTGTTAATCCGTGTTCAGCTTGCTCTAAAGTAGTCGTCGTAGTATCATACCCTGCTTCATTTAAGAATGTAGCAATGGTTGTGTGTATTCCGCTAGGATAAATGTTTTTTACATCTGGATTAATTTGTTCATGTCGATTTTCATTCCAAATCGTTACTTTTACCATATGACTCTCCCATCTTTTATTTTTTACAAGTTTAATAGTTTCTTAAGCTTTTGCTAGAATCATTTTTAAGTTATTCAATCCAATCTCGACACTTTCTAATTGAGGTTTAGTAAAAGCTTCTTGCTCAATAATTAACCATTCTGCAGAATTTAGTTTAGCTTGTTGTACAATTCCTCTTATATTCATGATTCCATTGCCTACTTCTGTACTTTCTTCTTTGGATGGAGCCATATCCTTCACATGAATTAATGGAGTCCTTCCTTTATACTTACTCATAAATTCAACCGGATCTACACCAGCAAATTCTAACCAGTAAGTATCCAACTCTGCTTTTAAGAGATTAGTTGGAACCGAGTTGAGTAAAATATCGAGAATACACTCATTTTCAAATGTAACTAATTCATGAGCATGATTATGATAGACTAAAGATATTCCTTCTTTTGCTAGCTTCTTTCCTGACTGTTGTAAATGTTCTGCAAATTCTTTCCATTCTTCTAAACTAGTAAAATTAGCCCAAGGGCATACAACATATTTGTTTCCTAATTCTTTTTCGAAAGCAATTACGTCATCGATATGATGAATAATTTGTTCTGCACTTATATGGGACCCTGCTACTTTTAGTCCTAGTTTGTTTAAAGCAGTTTTTATTTCCAAAGCAGTTTTACCATAGTATCCCGCTAACTCAACACCGTCATAACCCATTTTCGCTACTTTTTCTAAAGTACCGAAAAAATCGATTTCTACATCTTCTTTTACACTCCATAATTGTAGAGCAATTGGTAGTGTCATTGATCCATCTCCTATACGATTAGTTAAAATATACTGGTTTCTTTGATTTTGATGATTCGTAGATTGCCTCTAAAATTTGAGTTACAACTAATGCTTGTTCAGGTTTAACGGTTGGTTCTGTATCATTTATAATACTGTCGATCCATTGTCTTGCTTCTAGTACTTCAGGAGAATCAGTGGTACCTTCATAAAAAGCTACACCGCCAGTATGGATATCAATTTTTTTATCGTAAAGTCGCCCATATGCTTCTCCATTTATTCGGAGACCATCTCTCATATCAGCTCCACCTTCAGTACCACAAAGTGTAGTTTGGGCTTCTCCTACTTCCAGCGTATTTAAAGCCCAGCTCGATTCTAGGATAACAGTTGCACCATTTTCCATTGTAATAAAACCAAATGCAGAGTCTTCTACATTAAATTCCTTAGGATCCCAAGGCCCAAAAGCATTTGCAGCATTTTCTTTATGTGATAATTCGTGGTAAACGTTTCCAACTACAAACTTGGGTTTATAATTATCCATTAGCCATAACGTTAAATCTAAAGCATGTGTACCAATATCAATTAATGGTCCGCCACCTTGCTCTTCTTCATTTAAAAATACGCCCCAAGTAGGTACCGCTCTTCTTCTAATCGCATGTGCTTTTGCGAAATAAATTTCTCCTAATTCATTATTTTTACAAACTTCACTTAAATATTGTGAATCGTTTCGAAAACGATTCTGATAGCCAATTGTTAATTTTTTTCCTGTGCGTTTAGAAGCTTCTACCATCGCTTTTGCTTCTGCTGCAGTTTTTGCCATTGGCTTTTCACACATAACATGTTTACCTGCTTCTAAAGAATCAATCGTAATAAATGAATGCGATTTATTAGGTGTACAAACGTGAATGACATCAATTGATTTGTCTTTTAATAATTCCATGTAATCTGTATATGTCTTTGCTTCCTCAACCCCAAATAGTTCTTTAGCTTTAACAGCTCGTTCTTCAATAATGTCACAAAAAGCTACCATCTCGACTTGATCTAATGCTGCTAAACTTGGCATATGTTTACCATTAGCTATTCCGCCACAACCGATAATTCCTACTTTTAATTTCATTAAGAAAACCTCCGGAAATAGTATTTACATTTCCAGTTTATAGAAATATTCTAATTGAGTCTTCCTTACACCTTGCCTAAAACTTCTCAAATATTGTCTTTTTTTTATATTGTGTTGGAGATAAACCAACTTCATTTTTAAATAATCTGTTAAACGTTTTCACATTGATGAAACCAACATTATAGGCAATTTCTGTAATAGGTAAATCTTCATTAAATAAATACCATTGAGCCTTCGTTATTCGGTATTGATTTACAAAATGACAAAAAGTAGAACCAGTGTATTTTTTAAAAAACTTTGCAAAATATGAATTCGTAAAACCAATATAATGTGCAACATCATTCAATGTAATATCATTCATATAATTCTCTTCTATAAAATGAAATATTTTTTCTAATTTTAAAAGACTAGCTTTTCTATTAGGGTACTTAAGCTTATGATTTTCTGTATGAGGTAGTTCTCGATAAATAAGAAGTAATAGATCATATAATCTAGCTCTAATCGCCAATTCATAGCCTTCTTTTTTATCGATATACTCTCTTTCAAGCTCTTTTAAATAGGAAATCATTTTCTGTTTAACTTCTACATTCCAATAAACACTAGATTTTTGAATACAATTAAACAATTCAATTAGTTCCATATTATTTTTTTTCAAGAACTGTACATCTTCGAAAATACTAAAATCAAATTGCACGACCAATCTCATACTATTTGGAGAAGATAAAAAATAATGAATATCACCACTATTAATGATATAAAATTCTCCTTCTTTTAATTGAAGTAAATCATCATTTACACCAATCTTTAAGATCCCTTTTTGTACATAAATGATTTCAACGAGTTTATGCCAATGATGACCAACTAACGTCAATCCATCATTTGAAAATAAACAAAATGGAAAATTCCGATCTAATCTCCTTACTTCAAGAGTGGCTCCCATACCTAATCCCCCTTGTAAAACTTTTCTTACTATGTATATTTTACATTAACATCAATGATCGTTTTTTTCATCGAATACAATCTTAAAGCTACAAAATTAAAAGATGCTTATACCGTCTAAAAAGTATAAACATCGATTTAATAAAATCGTTCATTTTTTCACAAGCTTATTTCCAATAAATCAATTGGTTCTCAAGATTTTCCTTATTTACATAATTTCTCTGCATCGGAAAAGGACAGCCTAGGTTATACTTCTTAATTTCATCATTCACTTCCGAGATCATTTTCGCTATTTCTTTACTATTTTCATTAGAATTTAACTTCTTCAAAATCGTTTCAAGTTTTTCAAATATTTTCTTTTGCTGTATTACCCAATCAGGTTTATAGCCCGATTTCTTAATAACAGTAGTTAATAGATCATCTTTTAAAAGCTCTTTCGGTAATGGTTTACCTAATCCAGGTAGATCTTCAAATCCACCTTCTTTTTCATGCCGCTTAACAATCTCACTTAACCAATCTACATATTTCCCATTATTCGCCATCGTTTTAGCCACCTTTTTGGTTAGTCCTATACTATATAGTATTCGGAACTTTTTTTCTATTTCCTTTCTATATTATGCAATCATATGTTTAAAGTAAGTTTGTAACTTTATCCAAATTATGAACTTTTAAAAAAAGAGAAACTAATTAACTAGTTCCTCTTAGATTTACTATGTATTTTTAAAACAAAAATCCTTCGTTTAGGTTAAATGATAAAACTTATGCGCGATGTCTTTGAATAAACACATTCTCTTTATAATTTTTTAACAAGCCTCTTTCTCTCAAATATTCCTTAAAATACAAATTCGCTTCTTTTCGCTCATCATAAGGATTCTTAGAAAGGACAAACCCTAACTTATCTTCTTTTTGAAGTTCAACACCTGACATATATAAATGAATTTTATTTTGATGATAAATTTCTTTTAACGGTTCCATGAAATGAATTGCGAAAGCAGAAAGTAACTTCATTTCTGCATCAAATGTAAACCTTGTAATATAGGATAAATCCACAAAAATCACGCCAATAAATCCGGTATTTGAAATTTCAGCCCTTATCGTTTTATCATTATTTAAGTGACCAATCTCACGAAGATATTCTATAAAATAAAGAATTCCTTCTTTTTTTTCGAACGGCTTTTTTGATAAAATTAAGCCAATTTTCTTTTCATCACGTAAATATTCACATGTTATATATGCTGGAATACTTTGTTTCTGAAATAATGCACATGCAGCTTGTAATAAACCATTTAATACCTCATGTATAATTAAAGGATGCTTCCTTGTGAAATAATATTGATTTTCTTGTAACTCTTCCAGATCAATAAAACTTGCTCCGATAAAACCTGTATTGGATATAATAGGTGTTTTTGACTTCCTTTTAGTTACTCCATTTCTTTTCATCATGCAAGTTCCTTTCCTTCTAATATCTATGTACAGAACACTAGTTCGCCTTTTATATTTTAATCATACACAATAAATTTTAAAATGTAAATCTCAAAAATGAAAAAAGGATACGAAAATTTTTCGTATCCTTACAATAATTCATATTAAGATTGGCAGCTTAAGAAACCGTTTCTTCCTCTATTTCTACATAACAATCCATTGTATATACTTCTTTGTCTTCATGATTTCCAAAGTAAATAGTGAAATTCATAGTGTAACACCCTTTCACAAAGGATATAATTTTTATTTATATTCTGTTTCATTATATTCTTATTTCCAAGAAATAACAATAGTTACCTTATATATGAAAGAAGATGTTTAGGTTAATAGAAAATCATTTTAATTTTTTACTAATTTTATCTAGTAATATTCTAAAAAAACTTTTTTAAGTCCGCTTTTTAACTGGTACATATAAATGAACTTTAGCTTTTCCATCTGGATCTTCGGCAGGATTATTCATATTAAATTCTAGATTATAACGATCATAATCAGGTTCAAAATCACTATTGGGTAACCATTGTTCGTACATATATTGATAAGCGCTATTTAACAAACTAGGAGAATCATAATATTGATACAAAACATACAGCCCACCATCTAATTTTCTAAATTGCATATTTTCATGTTGCTCCTTATCAAAACCTTCAGGAATAGTAACACAGGCATCATGACGACAATTATGACTTTCTACCAATTCTGGATTATCTAAAGAAATTCCAATGAATGATTGATGAGGTGGAAACAGTCCATTATTTATTGCCCAATTTAACAGCTTCTCCCAATGTTTTCCATTTTCATCAAAATATGATCCAACGCGCCTAATATACGCAACTTCATATTCAGGTAGTTCTCTAATTAAAATATTCATTTTCTCAACTCCTAATTAGTAATAAAGTCCTCTATTCTATATTTAGATTCAAAATTGTTTTCTTACAATAAGGAAAATAAACCGACAATGATCATGCTCATTGAAAACATTGTTTATTAATTCTTTTGTCCAATACCTTTCTTTTCAATGGAATATATTAATACGTACTAAATTAAAAGGAGGACTTAGTTAAAACATTGAACGTACCAATAAGTTATTTAGAAACATTGCAAGGTAAAGCTGCACATTTATTTTTGTTTAGTAATGGTAAACGTTATGCAGTTAAATGTAAAAATAATTTCCATGGAACAAGGGAGCTTGTTAACGAATATGTTGTCGGTAAATTAGGTCAACTGCTTAATTTGCCTATTGTACCATTTGAAATTGTAAATATGTCTGAAAAGGAAATTCAACAAATACCAAAGAAATTTTCTTCTCAATATCAGCCTGGTAGCCAGTTTGCTAGTCTTTTTATTGAAAACTGTACTGGCCTTGCGAAAAAACCTCCTCATCCGACGATAAACGAGATAAATAATCCTGATGTACTGGCTGGAATT
Organism: Bacillus sp. AFS055030; assembly: GCF_002574545.1. Taxonomy (GTDB): domain Bacteria; phylum Bacillota; class Bacilli; order Bacillales; family Bacillaceae_G; genus Gottfriedia. Next base: position 74,198 of record NZ_NUGT01000031.1, read on the forward strand.
CTTGTTTTCGATTATTGGGTGCATGGTTCAGACCGTACTAAAAGTAATATTCTATTAAAACGACAACCAGATGGAAAAATTGATATTTTTATGATTGATCATGGAAAATGTTTTCCAGGAGGATACAAATGGAATAAAGAAAAGCTACAAAAATCCAAAAAGTTTAAAAAGGATTCAGTCGTTCATATTTGGACGGTCGACATATTAAATGACTTAAACATAGCGTCTTATATTGAAAAAATACAGGCATTAAAAGAAGATTCAATCGTAGAAGTGATCCAAAATATCCCTGTAGACTGGAATGTTACACACGAAGAAAAAGAAGCCCTTTTTAATTATCTTAAAGAACGCAAAAAAACTCTTGCTGATTCAGTTTATACATTTATAAAAAAATATTCGGACGAATGACGCACGAAGTTATTTATTATTTGCTTAAAAAAATTGATTAAATACTATTGGAAACCCAAAAATTAAGAGAAAGTTCTATAAACTAAATCATTGTATTCAAGGATATTAAAACTCTATATAAAAGGGATGTTTTTCTTCATTCAAACAATATTCAATTCGCTGCTTGAAATTGTTCCAAGTTACCATCAATAAAGCTTCCTCAATAGGAAAATAGCCCACTTCTATACTTTCTGAAGAAGTTGTCAACTTTCCCCCAATTGGTTTAGCTAAAAATAAAGTGTTACAAATAGAAGCAGCGACATTTTGAAATACTCCACAAAATTTCAAAACTTCGATATCAATTCCACTTTCTTCTTTTGTTTCCCTAATTGCAGCTTCCTTCAAGGATTCTCCTTCTTCAACTTGCCCACCTGGCATTTCCCAACCTCGACGTGGACCTTTAATTAATAAAATTTGATTTTGTTCATTCATTACAACTGTCGCAGCTGAAATGATATGTTTGGGTGGCAAGTAAATTTCCTTAGACTGCAAAATAATTCCCCTTTCTATACTAATAAATAAATCTTTTTATTTATTCAATTTAACTTGTGGTATTGGTGAACTAAAAAGCCAAATATAGAACATCTGTACTATAATTTCAATTTATGTAAGATATTTTTTTTGTGAGAATCAAAGTCAAACTCAGAATTATCGACTTTGAACTTTTTCATTTTGATTATGTCAAAAATTTTAGATTCCAATTGCCTTCTTGATTCTAGAACAGTTAATGTTCCTTCCAACCCATTGACTCCATGAAATTTTCCATAGACTTGGTTATTGTAATAATCTAAAAAACTAGTGAACCACTCTTTTGATCTTTCTTGAATAGCCTTTTTAAATGACTTTTGGATATCTTTTTGTTCTACGTAAATAAGAATTGGGTTTAATGGTTCAATAATGCTAGCTAATCGATTGACAAAGCTCATTACAATCTCATCAGAAGCTCCATATTTTACCATTCCTATTGTTACAGGATTTTGAATGAAACAGCATTCAAAAATATAAGTATCCTCGCTATTTACAGCTTTTTCACAAAAACTTTTCCATTTTTCAGTGATTAATTCAATATGTTTATCTAGTGGAAGTTCATAAACATCTTTATCCCACAATTTTTTCTCAAGAGGTTCTGGCAATAGTAAATCTCCCAATCCCTTTCGTATTCTATACGAAGATAGAAAATATCCATTCGCTTGCTCTTCTGTATGCTTAATTAGTAATTCCTTAAAATCATTAAACTGGTCTAATATATGATTAAATTCCTCTTTTGTAAAATAAGAAATAGCATCATAATCAGCGGGGTGATCTTTGTTCCCCTCTAAAAACAACTGAGTATTAATATTCATTTCACTAAGGATATCATTCGTCAGTTGGGCTGTCGTCGATTTACCAGACCCAGGCAAACCTTCAACTAAAATTAATTTTGTATTTGCCAATTCCAATCACCTTTCTTCCACCAACTAAATAATCAATCTATGTTTCTATTCAACAACCATTAATACTTTTCCTTTTTATAGCATTAAACAGTATTTAGCTCCAATGCTACTTCATCTGATTATAAAAATTTTAAGGAAAAGATATTTTAATCTAGTATGTTTATCATTGGTGTTTGTTCTAGTGGATTCTTTTCAAAATACTCCTGTTGTAGAATCCCATAGATTCCACAATCCTTATATTGATTATTTTTTCGAACCATATGCCTAATAATGCCTCCGCTTTTCATCCCTACTTTTAACAAAATTTTACCACATGCAGGTTTATCAATATTATGTGTCGCTGATATTTTATGAATATTCATAAAACGGAATGCAAATTCAACAACTGCATTAAATTGATCTACCCATTGTAAGGGTTCTATTTATGAATCCTAACTTTTCATATAGTTTAATAGCGTGATTACCTGCATATACATTTAAACGAACTTCTGAATATCCATCCTGTTTAAGATGTTCCATACCCGATTCGATCAATCGTTTTGAAATTCCATTCCCTCTAAATTCTTCTAAAACATATAATTCGTAAATAAAACCATATTTCTTTTCAGTTAATTGGTCTTTACTCGTTCCAATAAGAATCCAACCAAGCAAAATATCCTCTTTTTTTGCTATTAAATAGTAACATCCTTTCTGCAGAAGAGGATCAATAAGTTGTTTGATTTTTTCATCCGTTGGTATTACTTCACCTAATGTACCCTCGAATAAGGCTTTTGGAGAAAGTGATAAGATCATTCTATACTCCGAATCGTTTGGTTTTCTTATGTCCATAAATGCTGTTCTCCCCTATCATTTTTTACAAAAAATAAAATTCATTCTCTTTTTATCAGCTTTAGAGTTCGTAATGAGCAATTGTTTTTTGAATTATTTATCTTTACTTTGCACGAATTGAAATTTTTCATATGATTTTTTAAAACCATTAAGCGGTGTACTACTATTCAATCTGTCTTTAATATCTTTTGCACATTCATGCATAGTTTTTGTATAGGTGTTAACTTCTACGTCATAAATTTCGTTTTTATGTACAAATGTGAGCTGAGAGATTGCTAGACCAATTTTGCGGTCGCCTCTTGATTGTTCTCTCCGATTAAGCTCATCCTTTTGACAATGCACTCCCACAAGTAATATAGGATATGATTTTAGATTTTCATAGAATATTTGTAATGTTGTATGGTCATGCAGAATCTGATCAAGAATTAAATTAACACCTCGATCTGCAAACAATGCAACATTTTTATAATAAAAATATTCTGTTTCAATTGGAATTAACCTCTGTCTACCTCTTTCTTCCATCTTATCTATAACTAAATCATAATCATCAATGCTAAAAGCAAAAAAGTTAGGTAGTAACTTAGTTAACTCCTTAGCTAAAGTTGATTTTCCTGAACTTGAAACACCGTTTAGTACAATGATCGTACCTTTTTCCATCTTTTTCCATCTTTTTCTCCTTTTATATAAATACTTATCGTAAATTGTGAGAATTTTCCTTCTTATTACATTCTAGCAGTATAAGTATAAATTTTGTATAAATTCTTAGTGCCGATTTGTAAGACCATTCGTAACAAAAATTCTTGTAAAACTTTTCAATCATTTTGGCACAGAAAAACGCTTGAATCTTTTGGATGACTCGAAGCGTTCTATGATTTATTTTGTTGAAAAGAACCAGGACCCATTACTCATTAATCCCCATACAACATTAATGATATTGAAACCAAGGAATCCAGCCTTTTTTTAGTTCTTTTACAATATATATTTCTCCAAGAGATGCACTTTGTGCTGGCAAAAGCTTTGGAAATCTTAATCTAACAAACCAAGAGTAATTAGCCACTTTTTTACCACAAAATGTTACTGCTATACCATAGTAGTTTTTCTCAAATCCAGTCAAACTAGAAGCAGGTTCAATTTTCTCAATTTGCCATTCATTATAATTAGGATCTGTTCCATATACTTTAGGGATTATTTTACTCAAAGCACTTATTAATTCTTTTTTATCTTTACTATTAGGCTTTACTAAATTCTCGGTTTGAGGACATTTTGGATTTGCGATACTTGTAATACTTTCACTGAAAACGGCGTTTGGGATGGTAAATAATAGGATTAATGTTACAATTAATATTCTTTTCATCAATTCACCTCAATACAATTATTCCCTAAATAGTAGAATACCTTCCCAAAACCAAAAATAAAAACCTTTATTCTCTATTTAGAACAAAGGTTTTCGATTGCTTTATAATCTTGTTAGAAGCTTTCCACTTGATTTAGACTCTTCATCTACTATACTACTAACTTCATTTAATTTTTCCTTCTTCACAAAATCAAAATCATTAAATCCTTGATATGACCCTTCGTTTGTTATAAGTTGCTTCTTTTTTTGCCCAGTTTGATTTTCAATTAAGCGCTCAATGCCCAATTTAATAAGGTTAAAAGCAAATATTGATACAACAAAAGCTATACTCGGTCCGATGATTACCCATGAATCAATCGATAACTCGATGTAATTAGCACCAATCATTGCTGACCATTCATTAGCTTCTGACATCGGGCGATCGACTCCAATATCTAAATAAAGAACTTTAACACCACCAATAAATAGTTTAAAAACGCCTAATTGGGTTAGTAAAAATAAAGTTTGAATAGTTTGTTGTACAAATAATAAAAGAATACGGCTTCGTAAATATGGTATAACATGTTTACGACGGATCCAGCCATTTCTTGCACCAATGATTCTAGAACTAGTAATGAAATCATTTTTTAAAAAAGCTCTAACTTCATCACCGATTGAATTCATCAATACAGGTATCGAAATAATGATTAGTAAAGATATTTGTAGGGCAATTGTTTTTTCTTTTGCAGCTTCTGGAACGTAATTTAATTTCTCAAAAAATGGAAAAATAATGATTACAGCAGGGACAAAACGAAAAGCATTCAAAATTGGTTCAATTATTTTTAATAATTTTTGATTCATAAATCCGAAAAATGTGCCTAATAAACCGCCAAATATGACTCTTATTAATCCGACAACTATGGCGATGGATAAAGTGTATTTAGCACCATCCATTACCATCCAAAATACATCTCTTCCAAATCGGTCAACACCAAAAAGATATTTCCAACTTGGAGGATAACCATATGTATCAATCAATTTACCTTCTGCATTATATAACAAAGCAGGGGCTGGTTTTATTGTATCCTTTATAAAGTAAGTATAAATAAAACTAAAGGTGATTAAGCCAAGTATGATAAAGCTTCCAATTATGATCGGCAAATACTTTTTAAGATTGATCATACAGCTTGTCCACCTTTCATTCTATTAACTATCTGTTTAAACAGAATCTCAAGCAAAAAGAACGGTATAAATAGTAAAACTAGCGCCATAAAAAAGATTTCTGGCGAACTACTATTATTAAATAAAAATGAAAAATAGCCCTTCATATTAAAGAACTTTTCTACTATTAACAAATTTGAAATCATCATCCAAAATATTAGCTTCGTATTACTTAATAAAGTAATCGTAACATTCCGCAATATATGACGGATCATAATCCAAGAATTAGAAAGACCCTTTGCTTTTGCGTACTCAACATATTCTCTAATCTTTTCTTCCTGTATTGCTAGAAATAACATTTGGAAAAGTTGAATCGTTGGAATAATCGATACAAGGAAGATCGGTAATACGTAAGCTTTGGATTCAAAGCCACTGATTGGATCAACTATTTTAACGCCGGTTTTATTAAAAATCCATAAAAAGAAAATTTGAAAAGCACAAATCATTACTACATCTGGTATAGATTGCAAGAAAAATAGGATACTATTCATCCCTTTTCTAAATGAATTTGGGCCTATATATACTAGATAAGAAATTAATAAAGCGACGAAAATTGAGAGTAAAAATGATGAAAAGAGAATCGTAAAAGTATAAATATATGGCTCTAAAAATACAGAAGAAAAAGGAACATATTGAAATTCTTTTAAGTAAACTTCTAAGTTATCGAAGTAAAAAAAACTCCAAAAAAAGATTTGTAATTGATTCCAAAACTCAGCCAGTCGCTCTCCTTTTGGTAAAAATAGAGTAAAAGAAGTAGCTGTAATTAAACCAATTCCGAATACAGTTAAACAAAACTGAAAAAGATATTTAGATATAATTCTACTTGTTTGGATCATGATTTATACACAATCTTATTAAGTCTTATTGTGTATTACTTCCCCTCCTTTTCTTGCTTGATCTTGTCTTTACTAAATACTAAAAATCCTCCATCACTTAATTTACCGAATTTCCAAAATGTCCCGTATTGTTTAATATACATATATTTTTTGTTATTCTTTTTCCCTACTCTATAACCTTCTGTAGTGGGTCTAATATTTTCTCCGTATTTCCCAAATTTTTCTTGAATCTTTTTTGGTTGTTCTTCAGGCTTAAATAATAAGAAGCCAGTTAAGTTTTTATTTTTTGAGTCTAATAAAATCTTCTTATTTGCAGTGCCATTTTCATCCGTTTTTATAGTAGTTTCGTAGATTACTTTCTTTGTATCATCATCTTTAAACAGAATATTAAATTTAGCATTTTTAGGAAGTGATGATTCGATTTTAATCCCAATCGTTTTTAAATCAAAAGTACCTTGTCCTTTAATAGCTAAATTTTGAGGAGGTTTTTTAATTGTACATGCTGATAGTGCAACAGTTGTCAAAGTTAGTAAACAGACCATTTTAAGTTTTTTCATTCGCTCTAAAAAAACTCCTTTCTATGGAATAAAATTAATTCTAAATATTGAAATTTTTAACCAAATTCAATTAATTTTATCAAAATAATGACGGATTGTGCAGTTTAATTGTTAAAATTTTCAATTTTATCGAATAATTTCACCATTAAACTGTTTTTATACAGTATAATAGACTCGTACCAACTACTACTAAAGGAGGCAATTTGATGGAAAAAATGTTAGTAAAACGTTTAACACGTGCTGAAGTTCCAACAGAAATGACGTGGAAATTAGAGGACCTATATCCGACTCGTGCAGAGTGGCTACTTGCTTTAGAACTTATTGAAAATGATTTAGTAGAGGCGAAATCGTTGAAAGGTTCTGTTCTTAAGTCTGCGGAATCTTTAAAAAAAGCATTATTAACTTATGAATCGATTATGCTTCAATTAATTCGTTGTGGTACATATGTAAGCTTGCGTCAGTCTGGAGATGGTTCAGATTCTCAAAATCAATCTGATAGTCTACAATTTTCAAGCTTAAGTACAAAAGTAAATACTACTTTAACATTTATTCAGTCAGAGCTTTTACATTTAAATAATGAAATGTTAGAAGTCTTTATTAAGGAAGAAAATGAAATTGAGGTTTTTAAATTATTATTAGAAGAAATTATTGCATCTAAAAAACATCGATTACTCCCTGAAACTGAAGAGGTTTTAGCTGCACTTGGTGAAGTTACCTCTGCCCCATATCGAATTTACCAAACAAGTAAGGCCGCTGATTTAAAATTCGATTCCTTTGAAGATGAAAATGGAAAAGAATTAGAAAATTCCTTTGCCATGTTTGAAAACTTATATGAATTCTCACCAAATCGAACAGTACGTAAACAAGCGTATGAATCTTTTACAAAAACACTTACTCAATACAAAAATACATATGCTTCGATATATGCCACACAAGTTAAAAAGGAAGTTGCTTTAAGTAAATTAAGGAATTATGATTCTGTTACACAAATGCTACTTGAAGATCATAAAGTATCTTTAGACATGTATCATAATCAATTAAATATCATCTTTAAGGAACTCGCTCCACATATGCGTAGACTAGCTAACTTAAAGAAAAAGCAACTTGGACTTGATACGATTCATTTCTATGACTTAAAAGCTCCTCTAGATCCAGATTTTAACCCAAGCACTACTTATGAAGAAGCAAAAGAAACGATTTTAAAATCACTAGAAATTATGGGACCTGATTATGTTTCCATTATGGAAAAAGCGTTTGATGAGCGCTGGATTGATTATTCCGATAATATCGGTAAATCAACAGGTGCATTTTGCTCTAGTCCGTACGGTGTGCATCCTTATATTTTAATTAGTTGGCAAGATACTATGAGAAATGCATTTGTACTTGCTCATGAGCTTGGACATGCTGGTCATTTTTATTATGCAAATAAATATCAACGAGTTGTAAATACTCGCCCATCTATGTATTTCGTAGAAGCTCCATCAACATTTAACGAAATGTTATTAGGCCAATATTTATTAAAACAAACGAATGATCCAAAAATGAAGCGCTGGGTCATCCTTCAATTATTAGGTACTTATTATCATAATTTTGTAACTCATTTACTTGAAGGTGAGTTCCAAAGAAGAGTATATGAACTTGCCGAAAAAGGTACGCCTCTTACAGCGACATCATTCTGTGAAGTTAAAGGGAATGTTTTAAAAGAATTTTGGGGTGATTCTGTTGAACTAGATGAAGGTGCAAGTTTAACTTGGATGCGCCAGCCGCACTATTATATGGGTCTTTATCCATATACTTATTCTGCTGGATTAACTGCATCTACTGCTATTTCACGAAGAATTGCAAAAGAGGGTCAGCCTGTTATTGATGCATGGATTGAAGTATTAAAAACAGGTGGATCAAAAAAACCAGTTGACCTATTAAAAATGGCTGGTGTTGATTTAACAACAAGTGCACCAATAAAAGAAGCTGTTGAATATGTCGGTTCATTAGTTACTGAATTAGAGTCACTTTTCTAATTACATTTTGAGATTCTTTTGTAAAACAAAAAAGCCCACGAATATTTTTCGTGGGCTACTTTATTTATTAATCTACGTAACGAATAATGTCCGAAACTTCTTTACGTGCAAGTTTTTTTGCTGGTTCAGAAGGATATCCAAGTGAAATGACCATGTTAATTTCGCGGTCTTCTTCGATTTCTAAATACGTTCTAAGTTTATCTTGAGCTAATAGGACTGGACCTGTCATTGGACATGTTCCTAAACCTAATGCATGTGCTGCTAACATTAAGTTTTGTGATGCTAAGCAACTACTTTTAATTCCTTCTTCTTTCCAAACTTCATTTTCAACAAAGCCAATTGGATCAAATATTTTTGTTCTGAATTTTGATTCATAAGGTGTTGCTAAACAAATAATTAAAACTGGTGCATCTCTAAATGCTGTTGCATAAGGACCAAAAGAGCGAACTAATAATTTACCTTCTTTTTCTAATCCTTTTTCTTTTGCTTTTTCAGCTACTTCATGTAGTGAATCCCATGTCATCTCTTCAATTTTTTTAATTTTGTCAGTGTTTTTAATAATGATAAACTCCCAAGTTTGTGAGTTTGTATCACTTGGAGCATAACGTGCGCAGTCGATAACTTCTTCAATTATTTCATTTGAAACTGCTTGATCAGTAAATTTTCGAATACTTCTTCTTCCGTGAATAATTTCTTTAAATGAATTGTAATCCATGCTTCCACCCTTTATTATATATGCTGATCTTCATTCATCCCCTGATGTTTTACTAATTCATAGTAAAAACCTTGTTTATCAATTAGTTCTTCATGTGAACCTCTCTCTATACACATTCCATTTTTCAAAACAAGTATTTGATTAGCATTTTTAATTGTATTAAGTCGATGAGCAATCACAAAGCTTGTTCGGCCTTGCATTAGTCTTTGTAAAGCTTCTTGAATTTTAATTTCAGTAATTGTATCAATGCTACTTGTTGCTTCATCTAAAATTAAAATTGCGGGATTTGCTAGAATTGCTCGAGCAATTGAGAGAAGTTGCTTTTGACCTTGACTAATTTGCTGATCATCTTGTTGTAAAATTGTATCATATCCTTTTGTAGTTTTCATAATAAAACTATGTGCATTGGCAAGTTTTGCAGCCTCTTCTACTTCTTCATCTGTTGCATCTAAACGACCATATCGAATATTTTCTCGAATTGTTCCTTTAAATAAAAATGAATCTTGTAAAACAAATGCCATTTGCTGTCTCAAGTTTTTTCTAGAATATTGTCCAATACTTACACCATCTATGAGTATATCACCACTATTGATTTGATAAAAGCGTGAAAGTAAATTTACGACTGTTGTTTTACCTGCACCAGTTGGCCCAATTAATGCGATTGTTTCACCTTGTGATACTTTGAATGAAACATTTGTTAATGTATTTGTATCTTTCCCATATGAAAAATTAACATTTTTATATTCAACTTCACCTTGAATAACTTTTTCATCGTTAATAATGTGGGATTCATCAATTGCTTCAATATCTTCATCGATGATTGAGAATACTCTCTCAGCACCAGCGATTGCAGAAAGTAATGTATTAAACTGATTTGATAAATCATTTAGTGGTCGTGTAAATTGTCTTGAATACTCCGTAAAAACAACAATTGTACCAATAGAGATATGTCCTTTATAGGCAAAGTAACCACCAATCCCTGCGATGATTGCATAACTTACATTGTTTAATACATTCATAAATTTAGGAATAAATCCGGCAAAGATAAATGCCCAGAATCCTGAGTTTTTCAATTTTTCATTTTTATTTAAAAAATCTCGAATCATTTTATCTTCTTGAGAAAAAGTCTTGATGATTCTCTGTCCGGAAACTGTTTCTTCAATAAAGCCATTTAACTCGCCTAGGTTACGTTGTTGGATTTTATAAAGCTGGCCAGTTCGGTGCGTAATCCATTTTATTCCAATTATTAAAACTGGTACAATTGATAAAGTCAATAAAGTTAAGATTGGACTATACCAAAGCATCACTGAAATCGTACCAATTAAAGTTAAAACACTTGAAAATACTTGAATCACTGAAGTATTTAAAGTCGAACTTACATTTTCCAAGTCATTTGTTACGCGGCTCATTAATTCTCCATGTTGTCTTTTTTCAAAAAATGACATAGGTAATTTATGAAACATATTAAATAGTTCTGTTCTCATTTTTGTTACAGTGTTTTGAGCAATATCGATCATCCAAAAATTTTGTAAAAACAATGATGCTGAATAACCTAAGTAAATAAACACTAAAGCAACGATTAACAAACTTAAACCACTTAAATTATTTTTTAAAATATAATGGTCGATTGAATAACCAACTAGTACTGGTCCTAATAAACCGAGTACGGAGCTTGCTAAAACCATTAAAAGAACGAAAGCTAATTTCCCTTTCATTAATGCTAGGTAAGACCATATTCTTTTCAATGTTGAGGAAACATTATCTGCTCTAGCAGCATCTTTTTTCTTCTTATTCTTTGATAATTGTAAATGCTTATATCGGAAGGGTTTAGTTAGCTCCTTTAACATGATGAATTTCCTCCTTCCCATATTGAGAATAGTAGATTGCTTTATATAGTTTTGAATCTTTTAATAAAGATTCATGTGTTCCCTCTTCTACAAGTTCACCTTCATCTATAATTAATATTTTATCTGCATTTTTAGCAGTGCTGATTTTTTGAGTGATGATTAGTGTCGTACACTCATAATTTTTTAAAGCTTCAATCAAACTAGCTTCAGTTTTTAGATCTAATGCACTCGTACTATCATCAAGTAATAAAATACTAGGATTTCGAAGGATTGCTCTTGCAATAGAAAGTCTTTGTTTTTGACCACCTGATAGGTTAACACCTTTTTGACCTATTAAACTTTCATATCCATCAGGAAAACTCAAAATTGAATCGTGAATTTGCGCATGTTTAGCAGCTAAATAAACTTCCTCATCGGTTGCATTTTCTCGACCCATTAGTAAGTTTTCTTTAATTGTTCCTGTAAAGAGGAGCGCTTCTTGCGGTACATATCCAATCTGTCCTCTTAGTTGCTTACTGTTTATTTTTCGGATATCTTGATCATCAATTAATATTGTTCCAGATTGAACATCGTATAAACGAGGGATTAATTGGAATAAAGATGTTTTTCCAGAACCTGTTGAACCAAGTATCGCAATTGTTTGTTCTGGGTATGCAACAAATGAAATATTTTTTAACACTTCTTTTTCAGAATTCGGATAACTGAAAGAAACTTGATGGAATTGAATTTTTCCTTCTAATCGATTTGCTAGATGGTTCCCTTCATTTTTTTCTACGAAGTCTTCTTCAATCGTTAATATTTCATCGATTCGTTCAGAAGAAGCTCTCATTCTTGAAAACGCACTAATAATAAATGAAAAAACAGTAAAAGATGAAGTAATTCGAGAAATATAATTTACGATTGCAACAATATCTCCTATATTTGTTTCATGTGAATGTACTTTACTATTTCCAAACCACAAGACAATTAATATGGCAGCATTCATAAATAGAAGCATGACTGGCATCGTAATTTCCATTGTTCTCAGAGCAATAGAAGTTTTTTGTTTTAAATTTTGATTTATCTGTTTAAATCGATTATTTTCATGGTCATTTCGTACAAAGGCTTTAATTAATTTCATTCCGACTAAATTTTCTCTTAGCACACTATTTACAATATCCACATTATCCTGGACCGTCTTAAAAAGCCTTCTACCTTTTTTAACCATCCAATTTAGGAACATAAACAAGAAAGGTAAAATTAAAAATAGAATAAATGAAAGTTTCCAATTTAAAATTAATGCCATTACGACACTACCAGTTACGATTAATGGCGCTCTCAAAATAATCCTTAAACTCATAAATACTGCACTTTGTAATTGTGATACGTCATTTGTCAATCTAGTAATAATGGATGAAGTTGGTAAATAACTAAATGTCGTAAAAGAAAAAGTTTGCACTTTCTCAAATAGTGTTTTCCTTAACGTAAATGAATAGCTTTGAGCAATATGTGTAGCATAAAATGTATTCAATACTCCTCCAATAAATGCAACGATCGAAAGCACGATCATGACAATTCCCCATTTTGTAACATAAGCCATGTCTTTTTGAACGATTCCATTATTAATGATATTAGATAGAATATATGGTTGAAATAATTCAACTATTAGTTCTAAAAGTAAAAAGAAGATTGCCGCAAAAATTGTTATTTTATATGGTTTTAAAAATTTAAAACTATTCACTTTAGTCACTCCCCTACTAAAGAGGTAATGATTAAAAACCCCTCCGTATTTTTTTATCTTTTTTTAATAAATCTACAATAATCTTAATAAAGTCAATTAAAACAGGAAAAGAACTCGTAATTAAACGAGTCCTCCTCATAAAAAGTTATCATTCGGTGATCGATAAAAATTCCTCAACATCTTTAAGAGATAGTTTTACTGCCTTCTCCCAGAAATCGCGTTTTGTTAAATCGACACCTAAATGTTTTTGAGCTAATTCTTCAACTGTCATAGAAGCTGTATCTTTTAAAAGAGCAATATATTTCTGTTCATAGCTCTTACCTTCTTCCAGTGCTTTTGCATAAATTCCTAATGAGAATAAGTATCCAAAAGTGTATGGGAAGTTATAAAACGGCACACTTGTGATATAAAAGTGAAGTTTTGATGCCCAGAAATGTGGATGATATTCTTCTAAAGCCCCACAATACGCTTCTTTTTGAGCTTCTTCCATCAATTCATTTATTTTATTTTTACTTACAACACCATTTTTACGCTCTTCGTAAAAACGTGTTTCAAACAAGAAACGAGCATGAATATTCATATAAAATGCTACACTACGTTGTATTTTGTCTTCCAGTAGAGCTAACCGCTCTTGATCAGAACTCGCATTTTTAACAGCTGCATCAGCTACAATCATTTCTGCAAATGTAGAAGCTGTTTCGGCAACATTCATTGCATAATACTTATTAAGCGTATGAACATCCTTCATCGCAAATGAATGGAAAGCATGACCTAATTCATGTGCTAATGTTGAAACATTCGAAGGTGTACCTGAATATGTCATGAATATACGAGATTGACTACTTTCAGGAAATCCTGTACAGAAACCGCCTGGACGTTTTCCTGCACGATCCTCTGCTTCAATCCAAGAGTCTTCGAAAGCCATCTTTGTAAAACTAGTTAATTCATCACCAAATTTACCAAATTGATTTAATATAAATTCTGCACCTTCAGAATATGAAACCGAGGAATCAATATCAGCAACAGGCGCATCTAAATCATACCAACTTAATTTCTCTACGCCTAGTAATTTAGCTTTTCTCTCTAAATAATCAACAAATGGAGCCTTATTGTCGATGATTGCACCCCACATTGAATCAAGTGTTTCTTGACTCATACGATTGATCGATAATGGTTCTTTTAATACATTATTCCATCCACGTTGTCCGTATACACTTAAACGAAAACCTGCAAGATGGTTTAAGATTTTAGCGAAATAATCTGACTCCTCACCCCATGTTTCTTCCCATTTCTCAAAAATCTCTTTACGCACATTGCGATCTTTTGAAGAAAAGAGATTTGAAGCTTGACCAACAGATAAAACTTTATCATCATGTTCAATCTGCATTTTCCCTACAACAGTATCGTACATTTGGCCCCAACCATGATATCCATCAACTGAAAGAGCAGTAATTAATGCCTCTTGATCAACTGATAATAATTCACTAGCTTTTTGACGACGCTCGTTTAATGCGAAAGAAATTTCCTTAAATTCATCAGTTTCTAACATATCTTTCCAAACAGAATCTTCAATTTTAGTTAATTGATTATGGAATTTTGTTAAGGAAGTAGAAAATGTTGCATAAAGCTGCGTTAAAGTTCCTCTTAATAAATTAGCCTTTTGATCAGCCATATTTTGAGCTTGTAAACAACTAACAAACCCACCAGCTTGTGATAATTTTTTACCTATTACTTCAATATTACCTATGATATCAGCTAATTCCTCAATTTCATCACTACTTTTAGGTGCAGAAAACAAAGAAACTTTTCTTTCTAATCTTTCTACTAAACTAGTAATTTCATTTATGTATGTTGCGAATGCAGGAGATTCACTGCCTCCTTTAAAGAAAACATCTAAATCCCATGTAAGTGAATATGTATTAGTTGACATACGACCCCACCTTTTGGTTTTATAAGTACATTTGTTATTATACATTATTCAAAATATTTAGTCTAATCATACTACTTTTAACAATATTAAAATCCTACACAAGCTTGTTGAAATATGCTGAAATCGTACATTTTGTCTACTATGAAAGAAGAATGGTATGTTTGTTTCTGATGAAAGGTGTCTTTAGTAAATTTTAGTAATACATAAATCTAATTTCATGGCTGAAAAACTTTATCAAATATTACAAAACCGCACGAATTGTTACATTGTTTTTTAATTTCAAATTAAGAAAACTCATTATTTTGTGGAAAAAAATTCGTTTTTCTAAACTTTTAAATACATAATTGAAAATTTTTTACTGTTTAACTTTCCCCATTCACCATATCATTTCAACTCTCTAACCCAATAAAATCAAGCATCCTAGTTCATATTTAGGGGATCGACATTTTAAATTGGAACCATGTCGAAATAACCTGTAACAATTATGCAGAATTTATAGAAAATTATAAAAATAAGTAATATATTTGTAATATAAAATAAAACCACTGAAATCTTATTGTCATATTGCCATGGTAAAGTATTATACATAGAAGATGAACAGGAGCGGAAATATGAAAAAATTAATGACATGTTTTGTTACTACTGTTATTCTAACAATGGGATTTACGACAAATACATATGCAGCAACTTATAAAGTTAAATCTGGGGATACTTTATCTGCTATCGCAAAAAAACAAAAGGTAACAGTTTCTCAAATCAAATCTTGGAATCATTTAAAATCAGACCTTATTAGAGTAAATCAAGTATTGCAAATTAAACCTGCAACTAAGAAAACAACGACTAAAAAATCAACAGCTAAAAAAACAACGGCTAAAGCTGCTAAACCTTATAAAGTAATTAAAATGAAAGCTACAGCTTACACTGGTAGCTGCAAAGGATGTAGTGGTATAACAGCTACTGGCATAAATTTAAAAAAGAATCCAAAAGCAAAAGTTATTTCTGTGGATCCAAAAGTTATTCCACTAGGCTCTAAAGTATATGTTGAAGGTTATGGCTATGCCATTGCTGGAGATACTGGCGGTTCACTAAAAGGAAATAAAATTGATGTATTTATCCCAAGTCAGAAAAATGCCCTAAAATGGGGAGTTAAAACAGTTACTGTAAAAGTTTATAAAAAATAAGACGAGCCGTTCTATGGGCTCGTTTTTTTATTTCTAATTACATTCTGATCTAAATCATATGAGAATTCATTTCTATTTTCATTTCATTGAATTTCTAACTTCTTTTTCTCGATTAATTTGCAATATATTTTCTATGTGAAATTTCCAATTTATTTTATCCCCTATTCCTAATCTTACCAATAATTTTATCTTTTTTTAGCTTCATTTTAATTACAAAAACTTTATCTAGCATATTTTCCGTATAAGTAATAAATAATAAGATTAACTATTATATTTCGGAGATGAAGCTAAAATGAATGATAAACGTTTTTCGATAACTGGAACCGACATAGATGAAGTGAAAAGAAAAAATGCAAATTCTGGTTTAACCTATAATCAAGTTAAGCAATTACTTGCTGAAAAATATCGAAAAGAAAGGGGAAAATAAACTCTATTAATATTTGGACATTAATAGAAATTATTTGTACCTCCTCTTTAAAAAAATAAACCACTCAACGATTCCTTGTTGAGTGGTTTATTTTTAATTTGAGTGGATTGAATGTTTAACTGTTGCACCTTTGTTTTCTATTTTCAATTCACTTACATCACAATTTGGAAATAATCGTGTAAAGTAGTTTATTGCTTCAGTACAACTTTCAATTGAAACAAAGGCAAGTACTGTAGGGCCGGCACCACTTAATACAAAACCATGTACGTATTTTGGTAATTGGATTTGTTTTAAAGTGTCGAGCTCTTTTACAATTTTGCATCGATATGGTTCGTGGAACAGATCTCGTTTCATCATATCGCCTGCTAAAGCCCAATTTTCTGTTAATAATGCTAATACTAATAGATTACTGTAGCTGCTAGATTGTATAGCGTCCTTAAAAGGAATCGTTGATGGTAATATATTTCTTGCATGGACAGTTTCTAATTCGTATTTTGGTATAATTGCAACAACTGACACCTTATTTAATGTCGAGTGTTGGATATATGCTTTTCCATCTATAAAAGTCCCAATAACTAAACCGCCATAAAGTGATGCACCTACATTATCCATATGACCTTCAAGTTTCGTTGCGATTTGAAGCTGTTGTTCTAGAGATAATTGAAGATTACAAAGTTCATTCGCTAGTATAATGCCACCTACTATTGCTGAGGCACTACTGCCTAAACCTCTTGTTAACGGAATATTACTTTCAAGCTTTAAATGACAAGTTGGCAACTGCTTATGATATGCTTTTGCCACATCAATAGCTGTTTTTAAGATTAAATTTGTTTGATCAAGTGGG
This sequence comes from Bacillus sp. AFS055030, assembly GCF_002574545.1. Lineage (GTDB taxonomy): Bacteria > Bacillota > Bacilli > Bacillales > Bacillaceae_G > Gottfriedia. The sequence goes on from NZ_NUGT01000031.1 coordinate 91,535, forward strand.
ATATCTTTCAAGTATTCACTAAATCCCTCACAGCTATATTGATCGTGATCAAATACTTCAATCGTTAAGTATCGATCTAAAGCGATACCAATTGAATCAAAACCAGGTCCTACATTTGCAGTGCTTGCAGGAACTGTTATTTGGAAAAGTTTTTTCATATCGAAACCACACCTTGTAAATGTTCTAATACAGTCTTTTCTTCATTCGGTAACAATATTGGTTCAATTTTACTTGATTGAATGGCGATATCTGGATCCTTTAATCCATTACCCGTTAAAATGGCTACTACTTTTGAGCCTTTTTTAATTACACCAGACTGAACTTGTTTAAATACTCCAGCAACACTTGCACATGAACCTGGTTCTGCAAAAACGCCTTCTTTTGATGCAATCCATTTATATGCTTGTAGGATTTCCTCATCAGATACACTATCGATTGCACCGTTTGATTGCTCAATTGCATTTACTGCGTGTTCCCAACTTGCTGGGTTACCAATTCGAATAGCTGTTGCAATTGTTTCAGGATTTTCAATCTTTTTATTGTTAACAATTGGTGCTGCACCTTCTGCTTGAAATCCATGCATTTTCGGTAATTGATAACCTTTTGATGTATTGTATTCATTAAATCCTTTCCAATAAGCTGTAATATTCCCTGCATTTCCGACTGGAATTGCTAATATATCTGGAGCTTCTTCCAATTGCTCACAAATTTCAAAGGCAGCTGTTTTTTGGCCTTCGATTCGATATGGATTTACGGAATTTACTAATGTAATTGGTTCAGACTCACTTATTTTTCTTACCATTTGTAAAGCGTGATCAAAATTCCCATCAATACTAATAATATGAGCTCCATACATGACTGCCTGCGCAAGTTTACCATATGCAATTTTGCCATTAGGAATAATAACAAAACATTTCATACCAGCTCTTGCAGCATAAGCAGCAGCTGCAGCAGATGTATTACCTGTTGATGCACAAATAATCGCTGAACTTCCTGCTTCCTTTGCCTTAGCAACAGCCATTACCATCCCACGATCTTTAAATGAACCTGTAGGGTTTAGCCCTTCTAATTTTACAAATAACTCAATTCCCCACTCCTGTGATAAGCGAGGTAAAAACAGTAATGGCGTATTTCCTTCATTTAAAGTTAATTTCGGTGTTTCTTCATTGATTGGTAAGAAATTTGAATATTTATCGATTAATCCATTATACATCGTGATCTTCACCTGCAATTCGATAATAGCTACGTACTTCATCGACTACATCAGAAATTTCAAGGCTTTCAATTACTTTTTTGTAAGATGAATATGATGCTTGGTGTGTTACTAAAATGATTTCAGCAAGACCTTTATGCTTTAATGGAACTTGAATAATTTTCTCAAAACTGATATCAGATTCAGTAAAAATAGACGTAATTTCAGCAAACGAACCTAATTGATCTTTAACTGTAAAGCGGAAGAAAGATTTAAAATAAATTTCATGATCTTCTTTTATTTCTTTTGGATATTGTGGTAAAACAGCACTTGTACCGTTTACTCCTAATCGCATGTTTTTCATTACTGCTACTAAATCTGAAACGATTGCAGTTGCAGTTGGTAAACTACCTGCACCTGGTCCATAGAACATCGTTTCTCCAACAGCTTCACCATATACATAAACTGCATTAAATTCATTGCTAACAGAAGCTAATGGATGATTATGTGCAATTAAAGTTGGTCCAACACTCACTTCAATTCGATTATCATTTCTCTTCGCATAACCGATAAGTTTCATAGTATAACCGAAGTATTTAGCAAAATCAATGTCTTCTGAGGATACTGAACTAATTCCACGTACTTGCACGTCTTCTAGTTCAACATCCATTGAAAAACCTAATTTAGCTAAAATTGTCATTTTTCTCGCAGCATCTAATCCTTCAACGTCAGATGTTGGATCTGCTTCTGCAAAGCCGAGTTCCTGAGCTTCTTTTAACACATCTTCATATGCTTTTCCTTCATTGCTCATCTTTGTAAGAATAAAGTTTGTTGTTCCATTTACAATTCCCATTAATTTATTTACGCGGTCTGAGGCTAAACCATCTACTAAACTACGAATAATCGGGATCCCACCAGCAACGCTAGCCTCATAAAATAAATCGCATTTATTTTCATTTGCTACACGGAGTAATTCAGTACCGTATAAAGCCATTAAATCTTTATTAGCTGTGACAACATGTTTTTTATTGCGCAGAGCATGGAGTATGTATTTTCTTGCATCTTCAATTCCACCCATTACCTCTACAACAACATCTACTTCAGCATCATCTAAAATTTCATATGCATTTGTTGTTAATAAATCCTTTTGAATTGAAATTGAACGTTCCTTTTCAAGGTCCTTTACAAGAACCTTTTTTACTTGAACAGAACAACCGATTTGATGGGCTAATCTGTCCTGATGATCTTCAACAATTTTTACAACACCACTTCCAACAGTTCCAAGTCCTAATAGGCCGATAGATATACAGTCCTTCATATGATCTCCTCCGTTAAAATTTGATATTATTTCCATTATGGGAATGTTTTATGAAAATAGCAAACACTTTTTTTAATTTTCCAATTATTTTTTTTTAGTATTTGACAAAATTATGAAACTTAAAATATAACATTATAAATTGTAAGGGGTTTCTTGATAAACGTAATAATTTAACCAATTAGAGAAAAGTAGATTCGCATGACTTCTCCAACGTACAATTGGTGGTTGTTTCGGATTATCATTTCGGAAATAGTTTTTTGGAATAGCAATTTCCGCTCCTCTTTGTACATCTCTTTCATATTCTGATTTTAAAGTATTTATACAATATTCATGATGTCCAGTTGCAAAAATTTGCTTTCCATCCTCATTAGTAACAAGATGGACACCTGCATCGTCTGATAAACTCAAAATCTTCAATTCTCCTATTTGATCGATGTCTTCCTTCCTAACTTCAGTATGTCTTGAATGAGGTACATAATACTCGTCATCAAAGCCACGCACTAGTTTCACAAAGCGATCCTCTACTGAGTGTGGGAAAACACCAAACATTTTTTGATCTAATGTATATTTAGGAACACCGTAGTGATGATAAAGACCTGCTTGTGCACCCCAACATATATGCAATGTAGAAGTTACATTTTCTTTTGTATAGTCCATGATTTCTTTAAGCTCCGACCAATACTCAACTTCTTCATACTCCATTGTCTCAACCGGTGCACCGGTAATAATAAAGCCATCATATTTTGAATTTTGAATTTGTGAAATTGTTTTATAAAAGCTTGAAACATGCTCCTCTGAAACATTTTTAGGTTTATACGATTCCGTACCGATTAAATCGACCTCTACTTGTAAAGGGGAATTAGCAATTAAACGTAATAATTGTGTTTCCGTTTCAATTTTAGTTGGCATTAAATTTAAAATGCCTATTTGAAGCGGCCTAATATCTTGTGACTCCGCTCGCTCTTTCGTCATATAAAAAACATTTTCTTTTGTTAGTATTTCAGTAGCAGGTAAATCTTGATTAATAATTACAGGCATTTTTTCCACTCCTCTTTTTCTTAGGAAAAAGGTAGTAGATTGATGCATGAATTATTTCTACTACCTTTAAATTTTTGTTTTATTGATTCAAATGAATAATTATTCTTTCTTTTTAAACCGAAAAATATCTTCCATCTTTATGCGAGAATACCATTGCAGTTACAGATGCTTCTGGTAACATCATAAATCCTTCTGTCAGATTAATCCCAATTTCATTTGGGTTAATTAACTTAAATAGCTTTTCTTGATCTTCTAGATTTGGACAAGCAGGATAACCAAATGACACCCTGATTCCTTGATATCTTGCTTTAAAACGCTCAGACATCGTGAAATCTGGACGATCTGGGAATCCCCATTTTTCTCTCATCAGCATATGCGTTTTCTCAGCTAAACCTTCTGCTAATTCTAGCGCTAATGAGAATAAAACATGACTCTTTAAATATTCCCCTTCTTGTTTCAATCTTTCAGCAATATTTCTTACTCGTGGGCCTGATGTTACAGAGAAGAACCCAACATAATCCATCTCTTCACCAACCGGATTTAAAAAGTCGCTTATACAAAGGTTTGGCTCTTTTCTTTGTCTTGGAAATTGAAAGCGCTCAATTGTTTTTTTCGTTTCAGAATCATAGATAATGACATCATTGCCATCACTTTGAGCAGGGAAAAATTGATAGATTACTTTACAGTCAAAATATTCATTTCCATCTTTTAAGAATTCTTGAACTAACTCGTATAACTCTTGGCCACGTTCTTGATTTTCCCATTTACCTTTTACTCCTAAATGATGACCAATTAGCATTTGGTAATTAATAAACGGTGCCACTTGAGCTACTGGAATATTTTTTATAACCGTTTTACTTAAAGATGAAGGAACAAGACAATCCGACTTTTGTATGGCTGATCTCTTTGTACTAATTTCAGGAACAGGCACTTCAATTATGTTGTCTATTTTTTTAATTGCCTTTTTCTTTTCTTCTAATGCTTTTAATTCAATAGGATTAACAATTTTATTTGCAAAATCTAATCCAGTCATTGCGTCATTTGAGTAAACAACTAATCCATCGTAAATTGGCTGAATACGGTTTTCAGTAAATTTTCTAGTTAATGCAGCGCCTCCAACTAATATAGGTGTGTTTATTCCTGCACTTTTTAAGTCACCTGCTGTAATAACCATTTGTTGCGCAGATTTTACTAATAAGCCCGATAATCCAATAATGTCTGGTTTGTTTTCACGAATCTTTGTAATTAAATCATCTGGTCGAATATTAATGCCTAAATTGACAACATCAAACCCGTTATTTGTCAAAATAATATCAACTAAGTTCTTTCCGATATCATGAACATCACCTTTTACTGTTGCTAAAATGACTTTTCCTTTTCGAGAGCTTTCAGTTTTCTCCATAAACTGCTCTAAAAAGTTTACAGATGCCTTCATTACTTCAGCACTTTGTAATACTTCAGCAACGATTAGCTCATTATTATTAAAAAGTCTTCCAACTTCATCCATTCCAGTCATAAGTGGGCCATTAATAATATTTAACGGTGTGTCACCACGATCGAGACAAGCTTGAAGATCTTCTATTAACCCTTGCTTTGATCCTTCAACTACACACGCGGCTAATCTTTCTTCAATTGGAAGTTGTTCTTTTGGTTTTTCTTCTTTCTTTACTGAATTTCTAAAATGCTCTACAAATTTATCTAATGTTTCTTGTGACGTATGAAATAATAAATTCTCAGCTAGCTCACGTTCTATAGCAGGAATTGAAGCAAATCGTTCTAGTTTCTCAGTATTTACGATCGCGTAATCAAGTCCAGCTTTTGTAGAATGATATAAGAAAACTGCATTTAACACTTCACGCCCAGCATTTGGTAATCCGAATGAAATATTACTTAAACCTAAAATCGTTAAACACTCAGGAAATGCATCCTTAATTAGTTTAATGCCATCAATTGTCGCTTTTGCTGAACCGATATATTGCGTATCACCTGTTCCAACAGGGAAAACAAGCGGATCAAAGATAATGTCTGTTGCACGAATTTTATATTTTTGAGTTAATAGTTGATAACTTCTTTTTGCAACTTCCAATTTTCTCTCTGCCGATACAGCCATCCCATCTTCATCAATCGTACCAACAACGACTGCAGCACCATATTTATGAATGAGAGGTATAATTTTCTCAAATCGTTCCTCTCCGTCTTCAAGATTTATCGAATTAATAATAGCTTTACCTTGAATATAAGTAAGTGCTAACTCAATTACTTTTTCATCAGTTGAATCAATCATGATAGGTACTTTTACTTTATTAACTAGCTGCTTTAGGAAATTTTCCATATCTTCAACTTCATCACGATCAGGATCTGCCATACATACGTCGATGACATGGGCACCCTTTTTCACTTGAGCTCTAGCAATCTCTGAAGCTTCTTCAAATTTTCCATCAGCTATTAAATTTTTAAATTTACGAGATCCAATAACATTTGTTCTTTCACCGACGAAAAGTGGTCTCATACTATCGTCATAACAAAGTGATTCTAAACCACTAACCGCATGTTCTTCTCTTTTTTTAGGTTGACGAGGCGTTATGCCACTCACTGCTTCTTTCATTGCTCTAATATGATCAGGTGTCGTTCCACAGCACCCACCTATAATATTGATCCAACCTTGTTCAGCAAAATCACGTACTTTGTGCGCTAAAGATTCTGGTGATTCATGGTAATGTCCATCTTCATCTGGTAAACCAGCATTTGGATAACATGAAACAAATGTCTCAGATAGCTCTGACAAGGAACGAACATGATCCCTCATAAATTCAGGTCCTGTTGCACAGTTTAATCCAACTGAAATTGGAGAAATATGTTCAATTGCTAAGTAAAAAGCATCAATTGTTTGACCTGCTAATGTTGTCCCCATCGGTTCAATCGTTCCTGAGATCATAACTGGTAATTTTTTATTTAATTCGTTAAATGCATTACTAATTCCGATACAAGCTGCTTTCACATTTCTCATATCTTGACAAGTTTCAACTAATAAAACATCTACACCACCGTTAATTAAGCCAGTTGCTTGACGTTTATATGCAGTAATTAATTCATCAAAAGTCACACCACCTGTTACGCTGATTGCTTTTGTTGTTGGACCCATCGCACCTGCTACATATACCTCTTTACCAGATGCTAAAACTGCTTGCTTTGCAATCTTTGCCGCAATTTCATTTAGTTCAATATCTAAATGTTGCAAATTATAATCAGATAAAACAATATTTGTTGCTCCAAAAGTGTTTGTTTCGATAATGTCAGACCCAGCGGCTATATACTCCTCATGAATTTCTTGTATTACATCCGGTCTTGTAACAACTAAATATTCGTTACAGCCTTCGTATTCTTCTCCACCAAAGTCTTCTGCTGTTAAGTCTCTTTGCTGGATCATCGTTCCCATTGCTCCATCAAGAAGTAATATTTTTTCTTTTAATGCTACATCTAAAGTTTTCATAGTTGGATCTCCTCTTTATTGCTGCTTTTAGTAAATTGAATTAAGTCCTCTGTTATTTCATACTTCAAAAATGGAGTGATAAAATAAATCCCGTTAAATTTATCCTTAACATAATCAATTAGCTCTTTCGCAATTTGTTTACCTTCATCAACTGCTCTTTCTGGTTCAACTGATGAAATTCTATTTCTTACCTCTTCTGATAAAGTAATTCCTGGTACTTCATAATGGATAAAATCAGCATTTTTCTTACTAACTAGTGGCATAATTCCAATAAAAATTGGCTGTTTTATATGACGTGTTGCCTCATATAATTTATCAATCGTTTCAAAATCATATATTGGCTGTGTTAAAAAATAATCCGCACCCGCCTCGACCTTTTTCTCAAGCCTTTTAATTGCTGCATCAAATTTTCGGACATTCGGATTAAAAGCAGCAGCGACTGAAAATCTTGTTCCATTTCCTAAGCTCTTACCGGAATAAAGTCTACCTTCATTCATTTCTTTAATCATTCGAATCAGTTCAAGTGATGCTACATCATAAACTGAAGTTGCACCTGGAAAATCTCCTACCCTTGCTGGATCACCTGTTATAGCTAGAACCTCATTTAATCCTAAAGTTGCTAACCCCATTAAATGAGATTGGAGTCCAATCATATTCCGATCTCTACAAGTTAGATGCGTCAAGACCGGTACATCCAGTCTTTGAAGCAGGGATGCCATCGCCACATTCGAAATTCTAGGTGAAGCTAAAGGATTATCTGCTAAGGTGATTGCATCAGCCCCTGCTCTATGTAATGCCTTCGCTCCTTCAAAAAACTTTCTTGTTTGTAATGTTTTTGGCGGATCTAGCTCTGCAATGATTGTCGTTTTATTTTTTGCCTTTTCTGCTAGCGTTTCATTCTTTTGCTCTACTTGCTTTGGAATTGTAATTTTAATTGCTCTGTTTTTCACTTCTTTTTTTGTAACAGGCTGTAAAGTATCAATCTTACTTCGTAAAGCAGCGATATGCGCTGGTGTTGTACCGCAGCATCCACCGATTAATCTTACACCTTGTTCAATAAATGGTTTTGCCATATCTTCAAAATATTCTGGATTCGATTTGTATACGTATTTCCCCTCAGTGTATAGCGGTAATCCTGAATTTGGGAATGCCGATAAATAACCATTTGTCGGTAATGAAACTGTATTTAATGACTCCAGCATATGAAGAGGTCCAAGATGACAATTGATTCCGACTACATCTGCACCTAAATCTACTAAATTAGGAAGAATTTTTTCAATATATTGCCCACTTTGCATGACGCCAATTTCTTGTAGTGTTACTTGGGCAATGATTGGTAAATCGGTTCTTCCTCTTAATAGATTGACAGCATCATATAATTCATTTTCATCATAAAATGTTTCAAGCATAATCCCATCTACGCCTTCTTCTAGTAAGGCTGAAGCTTGCTCAAGTATCATCATCTCACGTTCTAAAGCTGTCGTAAAAGTAGAACCTACATATTTCATTCCACCGATCCCACCAATTACTAAAGCTCTTCCTTTTGAAGCCGCTCTAGCATTTCTAACAGCCATTTGATTGATTTGCTTAACAAGCTTCTCCAAACCATATTGTCTCAGTTTTCCGGCATTAGCACCGTATGAATTAGTTTGAATCACTTCTGCGCCAGCATCTATATATTGTTCATGTATATGAATGATCCGATCACGCTCAGTAATATTAAGTTCTTCAAAACAACTGTGAAGTCCGCCAGAGTACAAAAGTGTTCCCATTGCGCCATCACCTAAAACAATTCCATCCTTTAACTTTTCCAATAAGCCCATTCAATCACTTCCCGTTTATATAAAATAAAAAACGCCATTCTCTCAACAAAATGAGAGAATGACGTTAAAGTACAGATTACGCCTTATCTCTCATGTTTTAAACATGCTGGATTTAGCACTTTTTAGCTTTCGCTAAAGTTGCCGGGTTTCATAGGGCCAGTCCCTCCACCGCTCTCGATAAGGATTATTTAGTTGTTATATTGAATATAAAACAGTTTACTATATTTATATGTTAAAGAAAAGACATTTATGGAAAGATTTTCAAAAATAAATATATTTTGTTAACATAATAGTATTATTTAACTATTTTTATAATGTGCTAGTGCTAATAGCGGATAAATTTCATTATAGCTATGATAGTGGATATAAAACTGACCGGGTAAGCCTAATCCTGTTGGGTAAGTTAATGCTTTATTAGTCAAATCAGTTTGATTCGTTAAAAATTTAATTCCTTTTCTAATTACTTCATCTTCTTTATTGCGAATTGAAAGTAAAGCATCAACTGCCCAGGCTGTTTGACTAGGAGTACTATATTTTAAAGGAACATATTTATTTTTAACAGCTGAAAGACCCGATTCTCCCCACCCTCCGTCTTCGTTTTGAATACTAACTAACCATTTCTCAGCTTTTTTAATTGCCTCATGATTTTTAGGAATCCCTACTGCTCTAAGACCAGTAATCGCTGCCCAAGTTCCATAAATATAACAAATTCCCCACCTACCATACCAGCTGCCATTTCTTTTTTGGTTTTTTAAAAGCCAATCAACTGCCTTTTTCACAATCGGGTCATCGTTTGAAATGGACGTATAATATCCAATAAATTCTAAAATGCGACCTGTTAAATCTGCAGTGGAAGGATCAATGATTGCATCTTTTGCATTTTCAATTGGCACAAATGTTAGCCACTTATTCGTTACATTTTTTTCAAATGCTCCCCAACCACCATCTTCATTTTGAAGTCCAAGTAAAAAATGTACCCCTCTTAACCAACGATCATGAATTGTGGATTGATCTAAAGCGCTTCTTGCTAATGCCCTTAAAGCAGCACCAGTATCATCATTATCTGGGATAAAAGAATTAACATCGGAAAAACCCCAACCACCAGGACTTACATTTTTAGCATGAATCTTCCAATCACCAATACTATTCTGTTGTTTTTTAATTAAGTAACTTATCGATTTCGATACAATCGGATCACTTACTTTGTAACCAGCTTCTTGTATGGCATATGACAATAATGCAGTATCCCAAACTTTTGATGGCGAATTTTGAATATGAATTCCTGCTTCAGTATCAGCTGCATATGAAAGAAGTCCCTGTAGCGCATTTTGAATAACAGATGAAGTAGTTTCATAGCCTAAAGCCATTAAGGCATAAATCATATAAAACGTCGAAGTAGCATAGCTATAAAAAGTTCCATTTGTTTCAATACGATCAAGCATAAAGTTCTTTGCCTTTTCATATCCCTTTTGCTGAAAATAAAGAGGATATGAAGCTAACTTCTTTCCTTCTTCAAGTAAAAATTGATAAAAACTCCCTCGTTCTTCATAAAACCAATCTACCTCACTAGTTTCCATAAGATGATCGATATTTAGATCGTCATCCAATTTCACTTTAAATCGCTTATTTATACAAATGATCATTGGAACTAAATGAACTCTAGCATAATTGCTTAAATCAAATAAACTTAACGGTATTTTATCTGGCAGTAAAAAATAACTCATCGGAAAGTAAAATAATTTGGGATACTCAATCAAACCATGAGTAGCCAGAATCACCTTTAACATAAAATGTGTTTTTTTAATACCACCGTTTTCACGAATAAATTTTTCAGCTTTTTTCATACTTAAATGTTCTTTTGTATACTTTTTTGAGATTAATAAAGCTATGTAAGCTTGTACCGTTGCATTTAAGTTTCCTTCTTTTTCATCTTCGTATAATTTCCAGGCTCCATTTGGATATTGAAGATTGATGATTCGATCAATAATCCCGTCCATTACCTTTTGATTTTTGTATTCAAGATCATTCATTAATAAAATCATAAAACTATCCGTCATTAATGAACCTTCAAAACAAAATTCCCAAGTTCCATCTTCATCTTGTTTTGTTCTTAATCGTTTGATCCGCTCATCAATATTTCGTAAAACAATATTTTCGAGGTCCATTTTACCACCTCAGTTCAATTTTTTTCTAGCTGATGGTATTTCCCCATCCTTGTTGAATGGTCCATTTTAATTTCTTCTTGTTCAACATTACCTTCCATGTTTATTTTTTTACTAAAATAAACAATCGAAATAATAAATGCTAGAAAGCTAAATGGTAAAACAATTATTTTAAATCCGAACCACGTAAAAGAATGTAAAATATGAAAATAACTACCTAATAATAAGCAATAAGTAAGTAATATCAGGTCGAACACAATTACACCCAAAAATGATTTTACTATTTTTATTAAAAAAGGATTCATCTAGATCACACTCCTTTACTAATCTATGATTTAAATGTGAAATAATACGAATTTTTCTGTGTAATTAGTACCTGTTACTCTGGAAAACTACAATTTATTATGGGAATTTCATGAAAAAAATTTACTATAAAAATTCCCCCCTAAATTATTTAAATCTGAGAAATCTATTTAATGTCTAATCAAAATCTATTAAAAGTGAATATAGTGAGAGTAATGATAGAAAGGAGTGTTTTATACGATGGCAGCAGAATTTAATGATTTTAAAGAATTAATAGAAGAAATTCAAGAGATGATTGCAGCAGCTAATCTAGATGGCTCAATCAATTTTAATTTTTTCAACATTGAAATCAAAAAGAATCGCGTCCAAGTCGAACAAAGAGCTGAAGGCGGAGGACAAATTAATCGAAACGTTGGCATGAATGCAAATCAAGGCGGTCAAAACGCTAGAAACAATAGCCAAACATCAAATGACCATTCGCAATTTGCAGATGGAAATGGTAGAAGCGGTATTGCTGGTAAAAATAATGATGAATTAGGCGGACAACAAGGAATTAAAATCAGAGACAGCAAAATAAAAAGAAGCAAAATCAGAACAGATTCCGAACACAACGAAGGTTCAGAACCTGAAGAAGCAAACGGTGAACAATTCCAATTGCCAAGATTAAATAGACTAAATAGGACAGAATAAATGACTTTCTGACTTACCTTAAGTTCAAAAAGCCATCGCTTTATATTGAATTTTTAAAGTGTGGACAAGCTTTAGGTGACGAATGAGTGAATCAAGTAAAAAACCCACAAGGATCATTAATTCCCTAGTGGGTTTACTTTTTTATGTATACGATTTCAGTTTAAAATTCTGGTAGATTACTCAAATTATTGTCTGCAATACCATCCGGTTCACTTCTTAAGATGTCACGACCATACTTATGGATTACGTCAACATGTGCTAAATTTCCACTCTTTGCTTCTTGTAATGCTTGAAGATAATCTAGTTCACGATTTAAATTTGTTTTGAAACCAATTAAATCACCATCTTTATTTTTGCGAACTGCAACAATATGTTCCTTGTCTTGGTTAACTGTTTCGTCTACGTGCATTTGTTCGTCATCACTTTGATTTCTATACATTTCATATGCTTCTTCAAATCGATCTTGAGTCACTTTTTTTATCCTCCTTTTATCAATAGTTTTGCCATTGATGGTGGATGTAAAACAAATTTGTGTGCCAGATGAAGGAGAGTTTTAATTTTTAATAAAAAAACTGAATTAATAGTCTATTTATTATAATCGATCTTTATCTTCAAAGAACTGTTTCATAATTGACTTTTTCTTCAACTAATCCTTTATTTTGTAATATTTTAGAAACTTCCATTGACCTACATTCACTCAAATAAATGCCCACTCAATCTATTTTAACAGTTCGTTACATATATTTTTTACCCATTCATGTTGATGATTCCAACATTTCCACACGTCATTCATCCATTTAATAAGCATTTTGTCGCGATTTTCTCCTGGTTGTTCTTTCATTACATCATATACAGTCAATGAATAGGCTGAATTGTCTGGCGATTGCAATGCATCCCAATTATATTTTTGACGACTGAGAAGTGTATGGACACGTTGTACTTGTTTTCCGTTGAAATCATGTACTATAGCATAATACAATCCTATTACTGAAAAACTCGCGGTAATGTTTTTCATATTATTCCCTGAATGCTGAGCAGCGTAAGTATCGATGGCATGCTGATGTATAAAATTAGTATCTTGTTTTTCTAATGTATAACTACTTAAATCACTAAAGCAATCATCTGTGGCATTGTATTTCCTTGTCAATTTGTTTTGTTGATCATCGAGGCTTAAACCACATCCTGGGCACTTTATTATCTTTTCACTCGATTTTTTCATACTTTTTCTCTCATCTCCATTTTAGAACACTTTTGTTATCGCTTACATTTCAAGATACCGTAAATTATACTCCTTTAATACATCTAGCCATTTAGCGCATTAAAAAAGAGACTAATAAATAGTCCCAAGTTGTTTAGCTATTGGAGTTTGCATTAGGATATGCAACAGTTTCCTAAAGGTGTAGCGTCAGGGCGAATATAGTTTCCAATGACCTTCGGAGACCACTTCAACCTTTCCATCGATTACTTTGATGGCGGTTTGATCGTCAATCGCATACGCCGGTCCAAGCATCCCGGCTGCCCATCTCTCTGCGGCAGCAATGGTATTTCCCGGTAGCATCTCGTGATCTAGGTGCGGAAAGATTGAAAAATCAACCAATCTCAGTGCTTCATCACCACCGTCTGGTGGAGTCCAGCCAACGAAGTATTCCCCTATGTTAGGTGACATCACCATACTCCCAGCACTCATTCCCACATAGACTGATTTTAGTGAGGGTAAAAGGTCTGCCAAGCCGGATTGACGCATCCAGTAGCACAGGTAAAGGGCATCACCGCCTGACACCAGTAATACATCTGTATCCTCAACAAGTGGTTTCCAGCGTTTTTCGTCGATGCTTGGCAATGCTGTTAACTCCAAAACGCCGACAGACTTCCAACCTAGGCTTACCATGGGATTTTCTTCTTTTCCACTAATGAACTCCCAAGCTTTGACGCCAGGGCCAACCCAAGGGTGTCCATACATCGCAGTGGGGATACACAGGGCGTTGGAGTCAGCTATCGGTTTGCCTAACATGTCAACCAGCGCATCGTGTATGCTTTTGTTAATGATGCCTCCAGATGTAAGCAGAAATTTCATAACTTCACTCCTTGTCTTTGTTCCGTACTGTCAAGTTTTTTCATACTTCTATAATAGCAATCCTAGCATTTATGTATGATAAAACACTTCGATTGTATTATTAGCAAAATTATCTATTTGAATACTGGTGAAACTCATTCTGTCTTATACTTTAATTCTACAAAACCTATATAAATCCTTGTACAACTATCTTTCCAAAAACTTCAATAGCCACAGCGGAGACACATGATCTTTATCTAATGGACTGCGTTTGTTTTCTACAACATGTTCCAGAAAAAAATCTTGTAAATCTCCATTTAAAAATTCTTCTTTCCGGTTAATTTTATATTCATAAAAAAATCTATTAAACAGTTAATCTTGTTGTTGAACTAAATGCAACTTTTAAGTTTAACAACAAGATCGACTATTTGATAGAGAGGTTTTTGGAACTATTTATAAATACCTGGAAAAATAGGCTTTATAGGTTTACCAAATTTCCAAATAAAAGTAATTTAATCTCGACTAATGACTTAATACTATCTATTTTATGATTATGTTCAATTTCGTCATAAGACCATGAATCTCTAATAATATGAATTGCTTTCATCCCCGCATCTATAGCAGGTACAATATCACTTCTAAGTGAGTTTCCAATCATTACGGGATTATTTAATTTTTCCTGTAACTCAAGATACGTATTTACATCTTTTTTATTTGTAATAAATACATTATCAAAATGATGAACTAAGCCCGTTTCCATCACTCGCTTTGATTGCACGTCTTTTTCACCTAAAGTCAATATCGTCATACTTGCTACATCTTTGTGATTTGATAATTCTTCTATTATAAATGTGTCACTTTGCAATGGAATATTTACTTTAAATATCGTTTTTGCTAATGATTGTAATTGATCATTGACAATACTTGAAATCTCAATATTAAATCGTGTTGCCAATAAATCTAAAGTTGATTCCCAAGCATAAGGATACCTGGTTTTACTGAAACCCATCTCTTTAATTAGTTCCAAATCTATTCTATTAAAAACTTCTTTAATTTCATTTATGAGTACTTTTTCATCTAGCGCTTGATGTACTAGATTCGAACATAAATCTATATTATTTAAAAATGCGGCTTGGGTCTGAATTAATGTATCGTCTAAATCAAAAATTAAATCATATTTCATAATTAATTTATCTCACTTTCCAACTGAACCTAATTGTTATTTAATTTCACAGAGTTTATTGATCCAGCTTTACTAATTATATATGCTATTGTACCAAGTGTCCTTATTTTATTCTTTTAAAAAAAGAGTTACTTCCTCATAACAAGTTCAAGTCGTAATATTCCTTCATAATTTTGAATATTACTTCCTCATAATAGGCATTAATTAAAATAAACCCAAAATTGGCGAATAGTAGACAAACTCATTTTCAACGTGTTGAAAATGCCACGAAAATTTCGTGGCATTTACTTGACGAATTCTTTTTTCAACAGTATGTAATTAATGACCTTTTATGAAACTTATGCAAATAAAACACTAAGCAAACTTATTCTTCATTCAAATGATAAATTACCTGCACAACACCAGATGAAAACGTTCTAGTACTCACCAAAATTAGATTCTTTCTCTGTTTTATGTCAACAAATAAAGGTTTTCCTTCACCCAATATTACCGGATGAATTGATAATCTGAATTCATCTACTAGGCCAAGATTTATAAATGATGTAATAAGGCTAGATCCGCCATACAACCAAATATCTTTACCGGGCATTTTCTTTAATTTAGCTACTTCTTCAATTATATTTTCATTAATATATATTGCTTTGTTTTCAGAATTTGTTTGAGTTCTGGAAAACACATATTTTTCCTTGCTATGAACTAAATTCCACATTTCTTTATCAGTTTCAGAGTCTTCTATGCTTGGATGATAATTTCCCCACAAATCATAGCTTTTTCGACCATATAAAATAGTATCTATTTGATTCAAGAAATTTGTGAATTCCATTTCGGGATCCATTATGCACCAATCAACTTCTCCATTTTTTCCTTCGATAAAACCATCCAATGTAACTGCTAGATCTAAGATTATTTTTCTTTGCTTTATGCTATTTGACAAAAGTGTTCCTCCTACTTTCACTTAGACATTTTTTAATTTTGTAATCCTCACCGAATATTTGTTCTTATTTTGATTATAGCAAGAACGCTTGATGGTATCAAATCTACCCCGCGAAACAAAAAACTCGCAAACAACAAAGTTTACGAGTTTTACATTTTACTTATTTAACAACTTAACCTTCTCAACAAGAAAGTTTAAGATTACATGTGCTGCGATTCTGCTTGTCATGTCGCGGAAATCGATTGTTGGATCAAGCTCAACAATATCCATTCCAGTAACTTTTGGATGAGATGCTAGATAACAAATGCCATCTAATAGAGTTTGACTGTCCATCCCTCCAGGTCCAATTGCTGGGCAACCAGGAGCAAATGCTTGGTCTAGTACGTCCATATCTAGGCTAATGTAGATTGAATCTACTTTGTCTACTAAACGGTTGATGCTCTCTTTCATAATTTTTGAGATTCCAAATTCGCGAACATCGCGCATTGAGTAGATTGTTACTCCGTTATTCACACCGAATTCCGTGTATGGAGCACTATTTGAAAAATTTCGAATTCCAATTTGAACTAAATGTTCACCTTTTAAAATACCTTCGTCAATTAAGCTACGGAAAGGTGTACCATTTGAACGACCACCATCTTCAGTATTTCTTAAATCATGATGGGCATCAAATTGGATAACTCCTACTGTTCCTCTTTCTTTTGCAAAAGCTGAAATACTTGGAAAACTTATTCCGTGATCACCACCTAAAATGATTGGCATCGTTTCCTTATATTGACCAAGTAATTCAGAGATTGTCGATTTAATACGATTTCTTGACTCTTCAAAATCAGTCACATGCATCGTAATATCACCAAAATCAGTTACCTTGTAATCCTTTAAATCGATTTGGTCTTCAATATGGTAAGTGCTGTAGCTACTTAACATTTTTCGAATTGAAGCAGGCGCGAAACTTGCGCCTGAATGACTAATTGATGTTTTAGATAATGGTACACCGATAATTGAGAAATTTGATGCTTCTGTTCCATTCCATGCAGAGATGATTTCATTGGCTTTTGTGACTTTTGAATCAATGAAAATAGCATCTCCTGCTTTTTTAAGATGTGATAGCGACATCGTGTTCACCTCTACTTACTACTAATTTACCATTCTTAAATACTGTTTCTACATGATTTACACCAAAATGGTAAGGTACATAAGTATAGTTTGGTACATTCCAAATAACGACATCTGCTTTACGACCAATTTTAAGTTTACCAGCTTGGTCGCCACGATTAATCGCGAATGATGAGTTAATCGTCACAGCATTCCAAATTTCTTCAGGCGTCATTTTTAGTTTAAGCATTGCAATTGTCATGATTAATTGTAAATTTTCAGTTGGGCAACTTCCAGGGTTGAAATCAGTTGCTAAAGAAACGGCTACGTTATTTTCAATCATCGCTCGTGCAGGTGCAAATTCAGGTTTATTCAAATAGAAAGTAGTACCTGGTAAAATAACACCGATTGTATTGCTCTTTCCAAGCATTTCTACACCTTTATTTGATGCTCCACATAGATGATCAGCAGAAATAGCACCGATTTCAGCTGCCATTTCAGTACCACCTAGAGGATCTATTTCATCTGCATGAATTTTAACACGAAAGCCTTGTTCTTTTGCTTTTAATAAAAATTCTTTAGATTGTTCTACTGAAAATACACCTGTTTCAGCGAATACATCTACAAATTCAGCTAGTTCTTCTTCTTTAATGACATCTAATAAAGAAAGCATTTTTTCTAAGAAAGCTTCTTCGTTTCCTTTATACTCTTTTGGTACTGCATGCGCACCTAAAAATGTCGAAACCAAATCAATATCATGCTCTTTTTGTAATTCCTTCGCAACTCGAAGTTGTTTTAATTCAGTTTCTTCATCAAGTCCATAACCACTTTTTGCTTCAACTGTTGTTACACCGAATGAAAGCATTCTGTTTAAGTGATGAATCGTTTTCTTTTTTAAATCTTCATGTGAAGCTAATTTAGTTTGACTTACAGTAGAATGGATCCCGCCACCCATTTCTAATATGTCTAAATAAGAAGCACCTTGTAATTTCAAACTAACTTCATGCTCACGTGATCCTCCAAAGACCACGTGAGTATGAGGGTCAACTAAACCTGGAGTGACTAGTTTTCCCTGGCAATCAATTACTTCTTTTGCATCTATTTTCTGTTCGTTCATTTGTCCGATATAAATAATTTGCCCATCTTTCCATGCGATTTCTGCATTTTCTAAAACAGGAAGATTACTCATGTCTTTTCCATGAATTGGACCATCACCATGATCCATCGTTAATAATTGACCAATATTTGTTAATAGAATATCTGCTTTCAATTTTAACACCTACTTCATCATTGGGATGTTTACGCCTTTTGCTTTCGCAGTTTCAACAGCTAAATCATAACCTGCATCAACGTGACGAACTACACCCATTCCTGGATCTGACGTTAATACTCTTTCAATACGTTTTGCAGCTGCATCAGTACCATCAGCAACAATTACCATACCAGCATGTAGAGAGTAACCCATACCTACTCCACCACCGTGGTGTACACTTACCCAGCTTGCGCCATTTACACCATTAATCAGTGCATTTAGGATTGGCCAGTCAGCTACTGCATCACTACCATCTTTCATGCTTTCTGTTTCACGATTTGGAGATGCAACTGATCCACAATCTAAATGGTCACGACCGATTACGATTGGAGCTTTTAATTCGCCATTTTTAACCATTTCGTTAATGATTTTACCGAATTTAGCACGCTCACCATAGCCTAACCAACAAATACGTGATGGTAAGCCTTGGAATGCAACCTTTTCACGAGCCATACGGATCCAGTTACATAAATGCTCGTTATCAGCAAATTCACGTAAAATAACTTCGTCTGTTTTGTAAATATCCTCTGGATCACCAGAAAGTGCTACCCAACGGAAAGGACCTTTACCTTCACAGAATAATGGACGGATAAATGCAGGTACAAAACCAGGGAAATCAAATGCATTTTTCACGCCTTCATCTAATGCAACTTGACGAATATTATTACCGTAATCAAATGCGATTGCACCACGTTGTTGCATCGCTAAAATTGCTTCAACATGAACTGCCATACTATGTTTTGCACGTTTAATTACTTCCTCTGGATTTTCGACACGAAGTTTCTTTCCTTCTTCCATTGTCATTCCGATTGGTAAATAACCATTTAATGGATCATGTGCTGAAGTTTGGTCAGTAATTAAATCTGGTACAAAATTACGTTCAACTAATTGAGGTAAAATTTCAGCAGCATTACCGACTAAACCGATTGCTAAAGCTCTTCCTTCATTTTTCGCTTCCGTTGCAAGTCGTAAAGCTTCCTCTAAATCGTGAGTTAATACGTCACAATATCTAGTGTCAATACGACGTTGAATTCTTGTTTCATCAACATCAATACCGATTACAACCCCACCATTCATTGTGACAGCAAGAGGTTGAGCTCCACCCATACCGCCAAGTCCTGCAGTAATTGTAATAGTCCCTTTTAGGCTTCCACCGAAATGTTGTTTAGCAGCTTCACCAAATGTTTCATAAGTACCTTGTAAGATCCCTTGAGTACCGATGTAAATCCAGCTACCAGCAGTCATTTGGCCGTACATCATTAAGCCTTTTTCATCTAATTCGCGGAAATGTTCCCAAGTTGCCCATTTTGGAACTAAGTTTGAGTTTGCTAATAAAACACGTGGTGCATCTTCGTGTGATTTAAAAACGGCAACTGGTTTACCTGATTGTACTAATAATGTTTCATCGCTCTCTAATTTTTTTAATGATTCAATAATTGCATCAAAGCTTTCCCAGTTTCTTGCAGCTTTACCGATTCCACCGTATACAACTAAATCTTCAGGTCTTTCTGCTACTTCTTCGTCTAAATTGTTTAATAACATACGAAGTGCTGCTTCTTGAATCCAACCTTTTGTATTTAATTCAGTACCTCTTGGCGCTTTTAAAGATCCTTTAGTGATTTCCATATTTATTCCACCTCTTCTTATATTTGTGTTTGTTTTGTATAGTTTCTTGCTAAGAAATTTTCTTTTAAATAAGTTGTTAGTTTTTCAATGTCTTTTGAGAAAACGCGATCTCTAGTAATTGATGGAACAGTTTTACGAACATCTTCCATAAATTTTCTAGTTGTTTCAGACATTTTTTCAATTCCTTTATATTCAACACCTTGCATTGCACAAATACATTCTATTGCTAAAACTCTTCTAGCATTTTGTAAAATTTGGTATGCATGACGCGCACCGATTGTTCCCATACTTACATGGTCTTCTTGGTTTGCTGAAGAAGGAATAGAATCCACACTTGCTGGATGTGCTAAAGTTTTATTTTCAGAAACTAAAGCGGCTGCCACGTATTGCATAATCATTGCACCAGATTGTAATCCTGGTTCTGGACTTAAAAATGGTGGTAAATCATTTAATTGTGGGTTAACTAAACGCTCAATACGTCTTTCAGAAATATTCGCAAGCTCTGCAACACCTAATTTAAAGAAGTCCATTGCAAATGCGATTGGTTGACCATGGAAATTCCCACCAGAGAATACATCATCACCAAATAATAATGGGTTATCAGTAGCTGCATTCATTTCGATTTCTAATTTCTCTTTTGCATAGTTCAGAACTTGCCAGCTTGCTCCATGAACTTGAGGGATACATCTTAATGTATAAGCGTCTTGAACTCGGATTTCACCTTGTCTAGTCGTTAACTTACTTGTTGCTAAAATATTGCGGTAACGTTCTGCCACTTCAATTTGTTCTTTATATCCACGAGCAATATGAATTCTTTCATCAAAAACATCAGTAATACCATTTAATGCTTCGAATGTAATCGAAGAAATTAATTCACTTTGATAAGCTAATTCTTCACCTTCAAGGTAAGTAAGAATGCCCATTGCTGTCATTGCTTGAGTACCATTAATTAAAGCTAATCCTTCTTTAGCTTCTAGCGTAATTGGTAAAATTCCTTCTTTTGCTAGTGCTTCTGCTGTTTCCATACGTTTTCCTTTATAGAAAACTTCGCCTTCACCAAGTAAAACTAGAGCTAAATGAGATAAAGGAGCTAAGTCTCCGCTTGCACCTAATGATCCTTGAGATGGGATAACTGGATGAATTTGAGCATTAATTAATGAAAGTAATTTTTCAACTACTACTAAACGCACACCAGAGTGACCTTTTAACATTGTATTTGCACGAAGTACTAACATCGCTCTTGAAACTAATTCAGGGAATGGTTCACCAACACCACATGCATGTGAAGCGATTAAGTTATATTGAAGTGTTGAAACATTTTCTTTTTCAATTAATACATCACTAAATTTTCCAAAACCTGTTGTGATCCCATATACGACTTTGCCATTATTTACGATTTCTTCAACCTTTTCTCTACATGCTTTTACCGCAACTAAGCTCTCTTCACTCGCTTTTACATATGCCATATCGAATAAAATACTTTTCATTTGTTCCATTGTTAAGCTATTACCAGTTAAAGTTACCATTAAAAAACACCTCCGAATTTTGTCAAAAAAAACACAGAAAGAGGCTATGAGACGTAAATATAAAAACTTACGAATCATAGCCCCCTATCATCTAATAAACTATGGGCGATTATATGTGATTAATGCCAAGTCCTGCTGATTCATGCTCCGATCCTTTAATAGGAGCACCAATCGTTCCGTATAGTGCAACTGCTATCCAGTCACCCTCGTTCACATTTTTATAAGGCTTTCCTCTTACAATAGCAAATCTAAGTCCTACTGTTCTAAGAACATCACCTAATTGAACATGACCTCTTGTAACGCCTTGAATTGCTTCAAGTGTTGCATGATATAATGAATGAACTTCTCTATATAGAGCTCCATTGATTACACCATTTTGTTTGGCAGCGGTTTCAATCGCAGCAACGACCTTTTGAGCATCCATTGTACCGACCTTACCTACACACCATACAACGTTTTCATTTTTCATTAATTCTTCTTCATGATCGGTCAAAGCAAGCATCATAGCTGTTCGACCAATTCGTTGACTTTGCTCTGCCATATCGCTAATACCTCTTACTTACTTTCTCTAATAAACTAGTATCTGATTACATTATATGCCAACAATTAGTAAACTTCAATATATTCAGATTATTATTTTTAAAAAATATTTTTTTATTAAAACTTGCAGGAATATTCAAACTATTTACCAGTAAATTATTATTTAAGAAAACTTGTCCATTTTTCATTTATTAAGAACAAAATTAACATGATGAATAACGAAAGATTAGCCGATTTTTAAGATTTTTTTCTTAATACTAGCTGCCAAGTAACACCAAAATAATCAGTCACCCATGTAACCTTACTAAAATCATTCATTTCTACTGGCCCCATCAGTACTTTTCCATCACTCTTCAAGCCACCAAAGATTAATTCGAACTCCGCATCATCTTTGCATTCTAAATAAAATGAAACAGCCCAAGTAAAATCAGGACAATGTTCTTTTTCCATATCCAATACCATAAAAGATTGTCCTAAAATTTCAATGATCCCATTTAAGATTTTTCCTTCTACACCTGGGTCTTGTTTCGTATATCTTCGAAGAGAAACAAGTTTTGAATTCGGAAAAGTACGAACATAATAATTCATTGCTTCCTCTGCATTACCGCTAAACGTAAGAAATGGCGTAATCCTTTGCCCTGAAACAACCGGTATTACCTGTTCATTTGTCATCTTTGAAACCCTCCAAACAATTTGTAATTACCTAATTATAGAACTTTGAACAAACCAGAACTAATCATCTATTTCCACTGTTAAAATGATCATATAAGAAATTGTACCATATTTTTACAGAACAAAAAAAATCAACCTTATTTCAAAGTGAAGCCCTCTTCCAAATACTCAATCCAATAAACTGATCTTGTGGAATATTTGTAAAAAGTCCGCATTATTTCCTAATTTTAACAATTTTCTTCTTTTGTTTACTCTTTAAATATATAATTGTATTAAAACTAAGTAAAAGGACGTTTATATGAAAAAAATATTCGGTAGATTTTTTAAAAAGAATTTTAAAAATGATAATGAATTCTATAACAATCTTTATGATCAGTTTAATACAAACGAATTAATGTTAAATTCAAACCTCGCTGATTTATCGTTAGTTTCTAAATTAGAAAACGCATGGAAAATGGATTTCCTTGTTCATGTTAAAGAAAGAGTAATGGAAAAGGAAGATTGGAGCGATAAAAAGTATTCTTTTATTGAGAAAGAATTAAAGCGCTTCTTCTTAATGGCAGCAATCTTTGAAAACGTTCCAATGTACAGTCAAGATGTAGATAAAATCTGGCACGAAATGATTTTATTTACGAAAAGTTATCAAAACTTTTGCAAGACTTTTTGTGGTGAAATGATTCATCATGAACCAACTATTCAAAAAGCTGAAGTCGATGGAAATGATGATCGAGCTGTTTACAATTTGTTATATAATACTTTGTTTGAAACAACTTCTGTTAATACCCATATTTTAGGAAATTTAGTTGTTAATTTTAAAAATAATAAGGTTCAAGAATATTTATCGAGCAAAACTATTCAAACAAAACGTTTCATATCTCATTTAAACTCACAAACCAAAAATAAGATTTTAAATGAGTTTGCTAGCATTCAAAAAAATTTAGTCGAAAAAGAAAATGAAGATGCAAGAA
This sequence comes from Bacillus sp. AFS055030, assembly GCF_002574545.1. Classification (GTDB taxonomy): domain Bacteria; phylum Bacillota; class Bacilli; order Bacillales; family Bacillaceae_G; genus Gottfriedia. Next base: position 115,460 of record NZ_NUGT01000031.1, read on the forward strand.
ATAAGCACGATCAAAAATCATTCCCAAGATCTACAAATCGTTCAGCTTCTAGTAAAAAATCAGATGATGACCAGATCAGTTCGACATTTTTAGCTACAAATACTTTTTTTGCAATAAATGAAAGTTCAAATGACAGTAATCATCACCATAACTCGCATAATTCATGCTCTAGTTCGACCCATTCCACATGTTCTAGTAGTTCTCACTCTTCATGTTCTAGTTCGAGTTGCTCAAGTGGTTGTTCAAGTTAATTACTTATTTGAAAAAATAATCCACCAAGAAGACAATTAGCCAAATCAAAGGCTTTCTGACTCCTTGGTGGAGTAGTAAATTAACATAAAGTTATCGATGATTATCTTGAGTACTTACAACGCTAACCAAAATTCCATTAGCGATTCTAAATCTTTATCTAATTCAATTTTCCTGCAATATAAATCATTCAGCTTATTGTAATCTTCCTCTCTATTCATCGCTAGATCAATCTCATTAATATCCTTTTCAAGTCGTTCAATTTTTTCTAGAGCTTCAGCTTTAATTGATTCATGATCAGCATTAATTTTAACTTTTTTCCGAATTCCTTTTTTTTCAACCCGTTCTTTCGTTTCTTTTAAACGATTTTCTTCTTTTATACTTTTATAATCATCATAATTGCCAAGATAGCTTTTAAATTCATAATCCTCAATAGCGATTACTCGTTGACTCATTTTATTAATAAAATATCTGTCATGGGAAATAAAGAAAATTGTGCCTTTAAAATCATCAAGTGCCTCTTCAAGCGTTTCGATTGAATCAATATCAAGATGATTTGTAGGTTCATCAAGAATTAACAAATTGATATCTTTGAATAATAACATACCTAATTTCAGCCTAATTCTCTCTCCACCTGATAAGAATTTTACTTTTTTAAATACACTTTGTTTATAAAACATAAATTTTGAAAGATATTCCCTTGCTTTGCCTTCTGGTATCGAGATATCCTCTCTAAAACATTCAAGTACTGTCATTTCTTCGTTATTAAAGTTTATTTTCTGAGGTAAATATGCACTCAGCACATTTGCACCTAGTTTTACCACACCATTATCTGATTTTTCTTCACTTAATAGCATCTTTAAGAAAGTAGTTTTTCCACTTCCATTAGGACCGATAAGACCAACTCTTTCCCCATAATTAACCAATAAATCCGCATCTTTAAATAGCAATTTTTCTTCATAAGATTTCGAAATCGCCATTGCTTTAATTGTTTCATTTCCAGATCGTTTGGATCCCTTAAATTCTAATTTCATATTTTCTTTTTCAAAAACTGGTTTTTCAATTCTATTTAACTTATCAAGTTTTTTCTGTATACTTGCAGCTCTTTTAAAAAATTTGTTATTATCAGCCCGCATTGCCCAATCTCTCAAATTGGTTACCGTATTTTCCATCGATTTTATCTTTTTTTGTTGTTCTTTAAAATGTTCAAATTGAATCTGTAAGTTTTTTTCTTTTTGCTCTACAAAAGATGAATAATTACCCTTATACGTAACTGATTCCATTTCTTCAATTTCTACAATTTTTGTTACGACTTTATCTAAAAAATATCGATCATGGGAAACAATCAAGACAATTCCTTTATAATTTTTTAGAAAGTCTTCTAACCATTCAACTGAGTCCATATCTAGATGATTTGTAGGTTCATCAAGTAATAATATATCCGGGCTATTGATTAAAAGTTTACCAAGTAATACAGTCGTTTTTTCACCACCACTTAACAAATCAAACTCTCTGTTTAAAAAACTTTCTTCAAATTTAAGTCCCGTACAAACCTTTCCTAATTTTTCTTCTCTTTCGTATCCACCTTTTACTTCAAATAATTGTACTAATTCGCTATATTTTAACATTGCTTTTTCTAGTGCTCTGTTTTCTAGCACTTTCATTTGTTCTTCTAAGTCACGCATTTGATTTTCTAATTGAATCACTTCATCAAAAGCCATATTTAAAACATCAATTACTTTTAAGCCAGTAGGGTAGACTGGCGTTTGTTCTAAATATGCAGTTGTGAGTCCTTTTGGAATGAAACTAATTAACCCTTCATCATATCCATAGCTAGAAGTTTGAGGATAACCAGGATAATAATGCATCGGCACAATTCCAGCTATACTCTTCAGAATGGTACTTTTACCACTCCCATTGATTCCAATAATACCGATTTTATCACCTTCATAAGCTTCAAATGTTATATTTTTAAGCACTAAAGTTGCATCCATATATTTTTTAAGACCATTTATTTTTAATTCGAACATAAAATTTCCTTCTTTCATCCATAAATTTCGTTATACATATATGGACAAGGTAAAGAAGTGAACTTACGATTTAATTATTAAAATACGACTCATATTTTTTAATTTTGTTAAGAGGAACAAAAGCCAAATAAAAAAGACTATAAGAAGAAAGTATCTTCTCACAGTCTAATAAACTTGGTAATTGATCATTTATTTAGAGCAATTTAATCATACAATTTCTTATATGAGCCCCATCAGCTAAAACAAATATCTGATGGAATACTAAAAAAATTATCTAGTATTCAATAAATAATCATCTCGTTATCAGTAAAGTAAGTTACCTTCTAATTTGCCTTAAATTCCATAAGAGCATAACAAATAAACCTAACCATTAGGCAATTTTTAACTCATTAGGAAAACATATTAATTTAAATTAAATTAATATTAGCAATTAGTTGGCATCATAAACTTACTTTCCTCCTTCGAAATTTTCTATATTATCCCATTTTTTTGATTTTTTGTAAATACCTTCAGCATTTTTTTCTTTCTTATTACCAAATAATTCAAAAAAGTTCGTTCTGTATAATCTTGGCATGTATTTTTATATAAATCCGTAATTTATCATTAGTAACTTACATAATTAAACATTCCCTGCACTGAAGCGGTAATTTTAATTTGCCCCTCTTGAATAGGAGTTGTTTGGCCACTGAATGCAGCTGCAGTCATAGTTAATGATGACATCGGACGTACAATTTGAATCCCTTCTTCAACCAACCAAATTGGAATGTTATTAATTGATAAACCTAGAGATTTTGCGATGTTTTCTGCATTCATTTTTGCATTTAAAGTAGCCTTTTGTAGTGCCTCTTTGTAATACGGTTCGGGATTTGATACTTCGAATGTCAGATTCCTAACTTCATTTGCTCCATTTTCAACTGCAACATCAATCACTTTCCCAACATTTGCAAGATCCTTCACGATTACTTTGAAAATATGACTCACCCGATATCCCTTAAAAATTTGCTGTGAATCTTGGTAATCAACAATTCGATCGATTGTATATGAATTCGTTTCAATTTCATCTTGTTTAATTCCTATACCTTTTAATGCTTCTATTATTTTATTCGAAATATTTGCATTCTCTGTCTGCGCTGTTTGTACTTTCATATCTTCAACTACAGATCCTAATAATACAAATGACTGGTCGGGCTTGACTGATACTTCACCTTTTCCTGTTGCTTTAATCGTATAATTAGCATTAATATTCCGTGATCGGAAAGCACTTTGATATTGAGGCGTTGAATAATAATTATTTAATGGATAAATCTTCCTCACATCCTTTTAAGATGAATAACATTGTATTTATGCCCATTTATTTTATGTATTGAAGGCTTTTTCTGTGAGAGATTCTTTTAATATAAATTAATTTTATTTCGGGATGTTTTTGTTTGGAATTATTATGATAAAGGGAATAGACCCTCCTCTTTTACCTTCGTAAACAGTACAAGACCTCGCTCATACTTCGTAAGATATGCCCGAGGTCTTGTACTACTGGGTGCAGTCGGAGGATCTGAAATAAATTATTATATTTTTCACCAAAACTTCCACCATTTTTTTTTAGAGGATGTAGTTGCTGCTGTTTCAATTTGTGCTTGTTGTAACTATGAAAGGATTAGTTTAAGCTTAATCCGAGGCGTCTGTTTTATCTAGGTGTGCAATATCTACCGCTTACAGATACCTTCTAATAATTCTACACAAATTTATATTTCCACTTAATTGATAAAAGCCACTATTCGTATAATTTTTTTTACTATGCTGGAAGTTACTCACAATGAGAACTTAATCTACATTAGAATTTATATCCATAAGCCTTCAGCATAATTTTTGTATTTTCAATATTTGTCTGTACAATGTTATCAAGGAATTTAGTATCACTTGTTTCAATTGCATTTTTAAATCTATTTAATTTTTGAAGTTTATCATTTAAAAAATGTTGAAATTTATCTTCACTATCAAATTCACTTCTATATGTCTCTGTAAGTGCCATTATGTTTTGTTTTCTGTATGCTTCAATTACTTTTAAAGCCCCTGAATAATTTCTTAATTTTAAATAGATGTAAAGTTTATTTCGACTAAGTAATCTAACTTCTCCGTACTCTTGTATTTCCCTTTCCTCTTCAAAATGTAAAAAATCTTTTTCAGTTTGTACATAATCAAAAATTGGTAATATTTCTTTTTTAAACTGTCGAATGCATTTTTCTAGTTCATTTTTAATACTTTGTATACTCTTCGGGTTATATCGAAATTCACCAGACTGATAATCTCCGAAATCATATAATCTATAATATCCTTCTTTTAAGAGACCCTTATCATTTACTGTCTGTTGTAGTGCTAATATCAACAGGATCCATATTAGTTTCATCTTGAACATATTGAAGTTGATAATGATCGAAATTGTTGTCGGTCGCTGTTCCACTTATCTCAAGATTACTAGTTGTATCCGTCTTTAGGCTAATTGGTTTCAATTCTGCTTTTGGCATTGTTTCGTCTAAGTATATGGTCTTATAACCTAAATCACTACTATTTCCATATTCGCCAGCTAGTCTTACATAAACGTTTTTTAGACCGTCTCAAGGTGGTGTTCTCCATGTTAGACCTTCACTCGATAAGCCTACATATGGTTCGTAATTGATACTATCAAAAGAAACAGATTCATAAATCGTACCACTATAACCATTTGTAATAGTTGTTTCAATATGTATATCTCGAGAGTTAGTAAAACTAGCTCCATTATTTATTGTAAAATATCCGGTAGGAGCGACAGTTAATGGTGATACCGATGGAGTATCTGCGTTCTGAGTCGTTGTACTTGCATCATTATCTGTTTTTTTAACAGCAACGGCTTGTTCAACATTTATACTGATTTTATCTGAATTTCTGACCATGTGCCACTTCGTAGTTTTGGTGGTCTCCGTTTTTCCAGAGTAAAATGGTAAACCAAACGTTTTCGATTCATTGGTCTTTATATGATCACCAGTATCTAATTGAAATTCATCAGTCCCAGTAAAATAATCTTTTTCGGAACTGGCTAGACGATATCCTTTTTCTTTTGTCCAACTTTCAAGACCATCGTTTTTAACTGTAATCGACACAGTTTGATGGCTATCAATATCCATAGATTCCGGAATTTTACTTGACACTAGGGATGCGGAGTAAACTTTTCGAGCAAATGCGCTATCTGTTGCAATTTCAGTTGATTCTCCAAGCTTATTGATACCTGAAATAGACAGATAGTAAGTTAACATTGCAGGCACAGACTTATAATATTTAAATTGACTAGCGTCTGATACTACAGTGTTAACAATCTCTGCCCCTCCTGGTTTAAGACCAATTTTAATACGTTAGTAAATTCTGAATTTGGCTCCCAAGAGACAACCAGTTTATCTGCATTGAAATCGTTTGGATGATCAGCATCATAACGCTGAATTTTTGCATTTTCAATTTGAACTGGTGTTGCTGCTTTGATGATTCCAGTGAATTCTTGAATTGGTATTGTACAAATTAAAAGTGCAAAAGCGATCAAAATGAAAAAACTTCTTCTTAACAATGGATTTCTCCAAATCTTCATTTACTACATTCTCCCCTATAATTAAAAGATTTTAGCCATTTGTAAAGCTTCTGTAGTAATACGGTTTTATGAGGCATGGCAAATCTCAAAAAAGGTTCCAAATAAATAGAAACGGTATGTTCCAGAATGTAAAATTAGGAAGCTAAGGTATGCTACCAAAGGAACTAGTCGATATCTAATGTCAAGAAATCTTTCACGAAATAGTTTATTCACATCAAAGCACGTATTATAAGGAACTATTCGTTTAACTTGATATCAGGCTTTAATAAAAGTCATGAGCTAAAATTTAGGTACCCAGGGTCACCTATTTCTTCTTGACTTTATGCTTTCACCGTTAATCTAATCTATTGATCTAGTATTAAATAATTTTACTTTAAAGATCGTAGTTGCTATTTTGTAATTATCTTTATATTTAGAATATTACTACAAATAATCATAACTTTATTATAATTTAGGTATTAAGTGTAGTAAATTGGGGCATTTTTCGTATTAAGCATGAAAAAAAGTGCATTATTTTGATGTTTCTATATTTTACTATTCCATTTTTTGCTATTATTTGTTGAGTTTATATGCAGATATAATTTGGGGAAATTTGCAATAATTTATATAAAATTTTAGTGAATTATTAGGATTTTACGTAATAATGTGTTCATCTAATAAAATCCTCGGAACTGTTCCTAAGTCCTCTAATATCTTAGTTTAACTAAGCTTAAAACTTTCTCTATTTTTTATTACGGTTCACCACTATAATCGTAATTCTTCCACAATTTAGCGATTGTTGAGGAGTCTCGTGTAATTAGAATATTCAAGTTTGATTATAATATGGGTTTGTGGTTCCAAACTATCCTGCCATTTAATTTAAGAGAAAATATTCGCATTCCATATCAAATAGATCTCTATTCCTAAGATTTAAATTTGATACTTTCCACAAGTCTCTAACAGATTTTCTTAACTTACCGGCAACATAAGAAGAGATTGATAAAAACAGGTCTTCCATTAATTCTCCAGTTTACTCATATCTCGAAAATAGCCTTTAAAGGGTACTAGAAATATTTCTAAGCTATTGTTGATGAGGACACCATCATTCTTATTATTCTATCTGCATTTTAATTCCATAAAAAATTAATAACCTAGAATCTTAGCATCTAACTAATTATATAATAGTTCGTAAAAGTACACTTAAACAAACGCTTGTAAAATACTTATAATCTATTAAAATATTAGTTCGTTATTATATAAAAATGAATTTGCGGACGTTCGATGAAATCTTATAGATTTACGAACGTAATTTGGTATAATTTAGGTATCAAATTGGAAAAAGGAATGAAAATAATGGATAGTCGGAAATTTGGATACATTCGAGTAAGTAGTAAGGATCAAAATGAACAAAGACAATTAGATTCCATGAAACAACATGGTATAGATGAGCGTGATCTTTTTATTGATCAACAAAGTGGTAAAAATTTTTACCGAGAACAATATCAATTGTTGAAACGGATTCTAAGAAAAGGAGACATCCTTTATATCCATTCCCTCGATCGATTCGGAAGAAATAAAGAAGGCATTTTGGAGGAATGGAACGACATAACGAAAAATATTCAAGCTGACATTGTCGTCTTGGATATGCCATTGTTAGATACGACTCAATATAAAGATAGTTTAGGTACATTTATCGCAGATCTTGTTTTGCAAATCTTATCTTGGATGGCTGAAGAGGAACGGGAAAGGATTCGTAAGCGTCAACGAGAGGGAATTGATGCAGCTCTACGAAATGGGGTTAAATTCGGGAGACCAACTATACAACTTGGTGAAGAATTTGAAACTGTATATAAACGATGGAAGTCAAAAGAAATAACAGGGGTTGCTGCAATGAAGGGATTAGGGATGAAGAAAACTACATTTTATAAATTTATAAAACAGTACGAGGAAAGGGTCTAATAGATGATATATAAACTGTAAAAGAGTATGAGGAAATCACTAATAAATTACATATTTTAAATGGAAGAAACTAGTCACAATATAATCAATTTTTTTCTATTTTGAAAATTGCGAGTTGCCTAATAGGTCTTTTTTGAAAATAGATGGCAGTTTATTAAATGAAAAACGAAACGGCTCCATTTTGTTATCGTAGGTTGCACTTGGCAAGAATGTAGTTAAAAATTCTGCTAAGACCAAATGTAGTACTAAACAAAAGGAGCCGTTTTACATGAAAATAATCTTTATTGAATCGTCTAACAAAAATTTTTTTCAGTCATTCACGTTGTTATTATGTGAAAATTCAATTTTTTCTTAAGTAAAATCATACATATGATTTTTTATCCTCTCCACCTTCAACTTTTACTTTTCCCTACTTTTTAAATTAAGGGTGATCTCGAGTCTCACTGTATTCATCTTTTATATAGTAAGAATAGTTAGTTGCCTGTCTTTCCCGGCCAATGTCTGTTAATGAAATGTCATTGATCCACTGAAAATAATGTGTTAATTCATGGGCAATTGTTATTATATAAGCTGTTAACGCCTTACTTTTCCCCCATTTTTTTAATAAATCTTCATAATCTCCAGTCGCAATACGGATATACGGCTCAACATTTCTATCAAATGGCTCAAAAAATGTTCCTACAACTATATCCCCATCTAAAGCTTTTATTCTTCTATGCGATTTTATATAAATAGGAATTCGGACAGGAAAATAATATTCTCTTCTTAACCACTTGCAAAATTCTTTTATAGCTCTTCTAACTTCCACATCAACTTCTTTATCAAACTTTAAACGCAGACCGCGGCGACAGTTAACACTATAATATTTAGTCCAATTATCTAAAGTCCATATATGCATTCTTCTTCATCCCTTTTAGTGCTTTCTATGATCTCTATTAGGTGTATGTTTCTTAGGCTTTGGTGGTCCATGGCGTTTATTAGACCTATTTTCAAAATCCTTTGATTTTCTAGCTTTTGTCTTATTCTCTCGTCCCTGCTTTTTCTGTCCAGGTCTTGCATGTGGATCAGGATTTTTTTCTTTTTTTGCCTTTTTTGCTTTACTTGCCGTAATTTTATGTCCAACGTAGATTCCTCCACCAACTGCAATAGAAGTACCTACAACAGCACCTGCACCACCTGGTGCATCTAAGTAACCGATAGACGCTTGGTATTCACCATCCGTATCAATATATTGTATAGGATTATTACTTACATATGTGTATCCATTTTGAGTAAGAGAATCATCTTCATCCCCGGGTTCCGGATCAAGAGATAAGAATACTCCAGTTTCAGGTTGATAATATCTAGCAATCAAGTAATATAACTTTGTTTCTTTATCATACATATAACCTGCATAGCCAAATGGATTATCATTAGCCAAACCCTGAGCATCTGATTTTACTACATTTCCCCATGCATCATATTCATATGATGCAACAATTTGGCCCGTCTGATCAGTTAATGAAATAACGTCTCCATGTGCATTGTAATGGTAATAAAATAGTTGTCCTTGTGTTTTCATCGCTAGACGTTGACCATTAGCTGAATAGATATAGGATCGTAACACGGCCCCCGTATTATCAGTTTCATATAATACGTGGATACTATCTCCATCATAAAAATACTTAGTTGTTACACCATCAACCGTCTTCTCAATCCTACGACCTTGCTCATCATAACTATATGTCGTAAATGGATTACTTTCTCCGTTTTTCGTAATTGAAATTAGTTGGCCTAATGGATTCCACTTGTAATGATAATCTCCATCATCTGTTCGATTACCATCAGAATCATACTGAATTGGGTCATTACCATATTCAGTTAATTGATTTTCATTATTAAATTGGGAGTTTGTTTCAGTTATTACACCATCTTTAGTTACTTTCATATTTGTACGGTTACCAAAGCCGTCATAACTATAAACCTTTTTTGTTCCATCTGGAAGTTCTTCAGATGTTAATTGATTCAAAGAATCATATGCGTAAACAACTTGGCTGCTTGGTAAATTTACTTTTGTACGATTACCATTTTTATCGTACTCATATGATTCATCTAAAAGAATTGAACCATTATCTAATTGAATTCGCTCTGTATCAATTAAATTTCTATTATTATATTGATATGATGTATTCGAATTATTACCTGCGGTATAGGAACGCAAGTTTCCAAATTCATCATAATTAAATAAAAAGTTCTTGCCACTATTTGAAACAGTTGAATTTTGATTCATATTATTATACGAATAACTTGTTGACTCAGATATTGGCCCTTGGTTAAAAGTTGTGCTTATTAATTTATCTGAATCAGATGGATACAACCACGTTTGGACCGAGCTTGCCGTTCCTTGCGTTATGGTTTTTTTAGTAATACGGTTGTTAGTGTCGATTACATCGTTTGTAGTTGTTCGATTTAACTGAGCATCGACAACTTTTGTTTGATTTCCATTTCCATCGTACGTAAAATCATAATAGTTTATATGGTTGTAAGCAAATGAAGTTATGCGATCTGAACCATCATAAGTATTTGAAATCGTTGTACCACTTGGCAAAGTTGATTCAATTAATCGTCCATTATCATCGTACTTATTTGTTGTAATATCATTTAGAGGTCCGGTTATTTTTATTAAATTACCATTGTCATCATAGTCAAAATGGTAGGTCTGATTAAGATTATCTATTTTACTATTAATTGTTTTACTTGTTTGTAAACCTGACTTATATTTATAATCGATAGTTGTATCATTTGCAAGTGTGACTTTATCTAGTTGATCTGCATTATCATAATGGAATTGTTTCACATTTTGATTCGCATCTGTTTCCTTTGTTTTATTTCCAAACGTGTCATATTCAAATTTAGTTGAATAATTTGCTTGGTCAGTCGTTTGAATTAAGTAATTACTATCAGTATCATAGCTAGATATTGTTTTATTTTTTCCTTTTATAATGCGAATACCATCAAACCATGCTGTACCTGTAAAGTTCCCTCCAAAAACAACTGACACATCAATTGTATTGATTACTTTTGTTGCTGTTGCTGGGATATCTGCATATGCTCGATTCCATTCTTTTGTTCCATCTAAAAAGTTCGCAGTAATAGTTGTGTTTGTTCCATCTGTGTAATTAATGACTGCTTTTAATGCATATTTAGTCGGATCTTTCGTGCCACCAATTGGAATAACAACATTTGTTGCTTTAGACAATCCCGTTAAAGTTAGATCAATAGGTTGATCATCTGGTTTTTGTCCAATTAAAACCGTTTGTTTATACTCATTTGTAGGAGCTGTTGAACTTGAACGAACGATTTTTAATGAATTTGATGAATCAAACTGTTCAGTTGAATCAACAGTACCACCACTACCTGTCCAGGATGTAAGTGAGTTTTCAAACCCTCCATTTTCAATTGGGTTAAAGTTAGATTGAAACTCTGCCTTTTCTAATTGAACAGAATCAAACCACACATCACCTTTACCATCAATAGAGTTATGATCTACTTCTAGTTTAACTTGAACTTTCGTTGTGCCAGCTGGCGTTTTAAAAGAAAAAGGTCTATTAATCCAATCTTGTTTTCCAGAAACATTAATTGTTCCAATTGTAGTTCCAATGCTTGTACCACTAGCATTAAAAAACTGGAATCGATAGATGGCTTTCACATTCGATAAATCTGACTTAATATCTGAACTCAAAGTATAATTCGTATTTTCTTTGATGTTTGAAATCGTTTGGTACAAATATAGATATCCGGATGAACTTGATGTTGATTGTGGAGAAAATTTGATTGATTTATTTCCACTAATTCCGTTTTTCCCGATTGAATCGATACTAATTGTACCAGTATCATTTACAGGAGTGACGATTTTAGTCCAACCTGTCAAATCATTTTGGAAGCTACCATTGGTTAATAAATTTGTTGCTGCACTTAAACTATTACTAGTTTCGATAGCATTCCCATAGTTATCATATTTAGTATAGGATGCAATAGCATTTGTAATATCATTATCCGATATAGCATTTATTCCATCATAAACTGTAGTCGATTCTTTTGACTCTGTATCTGTATAAGAAGTTTCATTATTTAAATCATCATAATCAAAATCTTCTGTACCATAATGAGATGTAGCTGTATCTGTATTACCGTTCGAATCATATGAAAAGGATTCAGTTGGCGATTTATTAACATCATTTGGATCATATGATTCTTTCAATCTATTACCTTCATAGTAATATGTACTTGTCGTATTTTTTCCGCCAACATCTTCTTTTATTCTAGTCGGATTGGCATCTGCATTGTACCAATACTGATTGATTTTATCATTTGGGAATTGAACTTTTACATAATTCCCATCTGAATCAGTATCATAAGTTAATTGATAAATCTTATCCATTGGATCAGTTATGGAAGTTACTTGATCATCTTGATATACAATATTGATAGTTGGCGAATTTGTTGAAATAACCGGTAATGATACTTTTGTCATTTTATTTTCAGTATCATACTCGTATTGAGTTGTTTCATTATTTGTATTGGTTACTTTTGACAGCAACATTCCACTATACTCATAATTGATTGTACGACTCGAAAATATACTTAACTGATTGATATGTCCTTCAACATTATATTGGATATCTACCACTTTTCGATTTGACGCATCAGATATTGATGTCAATTGATTATTAGTGTAATTAAATGTTGTTTTAAGATGATTTCCATCTTCTATACTTTTAATCTGACCAGTCGTCTTATCGAAAGTCTTTGTTATTTGACTATTATCTTTAAGTGTAAGTTCTGAGCCATTATCTGTTAATGTTAAATCAACGCCTGTTGGTGGTTGATATACTCCTTTTGAATCTTTTTCAAATGTTAAAAGTGTGCCATCTTCATCTACATAATGAGCTTCATTATTTATTAATGTAATCGATTCATCTAAGTTACTATGCCAGCCTACTCCAAATAATCCATTGATTGTTGACTGACTATTATAAGTTCGTTCAATTGTGATGCCTGGTCCTTTTCCACCTAATGAAAAATCATTTTCACTTCTGATATAGTTACCAGTTGCAGTATTAACACTACCACCAGGTACATCCACATATGACCAATAGTCTTGAATACCGAGAAATGGTACTGCTTCTCCAATTACTGTTCTAAAATATGTTGTTGAATATACAGTTTCTCCTTGGGTATTATATGCACTTATCCTAAAGTAATAGTATGGACTAGTTGCATAAGTTGTCCCATTTTTTGCATACAGTTTAGATGGTTCGAGAGGTAATTCTACACCACCATAATTAGGATCATCCGGGTTAGTCGGATGATGTAAATTTTTCATGCCACCATCAATTTCCGATTGACTCGGCCAAATTCCTTTATTTTGTGTGGTCCAATTATCTACATCCCCTACATCATAGGATTCATAGTCTTTTCCATTGTAAACCCATACTTTATAACCTGTTGCTCCCGAAATCTTATCCCAACTCAAGTTTACGTATCCTGAGTTACTTTGACTTAAATTTGTATAAGCTCGTCCTGTTGGAGGACTAGGTACAGGGATTAGCGGAATGTATGAATAAGAAGCTGCAGGTTGCACCGTCTCACCATTAGCATTATATGGAACAATTTTTAATACGTAATATCTTGGTTTATAATTGGGATTTGCTTTTTGATAGACTATAGACGGATCTATTGCTAGTTCATCACCCGATTTTGTGTTATCTAAATGTAAATCATAACTTTCTGTCGGTTTTGGCCAATACTTTTTATCTTTAGTTGTCCATGATGTCACATTGCCGATATCTAATGATTCGAATGCTTTTCCGTTATACATTAAAAACTTGTAACCAGTTGCACCTGTCACAGGCTTCCAACTTAAATCAATATATCCGTTTGTTCCTCTAGTAAAACTATTAACAGAGGTCATTTCTGCAAATTTCAGATTTGGTATCGTCGGTTTAAAAGGTGGGTCAGATTGAGCACTTTCACCTAACGGATAGATAGCTTTTATTCGAAACCAATAATTTGTATTTGTAGGGTATTTATTTCCATTCTTTTTATATAAAGCTGATGGATCATTTGGTAGTTCTACTCCACCATCTGTACTGACATGATGCAATGTATAAATTCCACTTGCGATTTCTGATGGCGATGGCCAAATTTTCCTCCCTTTTGTACTCCAGCTTGTTACATTTCCAACAGAAAACTCATCATAATCATTCCCATTAAAAATTAGCACTTTATAACCAGTCGCACCTGGAACTGCATCCCAATTTAAATCAACGTATCCTGAATTGGTACTATCACCATATGAATAGGCATATCCAGTTGGTGAATCAGGTGTAGGAATAGTATAGTTAACGGATATGTATGGATTGTTATCAGAATTTGACGTTGAAATTATTTTTTTCCAATAAGATGATCCATTTCCGTTTTCATGTAATTTTAGACCATAATTAGTTAAAGAACCACTTAGCCAACTTTTTACTGTATTTGTAATATCGAAGTTGGCCCACTGACCCTCTCCTACAGTAGTAGTTGCTATATTTGTAGAACTAGGTTTCGTATCCCAAGTCACAGACGAGTTAATCCATGATCCCGTAATACGATCTAACCAAATACCTGTTGCACTGGAAGAAGCACTATGTTTTACGTATGCATTAAATGAAGCACTAGTAATCGTTAAACCAGTTAGATTTGCTGGTAACCCTTGGTTTAAAAATGCATAACAAGTACCGGTAGTACTATCATAATTACCAATTTTTAAGATATATGCACCTAGCCCAGAGTCCCATTTTGAAGACGTACTAGAATAATTTGTAGTTGGATAGGCGCTCATTACAAACGTATCTGATGAATCCGTTACAGAAGTTGTCGGATCAATAAATACTGGGAACACTCGTTCAGGACTTGCTAACCAATCTGGATCAGCATTTAACGTTAATTTATATCCACCATCTATTTCTTCGATATCGTAGCTCACTTTATCAGATGTAACTGCTTCTCCGGAACCTTCATTAATATTCGAATCCGACATAAATGGTTTTGGCAATTCAAAAATCTTCTTATCATCATCATCTTTCATTTGAATATTGCCATCTTCATCAATCGTCGCTTTTAAGTCAGTTTGAATATTAAAAGTAAAAATATGATAACCATCGTATAGGTGTAAAACTAAATCTTCTTTTGTATTTTGATTAAAGGTGTAGTTTTGTAAATCAATTTGAGGAAAAACACTTTCATGAACAATTTTGTTCGTATTCTCAACAAACCTGGCATCAACATCACTTGCGTTTAATGTTGTTTTATCTTCTCCCGCAGCCTGTAATATAGACAATGACAAAGAATGCCCTTTATATGAAAAATTAGCGTATTTGCCATTTGACATTGTTTTAAGGAATTCAGTATCGATCGCAGTATTTTCTGTTTTTATGATATTTGTAGTTGTATTATCTTTTACCAAATCTGGAGAAATTTCTTCGAAGTTTGTTTCTCCTGGTTCTTTCATATTTACAGGTTCAAAGTATACTTTTTCAGTGTATTTACCGTCGCCATTATAGAATGTTTTGGTATTAGCCGTACGCTCATCAATTAATTCTCCGACTTGTGGTTCAGTATCTTCAACCGAGTTTGTTTGAACTACTGTCTCATCAACTTTTTTCGTACTAGTTAATTCTTCACCAAATGCTTTTAATTGAATTGAACTAATAACTAAAACTGTTAACACAATCCTAATAAAGAAAAACCTTAGTGTATGTTTCTTCATGTGTATAGCCATCCTCTTATTCAATTTTGATATGTTCTAGATAGAAATTGACCTTTTTTTTCTGAATTCCATATTCCTTTCGTAATATTTTGAAAATAAATAAAATTATAAATTCATTGCATTTTTATTACAATATTTTTACTGTATATTATAAATTTTTAATACTATATCCAACTAATCAACTATAAATTTATTAGTCTTTAAACAACTCAATATTACTTTTTATTCATTTTTTCTTAACATTAAAAGATCCGAGTTATTCTCGCATTAATATCAATTTTTCTAATCAATAAAAAAGCTTGTAGCCAAGTGGAATTATCCTCTTTGTCTATCAAGCTAAAGGTCACTTATATTTGATTGTCTATATTAGATACTACTCAATATAAAGATTGTTTTGGTACCTTTATAGCAAATCTTGTTTTACAAATTCTTTCTTGGATGGCCGAAGAGGAGCGTGAAGGAGTCGATGCAGCACTTCAAAATGGTGTTACGTTTGGAAGACCAAAAGCAGAATTGAACGAAAATTTTATTGAAATTTACTCGATGGAAATCGGAGGAAATGACAGCCGTTAAAGCTATGAAAGAATCAGGTATAAAAAAACAACCTTTAACAAGCTTGTAAGAGAGTATGAAGAGATATTAAAACAACGCATATATATAAGAAGAAACTCGTCACCAAAATGAACATTCTCTTTTAATAATAAGGATTTTATTAGATCGATAAAGAATAATAGTAACATTTTCAATTACTTAAAAAACAAGAAGTATAATCTCTTAATTAAGTACTGAAATGTAATATTCCGGTAATTGGAATTTTGTTATAAGTTCAGTAAACAGTAGGTTAAAAAACATCTTTCTTAATTTGAATTTTATCTTAAAATGCGAGCTGATCGTTAAATCAGCTCAAGAACCTTTGGCATATCAGGTGTATTAGTTGCGTAGATGTTTCTAATTTGCAAATCAAAATTAGCATTCGTACCCTTTTAATATATTTTTCCTTTTCATACTTTAGATAAGGAAAAATGCGAGTGTTAATTAATAGTTAACACGTAGAATAATTTAGCCCATTTCATGGGGCCAACTTTCCCATCTACTGTTAGACATTATTCTTTTGAAAATCTTTCACTGCATTTTCAGTTGTTGGCCCAAATATCTTATCTGCTTTGATTTTTAATTTTTCTTGAACTAATCGCACACTATTATCTAAAGTACCTACTTTTAATATATGCCCTGGATAGACAGATGATTTAACCACAGAGGGGATATGCCAAATAGTATAAAAGTACCCGAACAATAGACCTTTTTTAAAGTGTCTTTTATTCGGGTTACAATTCAAAGTTATTTAATCAGAAACATATTCAATTTCTGCACCTAACTCATATAGTTTATTGACTAAATTCCCGTGTCCACGATGCAAATGTTCTAAACCACTTAAATAAGTAGTCCCTGTTGCAGCTATTCCGGCACAAACAAGACCGACTGCAGCACGAATATCCTTAGCTTCCACATGAGTTCCTTTTAAAGATCCTACCCCATTAATTCTAACAAGATTACTTTCCCTGTCTATCTCTATAAGAGCACCCATTTTCCTTAATTCTGCACAAATTGAAAATCTTCCATCAAAAACGGTATCTTTTATCACTGATTCACCTTGACAAATAGTTGCTAAACTAACTATTTGAGGTTGCATATCAGTAGATAGACCTGGGAATGGAGAAGCACTTATACAAATAGATTGCAGTTCTTTCGGGGTAAATACGCTTATCGAGTTTGTACCTATATACTTCAATTCAAGTCCGATCTCTTTCAACAGTGCTATTATTGTACCATTGTGCTCTGGAATGACACCATGGATAATTCCTTCTCCCCTTGTTACTGCAAAGGCAACGAGTAATGCCCCAGCTTCTAGACGATCCGGAATTACTTGGTGATTAACACCTTCTAAATTCTCAACGCCTTGAACGGTTATTTTTCTTGTTCCACTGACTTGAACATTCGCACCCATTTTATTCAAAAAAAGTATTAGATCAACAATTTCCGGGTCGATGGCAGCATTCTCTATTACTGTTGTACCAACAGCACGGCAGGCGGTAAGTATTGATTGAACTGTTGCACCAAAGCTTGGAAATCTTAAATTTATATTAGCCGCTTTAAGAGGTAATTCCTTTGCTTTAGCATATATGATTCCATTTTCTATAGTAGTATCTATACCGAGTGATTTTAAAGCACTAATATGTATGTCAATCGGACGGTCTCCAAAGTTATCCCCCCCAGGCAGAGAAATTTTAGCTTCTCCTAAAGTTGCTACAAGAGGTCCCAGAAAAAGAATTGAGTGACGTATCTTAGACATCAAGTTCTGACTAATGTGTCCGCTCTTTAAACTTGTGCTATCTATAGACAAAGAAGATCCTTCCCTAGAACTTATGATTCCAATTTCATCCATTATATCTATCATGACATCTACATCCGACACTAAAGGAACATTCTCTAAATTAGTTACTCCTCTAGTCGCCACACATGCTGCTGGAATTAAAAGTATTACAGAGTTCTTTGCACCATCAACAGTTGTTTCCCCTCGAAGCCGGTTTCCCCCATTTATTCTAATTGTCTTACTTGAAAGAAATTTATTTTCTACACTCATTTATCTCACACTCCTCATTAGTATACTTTAAGCACTACTTGCACTAATGAAAATTTTTATTATCAATCTCAGAAACTAACTAAAATTTAAAGTTTACTCGGCCATTTCTAAATCAATAGTCGAGCTCAATATTGACGACTTTTCGTCAATTAATACATTTATATTTGAAAAATAATCATACCCAAGTCTGGTCCATGAAAAAGGATGAACTAATAGTTGGAATTTGGGGTATAACTGTAATGATGCACTATCTGGATATCCATAGTCCCACCGATGCATGGAATCTGCAAAATATTTTACTCTAAGGTTTTCAAGATTATCCTCCTTATTCCTATATTCAAAAAAACGATCTTCATAGGCATTTATGAGACCATTCATCTTTAGATTTAACAATAAAACTTCTTTGGTAGGTCTATGGAAGGAAAATCTATCAATAGGTATATCAAGAAAATTTTGCATAACAGTAATGTCATCACTAATATATCTCTCTAGATATTTTATATTTTTAAGCATACCTAAATGAACATGTATCCCAATTTTATGTCCCATCTTAGCAATAGATTGTATCTTTTCAATGTTCTCTTTAGAAAATATATTATAGGCATTGTTTCTTATCTGGAAGAAGTAACTTGAGCATACACCGAGTTTATTTTCTAATTGAGCCAAAGCATGTGCCCTTTCAACTGAGAATTCTACATCATGCCGAATAATAGCAAAGTTATTTGTAAAATCATCAATATCGCTAAAATCAAGTACTTGATGTGTCTTCTTGATACGATTTATTATCTCTTTATATTCCTGGAAAGAGAATCTATTCATAGTTTACTTCCTCCTTTACTTTATGAATAATAAAAAATACTATCAACTCACTATCATTCTTGTAAAGATTGTACAAATTACAGTACAGGCTAAGTATTGCTCAACCATTATTTTTTTCTATTACATAATTACCCATTATTAATATATCCAATCCAGTACCATAAAAACACCTGATCGCATCCTGCGGTGAACATACAATTGGTTCACCTCTAACATTAAAAGAGGTGTTCAGTAAAACAGGTACCTTACTTAGCTTGTAAAATTCGTTTATTAAACTCCAATATCTATAATTAGTCCCTTTTGAGACGGTTTGGTGCCTAATAGAACCATCCACATGAACTACAGATGGTATTAAAGCTTTCTTTTCATTATTTATATAATCAGCAACAATCATAAAAGGAGATTCAAATGAATGATATAAATAATCTTGTTGATACTCCTCCATAATACTCGGGGCGAAGGGTCTAAAGTATTCTCTATATTTTATCGTTCCATTAACTTTATCCTTCATTTCTGGAATTGTTGGGTTAGCCAAGATAGACCTGTTCCCTAAAGATCTTGAACCAAACTCCATCCTACCTTGAAACCAAGCAATTATCTTTCCATAATGTAGTTGTTCCCCTGCAAACTTTTCAATATTTTCCACATAACGATAATTTAACTTGTTATTTAGTAGGATTTTCTCAATTTCTATATCTGAATATTCAGGACCCCAATAGGCGTGTTCTAACTTATTTTTTAATGGGGAAATATGCAGGTCCTTACAACAAAGTAGAGCTGCTCCAATAGCAGTTCCTGCATCATTAGAAGCTGGATTTAAGAATAAACGATCCACCTCAGGTAACTGGTGAATCTCTCCGTTCATTTTGCAATTCATACCTATTCCACCTGAGATGCATATATCTCTAATGCCTGTTAGCTTTACGTATTTGTTAACGATTTTAACTACGATTTCTTCTAATTTCCTTTGTACCTCATAAGCTAAATCCATGTGGTATTGTAATATCTCACTTTCGGGTGTTCTAGGACTCCCAAATTCTAAAATTAACTTATCGGTAAACCTTTGACTATATTCCCTTTTCCCTTGGCATATATAAGATGAATCGATTTTATATTTTTCTTCTTCCCACCAAAGAACCTTATCTAATTTATTTCTAATCTTCATATTTGGGGAGCCAAAAGGTGCTAAACCCATTACCTTACCTTCTCCACTATTAGCTTTTAGTCCTAAAAATTCCGTGAAAGCTGAATAAAACCACCCCAAAGATTCTGGTTGAACATACTTCTCCAATTCTATTAGTTCGTGATCTTGTCCCCTGTAGATTACCGTTGTGTTCTCTTCACCATGAGCATCTAAGGCTACAACAATTGCCTCCTTAAAGCCTGAAAGGTAGTAAGCACTTGCAGCATGAGAGAGGTGGTGAGAATAAAATGATACTTGAGGTAGGTCACCTTCTATTCCTCCACTCTTTAGTGCATAGGCAAGCATACGTTTTTCCAATTCAGGATTGTATTCAATCAATTGAATACTTTGTATCGCCGATCCTATAATATCTTGATCATTAAAGCTTTGTTTATAGAAATGATTCATATAATTTGGATATTTGTTATTGTCCCAGCCTATTGCTATATGATCTATGTCACTTATTTTTAGTTTACTCCATTTTAGTGCAGCTTTAATTGCATTGATAGGTCTACGGTTAGGAGCTTTTTTAATTCTACAAAACCGTTCCTCCTCAGCAAAAAAGGTCAATTTACCGTTTTCTATTAGGCAAGCTGCCGGGTTATCCCCATTTGATAACAATCCTAAAATATTCATTATCCTACAATTCCTTTCTAATCGTTTCACCGCGTTCTAACACAATGAAAGGTAATTTAGTCTTTTGAATTGACCCTTAACAAAAGTGAGATAGTTGGAAATTCTAACTACTCCTACCACTAAAAAGACTTTTTGTCATTTGTAAGCATTTGTCTTTGATGGTTCTCGTGATGAATACGATTTTCATATTCTATTAGAGTCTGATTATATACTTCTAAGGTTTTAGTTGCGGTACTTGCCCAGTTAATACCCTTAACTACCTCCAATCCTTTCTTTGAGTAATTCATTGCTGTTTGTTTATTGTTTAACAGTAAAATTATTGCCCGAGCTAATTCCTCTATGTTATTTGGAGAAACTAGAATTCCATTTTGTCCATCTTTCACTATCTCTACTAAACCACCCACTGCTGATACTATTAGAGGAGTACCTTCAGCCATTGCCTCTAAAGCTACCATAGGAAAGTTATCTGTTAAACTAGGTACTACGTGTACAGAAGAAGTATTTAATATCTCTCTAACCTCACTTGGTGATTTATAACCTGTAAATTCAACAAAGGGTTCGAGGTTTAGTCTTTTTACTAAATACTCTAACTCTTCCTTAGCATTTCCATCTCCTATAATCTTTAATTTTAGATCTGTACCTGAGTCAATCATGGCAAGAACCTTTGCAAAAGCTGATATTAATATATGACAACCTTTAATAGGAATTAATCTACCACAGAAAGTTATTATTTTCCTTTTTTGAAAATTTCCTTTCTCTTTTGGTAACATTTTATTGCTAAAATTACTACTTACACCATTATGTATAACCTGGACACTAGTGCTTATCTTACCGAACCTAGGCTCTAATTGTTCTTTCATCCATGAGCTTACTGCAATAATTGAATTTGAGTTATTCAGTATGTATCTTCTATTAGAATCAACTATATTAAAAACAGTTGTAGAGAGGGCATGTAATGTTGTTACCATAGGTATATTAAACAACCTCTTTACAATAACTGATATGTAAGCATTATAGGCATCATGCACATGCAATATATCAAACTTTTTACACGTTTTAAGGTAATTGAATACCATTGGAAATATTTCTAAACTCATTGCGGCAAATTTAAAAGGATGTATTTCAGAACGGTACTTATTGTAGTCAAAATCCTCTATATCAGGAAAATTAACTTTAAATTCACTAGGGAATGTTACAACCGTAAGATTTTCTGAGGAGTTTACCTTAAGTTCATCCGGATTAAGAGTAGATCTGTCTAATCTAATAACCAGGACTGTAACCTTGCACCCTTGTTCTATCAAATTTGAAGTTAGTTCCTTTACATGACTCCCAATCCCTCCTACACTAGGCGGATAATCTGGAGTTATCATTAATACATTCATTCCAAGCCCCTCCCTTTGAAAGTTATAATTGTTAGGTTATTTTTGTTAAAGGTGACAGAAGATGTTTGCTTTAAACTCTTAACCACAGTTTACGAACACTAAGATATATCTGAGTGCTTTCTTATATTTTCGAGTCATTTTGTTTTACCAATTTATTTATAATCAAGGGTAGAGTTAGTACTCTATAATCTATGAAAATCAAATTTCTATTTTTCCATAGATCAACCTTTTAATTGATAGCTATTCTTATAAAACGGTTATTTAAGATGTTAAACTTTCTTTTTGACTAAGAATCCAATTTAAGTAATCGACTATTCCATCATATAATGTCTTCTTGGGAGCCCATTCTAGTAGCTGTTTAGCTTTATCAATTGAAACTAACGTTCCAAGAAAATCGCCTTCTCTTGATGGAATATATTCAATAACGGTATGCGGACCCAATATCTCTTTAATAGTTTCAGCAATTTTATTAATAGAGATGGCTTCTTGTCCTGCAATATTTATAATTTGATTTTGAGCATTTTCGGACAGTGCTGCCACACATCCAGTTGCAAGATCCTCTACATATATAAAGTTACGGAACTGAAGCCCAGATCCATGAATTTGAATAGGTTTTCCATTTAAAGCATTTTTCAAGAAATTGTAGAACACTGTACCATTTCTTGATCGAGGTCCATAAGGAATACCAAACCTAAGTATTGTAAAGTTCACCTCTGTTCCTTTACAGTAATTTTCACATAATACTTCTCCGATATATTTTGTAGAAGTATATATATGTGTCATGTTTTTAATATTTATTGGAGATGTTTCATCAACAAGAATTCTATTGGCAATATTTCCCGCCTCAAAAGCACTATATACCCACTCAGTACTAGCATAGATAATTCTTGGAACTCTATTTTTACTTAATGCTTCTAGTACATTAGCAGTCCCCTTAATATTTACCTCTACAGTTCGCGGTTTATCCTTTATAGCTATATTTACATCAGAAACCGCAGCCAGATGATATAAGACGTCAATGTTTTTAATGTTATTTAAGCAACAATCTAAATTGAGGATATCTGTGTGGACAAACCTAACACCATCATTGTTTGGGTTTACATAATCAAATACAATAACCTCATGTCCCCCTTTTATTAACATATCGACTATATGTGAACCAATAAACCCTGCCCCACCTGTAACACCAACTCGCATCTAATCACTCCTAATTAATTTAATTTATGATAGCAACCTTATGCCATTTTAAGCACACTGTTGATAGCATCACATACATGTTGCACTTCGGCCTCTGACATATCTGCAGATACTGGAAGGCAAATATGTCTATTTGTAAATGATTCAGTCCCTGGGAACTCTATTGAATCTATTTTTGTTATCGGTTGTCTATGACAAGGAACCTAATACACTTCTCCTCCACAAAGTACACCTCTGTCTTTAAGCTTTGATTTAAAACTCTCTCTATCAATTCCTTCTTCCAAAATAAAGAACACCTTGTACCAATTAGTAGAACCTTCTTCAACCGGGGAAACAAATTTTATTCTTTCATTACAAATTTCCGACTTATATGTAAGTGCTACCTTATTTCGAGCATCAATAAAATTTGTAAGTCTTTTGAGTTGAAAATAACCAAGTATTGCATGCAATTCACTCATTCGCCAGTTTGAACCAAATCTTACGTGCAGATTGTTTGAAAAATCCAACTTTCCATGATCACGATAAATTTCAAATTCACTATGTAAATTCTTATGTTTTGTAACTACTATTCCTCCTTCACCACTAGTTATAACCTTTGTTGGATAAAGTGAGAATGTACCAATATCACCAAATGTTCCTGCTTGAATATCTTTAAGAGAAGCACCTATAGCATGAGCAGCATCTTCAATCAGTAAAAGATTGTTTTTCTTGCAATAGTCTCTAATAGATAGGATTTCAGGAACTATTATTCCTCCTATATGAACTACAACAACTGCTCTTGTATTAGAATTATGCAACCTTTTAATCTCATCAAGAGTAATACAACCAAAATGAGGGTCACAGTCTGCATAACGTACTATTGCGCCATTTCGTATAAAGGATATAGGAGTAGCAATAAACGTATTTGAAGGAATAATTACTTCTTTTGATTTTAATTCCAAACTTAGACATGCTATTTCTAAGGCACTTGATCCACTAGAAACAGCAGATACATATTGACTTGCTAATAGTTCCTTTAATTCATTCTCAAATCTTTGTGTGAAGCCCCCTAATGTCAATCTTCCGCTAGAGAAAACTTCTTTAAGATCTTCAAAAATTAATTCTTGATCTTCCATGGGAATTACAACTTTTGTAGGATTTACTTTCATACACTTAATCTCCATTCAATAAAATTAGTTTTAGGGAGGTACATAAATCTTTTTTACTTCTTATGTATCGTAATGCCTTCTTACATGTTTAATGGAATATGAATTTTCCATTTTTTAATACAAAATTAAAAAATACATTAAATACCAATACATTGATTAAAATTCTGTTTTTTTTGTATATGAGATACTTCCTAACAATAGAGGAGACTCTTAAGAGGTATTAGACTCCCTGCCATAGCCAAGATTATCTATAACTACTACATCATGACCTCTTTAATGTAAGGCATAATTTTTAAAGGCATCATTTCCTACTGGTTGTATACATTTGCATAATGATATCCTCAATTTTAGGTTCTTTAATCGTAAGATTCTGAATTGTCATTATATCTGCCAATTTCTTAATAATTATTGCTATTTCCGTATCATCATGTACACGAAACCAGATGTTACCATTCTCCACTTTTTCTATATCGGGCCCTTGCCACGTTTCTTTGTTCCAATCTTTAGCTTCTACTACAATGTAGCGGTGCTCTCCAAAAGACTGAATCATTTCCTGTGAACTGCCATCAAAGTGTACTTTTCCTTTATTTATAAAAATGACTCTACTGCATAGGCGTTCAATATCATCGAGATTGTGAGTAGTTAGGATGATAGTGACTTTCTTTTCCTTATTTATTCTTTTTAGGAAATTTTGAATTTTTTCTTTAGCAACTAAATCAAGACCAATTGTAGGTTCATCAAGGAAAAGGATATCTGGATCATGTAACAATGCAGCTGTTATATCACCTCTCATCCGTTGTCCAAGACTTAACTGTCTTACTGGTGTTTTTAAAAAGCTTTCCATATCTAATAACTCTGTAAATAAGTTTAAATTAGCCTTAAACCTCTCAGATGGAATATTGTAGATCTTACCTAGGAGTATAAAGGATTCAATAAGTGGTAAGTCCCACCAGAGCTGTGTCCTCTGTCCAAACACTACTCCAATATTCCTTGAATGCACTTTTCTGTGTTTATATGGTTCTATTCCATTAACCAACACTTTTCCATTGGTGGGTACTAAAACTCCCGAAAGAATTTTGATGGTAGTTGACTTACCAGCTCCATTTGGCCCTATGTAACCCACAAACTCACCTTTTTCAATAGAGAAACTAACATTATCTACAACTCTTTTAACTGATCCACCTTGAGTAAATAATCTTTTTAAAAGACGAAAAGAGCCTTGTGTGTTGCCATGAACCCTAAATTCACGTATTAATTGATCCACTTCTATAACAGGCATTAAGATCCAGCTCCTTTGTAATTATTTATTGCTTTTATCCACAAAGTATAAGTAATAAATGACATCAGAATTGCAACAATAGGTGAGGCATAAATAAGGTAACTAGAGAATGGTGCATCCTGGACATCTCCAAAGAATAGGTAAGAAGGATAGAAGTTAATAAAAGCAATCGGTATAACAAAAGTTAGTATTGATTGAATCCAATTTCCATATATAGTTAAGGGAAAACGTGTAAATTGTTCAAAAAAACTACGAACAATTGTCCTAAGACTAGTACTTTGTAAAGTCCAAAATGAAGTACATTACAAATGCTAATTTAAATATGTACAAGATTGATTAAATAAAGATGTACAGTTTCGACTCTCTTCTACATACTAATCCTGGGGGGATTAGTATGTACATATCACTAAATATTCAAACCAATTATGAGATTAAGAGTCTTTTAGACTTACCAAAATTAAAGTTACTTATGGGGAGTTTGAAAATGAGAATTAACAAGAGTCAGCTAGCGAAGGAATTAAATGTAGATC
>NZ_NUGT01000032.1 GCF_002574545.1 Bacillus sp. AFS055030
CCAGTCGCCTCCACTTTTCGTTACATAAACATAGTTGGTTGAAAGTCGATTGTTAGTTGTAGTTTTCCTTTGTCTATTTCGTCTTGGTAGTATTGTTGGATTTTGTTTAGTACGTCATAGAGTGCTGGTTCAGATTTGTATTTTATCACACATTGATATCGGAAATGGTCTTTTATTTTTGCGATTGGTGATGCTACTGGTCCGAGTATAATGGATTTTTCTGATAAGTATTCTCTTAGATAGCTTGCAATTTGTTCGCTTACTTTTACTGTTTTTATTAAATCATTATGAGCTATTGATATTAAAACTAAATAATAAAAAGGTGGATATCGAAATGAGCGTCTTATTTTCATTTCTTCTTCATAAAACGCAACATAGTTTTGTGTTTTAGCAAATTCGATACTATAATGCTCTGGTGAATAGGTTTGTACAACTACTTCACCTGGCTTTTCATGACGGCCAGCTCTTCCACTTACTTGTGTCAGTAAGCTAAACGTTCGCTCACTTGCTCTAAAATCTGGTAAATGTAGTGAACTATCTGCTGCTAAAACTCCAACTAATGTAACATTTGGAAAATCCAGTCCTTTTGCAATCATCTGTGTACCTAGTAAAATATCTGCCTCACCGTTCCCAAATTGCTTAAGCATTTTTTCGTGGGCACCTTTACGACTAGTCGTATCATTATCCATTCTAATGACTCGTGCCTCTGGATACGTTTTTGTAATAGCTTCCTCTACCTTTTGTGTTCCAGTTCCAAAAAATCGAATATGTTCGCTCTGGCACGATGGGCATTGTTTTGGCATATATGTTTCATATCCGCAATAATGACATTTTAGATGATGGTTATTCTTATGATAAGTTAATGAAACCTCACAATGGGGGCACTGAATTGTGTAACCACAATCCCTACACATTACAAACGAAGAATAGCCTCGACGGTTTAAAAATAAGATGATTTGTTCCTTCTTCTCTAATCGATCAATTATTTTTTCATGTAGTGCTGTAGAAAACATCGAACGATTACCGATTCTTAACTGCTCTCTCATATCGACTATTTCCACTTCAGGTAATGGACCTTGATTTACCCTTTTGGACATTGTATTTAGCTCATAAACCCCTTTATTTGCTCTGGCATATGATTCTAGTGTTGGAGTCGCACTTCCTAAAACGACCGGACAATGATGATATTCTCCTCTCCAAATTGCAATATCCCTTGCATGATATCTTGGATGTTCGTCTTGTTTATATGTCGTCTCGTGTTCTTCATCAATGATGATCATGCCAATATTTTCAAATGGAGCAAAGATTGCAGAACGGGCACCTACTACTACCTTAACTTCTTTTCTTTGAATCTTTCTCCATTCATCATATTTCTCACCGATCGATAGACCACTATGTAGAACTGCGACATCATTTCCGAATCTACTTTTAAAACGCCCTACAATCTGTGGGGTAAGTGAAATTTCTGGTACTAATACGATTGCTTCTTTCCCTTCAGATAGGACTTCTTGAATAGTTTGCAAATAAACTTCAGTCTTTCCACTTCCTGTTACTCCGTGTAAAAGATGAATCTTATTCTTTCTTTCCTGAAATGATGAAACAATTTGCTCAAATGCAGATTGTTGTTCTTCTATTAGTGGTAAAGGCTTAGAGAGTTCGATTTCCTTACCTTCATAAGGATCACGATAGACTTCTATTGTTTTAATTGAAACTACCTCGTTTTTCTCTAATGTCTTTATAGGCGAATCCGTAATGCCAAGACATTCTTTTAGCTCCTTCACACTTGTTTGACCATTCATACGTAAGTATTCAATAATGTCTTTTTGTTGTGGAGATTTGATCAAAGGTAATTCTTCGTCTAATACCTTTAATAGAGAAACTACACGTTCTGTTTTTTTATTGGCTTTATTTTTCACTTCATATTCAATTTCAAGCAGTCCTTCTTTTATTGCTCGTTGAACTAATGAAATTTTACTAACTAGACTTTCAACTTCAGTCCATTCTCTTCTTTTAACGACTGAAAATAGATTTGCTAATTCAGGAACTAATTGATTTAAAGCCTCATCAGATTTAACTTGAACATGTTTTTTATATACAGCTTTTATAGCAGTCGGAAGCATTGCTTGATATGCAGAAATGAAAAAACAAAGTGTTTTTTCAGATAGATAAGAACCTAAAAGAAGAAGCTCCTCTGTTAATACTGGCATGACATCAAGAACTTCTTCGATTTCTTTAACCTTCTCTAAATTAGTTGTTTCCTTTATAGACAAGACGAATCCTTGAACTTTCCTTGGTCCGAATGGAACAATTACTCGCATTCCAGGTTGTATTGCATCCTGCCATCTAGTTGGTATTTTATAATCAAAAGGACGGTCTGTTTGTCTGACTGATACATCAACTAAAACTGATGCGTATGTCATCTTTCTACCTCATTTAATAAGTGATGAACTTCAAGTAATATTTCTTCTGCTACTTCTTTTTTACTCATTTTAGGAAGTGGTTTAACTTCACCATTACGCTTAAATATGGTAACTATATTCGTATCAGTTCCAAAACCAGCCCCTTTTTTTGTTACATCATTGGCAACAATCATATCAGCATTTTTCTTTAAAAGTTTACTTTTTGCATACTCATCTATTTGGTCAGTTTCTGCAGCAAACCCTACTAATATTTGATGTGTTTTATGTTGACCTAAAGTTAATAGAATATCTTTTGTACGTTTAAAAGCAATTGACAGATCACCATCTGCTTTTTTCACTTTTTGGTCATAAGTAATCGAAGGCGTGTAATCAGCAACTGCAGCTGTTTTTATTACAACATCCGCCTCATGATAATAAGACCAAATCGCTTCAAACATCTCCTGTGCAGATTCGATTTGGATAAATTTACAGCCTTTAGGTGGTGTTAAGTTAGTTGGTCCAGAAACTAAAATCACCTCTGCTCCTAAAGAAAGTGCAACTTCTGCTATACTATAGCCCATCTTTCCTGTTGAATGATTTGAAACAAAGCGAACTGGATCAATTTTTTCAACTGTTGGACCGGCAGAAATAATGATTTTTTTACCTTTTAATAAACCAACATCTCTTTTAAAATATTCATTCACATATTGAACGATTTCTTCTGGCTCTGCTAATCTACCTTTTCCAACATAGCCACATGCTAAATATCCTTCATTTGGCTCAATAAATCGATGACCAATCTCTTTTAATGTGTTCATATTCTTTTGTACAATCGGATGGTTATACATATTAACATTCATTGCAGGTGCGACCCAAACTGGTTTTGTTGCAGCCAGTAAAGTTGCCAAAATCATTTCATCCCCAAGACCATTTGCTAATTTTCCAATCGTATTAGCAGTTGCTGGAGCAACGATGATTAAATCAGGCCAGTCGCCTAAATCAATATGTGCAATTTTAGAACTATCTTTTTCATCAAAAGTATCTATATAAACATCATTTCTTGATAAAGCTTGAAACGTTAAAGGTGTCACAAATTTAGTTGCGGAAGGGCTCATCATTACTTTAACGTCATATCCTGCTTGTACTAATTTACTTGTAAGTGCTGCTGCTTTATAAACTGCAATTCCACCTGTAACACATAGGAGAATCTTTTTTTGTTCCACTCACCTTCACCCTTTCAAATTTTATTCTTTCTATGTAATATGTCAAAAAATAGGTCTTTTGGATGTTCTATGTCTAAGATACCACAAATATGTTTTAAATAAATGTTATAGACTTTTCTAAAAAAAAGCTAAACAATGAGCTTAGTTGTCTGAATCTTGTTTCGAATACAGCGCTTTTCGCGGATCAACTACTCGGTTATTTTATCACAAAAATAAGACTGCCCCCATTTCTAATCACCACATAAACTTTTAGGAGAGGTGTTAAACACCACGTTGTCCTTTTTAGTCATATGGATAATTAGCAAATGTTTTGGGACAGCCTCATCACACAGTTAAATATTAATCTTCTTTAACATCTTCAAGTTTTCTATAAGATAATAATCCAGCATTAATTTCTTCTAATGCTTTTCCTACAAATTTATCAGATACAGGTTTTTCAACACGAATATCTTTATTTACTTGCATTTCGCGAGCACGCTTTGAAGCAACTGTTACTAGCGTATATTTTGAGTCTAATTTTGTTAATAAACGGTCAATCGAAGGATATAACATAGTTTATTCGGCCTCCATCATTCTTTTATAATAATTTGCAACTCGTTCACGTTTTAAATGTTCACTTAAAATAATTGCTTTAATACGTTCACAAGCTAAATCAACTTGATCATTTTCGACTACATAATCGTAAGCATCCATCATTTCAATTTCTTCTTTTGCTGCATTCATACGATTCATAATCACATCTTCAGTTTCTGTACCTCTTGTTACAATTCGATTTTGTAATTCTCTCATACTCGGAGGGGCTAAGAAAATAAAGATTCCTTCAGGAAAAGCTTTTTTTACTTGCAGGGCACCTTGAACTTCAATTTCCAGGAAAATGTCTTTTCCTTCGCTTAATGTTTTTTCAACATAATCAATTGGCGTTCCATAGTAATTACCTACAAACTCTGCCCACTCAAGAAACTTATCTTCATTTATTTTCTGTTTGAAATCTTCTTTTGATGTAAAGAAATAATCCACTCCATGTACTTCACCTTCACGAGGTTTTCTTGTCGTCATCGAAATACTATATTGAAGATCTAAATCCTTATTATCAAAAATAGCTTTACGCACCGTACCCTTACCTACTCCAGATGGACCAGAAAGTACGATTAATAAGCCTCTTTCATGCCTCATTTATGACCCTACCCTTCTAATTCTAGACAGTTTAATTTACTAAAGGTCAATCGCTCGTTACTTTTTTCGTGTGTCAGAGTCAATTAAAAAATTAATTAGTCTTCTAATTCACATTGTTACCGGACCTTTGCAACTATAAACAAATCTTTTACATTATTCAATATTTTGAACTTGCTCTCTAATTTTTTCAAGATTATTTTTAATTTCAACAACTTGTTTAGAAATATCTAATGAGTTTGCTTTCGAACCAATCGTATTCACTTCTCGATTCATTTCTTGTACGATAAAATCTAATTTTCTCCCGATTGATTCTTTTATTTGTAAAGTTTCATTAAACAATTCTAAATGACTAGTCAGTCGAACTAATTCTTCAGATATGTCACATCGATCTGCAAAGAGCATAATTTCTGTTAATAATCTTTGCTCATCAACCGTTGTTAATTCAGCTTCCGCTAATTTTGATTGAAGTTTTTCACGATAAGATTTCAAAACAAGTGGAGAATGAACAGTAATCTGTTTTTTACATTCTTCAATTGCTGATAATCTTTCTATTAAATCTTTTTTAAGTTGTCCACCTTCTTTGCACTTAACATCAAAAAATTGCTGACATGCATTTTCAGTAGTCGTTAATAATAATTCTTCAAAATTATCATTGATTTGTTCTACTTCACTTACAGTAGTAACTTCCGGTAGCTTTAATAAATCGATCGGATTATAAAAAGATTTACTTTCCGCTTCGCCCGAAAGATTTTCAATCGCTTTTTTATATTGTTGAATTAAGCCTTCATCTATTTGTAATGTACGTTGTAATAAGCCCTCAATTGTAACAAAAACCTCAACTCGGCCTCGACTAGTATACTTAGCTACAATTTTCTTAATTGCATCTTCATATGCTAATAATTGTCTTGGCATTCGAACGATTGTCTCTAAGTATCGATGATTCACTGCTTTCATTTCAATATGTATTTTGTACTGTTCATTTGACAAAATGGCTTTACCATACCCTGTCATACTTACGACCATTGTTCCACTTCCAATACACTAATTTTCTCTCTATTTTATTTCCCAAATTTCATTCAATATGTAAAAGAGAAAAGGTAATAGAGCATACCTCTACTACCTTAAGGAATTATAACATATTTTAAATTGGTTATCCATTTTGTTCGCAAATTATTTTTTCTTAGTAAATAATGCTCCTGCAAGCATAAAAGTTGGAATAGATGAAAGACCTCCAATTAAGAACCAATCTCTTGGCACGATTGGTATCGTTTTGAAAATAGGTTGTAATGGTGGGTAGTAAATAACTACTAGCATTAAAAGCATAGAAACGATAACTGCTCCAATTAAATATAAATTTCCAAATACGTTTCGATGGAAAATGGATCGCTCACTTCTACAATCAAACACATGAATTAATTGTGCTAATACTAATGTTGAAAATGCTACTGTTTGTGCATATTCTAGTTGATTTGGATGTTGATTGTACGAAATAATGAATGCTAATAGTGTGACAAATCCAATTAAGAACCCTCTTGAAATAATTTTCCATCCTAAACCTCTTGCAAAAATCCCTTCTGTTACCGAGCGAGGACTTCTTTTCATGACATCATCTTCAGCTGAATCAACACCTAATGCCATAGCTGGTAGTCCATCAGTCACTAGATTTACCCATAAAATTTGTACTGGAACAAGTGGTAGCGGTAAAGCTAATAACATCGCAAACAACATTACTAAAATTTCACCAACATTTGAAGCTAATAAATAACGAATAAATTTGCGAATATTACTATAAATATTGCGACCTTCTTTAATTGCTGATTTGATAGTGGCAAAATTATCGTCAAGTAATACTAAAGATGAAGCTTCCTTTGCTACATCTGTACCAGTAATCCCCATTGAAATACCAATATCCGCCGCTTTAATTGCTGGTGCATCATTTACACCATCACCAGTCATTGCAACAATATGTCCATTTGCTTGAAGGGCTTTTACAATTTTTAATTTATGTTCAGGCGATACTCTAGCAAACACAGCAGCATCCTCTACAAATTCTTGAATCTGCTCTATTGATAGTGCATCTAATTCTTTCCCTTCTACTACTCTACCATTATCTCTTAAGATTCCTAGTTTTCTAGCTATACTAGAAGCTGTTAATTTATGATCCCCAGTTATCATAACCGTTTTTATACCAGCTTCTTTACATTCTTGAACAGCTTGTGCAACTTCTGCTCTTGGTGGGTCAATCATCCCTTGTAAGCCAATAAAAGTTAAATCACTTTCGAGATCCCTTTCATCAATGATTGAATTTGATTTTAATGGTTTAAACGCAATCGCAATCGTACGGAGTGCATTATTTGCATAAGTTTCAATTATATTTTCTACTGCATTTTGTCTAAACGTATTTAATTGTTCTTCCCTTTCATGCCATAAAATTGTATTACATTTTGAAAGTAAGACGTCTGGTGCACCCTTTGTAATCACAAATTGTTCACCTGATCGATTTTTTACAACAACCGACATCATTTTCCGTGTACTATCAAAAGGAAGTTCATGTATTCTAGTAAAATTCGAATTTACGTATTCACGATCGATTCCAGCTTTATACCCTGCCACAACAATCGCGCCTTCAGTTGGATCACCATCTAATACAATTTCTTTTTTCTTTTGAATCAATTGTGCATCACTACAAATAGATCCGAATACAAGAGTTTGAAATAATTGTTTATTTAATGTTGGATTAATGGTTCTGTCTTTATTTGTAAACTCTCCATCAATTGCATAGCCATTTCCAGATACTTCATAACTCGCTCCACCCGACCAAATATTTGTAACAGTCATTTTATTTTCGGTCATTGTCCCTGTTTTGTCTGAACAAATGACTGAAGCACATCCTAATGTTTCAACCGCTTGTAGCTTTCGAACGATTGCTTTCTTTTTAATCATTCGTTGTACCCCAAGTGATAAAGCAACTGTTACAATCGCTGGCAAACCTTCTGGAATCGCAGCAACTGCAAGTGACACACCCGCTAAAAACATATGATATAATTCATTTCCTTGATAAACACCGATAAATACAACTAAAGCTGTTAAAAACAATGCTAGAATAATCAATATTTTACCTAATTGTTCTAATCGTCTTTGTAAAGGTGTAACAATGGTTTCTGTATTTTGAAGTAAATTTGCAATTTGCCCCATTGCTGTTTTCATTCCTGTCGAAACAACTACACCTTTCCCATTTCCACGCGTAACAAGTGTTCCCATAAAGCCCATATTATCTTGATCACCAATACCAATATCATCAGACTGAATTGATTCAAATCTTTTTTGAACCGGAACTGATTCACCTGTAAGCGCTGATTCTTCTATGTATAAACTTGATGCTTCGATTATGCGAATATCAGCACCAATCCGATCACCACTTGAAAACTTAATAATATCACCAACAACTAATTCCTTTGAAGGTAACTTAACAAATTGTCCATCGCGCAAAACATTTACTTGTGGAGCAGCCAATTCTTTCAAAGCTTCTAATGATTTTTCTGCTTTAGCTTCCTGAAAATATCCTAAAATCCCGTTAATTAATACAATTGCCAAAATCGCTACTGCATCTACTACTTCCTTTAAAAAGATTGATATAATCGTAGCGCCTAATAGAACAAATACCATAAAATCATTAAACTGATTTAAAAATAAAACGAGTTTGGAAGTTTTCTCTGATTCCCTTAATTCATTTGCCCCAAATGTTGCTCGCCTTTTCTTTACCTCCTCATCAGTTAAACCGGAGGATACATTTGTATTCGTTACTTGCACGACTTCTTCCGCTCTCATCCGATAAAAATTCATACCCGCGTTCACCCCTAATTAAACATTAGGTAAGTTGTCCCCCTTACCTCTTGATAAAAGCATATTCAGACTCGTCCAAATTAATGATATAATGATGAAAATAAATCTAGCTTTTAGCAACTGAAAATGTGACAAGACTAATCAAGATATTGTATGATTGAATTCGCTTTTAGAACGATCTTGATTGTTTAATATATGGATATGAAACAGTTTTTAAAATAGGTTGATTTAAGGGAAAGATTGAATGTAATACTGGAAGTTATTAGAAATTTTAGGATCAAAAATAAAAATAGTGTTTTTAAAGAGTAGGACGTGATACATATGTCTTTTGACGGACTTTTTACAGGAGCTATGACAAACGAAGTAGCTTCTAAATTAACAACTGGAAGAATATCAAAAATTGTACAACCTAGTAACTATGAGGTACTACTAACCGTGAGAGCAAATGGTGCCAATTACAAACTAATATTAAGCGCTCACCCTAGTTACGCAAGATTCCATTTTACAAATCAAAACTATGATACTCCATCAGAACCATCTATGTTTACAATGCTTTTAAGAAAACATCTAAATGGTGGCATCATTGAAAGCATTACACAATTAGAACATGAGCGAATCGTGAACATGAAAGTACGTAGTAGAAATGAAATTGGTGATGAACAATACCGAACATTGATCATTGAATTAATGGGTAGACATAGTAATATCATCTTAATTGATGAAGAACGACAAGTAATATTAGATAGCATAAAGCATGTACCGATGGCCGTTAATCGACATCGAATAGTACAACCTGGAGCTACTTATATTTCTCCACCTAAACAAGAAAAACAAGATCCTTATAAAGTCACTTCCAAAGAGGAGTTTAATCAACTTATAACTCAAAGTGACAAATCACCGTCCGAAGCAATTGTTCAACATTTCTCCGGAATCTCTCCATTACTCGCAAATGAAATTGTCTATAAAGGAAAAGAGGATTTGTATAAATCGTTTAAAACAATCATGAATGAAATACAATTAAAAAAGTTTACTCCTTCACTTTTCCGCTTAGAATCGAGAGAAATGTTTTATTTCATTAATTTATCTCACTTACAAGCCGAACAAACTGTTTTCGACAGCTTAAGTGAGCTATTAGATGTTTTTTACTTTGGTAAAGCTGAACGTGACCGAGTAAAGCAACAAAGCGGAGACTTAGAAAAACTGTTACAAAATGAACTGACAAAAAATAAGAAAAAAATTAAAAAATTACTTAAAAGTCTTGAAGATACCGATAAAGCAGATAAAATTCAGTTACAAGGCGAATTACTTACAGCAAATATGTTTGCAATACAAAAAGGTATGAAAGAAATTGAAGTCATAAATTACTATGACGAAAATGGTGCCAAAATGGTTATTCCTTTATCGCCATTAAAAACACCTTCTGAAAATGCACAAGCTTATTTCACCAAATATACTAAGCTTAAAAATTCAGTCGCACATATCGAAGAACAAATTAAATTAACGACAGAAGAAAATGATTATTTAGAGACAGTTATTCAGCAAATTGAATCTGCTTCACCACGTGATTTAGAAGAAATTAGAGAAGAACTAGTAGAGACGGGTTATATTAGAAAGAAAAAATCGAAAAAAGCCCAAAAATCAAACAAACAAAAAGTCACATTAGATGAATACATCTCAACTACTGGTGAACAATTATTAGTCGGTAAAAATAATAAACAAAATGATTATTTAACAAATAAACTTGCAAGTAGAGACGAACTTTGGTTTCATACAAAAGATATCCCGGGTTCTCATGTTGTCATTCGTGCTAAGGATCCAAGTGAAATTGCGATTAAAGAAGCAGCTATTATTGCTGCATATTTTAGTAAAGCACGTCAATCAAGCTCAGTGCCAGTTGATTACACACAAATTCGCAATGTAAAAAAACCAAATGGTTCCAAACCAGGTTTTGTCATATACGAACAAAACAATACAGTGTATGTAACACCTGATGAAGAACTTGTTTTAAAACTGAAGAAATAATAAAAATGGTGCCTATTAACGGGCACCATTTTTCACGTTATAGAAGACTAAATCTAGCTTATCTTTTATCTCTCATTCTGCAAGTAGCTTAAAGCCTCTTTTGTCTTCTCAATATATTCTATGTCATTATTTGAACACATAAACTTGACATTTGTTTGACCAGTTTCATTTAATTGGCCATTTTCTCCAAGAAGCTGGATTAATCGTTTGACAGTTCCATTACTTCCATCAACAATTCGAACATCTTCAGGTAAAATCTTTTTTAGGATATTTTTATAAAATGGATAATGAGTACACCCTAAAACAATGGTTCCATATTGCTCAATATTAAATAATGAAAGTTTACTTTTAAAATAATCAATCATAAAATTTTCATTAAAATTTAATTCCTCACAATAATGAACTAGTTCTGGTAAAGGCAATGAATCAACAATACTTAGATCGTCCACCCTTGAAATAAGCTCATTATACTTTTTTTGCTTTAACGTAAGTGGAGTCGCAAAAACTAATACTCTCTTACCAGTTGTTCTGTTCATTTCAACAGCTGGTTTTACAGCCGGTTCCATTCCGATAATCGGAAAATCATACATTTCTCTCAATTCATTTACTGCTATACTAGTAGCCGTATTACATGCAATGACAAGTGCTTTCACATCTTCTTTAATAATCATTTCTACAGACTTTTTTACAAATGCACTTACTTCTTCCTTCGACTTTGTACCATAAGGAACGTGAAGCGTATCAGCAAAATATAAAAAATCTTCATTTGGTAATTTTTTCAGTGCCTCATTTAAGACAGTTAACCCACCAATTCCCGAGTCAAAAAAAGCTATTCTCATTTCAATTCACCTAATAATTTTAATTTAATGAAGTCATCTGTGAAAATGTCTACAAATCATTATACACCAGACAAACTTTTACAAATATATAATACTAAATTAACCTAATTATGGATGAATGTAAACTTTTCAGAAAATAGTTAACTCATGAACATGCCATTCGTCATACATGTTATACTTCAACTGATAAATTTTTTTTTAATGAAGTACAAGGATCATAGATTAAATAACAAGGTGGTTAGTAAAATGGTAGAAGAATTACTTAAAATTTTTGATGAATCTGGTAATCATATAGGAGAATCCCCACGGAGTGAAGTACATAAAAAGGGATTATGGCACGAAACATTTCATTGCTGGTTACTAAGTATAGTAGATAACCAAGCTTCAATCTATTTTCAAATCCGTAGTCATCAAAAAAAGGATTATCCGAATTTATTTGATATAACTGCAGCTGGTCATTTATTATCTACTGAAACTGTTCAAGATGGATTAAGAGAAGTAAAAGAAGAACTTGGAATTGAAGTAAAAATGGAAGATGTAATCCCACTTGGCACCATTAAAAATTCAATCATTTTAGATACTATTATTGATCGTGAATTGAGTCATGTTTTTTTACTAAAAAGCGAAAAACCTTTTACAGATTTCCACCTACAAAAAGAAGAAGTTTCAGGTATAGTCAAAGCTGATTTTAATCAATTTTATCAATTCGCACATGGATTAAAAGATACAGTAGAAGTTGTTGGTTTTCAAATGACTGAAACAGATGAAAAAATTCCAATTCAAAAATCAGTAGATAAAAATCAGTTTGTTTCACACGAAAGTAACTATCTTTTAGATGTTGTTGAATTAATAAAAAATCACATACATAGTGAATGAACACTGATTTGAATGAAAAAAAGGACTATCAGACAGTCCTTTTCATACTCTTGAAATGAATTTTTTAACTCATACTAGATTGTCTTTCGATAATTCGATATGGTACGACGACACTTTTTGAAAGTGAGTCATTTGATTGGATTTTTTCAATTACTAATTTAGTCGCTTCATTGCCTAGTTGAAAAATGTTAACGTCTACTGATGAAAGACTTGGAGTTGCTAGTTTTGTGAATACTAAGTTATTAAAGCTAATAATTGAAATCTCATCAGGTACTTGTATACCTTGTTCTGCAAGCGAACTCAATATTCCAAGAGCTATAATATCGTCTGCAGCTACAATTGCTGTTGGTGGATTTTTTAGAGACATTAAATGATCAATCGATACTTTTCCGCTTTCGAATAAGAAATCATCATGGAAAATGTATTCATTAGAAAGCGGTAAGCCCGCTAATTTCATTGCGTCACAATACCCGTTTAATCGATCTTGAGTGACAAGAAATTTTCTACTTCCACCAACAAACGCGATTTTCGTATGACCTTTTCGAATAAACATATCTGTTACTTCTCTAGCGGCACCATAGTTGTCATTATTAATATAAGTAATTCTTTCAACATTTTGATATGGTTTTCCTACAAGTACAAACGGAAATTCCTGGTCTAATAAATACTGAATAATTGGATCATTTTCACGTGAATAAAGTAAAATAATACCATCTACACGTTTACCCATTACCATTTTTTTAACTGCTTCAAGAATTTGATCTTCCGTTTCACCAGTTGAAATTAGAAGGGAATAATCTTTAATATGAGCAGTAGAACTAATCCCCCTAATCACTTCAGGGAAAAAAGGATTTTGAAATGCCTTACTTGCTGAACTAGGCATGACAATACCTAATGTTTGAGATGATTTATTTGCTAAATTTCTTGCGTTTATATTTGGGTGATACCCTAACTCTTCCATAATTCTTTTTACTTTTCTTTTTGTACGCTCACTAATAAGTGGACTATCTGAAATTACTCGAGAAACAGTAGAAGGTGCAACACCAGCTGCTTTTGCTACCTCATGTATTGTAATGCCCATCCTAATAACCTCATTTCTAGCTCGAACTTTCATTAAAATATCATTAAGTAAGATACACTAATGATACCATTTACAGAGTCAAAA
Source organism: Bacillus sp. AFS055030 (assembly GCF_002574545.1). Lineage (GTDB taxonomy): Bacteria > Bacillota > Bacilli > Bacillales > Bacillaceae_G > Gottfriedia. Next base: position 13,541 of record NZ_NUGT01000032.1, read on the forward strand.
AAGTCTAACTACAACTACTTTATTTTTGATTTTCAAGAATAATTGTTCCATACCCTTTTATGATCACTCTTGAATGATGAATGGAAGCGTTATTCATGAATAAATTACTCTTTTATGTAAAGCTTAATTACTTTTTTGCATCGATATTATGTTCCCACTTTGATTTGAACAACCGAAAAGAAAAAAGATGCAACATAAAGAGAAACAAGTATATTAATTGTTTTGATTATCTCTTTTGAAAAAAAAGAGTGAGATGCAAGACCCCACTCTTTTTGTATTAACCTTTATTCGCTCCAGCAGTGACGCCTTGGATGACATATTTTTGAAGTACTACATATAGAATTGTGATTGGTACTGCTACTAACACTGCACCTGCTGCGAACATTGTAAAATTCTGATTCGTCTGTCCTTTAATTAAATCAAACAGGCCAATGGCAAGTGTTTTCTTTTCATTTGAGCTAATTAATAAACGTGGCAGAATAAAATCCATCCATGGGACCATAAATTGGGTTAATGCAACAAAAGTTAAAATTGGTTTTGATAATGGTAAAATAATTTTTAAGAACACTTGTGTTTTAGTTGCTCCATCAATCATCGCTGATTCATCAAGTGACTTTGGAACAGCTCCTAGATACCCCTTTATTAACCACGTATTAAAAGGAATTTGTCCAGCTGCATAAACTAAAACTAGTCCTAAGTGATTATCTAATAGTCCAAAGTTTAAAAATAAGATATAAATAGCAATCATCCCCATAAAAGAAGGGAACATTTGAAGAACTAGCATTGCAATCATACCAAATTTTTTTCCTTTAAATTTATAACGAGAAAAGACATATGCAGCTGATGTTGATAAAAATATTGAAAGAACCATATTAATTAAAGCAATTTTTAATGTATTCCAATACCATAGAGAAAATTTCGTCTTCTCAAATAATTCTTGATAATGGATAATTGTTGGATTTTTTGGTAAAGGTGTTGCATTGGCGAGTCCAGTTGATTCACCGAACGATGATCCTAGTATCCAAATAATTGGAAACAAAACAACTAGAGCAACTAAAGTTAATAATAGATAAATTAAAGTAGTTAATAATCCTTTTCCAAAGTTTAATCTTTTTCTATTTAATTGTGTAATAGTAGACATTTTACTCCTCCTCTTTAAATTGCTTTGTACGAGTAAAGTTCCACGCAGAAATTGATCCAATAACTAAAAATATTAGAATCGACATAACAGATGCCATATTATACATACGATTATCAAGAGTCAATTTGTAAATCCATGTTATAAGAATATCAGTAGAACCTGCAAATTGATAATTCGGATTTGTTGGTCCACCTTCAGTTAAAAAATAAATGACATTGAAGTTATTAAAATTCATTGCAAATGACATAATTAACAATGGTGCTGTTGCTGCTATTATTAAGGGGAACGTAATTTTCCAGAATTCCTGAGATTTTGAAGCCCCATCTATTTTAGCAGCTTCATATATTTCTTTATCTAAGCTAGTCATTACCCCTGTCATTAATGCCATGAAGTATGGAAATCCTAGCCATAAATTAATAACAATAATTGTTATTCGAGCTAAATTAGGATGGTTAGAATCTGTAAACCAATTAATTCGCTCATCTGTCAAACCGATATTGACTAAAAATTGTGAGATTGGTCCAAATTGACCGTTAAACAATGTTTTGAATACAAGAAGAGAAATCATGCTTGGAATCGCCCAAGGTAAAATAAAGATTGTACGCCAGAATTTCTTACCTTTTACTAGACTACTATTTATGACTACTGCCATGAATAAACCACCAAAGAAACATGTAGCAGTAGAAAGAATTGCCCAAACAAACGTCCAAGTAAATACTCCTGTAAATGTATGAGTCCAAATTGGTAGGCTAAATAAATTGATAAAATTCTCTAATCCAACCCAGTTTACTAATTTAGTAGGCGGCAAATGAAATTTATTATAATCTGTAAAAGCAATTAATATTCCAAAGATAATTGGCATTAAAGATATAAATGTTAGCATAATAATCGATGGTATTAATACAATAAATTCAAACATTCCATCCCACAAGTCCGTAAGATATTCTTTAGAAGTTTGCAGTATATTTGTTTCATTAAATATCTTTCTTACTTTATAAGCATCTTTAATATTCCAATAATAGATTCCTAGAAGAATAGAAATTAAAATGAACGATATTATTCCATTTATTAGTAGTACAATTGAGTGATCTCCTTCAGTTAATCCTGTAATTCCCATCGTACGGGGCTGTGTACCTAACGTCACTAATCCCCATAACCCTTTAATAAAAAAACCACCATTTTCTCTTAAATAATACCCCTCTGAAAGATTAGTGTAATGACCTGTTAAAACTTCAATGGCTAAAACTATTATTTGAATTGTAAAAAAGAACATACCTTTTAAATATTGTTTATTGACTACTTGTCCTAATCCCCAAATCAAAACTGAGAGAATGGCAGATAGTGATGGGTTCATTTTATTCGATTCTTTATTAGGTAAATTAGGCTGATGTTCCAGAACTCTAGCCGCTTCCATGCTTATATCTCCCCCTCTCGCACCAAAATTCGGCACTAAAATCTTCATAATAATTTTTCATTATCTCAAATGATGCAAATTTTCGAAATCGCTTGCATAATTAGTTGATAATACAGCCTCTCATTTTGTTTGAGAGGCTGCATGTTAATGCATTATTTTTTACCTGCTTGTAAAGCTTCGTAATCTTCAACCGCTTTCTTTTGAGCAGCTTCCGGAGACATTAAGCCATCCCATACATTAACAATCATGTTTTTAGCAGGATCCCACCAGTTAGCCATTTCAGGAATTGAAGGCATCGGTTTTGAGAATGCAGCTTGAGCTGCAACTCCTTTAAGCAATTCATCTTTGCCTAAACCAGTAACTTCACTTGCATATTGTTCCTTAAGAGCTGGTAATTTCCCAGTTGTTTTATAAAGAACTTCAGCGCCTTCTTTAGAACCTAAGAACATTGCAAATATACGCGCAGCCGCTGGATGTTTAGAATAAGAAGATACGTTTGCAATTTGGTTACCTGAGAATGTTATTGGTTGGTTACCATTAATTTTTGGAAGTTTAGCAATTCCAAATTCAAATTTATTTTTGTCAGCACCTTTTTGCACATCAGCAATTGCCCAAGGACCAGTAATTAAGAATGGTGTTTTTCCTTTAGCAAATTCAAGAGTTGTTGTATCATTTGTAGCATCAGCTGAGTTTACATCCCAGATTTGACGTGCAGCTTTTAAAGACTCAAGAGCCGCTTTTACTTCTGATGAATCAAAGCCAATTTGAGATGCATCTTTACCATCCTTACCAAATAAGTCATAACCATATGAAGATAAGAAGAAATAGCTCGTGTAAGAATTTCCTGCTTCCCAACGAATTGTCCATTGATTTTTCTTTTTGTCATTATATGTATTAGCTAATTCAGTAATTTGATCCCACTCTGTAGGAGCAGTGTCTGAACCTGTTAATTGTTTTAATAATGTTTTGTTATAGAATAGTGCAACCGATTCCGTCGAAATTGGCACGCCGTATGCTTGATCGTCTTTCATCACTGTTCCAACAGAAGCATCTAAGAAATGATCTTTAATTTGATCAGTGTATCGTCCCATCGGACCAATAATTGCTGATTCTAAAGATGCACCGATCCCATCATGAGGTTGAACAAAAACATCTGCACCTAAACCAGCTTCACCATCAAGTTCCATTTTTGCACGAGTATCTACAGCACCAACTTTTTCATACTCAATTTTTACTTTTGGATACTTAGCATTAAACGCTTGAATGATACCGTTTGCATAATCATCGTTATCTAGCCAGACTTTTAATGGTTCTTTACCATTCAGTACATCCTTTTCCATCTTGTAACCTTTTGCTTGTTCGTCCCATGGAAGGTCGTCTTTCTTTTCTTTTGCAGTATTTGCAGTTTCCTTTGAAGTACCACAACCTGTTAATGCACCTAAACTTAAACTTACTGTCGCAAATACAGCAAACATCGATTTTAGCTTCATTTTGGTTTCCCCCTTACAAGATTTTTTCATAAAATATAGCAAGCGTTTTCACAACTTTATAATAATCTACTACTATTTTATTGTCAAACTATTTTGTATATTTAAACTATTTTTTAAAAAAGTTTAATTCCAAATGCTCATATCTAGCTTTTTACCTAGTTTTACATCTAAACAATAGATCAGTAGAGTAATCCTACTAAATCTCCACTCCTAACTATTCTTTAGAACTCTAGTTTTTCAAACAAAAAAGAGAGACCTGTTGTAGTCTCCCTTCCTACTTAAAGCCTTTACGCTACTCTATTATATTTTCTGTAGATGTAATAACTAAATAATATAAAACCGAAGTTAAATATTATATATACAAAAGCCATTGAGATCATTGTTCCAACGATTAAAGCAAATATTGCTGGTACCGTAGCTGAATAAGCTAGAAACGAAAAAAATTTTTTATAAGTCAATTTATTTGAATTTCCAATATTAAATAACAAAGACATCAAAGCCACAATAGCGATAAATATGATATTTGTAATAATCGTAATTGGATATAAAAGTTGCATTGCCATTGCAACTGCTTGCATTTTCACGCTTGAAACAACTCCGGTAAATAATTGATTATAATTTTGTAGATTAAATACATCAACTAATTGACTATTATATCCTCCATATAAATCAAATCCTAAAACATTCACATGGATGTGTGTTTTTCCTAAGATTATTGTTGTCTTCTCTTTATCATTTATGACAAATTGATCATTAGGATCTATTACAAGACGTTGGTTTTTATTATCTATTATTCTCGTTTTTTCAATAGAACAAGTCAAATTTTTATTAAAAGTACAATTCGGAACTTCATTTTGCCATCCTTTATTTTCGTAAAACGGTGCGAATACTCTTTCACTTAATCTCTCCGAATCTGTTTGTACAATTTGGAAAACTAGTGGAAATGCAATTAGTGAGCCTACTAAGATACATTGAATAAAAACAAATATTAGTTTATTATCTTTTGATCCATATATACCTTTTAAACTAAAGCGGTTATTATAAAAGCGTCTAATCAATTTTTCATCTCCTATAAATTAACTTTTCTTTTAGACTCTAACACACATTCCACATTTATTAAACTGAATATTTTAAAAATAGGTTTTGAAAACAATTGACATTGAAAACGTTTAATTATACTCTTTTTTTAAGCAAACGATTGTCTAAATTACGAGATGGAGGTAGCATAATGTTAAAGCAAGCCATATATCACCGCCCTAAAAACAACTATGCATACGCTTACAATAATGAAACGCTACATATACGTTTACGTACAAGTAAAAATGACATTACTTCTGTTAATCTAATACATGGTGATCCATATGATTGGAAAGATGGGGCTTGGGTAATAAATAAAACAGAAATGAAAAAGAGTGGTAGTACTGAATTATTCGATTATTGGTTTATTGAAATAAAACCTCCTTTTCGTAGACTGCGATACGGTTTTGAGATTAGTAGTTTAGATGAAACAATTACATATACTGAAAGAGGATTTTATGATGAAATTCCAACAGACGATACAGCTTATTACTTCTGCTTTCCATTCTTAAACGAAATAGATGTATTTAAAGCACCAAGCTGGGCAAAGGAAACGGTATGGTATCAAATTTTCCCAGAGCGCTTTGCGAACAAAGACCCGTCAATCAATCCTGAAGGTGTATTAGCATGGGAAAGTGAAGAGCCTTCTTCAAACAATTTCTTCGGGGGCGATTTTGAAGGAGTTATTCATCATTTAGATCACCTTGTCGAATTAGGAATTAGTGGAATTTACTTTACACCAATTTTTAAAGCATTCTCAAATCATAAATATGACACAATAGATTATATGGAAATTGATCCACAATTTGGTACAAAAGAAACGTTTAAGAGATTAGTAGATGAGTGTCATAAAAGAAATATAAAAGTTATGTTGGATGCTGTGTTTAATCATTGTGGTTATTTCTTTGAACCATTTCAGGACGTTTTAAAAAATCAAGATAAATCAAGATACAAGGACTGGTTCCATTTAATAGAATTCCCGATTGTAACTGATCCCGTGCCTAACTATGATGCATTTGCTTTTGTACCTTCAATGCCAAAATTAAATACTGAGCATCCTGAAGTTAAATCGTATTTATTAAAGGTTGGTAAATACTGGGCCAAAGAATTTAAGATTGATGGATGGCGATTAGATGTTGCAAATGAAGTAGATCACGCATTTTGGAGAGAGTTTAGAAAAGAAATTAAATCAATCAATCCTGAACTTTATATTTTAGGAGAAATTTGGCATGATTCAATGCCCTGGCTTCTTGGCGATCAGTTTGATGCGGTAATGAATTATCCTTTTACAAATGGAGCATTAGATTTCTTTGCTAAGGATAAAATTAATGCAGAAAAATTTACGAATATTATTAGTGATGTACTTCATTCGTATCCACAAAATATTAATGAAGTAGCTTTTAACTTACTTGGAAGTCACGATACTCCTCGTGTTTTAACAGTTTGTAACGAAAACATTGATAAATTAAAGCTTTTATACACATTTCAACTATCATTTCCAGGAGCTCCATGTATTTATTATGGAGATGAAATCGGCATGACGGGTAAACAAGACCCAGACTGTCGTAAATGTATGATTTGGGATGTAGAACGTCAAAATCGTCTACTCTTTAACTATATCCGAACATTAATAAAACTTCGAAAAAAATATAAGGCAATCGGTAATGACGGTTCATTTAACTTTATCGAAGTAAATAACGATAAAAACGTCATTGTCTATTCAAAAAAATTTGATAATGATACATTTATTTTTATCTTAAGTAATAATCCAAAAAAAATTACCATTAAAACACCTGATTTATTAGTTGGTAAAACGATCATAAATGTTCTTACAAATAAAAAAGAATCATATGATACTAAGTTTACACTTAAAAGTTTTGGGATTAAAATTTTAAAACTTTAGAATAAGAAAAGATGTCTTTGAGATCTTTTTCTATTGAAATATCAAAACTAAATCATAAAAAACCCTAAAAATAATTAGGGCTTTTTATGATTATTCAATATCTTTACTAAAAGAATAAGAAAGCTTTTTATACTCCATTTTATGTTCATAAAAACGATGCGCATTAATTCTTTGGACACCGGATTGTAGTGTAACTAATTGACAGTCATTTCTTTTTCCAAAATCAGAAATAAAATCAAGTAATTTCTTACCGTAACCATTTGAGCGTTTACTCTCATCCGTCACTAAATCATAAACAAATACATGTTTACCATTATAGAAATTTGTTATTATACTAACTCCAGCGACTGCAACCGTTACTCCTTGATCTTCTAACGCAAATAAATGATATCCTTGTTTTTGCATTTCTTCATACAAATTAAAAAACGATTCTTCGTTTAAGTGGGTACGAAGTTGTTTTAATACTTCAAAGCCTTTTCTTAACTCATCTTTTGTTTCGTAAAGCTTTATTGAAATATTAGCCATTTTAACACTCCTATTTAATTTGTTTACGATACACTAATTACATTTTCACCAGTTTCGGCTTCTCTTTTAAATAATCTTGAATAAACGCCATCTTTTTCTAATAAAGAATGATGCGTACCTTCTTCTACTACTTTACCATTTTCTAGTACAACGATTCGATCAGCAGTTAATACGGTAGATAATCGATGTGAAATTACGATGACAGATTGTTTTGATTTTCGCTGTTGAATTGCTTCATTTATTTGCAACTCTGTAATCGGATCTAAAGCGGAACTTGCTTCATCCAAAATTAGAATAGGAGAGTTTTTCACTAAAGCTCTTGCTAAAGATAATCTTTGTTTTTGACCACCAGATAATAGTGCCCCACGCTCACCAATTGATGAATCTAGCCCTTCTGGTAATGAATCTAGAAAGTCTGATAATCCACTATCTTTTAGCGCATTAATCATTTCATCGTCTGTCACCAATTCATTTCCTATACGAATATTATCTGCTAAACTACCATTTCTTAACTGGACATCTTGTGAAACAAATGAGATGGAATCTCTAATCCATTTTGCATTTGCTTTTTCAATTGGTAATCCATCTATTTCTATTATTCCATCATTTAACGGATAGAAACCTAATAATAAATCTACAATTGTTGACTTTCCAGCACCACTTGGTCCTACTACAGCAACCGCTTCCCCTGGTTTCACATGAAATGACAATCCATTTAACACAAATTCTTCCTTCGTTGGATACGCAAATTTAACATCTTTAAATTCAATTAACCCGTTAACCGAGGTTAATTTTTCACCTTCTTGTACTTCAAACTCTGAAACTTTTTCAGCTAACAATTTTTCAGAGCGATCTAATGCTGGACCAGTTCTACGTACTGATAGCCAGTTTCTAAGCATTCTTTGAATTTCATTAGCCGCAATCGTTACCAGTCCCCCAGCCGTATACATTTGTCCCGTTGTAATTTGATCATTTGAAATTAGTAAAACACTTATAAAATAGACAGCTGCTAAAGCAAATCCATTATAGCTACCAATTACGACAATTGATTGCATTCTTGCTTTTAATTCGATGATTGATTCCTTCATAAATGATTTACGGATATCGGCAACACTTTGAATTTCATAATCCGTTGCCCCTAGTATTCTTGAAAGTTGAATCCCTGTTACTGATTCACGTAATCTTTCTAAATACCGTGACGCTTCATTTCTAGCTTTAGCTGAAGCAATTCTAGTACGAGCTCCTACTTTATTAGAAGTTAAGTAAAATAAAACACCTAAAACAACACTAGTAATCATTAAATACGGATTAATCCAAAGTAAGACAATACTATAGATAAATACGCCTTGTACAGAAGCCATAAAAGTAGAGCCTTCCCATGCTAAAAAATTATGCAGTGTATCTGGATCATCAGATACTCGTGCTAATAATTCACCAGATTTTGATTGATGAAAGTATGAATAAGGTAAAATTTGCAAGTGCTTAAATAAACGTAATTTTTGCCAGTTTGTAACGGATTTAGCAATATGATGACAAAAATACTCATCAATGACCATTAAAATTAAATCAAGAATTGCAGCAATAACAAGCAACCACATTAATCCCCATAATAATGCATTGTCATGATTTGGGAGTATATGATCAATTAACCAACCCGTTCCGAGTGTTGGTATTAATGCTGCACAAACTTGACTTAAAGCAATTACAAATGAATCTGCAAATACCCATTTTTTATGAGGCTTGAGAAAATTTATGACTCTTTTTCCATCGCCTATTTTTTTAGTATTTTTCTGCATCATACAGCACTCTCCTTTTCTAGTTCACTGTATTGAGCCATATATAGTTGATAGTACTGACCTTTCAATGATAATAATTCTTCATGAGTGCCTTGTTCAGCAATACGACCTTTATCTAATAACAAAATACAATCAGCATCTTTAACAGTTACAAGTCGATGGGCGATCGTAATGGTTGTACGACCTGGTATTAACTTTTCAAGTGAAGATTGTACTTTTTCCTCTGTTTCTCCATCTAATGATGATGTAGCCTCATCGAAAATTAATACTGGAGGATGACGTAATATTGCTCTTGCAAGTGCTACTCGTTGTCTTTGACCACCAGATAATTTCAATCCTCTTTCACCAACAATCGTTTCAAAACCATCTTGAAGTGAATCAACTAAATCAGATAAGTCCGCAGCTTCAACTGCAAGCCCAAGTTCTTCATCAGTTGCATTCGGTTTAGCATATAGTAAATTTTGCTTTAATGTACTATTTAATAGAAATGTTTCTTGTGAAACAACACCAATATTTTGGCGTAATGATTGATAATCATGAGCTGATAAATCTTTACCATCAACAAAAATCGATCCTGATGAAGGCTGGTATAGGCCGAGTAATAACTGAATTAAAGTACTTTTTCCCCCACCGCTTGAACCAACAATCCCAATATGCTGACCTGCTTTAATTGAAAATGAAACATCTTTTAAGACTTCTTCCGTTGAATTTGGATAAGTAAATCGAATATTTTTAACTTCTAGATCACCTTTCACTACTCCAAATTTTGGTAAATCATCAGGTTGTTCTGCTGGTAGGTCAAAGTACTCATATATTCTTTCAAGTGCAGGAATTGCTTGTTGAATTGTTAATGCGTTTTCAGCTAACGAGCGAACAGGCATAAACATTGTCGGAATAAAACCTAGAACAGCAATTAACGTACCAACTGAAATTTCATGTTGCCAGATCGAATATCCACCAATTAACATAATGACCCCTGGTGCACCATTATTAAACACATTTCCTAAACGCCAATTAACCTTCCCAATTAAAGCCAAACGAATGGCAAATCTTTTCCATACAGACAGCTTATCTTCTAATTTTTTATTTTCTTTATCCTGTGTTTGAAACGTTCGCACTAAACGAACAGATTCGATACTTTCTTGAGTGTGATTATATAAATCAGCACTCATATCACGAGCTATAGCGCCCATTATTCTTACTTTTTTACCAATTAAAAAAGAAGGAACTAAATAAATCGCAAATACAATAAGCATGACTACAGCAGCTGGCCAATATAAAGGAAACACCGCTATAAATGCTGCAATTGCCGCAATTACTTGTTGAATAAAACGGGGTATAACTGTATTATTCAAGTTTTGAACAGACTCTACATCATGTGTTAGCCGATATAACATATCCCCTCGTGGTGTTGTCGAAAAAAACGTCATCGGTGCTTTTTGAAGCTTTGTAAAAGCACGTAATTGCATATCTGTAATGACATCTAAACCAATTTTCACTTGAATAAATTCTTGTAATGATTCAAAACCAACCTTAAATAAGAATGAAAGCATAATCCCTAAAATTAAATAAAAAATCATTTTCGAATCAGGACCACCAACAATCTCATCGACCAATTTACCAGTCAAAATCGGCGGAATAATCGCAAATGCGCCAGCAATTAATGAACATGCAAAAGCAATCAAAAATACTTTCCAATACGGTTTAAAATGCTTAACTGTTTCGATTAAAATTTTCATCTATTGCCATCCCCCTAACCTGTAACATTTTACAATATTTTCGAACTATTTTCACTATTAAAATTTTTACCAGGATTAAAGTAATTGTATAAATGGATTTTCCGAGATATTTTTTCTATTTATGTTGAATAAAAAATCCCGAAAGTTCCTCATTATCCCTTTAACCAATCTCAAGATATATTCTAATCTTTCAATTAATCGATTTCTTCATTATATTGATTGAATTTTTTTACACGATTTGACTGAATAAGCATAAAAAAATCTACAACATTAGTCGTAGATTTTAAGAAGTAGCTATCTATATTTACAAGCTATAAGTATCGTCCCTGCCCCAAATAAAATACAAAATTGGCGCTAATATTGAGGGTAGATAATATTTTATTATATTGGGTGATTTTGCAGAGAAATTCATCAGCAGTTTGATCAATATCAATGTAATATTTTAAAATCGTATGCATGAACGGATTTCCCTTTTACTGATGACAATATTTCCTCTACTCCTTTCATTTGAACTACATTTGTTTTTTTGCCAGTTTCCAGAGAATATTGCTCAATATAATATTTAACTTTCTTTTTTGAATCATACCTTACAACAAACATTGAATCATTTTTGAAATATGTTTGCTCTCCATAGCGATATGGCCCTTTTCGTGGATTTTCAATTGTAAATTTCTTTTTCACTAGATTACTAGTAGTGTCCATTGTGTAAACTTCACCTAATCCATTTGCAAAGAAAAGCTCTTTTCCATAAAGATAAATCGAATCATCTGGACTGTAAGGAATTGTTGCGGTCAATTGATTGCTGGTTTTATTTTTATAGGAAACAAGAGTGATTAAATCTTGCTTTAATGTTTTCTTATTAATTCGCAATAGTACTTCATTCTCATCTTTCAAATTCTCTTGTTTACTTTCCCCAAGTACCATGTAGTAATAATTTTCATCACTAATAATCTGTGAACTAGGACCGTAGCTGTCATAACCAGATCGTTTTTTTAGCTCGGTTAAATCTTTTATTTTTAGTTTGTTGTCGTCGAAACTAACTTTCCGTAAATGACGAGTATTTTTCTCAATATCTTCTGTTAAAATTAGTATTTCATTTTTATCTACACCTGATGTAGAAATATAATGGGGTATATTTCCTTTTTTAAATCCTTTCTCATTTCCATATAATACATTTGAAGCATAACCATTTTTTACAAAACCTGAATTAAAAATAGTAAAATAGAGATTTAGATTTTTTAAATATCCCGTTTGTTCTCCCGTATGTTGATACTTCATTTTAACTTCTTTATATTTATTCCCAATTAATCGTAGCGTTTCTTTATCTTCTAATAAAAGGCCAGTTTCACCTACCCCAACACTACCAAGTTCTAATCCTTTCATTTTATAACCTCTAGCTACACCGTCATTATCAACAAAGATCACAATACTAATCCCTCTATCATCCATATCTTGGTCCGCTGTAGAAGAATAATATAAGACGGCTTGTTTATCATCTAAAAAGTTATTCTTTCGAATGGTCTCCTCTTTTAGGATAAATGGAGAAACTCTAATCTTATTAACAATAAAATAACAACTGTAAATAACAAGTAAGGAAGCTAGAAATAGTATGATATATTTATACTTTCTTTTCATTTTTTTCTCCTAAACTTTACTAAAAGGCAATAAATCAAACTGTTCAACTTAAAATTTTATATTTTACGGACTAGCGTTGTATCTTTCGAATCACGAATATCTCTTGGATATACACCATTTCCTTTGTCTTTATCTAAATCTAAATCTGCTTTTAACTTATATGCAGACCATACTAACTTTGCACAATTTTTAGCACCATAATGATCTGTTTTACGGTTCGTTGCAAAATTGTAAGTGTAATCATCTTTACCAACTCGACTGTATGCCCAGTCGGCAGCTGCATTTCGTTTTGCAGTTGTAGTATTAACGGATTTTACTTGTGCATTTCCTTTGTCTACTAGTCTGTTTTTGTAATTTAGTTTACGAACTCCCACTTTTGGTACAGATTCAACTACAGTTTCAGTATTATAATACATCCCTACATGTCCATGATTTAAATAAGCAGTTTGTGATGCAGTATAGTAAATCTGGCCTTTTACTCCTTTTCCAACAGAAACAGTACCACCACTGCCCCCTCTAGCTTTTCAATTTTCTGATAACCCCTGAGTTTCGTTTTGTTTAAGCTCACTAAAAAGTTGTTCCAATATAATTTCTTGCGTATCACCAGTGTTTTCAGAAATGGATTCTACGTCTTTTAACAATTCTTTTTCTGTAACATCTGGTTGTAAGGCTAAAATTTCTTTTACATAAGGTAAATCGTTTGTGTTAGCATAACTAATAGGTGTGATAGAAAGGACTAAACTTGCAGATAAGACACTTACTCCAATTAATTTTTTCATTTTACCGTCTCCTTTTACAAATTATTTTATATTTGTAATAGAGAGTGATATGTGAAGTATACTAATTTCTCTGTCGAATCATTTATCACAATTCTATACAAGAATATTATACAAGGAAAAGTTTACTAAAATTCACTTAATTTAAGACTCTTTTGTGACACTTCTTTTTTTTCGAAAATCCTTAAAATCGGCTATTTGAGTCAAGTTTGCTTCACAGCTATCAAAGTCTACTTCCTTGATAAAAAAATCTACGTCCTAAGTCGTAGATTTTTTTGATTCATTCAGTTTGTATTCTAAGAATTCTTGAGATTTTCCTTTTGGGATACTCAAACTCTTAAATTCCTTATTTTTTATTAGCTTAGCAATATAAACAATTTGACCAATGTGATTTCCGTAATGACTGATTTGTCTTTGTATTGCTTGTAAAACGGTATGATCTTCTCCACGTATTTTAATCGTTTTTAACGCATCTTCTTCTTGTAGACTTTCTAGCGTGTTAAATACGACATTCCATCCTTTATTCCAATCTGCTAATAATTCATCCTTTGATTCGTATTTTCCTTCAAACTCAACATCACGATTTCGCCATGGTTTTTCGCCATCTGTCGTGAGAAAATCCGTCCATCTAGACATCATATTGCCGCTTAAATGCTTTACAATGATGGATATACTATTGGATTCACTAGAAGGTTTGATGTGTAACTCGTCATTATTTAGTTGATCCATCGAACAATCACCAAGCTTTTTTATCCCTTTGAATTCCTTTAAACTATTCGAAAGAAAATGTTTTCCGATTGACATTCATACCCCTCCAATTTTTTAATGTCCTTCAATCAATTGTATGAATAGTTCACAAACTTATTAATTCATTATCTAGTAATTTGTTTTTAGAAACTTTAAGGTGAAGGGGCTATTCATTTCTTATGCTTCCTAAAATCTTTTTAGATGATATATATTTTCGATTTTACTGTGTTTAATTGTGATTCTCCTTATATTTAATTGCCATTTTTCGTATTTTTATTGCGTCAATCATTTTTTTCTCCACAAAAAAAGATGACTCAAAAAAGTCATCTTTCCTACTCTAAGTATTAAACTTCAACAGTCATCCAACTAGCATCTTGTGGATTTTTTCTCCATGCAGTTAGTTTTGCTACGTGTTCTGCTTCGATTGAACCTTGTTCTTTTGCTACTTCAACTAGTGTGTCATAGTCTGTTAGAGAATAGTATGTTACGTCATTTGCACTAAACTTCTCTACTGCTGCTGGTAGATTGTATGTGAAGATTGAGACTACTCCTAGTACTTCGCAGCCTGCTTCGCGTAATGCTTCAACACATGTGATTACGCTGCCGCCAGTAGAGATTAAATCTTCTACTACAACTACTTTTTGTCCGGTTTTAATTGGTCCTTCGATTTGGTTTCCTTTGCCGTGGCCTTTTGCAGAGCTACGTACATAAACCATTGGTAATTCCATTAAATCACTCGTCCAAGCTGCGTGTGGAATTCCAGCAGTTGCAGTTCCTGCGATTACATCTACATTACCAAATTTAGTTTGAATTAATTCCACTAAGCCTTTAGCAATATTTTTACGAATTTCTGGATAGCCAAGAGTTAGGCGATTATCACAATAAATTGGAGATTTGATTCCTGATGCCCAAGTAAATGGAGTTTCAGGTTGAAGGCTTACTGCCCCAATGCTTAATAAATTTGCTGCGATATTTTTTTTCATATTGTTACGCCCTCCCATTGTGCTATTACTTCTTCATATGCTTCTACTGGATTTTCGCTTTTTGTAATACTGCGCCCTACTACAATATAGCTACTTCCTAATTGTCTAGCTTTCGCTGGAGTTGTTACTCGTACTTGATCATCAACACTATTGTCTGCTAAGCGAATTCCTGGGGTTACTGTAAGGAAGTTCTCACCTTCAACAGCTGCTTGAACTAACTCTACATCAAGTGGAGAGCAAACTACACCGTCAAGTCCGCTTTCTTCTGTTATCGCAGCATATAGTTTAATCGAATCTTGTAAAGAAGAAATTCCTTGTTCATGAATTACTTGTTCTTCTGATGTGCTAGTCAGTTGTGTTACAGCTATAAGTAATGGTCTTTTTTTACCAGCTGGAGTGCCTTCTTCTAGCCCTTCTAATGCTGCCTTCATCATTTTCGTACCACCAGCTGCATGTACATTAACCATGTCTACTTCTAGAGATGCGATATTTTTCATTGCATGTTTTACTGTATTTGGAATATCATGAAGTTTCAAGTCTAAGAAGATTTGATGTCCTAATTCTTTTAATTCCTTTATAATCGCTGGACCCTCTTTGTAAAATAGCTCCATCCCTACCTTTACATATAGAGACTTCTGAAATTTTTTTACAAAATTCATTACTTCATCTTTTGATGAAAAATCAAGCGCGATGACCACTTGTGATGACATGTTGTTTCCAGCTCCTTCCGATACATTCTTCAATTGATTGATATCCATACTTGTGTAGCACTTCTGGTAGTTCATTTATGATTGTTGGACAAACAAATGGATCAACGAAGTTTGCCGTACCTACACCGATTGCACTTGCTCCTGCTAGGAAAAATTCTAGTGCATCTTCAGCATTCATAACCCCACCCATTCCGATAATTGGGATGTTTACTACTTGGCTTACATCATGGATCATTCGAATCGCGACTGGTTTAATAGCAGGACCTGATAACCCACCAGTTTTATTAGCTAAAATTGGTTTACCTGTTCTTAAATCTAGTCTCATCCCTAGTAATGTATTGATCATTGTTAAACCATCTGCTCCAGCATTTTCAATTGCTTTTGCGATTTCAACAATATTCGTTACATTCGGTGATAATTTTACGTATAGCGGAACTTCGCTTACTTCTTTAACTTTCTTCGTTACTTCCGCTGCTGTTGCAGCATCCGTTCCAAATGCAATCCCACCACATTTTACATTTGGACAAGAAATGTTTAATTCTAATGCTTTTACATTACTTACTTTTGAAATTTCTTTTGCGACTGTTACATAGTCTTCAATAGTTGAACCAGCAATATTTGCAACGATTGGTACATCATAATTTGATAACCATTTTAATTCACCATCAATTACTTTTTCTAAACCAGGATTTTGTAGTCCAATCGCATTTAACATGCCCGCCTGAGTTTCAGCAACGCGAGGTGTTTCATTTCCGTACCTCGTTTCAACTGTTGTTGCTTTTATCATAATCGCTCCAAGAATACTTAGATCGTAAAGATTTGCAAACTCTCTACCAAATCCAAAGCAACCAGAAGCTGGCATAATAGGATTTTTTAAATCTAAGCCAGGGAGTTTTGTTTGTAATGAAATCATAGTACTACCTCCTCAGCTTGGAATACTGGTCCATCGCTACAAATTTTTCGATATGACCCGTCTTCAGTATGGCATACACATGCAAAACACGCTCCGATTCCACAGCCCATTCGTTCTTCAAGTGATATATAGCCATCCTTCATCCCTTTATATTGCTGTTGTAAAGCCTTTAACATCACAGTTGGACCACATGCAAAGTATTGATCAAATTGAAGTTCTTTTTCACGAATTACATCTGTTACGAAACCTTTCGTGCCTAGCGTTCCATCTACTGTTGCCATAAAAGTTGGTCCTAATTCTGAAAATTCTTTTTCATAAAAAGCTACGTTACTTGATGCAAATCCTAACACATGGATGACATTTACACCACGAGCTTTAAATTGCTTCGAAAGTTCATACATTGGAGGTACTCCTATTCCACCACCAACTAGTAGTGCTGTATTACCTTCTGAAAGAGTTTCAATATCATAACCTTGACCTAGAGGACCTAATACATCAACTTGTTGTCCAACGCTTGCTTCTTTTAAAAGCTTAGTTCCTTCACCCTCTGCACGGAATATCATCGTGAACTCACTTTTCTCTTTGTCGATCGAACATATACTGATTGGTCTTCTTAATAGTGGTGTTAGTCCACCAGTCACTTTTATATGGACAAACTGCCCAGGAGAGTGCATCTCCTGAACTAGTTCACCTTTTAATGTCATTTCGACAATTTGATGGGCAATTTCTCTGTTTGAGACAATTGTCATGAGTTCTTTTTTTATCATACTAATACGCCAGCCTTCATTTCTTTGTTTGGTAGTGCAGTAGTTGAGAATGTTAAACTTTCAATTACTGATAAGATTGCAGTTGCTGTATCTAGTGAAGTTAAGCAAACTACTCCGTTTTCAACTGATTCACGACGAATTCTGAATCCATCACGAGCTGGTTTTTTACCTTTTGTTAACGTATTGATAACAAACTGTGCATCTCCACGCTTGATCATATCTAGCATATTGTTTTCATGCTCGTTAATTTTGTTTACCCCTTTTACAGGTACGCCGTGGTTTTCTAAATGATTTTTAGTTCCTTCTGTACCAAATACAGTAAATCCGATTTCATGGAAGCGTTTTGCGATATCTACTACTTCTTCTTTATCTTTATCAGCTACTGTAATGATTACTGAACCGTGTGTTGGGATTTGCATTCCAGCAGCGATTAGTGCTTTGTATAATGCTTTTTGAAGACTTACATCTTTACCCATTACTTCTCCAGTTGATTTCATTTCAGGGCCTAATGTTATATCCACTGAGCGTAGTTTAGCAAATGAGAACACTGGTGCTTTTACATATACTTCATTACCTTCTGGATGGTAGCCAGTTGCATATCCGAATGAAGCTAATGTTTGACCAAGAATCACTTTTGTTGCGATATTCGCCATTGGTACATTCGTAATTTTACTTAAGAATGGTACTGTACGGCTTGATCTTGGGTTTACTTCAAGCACGAAGACTTCATCTTTATCTGTTACAACAAACTGGATGTTCAGTAATCCTTTGATATTTAAGCCTTTTGCTAATTTGATTGTATAGTCGATTAATTTTTGCTTCGCAGCTTCTGATACATTTTGTGTAGGATATACTGCGATTGAATCTCCTGAGTGAACTCCAGCTCGTTCGATATGCTCCATAATACCTGGGATGTACACATCGATTCCATCAGAGATTGCATCAACCTCAATTTCTTTACCAGTTAAGTAACGGTCGACTAATACTGGGTGTTCTGGATTGATTTTCACTGCATTTTCCATGTAGTGAAGAATTTCTTCACGACGGTAGACAATCTCCATCGCACGTCCACCTAGTACATATGATGGTCTTACTAATACTGGATAACCAATTTCATCAGCAATATTAGCTGCTTCTTCCGGTGTCATTGCTGTTTTACCTAGAGGTTGTGGTACTCCTAATTGTTGAAGTGCTTCTTCAAACTTGTCGCGGTCTTCAGCACGATCTAAATCCTCAAGTGATGTTCCAAGAATTTTCACACCACGTTCTACTAATTTGCTTGCAAGGTTAATGGCTGTTTGACCACCGAATTGAACAACTACTCCCATCGGTTTTTCTAAATCGATGATGTGCATTACGTCTTCTATTGTTAATGGTTCAAAGTACAGTTTGTCTGAGATACTGAAATCAGTTGAAACTGTTTCTGGGTTGTTGTTTATAATGATTGCTTCGTATCCAGCTTCTTTAATAGCTCTTACACAGTGTACTGTTGCGTAATCAAACTCGATCCCTTGACCGATTCGAATTGGACCAGAGCCAAGAACTATTACGCTCTTCTTATCTGTTACAATTGATTCATTTTCGATTTCGTATGTTCCGTAGAAGTATGGTGTTGTTGATTCAAACTCTGCTGAACATGTATCAACCATTTTATATACTGGAATGATTTGATTTTGTTTTCTAAATTCGTATATTTCTTTATTTGTAGCATTCCATTGTGATGCGATGTAATCATCACTGAAGCCCATCTTCTTAGCTTTTAAAAGTACATCTAGTTCAAAATGGTTATCTTTAATTTGTTTTTCCATTTTTATGATGTTTTCAATTTTGTGTAGGAAGAAAAAGTCAATTTTTGTAATGTCATGAATTTCTTCTAACGTCATACCTGTTCTCATTGCTTCAGCAACGATGTAAAGTCTTTCATCGTCAGCTTTTGCCATGCGAGTAATCATTTCGTCTTTCGTTAGTTCTTTTACTGCATTAAGCTCGATGTGACTGATACCTAATTCTAGAGAGCGAACTGCTTTTAATAATGACTCTTCAAGTGTTCTACCGATTGCCATTACTTCTCCAGTTGCTTTCATTTGAGTTCCTAACTGACGGTTTGCCGTTTCAAACTTATCAAATGGCCAGCGAGGAATTTTTGATACGATATAGTCTAATGCTGGCTCGAAGCAAGCATAAGTTTTCTTTGTAACTGGGTTAATCATTTCATCTAATGTTAAGCCTACTGCGATTTTTGCTGCTAGTTTTGCAATTGGATAGCCTGTAGCTTTTGAAGCAAGGGCACTTGAACGTGATACACGTGGATTAACTTCGATTACATAGTATTGGAAGCTATCTGGATCTAGAGCAAGCTGTACGTTACATCCACCTTCAATTCCTAGAGCACGAATGATTTTTAATGATACATTTCGTAGCATTTGATATTCACGGTCACTTAGCGTTTGTGAAGGAGCGATTACAATTGAATCTCCTGTGTGAACCCCAACTGGATCGATGTTTTCCATGTTACATACTACAATCGCATGGTCATTTGCATCACGCATTACTTCATATTCGATTTCTTTAAATCCAGCAATACTTTTCTCTAATAAACATTGTGTTACTGGACTATTTTTTAAACCGCTTGCTACGATTTCATTTAAATCTTCTTCATTGTAGCAAATTCCTCCACCAGTACCGCCTAGTGTAAAGGCTGGTCTTACGATGATTGGATAACCGATTTTTTCTACAAAGTCGTACGCTTCTTCTAAAGTATGGATGATTTCACTTTCTGGTACTGGCTCGTTTAAATCGTTCATTAATGTTCTGAATAAGTCGCGGTCTTCTGCACGATTAATTGCTTCTAGTGTCGTACCTAAAATTTTTACTCCGCACTCTTTTAACACACCAGATTCATCTAGTGCTACCGCTAAGTTAAGTCCTGTTTGACCACCTAATGTTGGTAAAAGTGCATCTGGGCGTTCTTTACGAATGATTCGGCTAACGAAGTCTACTGTAAGTGGTTCGATGTATACTTTATCAGCTGTTTGTACATCTGTCATAATTGTTGCAGGGTTTGAGTTTACAAGAATTACTTTGTATCCTTCTTCTTTCAATGCCTGACAAGCCTGTGTTCCAGCATAGTCAAATTCTGCTGCTTGACCGATTACGATTGGTCCTGATCCGATTACTAAGATTGTTTCAATGTCTACGCGTTTTGGCATTGTAAGTTCCCCTCTCTTTTCTGTGCTTCCATCATGCTAATAAAATCATCAAATAAATAGTTTGCATCTTCTGGTCCAGGTGATGCTTCTGGGTGGTATTGTACTGTGAATGCTGGGTAAATCTTATGTTTAAGACCTTCTACTGTTCCATCATTTAGTGCAACATGTGTTACTTCTAAATCAGTTCCTTCAATTGATTCCATTTCTACAGCATAACCATGGTTTTGTGAAGTGATTGCTACTTTTCCTGTTTCTAAATGTTTAACTGGATGGTTTGCACCACGGTGACCGAATTTAAGCTTTGAAGTATTCCCGCCATTTGCTAGAGCAAATAATTGGTGGCCTAAACAAATTCCGAATAATGGTACTTTGCCTACTACTTCTTTAATCATTTCGATTGCTACTTGGACATCTTTTGGATCTCCAGGTCCGTTACTTAACATAATTCCATCTGGAGCAAGTAAGAAAATTTCTTTTGCTGAAATATTATATGGAACGACTGTAACGTCACATTTACGGTTTGTTAATTCTCTTAAAATACCGTGCTTCATACCAAAATCTACTAACACTACTCGGTGTCCTCTACCTGGACTTCTATAAGGTTTTTTTGTTGAAACTCGTTCAACATGGTTTGTAAATAGTGGTGTATTTGTTAATTCTGCAACTACTTCATCTACATTTGCTTCCATGCTGCAGAATTTACCTTTCATTGTTCCAACTTCACGAAGCTTTTTCGTTAACATACGTGTATCAATTCCTGCTAAACCTGGAATGCCTTTATCTTTGCAATATTGATCTAAGCTCATTTTGTTTCGGAAATTTGATGGATGCTCAGCATATTCTTTTACAATTAAGCCATGTACTGCTGGCACGATGCTTTCGAAATCCTCTAAGTTGATACCATAGTTCCCTACTAAAGGGAAAGTGAATGTTACGATTTGTCCACAGTATGATGGGTCAGTTAATACCTCTTGATATCCTGTCATACCTGTTGTAAATACGATTTCTCCTGTTGTTTCAACTTCGCTACCAAATCCTTCTCCTACAAAAACTGTTCCGTCTTCTAATATTAATTGACGCATCATACTGTTAGTTCCTCTCTTTCATATACTAATTCGCCATTTACCATTGTCATTACTGGCCAACCTTTACAGTTCCAACCATTAAATGGTGTGTTTCTACCTTTTGAAAGGAATGTATTTGAATCGATTGCTTCTTCTAAATCTAAGTCGATTACAGTTAGGTCTGCTACCGCTCCAACTTCAATTTTCCCTCTGTTTAAGTTAAAAACTTCAGCAGGTTTAGTTGTTAAAAAGTTTATTACTTGTTGTAAAGTCATTTTACCTGTTTCGACAAAATGAGTGTTTAATAATGGAAATGCTGTTTCTAGCCCTACAATTCCAAATGGTGCTAATTGCATTCCTTGAGACTTTTCCTCTTCTGTATGAGGTGCATGATCTGTTGCAATCATGTCGATTGTTCCATCAAGTAATCCTTCAATTAATGCTTCTCGATCGACTGCACTTCTTAATGGAGGATTCATCTTAAAGTTTGTGTCTAAGCCTGGGATATCATCTTCACAAAGAATTAAATGGTGTGGAGAAACCTCTGCTGTTACATTAATTCCAGCACGTTTAGCATCGCGTACCACTCTTACTGATTCTTTCGTACTGATATGGCAAACATGATAGTGACAACCTGTAGCTTCAGCTAAAAGCACATCTCGAGCTATTTGAACACTCTCACAAATTGAAGGAATTCCATTTAAACCATTTTCTTTTGAAAACTTACCTTCGTGGACACAACCTTTTTGAATCAGTGTGTTTTCTTCACAGTGTGCAACGATTGATACATTTAGTTCAGCTGCTTTTTGCATTGCTTTATACATCATTTCAGCTGATTGAACTCCTACACCATCATCTGTGAATGCAAAAGCTCCATTTTCTTTTAAGCCTTCAAAGTCTGTTTGCTCTTCTCCAGCTTGTCGTATTGTTATTGATGCATATGGTAATACGTTTACGACTGCTGTTTCTTCTATTTTTTTATTCAATGCGCTTAAGTGCTCGATTGTATCTGGTACCGGTCGAGTGTTTGGCATTGCAGCAATTGTAGTAAATCCTCCTCTTGCTGCTGCCTTTGTACCTGTTTCGATTGTCTCTTTATGTTCACCGCCTGGCTCACGAAGATGCACATGAACATCTATTAACCCTGGTGATAGCAATTTGCCGTCTAATTCAATTTGTTTTGCATCTTCATCAACGATCGTTTCAGCAATTACTGAGATTTTTCCATTAACTACTAATACGTCTCGACTTAGAAGTTCACCATTTTCTTGTAAGATGACACCGTTTTTAAACAAGTACTTCATTTTTCATCTCTCCCCATACTGTTGGTAAGGCTCTTTTTAATACAGCCATTCTTACAAATACTCCGTTTTCCATTTGCTTGAAGATTCTTGATTGCTTGCATTCAACTAATTCACTTGCAATTTCAACATCTCGATTAAATGGAGCTGGATGCATGATAATGCTTGTAGATTTCATTTTTTTTGCCCTTTCAACTGTTAGGCCATGCTTTTGTAAATAATTTTCCATTATATGATTTGTCTCTTCGTCGTGTCGTTCATGCTGTACTCTCAATAGCATCATGACATCAACTTCTTCGACTAATTCATCTAAATTTTTATATGTTCCATAAGTATTTTTATCGTCTTTCCATTCATTAGGACTTGCGAAGAATACTTCTGCGCCTAATCTAGTTAGTGCTTCAGCATTAGAGCGTGCAACTCTTGAGTGTCTTAAATCTCCAACAATTGCTACTTTTAACCCTTCGAAGCTTCCAAATTCTTGCCTGATCGTAAGTAAGTCAAGTAAGCATTGTGTTGGGTGATTTCCACATCCATCGCCGGCATTCAGGATTGGCATTCCTGCATCTTTTATTTCTTGAAAATATTCGTCTTGTGTATGACGGATTACGACTGCTTCAACTCCAATTGCTTGAAGGGTTTTAACTGTATCATATAAAGTTTCACCTTTTTGAATACTTGAGCTTTCAACTGCTAAATTTATTACGTCAAGTCCAAGTTTCTTTTGAGCTACTTCAAAGCTAAAGCGAGTTCTCGTACTATTTTCAAAAAATAAATTTGCAACAAATGTCTGACGTTTCGGGCTACTTTTTTCTCCATTTGCAAAGTTTTGTGCTTCGTTAAGCAAATCTTGAATTTCTTCAATTGTTAATTCAGACATGGTTAATAAATGATTCATCCGTCATCCCCCTAAATGAATTTCATCTGTTTTATTTCTGGACATTCTTATCAATGTAAGAATGCCCCATTTATATGTCAATTATGAAGCTGAGCTTTCGTCCTTATTTTCAGTCGTACGATCGCCACCAATGTTTTCTGGAAGGACTAAATTTAGTACAACTCCGATTAAAGCCGATAAAGCCATTCCTTCTAATGCAAATTGTTTACCTATGTGTATTGCTGCTCCACCAATTCCTAGGACTAGAATGACTGAAGCGATAACTAAGTTTCGTTGTTTAGCAAAATCAATCTTGTTTTCTACTAGTACTCGTAATCCGCTTGAAGCGATGATTCCGAATAGTAAGATTGAGATACCACCCATTACAGGTGTCGGGATTGAGCTAATCACCGCTGAGATTTTTCCGATGAATCCAAATGACATGGCTAAGATTGCAGCACCTATGAATACGTACACGCTATATGCTCTTGTGATTGCTAGTACTCCGATGTTTTCTCCGTATGTTGTAGTAGTAGGTCCACCGATTAAACCTGCTATCATTGTTGAAACTGCATCACCGAATAATGACTTATCTAACCCAGGATCTTTAATTAAATCCTTTTCTACGACATTTCCTAGTACAACTTGGTGTCCAATATGTTCTGAAATTGTCACGATTGCTACAGGTACAAATATAAGCAGCAACTGGAAAGTGACATGTGGTGTGTAGTCAACAAATGGTACTGAGAAATCAGGAACAGCGATCCAATCTGCTTTTTTAATTTCGGTAAAATTTACTACTCCAAAGAAGATTGATGTAATATATCCACCGATAATTCCTACTAAGATTGGTATGACTGATAAGAAACCTCTTGTAAATAATGCTGTGATGATTGTGATTGCTAGTGTTATTAATGCGATTGCGATTGATGTAGAACTGTATTTACCGTCTGCTCCATTCATTGCCATTCCAACCGCTACTGTTGATAAGCTCAAACCGATTACGATAATTACCGGTCCAACTACGATTGGTGGTAATACTTTGAATAACCATTTCACGCCTACTTTGTTAATGATTAGTGCGATTACTGCATAAATAATACCTGTGATGAAAACTCCTACGAACGCTGCACCAGGTTCTAAATTTGTTTTCGCATAGATCATCGGAGCGATAAAGGCGAATGATGATCCAAGATAAGATGGTACTTTACCTCTTGTAATTAGTATGAACACGATCGTTCCAATTCCACTTGAAATTAGTGCGATTGAAGGATTTATTCCGATTAAGATTGGAGCCAATACTGTCGCGCCAAACATTGCGAATAAGTGTTGTAAACTTAGGAAAATCCATTGACTTATATTCGGTTTTTCATTTATCTCTAAAACAGGTTTTTGTCTCATGCTGTTGCTCCCTCCAATTTCCCCAATAAAAAAACTCTTTGTGAATATACACAAAGAGTCCAAGTGCGTCGCTTAATAAGGCAGCAACTAACTAGACCCTTTGTTAGCCTCTCTGGACCAAATTTAAAAGGGACTTCTATTTTTCAAATATACTTACTTTATCGTGGTCATCTGTTTCCTTTAATGCAACGACTACTCTTTCATTACTCGAAGTTGGAATATTTTTTCCAACGTAGTCTGCTCTAACTGGAAGTTCACGATGTCCTCGATCTACTAAAACCGCTAATTGTATTTGTGACGGTCTACCTAGGTCCATAACAGCGTCCATTGCGGCACGAACTGTTCTACCTGTATATAGCACATCATCTACTAAAATTACTTTTTTGTTTGTTAGGTCAACAGGAACATTTGAACCTTTCACTAATGGTTCTTTGTTTTCTGTCTTTGTCGATAAATCATCTCGATAAAGTGTAATATCTAAATCACCCATGATTACATCTTTACCTTCAATCTGTTTAATTCTTTCTGCAATACGTTTTGCTAGATAAACACCTCTTGTTTTGATCCCAACCAAAACTACATTTTCAATACCTTTGTTATTTTCTAGCATTTCATGAGCAATCCTTGTTAACCCACGTCTAATTGCTAGTTCGTCTAAGATGATTGCTTTTTCAGTCATTTACCTTTACCTCCTACTTTTATAATGTAGAAGCAAAAAACCCTCTTGCCCGATAGACAAGAGGGTAGCGTAAAAGGATACAATTATCCCTTTTCATGTTTCCGCTTCCTTCTCAACCTCACGGGGTTGTGTTAAAGGTTCATTTAACTGTCCTCATTATGACCTATATTTCAAGCATTGTCAACAGTTATCTTTGTAATTGTTCAAGAATATTTTCTAGGACTTTTGGTATAGGTGCTGAAAACTCTAAATACTCATTTGTTCTTGGATGATTAAATCCTAAAACAGCTGCATGTAGTGCTTGACCATCAATATCTAATGTTTTTCGTGGTCCATATTTAGGATCACCAGCTAATGGGAATCCTATGTATTTCATATGAACACGAATTTGGTGTGTACGACCTGTTTCAAGCTGACATTCAACTAATGTAAACTCATCAAATCGCTCTAATACTCTAAAATGTGTCACTGCTTCTTTACTATTCTCTTCCGTAACCGTCATGCTTTGGCGATCACTTTTATCTCGCCCAATCGGAGCATCGATTGTACCTTCTTCATGCGGAATAACTCCGTGTACAATAGCAATATACTTACGTACTGTAGTTTTTAAACGTAATTGCTCTGCAAGTTTCTCGTGTGCTACATCATTTTTTGCAACCATTAATAAACCTGAAGTATCCTTATCAATTCGATGGACAATACCTGGTCTTAATACACCATTTATGCCAGATAAATCTTTACAATGATACATTAGAGCGTTTACTAAAGTACCCGTTTCATGACCTAATGCAGGATGAACTACCATTCCACGAGGTTTATTTACAACAACTACATCAGCATCCTCATAGTAAATATCGAGTGGAATATTCTCAGCAATTACTTCTAATGGCTTTGGATCAGGTACTGAAACTGATATTTCATCTCCTTGTTTAACTTTATAATTACGTTTAATTTTTTCACCGTTCACTAATACAAAATCTTCTTTTAACCATGTTTGTACTTGAGACCTTGACCACTCATCATTTTGAGTTGCAATAAACGTATCGATTCTTTCTAAATGTTGATCCTCTTGAACTGTAAAAGCAAAAACTGTCATTTCTTAACTCCTCTTTTATCTTCCAATAAAGTAATAATAAATAATAAAATAACACCCACACAAAGTGCTGAATCTGCGATATTAAACACAGGAAAATCATAATTAAAGATATAAACATGAATAAAATCAACTACTTCTTTACGGAAGAATCGATCAATGAAATTACCTATCGCACCACCTAAAACTAATCCTAAAGATAAACCAAGGAGGCGATCTCCTTTTGCGTGTTTTTGAATAAAGTAAACTACTGCTGCCACAAAGACAAATGTAATTAAATAAAAGAAGCCCATTTTTCCTTGGAGCATTCCCCAAGCAGCTCCTCTATTGCGATGTGATGTTATGTAAAAAATATTTTTAATAATTTCAATATTTTCTCCTAAATACATCTTTTTTAATACTGCAAGTTTTGTCAGCTGATCAATTAAAATGACAATTAACGCAATAATATATGCCACATTTATCCCCTACCTTATTAGATATCTCATCAAATTTTAGCATAGGGGAAAGGTTTATACAATGAATTGTATTAGTAATGATTTCTAACAAAACTAAAATCCTCTAACGTACGACCCGTTGGAAGCACTCTTAATTTTTCAATTGGAATAGCTTGCCCAGTTACTTCACAATAACCATATAATCCATGTTCAATTTTTTGCAAAGCAATTTCAATATCATATAAATCATTTTGCATATCTTCAACGAGTATTTGATGTTTATTTGTCACCTCAAAAATTGAATGATGTTGCTCAATTTCAGAAGAACTTATTGGTTCTGAAAATAAACGATGTAGCAATTCATTTTTAATTTGTTCAAGCTCTTGTTTAATATAGAAAATTTCATTGCTCCTCATCTTCTTCACTCCCAATTTATTTATGTAAAAATACTTTTCCCTCAAATTGAAGTCGATAATAGGTGAAACTTTTTCCTTTAAAGGAAATGGCAAAAGATATTACCATTCATAAAGTTGCTAAAAAAAAGAAAACCCGCATAGGTCATTTTCCTAAAACGGGTTTTCCATTAATTCTTTCATTGATTTAAATCAGTCATTAAATTGTAGTTTTTTTACCTTTACTCTTTCATTAAAAAGAGCCGAAAGTTTAATCTTTCGGCTCTTGTTTAGTGAAACAACATATTAATTACATATCTTTAACTACACTTGCACAACGTAAGCAAAGTGTCGGGTGCGTTTCATCTTTTCCAACTTCTTCAGTAACTACCCAGCATCGTTCACAAGTTTCACCTGTCGCAGGAGTTACTTCAATACTTAATGTATCAAATGTTTGAGCTGTTTCAGGAGCTTTTTCATTACTATTTGCAATTTCTACTTGAGATACAATTAATAATTGTTTGAAGTCTTCATTAATTGAATTCAATAGCTCCTCTACTTCTGCATTTGGATAGATTTTCACTGATGCAGTTAGAGATTTACCGATTACTTTTTCATTACGTGCAACTTCAAGTGCTTTTAATACGTCGTCACGTAAATCCATGAATTTTTCCCATTTAGCTTCAAGGCTTTGAGTATCGCCGAAATCTTTAACATCTGGCATTTCAGTTAAGAAAATACTATCAACTGTAGTTCCTGCCATATGTGACCAAACTTCTTCAGCAGTATGAGGTAAAATTGGAGCAACTAAACGAGTTAATGCTTGTAATGATTCATGTAATACAGTTTGAATCGCTAAACGATCTTTATTCGTTTTTGGCTCAATATATAAAATATCTTTTGATAAATCAAAATAGAATGAACTTAATTCTGTTGTACAGAAGTTTTGAATTGTGTGGTATACATTTGCAAATTCATATTTCTCGTATGATTCACGAACTGATTTAACCACATTGTTTAACTTAACTAGCATGTATTGATCTAATTCGCGTAGCTCTTCATATTTTAAAGCATCTTGTTCTGCGTTAAATCCATCTAAGTTTCCTAATAAGAAACGGAATGTATTACGGATTTTACGGTATACTTCAGCAACTTGTTTCATTAATGCGTCAGAAATACGAACATCTGATTGATAATCTACAGAAGCTACCCATAAACGTAATATATCTGAACCATATTGATTCATAATTTTTGATGGTAAGACGATATTTCCGATTGATTTACTCATCTTACGACCTTCACCGTCTAAAACAAAGCCATGGCTTACTACAGCTTTGTAAGGAGCTTGACCTGTTACAGCAACGCTTGTACTTAATGAAGAGTTAAACCAACCACGGTATTGGTCAGAACCTTCTAAGTAAATGTCAGCAGGGAAAGATAATTCTTCTCGAGTGTTTAACACTGCTTGATGTGATGATCCACTATCAAACCATACATCCATAATATCTTTCTCTTTTGTGAATTTACCATTTGGTGAACCAGGATGTGTAAATCCTTCTGGTAATAATTCTTTTGCTTCTTTTTCAAACCAAATATTTGAACCATGCTCTTTAAATAAGTTCGAAACATGTTCAATTGTTTCTTCAGTAATAATGGCTTCTCCGTCTTCAGCATAAAATACTGGGATTGGTACTCCCCATACACGTTGACGTGAGATACACCAATCTCCACGATCACGAACCATGTTAAATAGACGAGTTTCACCCCAATTTGGGAACCACTTAGTATCTTGAACAGCTTGCATTAATTGCTCACGAATTGCTTCAATTGATGCAAACCATTGTGCAGTTGCACGGAAGATAATTGGCTTTTTTGTTCTCCAGTCATGTGGATATGAGTGTGTGATAAATTGTAATTTTAATAAAGCACCTTTTTCTTCTAATGCTTTTGTAACTGCTTTATTAGCTTCATCATAGAATAAACCTTCAAATCCAGGAGCTTCCTTCGTTAAAACACCTTTTTCGTCTACTGGACAAAGTACTTCTAATCCATATTGCTGACCTACACGGAAGTCATCTTCACCATGACCTGGTGCAGTATGAACACAACCTGTACCAGCGTCAGTTGTTACATGATCTCCTAAAATAACAACTGATTGACGATCATATAATGGATGCTTACAAATAATTCCTTCAAGTTCTCCACCTTTGAAAGTCTTTTCAACTACTGTATCTTCCCACCCTAGTTCATTTACTACAGATTCTCTTAACTCACTAGCAACTACAAACTTGTCACCATTTACTGATACAACATCGTAGCTTAAGTCAGGATGTAAACAAACAGCTAAGTTAGCTGGGATTGTCCATGGAGTTGTTGTCCAAATAATGAATTTCTCTCCACCCTTTAAAACGTCTTTTCCGTTTTCAACTGCAAATGCAACATAGATTGATGCTGAACGCTTATCTTGGTATTCGATTTCCGCTTCTGCAAGTGCAGATTCACTTGATGGAGACCAATATACTGGTTTAAGACCTTTATAGATTAATCCCTTAGTAGCCATTTTACCGAATACTTTAATTTGTTCTGCTTCATATTCTTTTTCAAGTGTGATATATGGTCGGTTCCAATCACCTAAAATTCCTAGACGTTTAAATTGTTCTTTTTGACGCTCTACTTGCTCGTAAGCATATTCTTCACATAGTTTACGGAATTCTGCTACTGACATTTCTTTTCGATTTACTTTTTTATTTGCTAATGCTTGTTCAATCGGTAAACCGTGTGTATCCCAACCTGGAACGTAAGGAGAACGGTATCCATTCATATTATAAAAACGTACAATGAAATCCTTTAATACTTTATTAAGTGCATGTCCCATATGAAGGTCACCATTTGCATAAGGTGGTCCATCATGTAAAATAAATGACGGTTTTCCTTCATTATGTTTTTGAACTGTTGCATAAATATCTTTTTTGTCCCACTCTTCCTGAATTTGTGGCTCACGTTGAGGTAAATTCCCTCTCATAGGAAATTCAGTTTTTGGCATAAGTAACGTATCTTTGTACTCCATTTGCTTTCCTCCATTTTTAAACTTTTTAAGCTTGATTTAAAGCTAGACGTTTTTTTAGCAAGTCTTAAACTAAAATGCCAGCTTACTTTCCATTTTTTAAATTCCACATTAACGCATTGTATCCATCTTACAATCCTTTTATTAGTGGAGTTGTCTATTATGTATAATAAATCGTATAGACGAAAAAAAACCTTCCTCATCCCAAAAAAGGGACGAGAAAGGTTTCCCGTGGTACCACCCTAATTGACAATAAATTTGATTAAATCATTGTCCACTTAGCATTCGTAACGTGAATGAAACGTCTTTTCTTACTCATTTTCAGAAAAGCACTCTAGGGTGATTTTCCTTCTATTTTCTACATCAAGCTTACACTATCCTTGACTCGCTACCTAGATTTATAGAAGTACTCTTCCCTGTCACCGATTTACTATTAATATCTAATAAATTATATGTTAAAACTTTATTAAACGTCAAGGCTTATACTACTTAGTTTGCGATTTCTTCTGTTTCTTTATCTTCTAAAATATGATCCCAATCTTCATGACCTAACATTTCTAATTGAGTTTCAATTGCCATTCTTAAACGAGTTCGGAAAACTTTTGATTGCTTTTTAAGCTCTTCAAACTCCATCGTTACTTTTCTAGATTTAATTAAAGCTTCATTGATAATGCGATCTGCATTTTTCTCCGCTTCTTTAATAATCAATTTAGCTTCTTTTTGGGCACTACCTTTTACATCTTCAGCAGCTTCTTGCGCAATCAGTATTGACTTATTTAAAGTTTCTTCTATAGTAGAAAAATGCTTTAATCTTTCTTTCATATCAAGAATTTGTTCTTCTAATTGTTTCTTCTCACGAATAACTAATTCATAATCTTTAATGACTTGATCTAAAAACTCGTTAACCTCATCTTCATCATAGCCACGAAAACTTTTACCAAATTCTTTATTATGAATATCAAGTGGTGTTAAAGGCAATTAAGCCACCTCCATGTATGTATGTTCTTTATTTATAGGTTATAATAAATTTTCGACAGTTTCTACGTTTTTCCTTCTACAATTTCTGACTATTTTTTAACACCGTAGTTTATCCGCCATTTTTCTTTTTTTGATAAACCATCAATTGACATTAACATCCCTCTACCAAAACCTTTGACAGAGAATAAATCGCCTTCTTCACATAAAAATGAAGTAGAGTCAATAACTCGCTGATTAACTTTAACGTGTTCAGCTTTAATTAAACTTTGAGCTTTTTGTCTTGGTATATTATAAAATTCACTTAATAGGACATCTAATCTTAGTGAGGATACAGTCCCATTATTAGTTTGCCAAACATCATCTGATTTGATCAATTCTTTCAATGGAATGCTTCTTAATTTAACCGGCGATTTTCCTATAGAATTTAAGTTATTTTCTACAAAACTTGCTATTTCATCCGCAACAATCACTTGGATCCTATCATTTTTTATTAGAATATCACCAAATTTCCCTCTTGTGATTCCTAACGACATTAATGTTCCTAATACTTGCCGATGGGATAAGCTGTGAAATTTCGTTGCATAAACTAATTCAAATGCTACCAAAGAATAATCTTCTTCAACAGGTGCATAAAAACTCGGATAAATAATTGCACGCTTTCGTTCACAATCCTCATGTCCACCAAAAAAAGCAACAAAACACTCCCCTTGATTTCCGATAATTGATTGCATAATCATTTGTTCTCTTAAATCTAGAAAATCCGTCAACTTAATAGAATAGCGTTCAATTGCCTGTTCCTTCCAACTGAGAACCTTATCTACGAAAACATGTTCTTCTTTTCGAAAATGATCATAAATACTCATTTATACAATCCTCTTTTTCATAAAACTATCAATATTAATTAAAAAAGAGAACCTGTAAGATTCTCTCTTTAAAAGTAACGAGAAATATTTGCAATACCAATTCCAGCAAATTCTAGTGCAAATAATGCAACAATTGGTGAAAAATCAAACATACCGATTGATGGAACAATTCGACGGAACGGCTCTAAATATGGTTCAGATAACCTACCAATTAAGCGACCGAAGCCTGATTGTCTTATTTGAGGGAACCAAGATAAAATAATATGAATGACAATGACGATTCTATAGTATGAGATTAATTTGTATAAAATATAAAAAAGTAAATCCATTTAATTACCACCTTTTAATGGAATTGTCTTCCTCAAATAACATATCTGTAATCGTTCCGGAAATATCAATATTATCAGGTGTACAAATAAATGTATTTGTACCAATTTTTTTTATATCTCCACTTATTGCATAAACTGTGCCACTCAAGAAATCAACAAATCGTTTAGCTTGATCGATTTGCATTTGTTGTAAATTGATTACAACTGCTTTTTTTGATTTTAAATGGTCTGCAACATCCTGTGCTTCTGCATATTCACGCGGCTGCGCTAATACAACTTTTGACGACAAAGAAGCTCCTCCCGGTATACTTACTAATTTTTGCTTTGAAGCATTACGCTCATGGTTAATTTCTTCATGTTTAGTAAATTGTTGTTGTTGATATTGTTTTTGTTGTTGATATTGTTTTTGTTGCTGTTGCTGTTGTTGCTCTTCGTATTCATAATCATCATCTTCATACTCATCTTCCATTGCAAAAAAGTTTCTTACTTTCCCAATAATACTCATCTTCTCTACCTTCCCTTTCCTACTAAATCAGTGCCTATTCTTATGAATGTAGCACCTTCTTCTATTGCTATTTCAAAATCATTAGACATACCCATTGATAATTCAGAACATGGAATATTTGCAATCTGTAGATCTTTGACTTTTTCTTGTAATTCCTTTAAACCTTTGAAACTATTTCGAATGATGGCTACATCTTCCGTGAAAGGTGCCATTGTCATTAACCCAACAACTTGTACTTTATCAAATTCTGAAACTTGTCTAGCAAATTCAATCACATCATTTGGATGGATGCCATGCTTTGAGTCTTCTCCAGATACGTTAACCTGTAGGAAACATTTTAATGGTTCAACTGCTCTTTTTTGTATTTCCTCTGCTAAGGATAGTCGATCTAATGAATGTAAATAATCTATTCTATGTATGACGTCTTTTACTTTTCTAGTTTGAAGTGAACCAATAAAATGCCAAACAACATCATCGCTTTTTATGTGATCTTGTTTTTCCTTCAGACCTTCTAAACGGTTTTCGCCTAATTGATGTATACCTTCAGCTAAAACTTCCTTAGCTACATCGGTAGATACTTGTTTCGTAACAGCAATTAAAGTGATTTCATCATTTCGATTTGCTCTTACTTTGGCTGCATTAATTTGTTCACTAATACGTTCGTAATTTTGTTTGACTGTCATGATGCTAATTCCTCCAACCAATAAAACTCATCATTCTTCCTGTTTTCCCACCATCTCTACGATGAGAAAAAAATAAGTTCGGGTTACAACTTGTACAATAATTTGTCATAAGTATATTTTTTTCACTAATACCCGATTTAATGAGTAATTGTTTGTTTGCTTCTTTTAAATTCAATTTAAATTTTCCGTTTTGTAAAATAGTTAAAATATTATTAGGAATTTTGTGTTCAAAAGCATCATTTAGCTTATTCATCACAAAATCATCTACCTCATAACAACAATCACCAATTGATGGCCCGATCGCAACTTGGATATTTTTCAGTTGTAGGTTTTCTTCTTTAATCCATTTTTCGATTAGACGCCCACCAATGTTTTGGACCGTGCCTTTCCAACCTGCATGTGCTAAACCAATAAATTTACTTGTTGGTTCAAGAAAATACAATGGAACACAATCTGCATAACAAGATGTTAATAATATATTTTCCTCATTTGTATAAAATCCATCAGTTGTCTCGATACTACTTTCGTAATCAGTAACACCTTTTCCACAATCTTTTTTTGTTACTTTCACGACATTATTCCCATGAACTTGTTCTGAACAAACCCATTTTGTCTTTGAAAACGCTAATTTACTCGCAAGGAGTTCTCTATTTTTTACGACAATATCCTTCGAGTCATTTACATGTAATCCAAGATTAAAAGAGGTGAAACAACCTTGGCTCACTCCATCATTTTTTGTTGTAAATCCTGCAACTAAATGTTTATATGAGTCTTCCCAAGGTTGAATCATAAAAGTACTTTCAGTCGATTGAATGAAGCTCTCTTTCATATTTATAAGACCTCACAGAAACTAATTTAGTAAATATATATGTCAACCAGTTGATGGTTTCCTATATTTTACCATAGATTTCACATTTTTGATTATTTTTGACAAAACACAATTATTTTTTTCACATTCGAAAGTAAAAATTAGCAATTAGGCATTATACTCGACGTAATTCCAGTTAAATATATAAAGTATAATAACAAACTACGCCTTTGACTTCCCCCTAAAAAGCACGTCTGTCGACAAATTTTCCTTAAGTGAATTTTACTGGACTTGCTTGATTTTCATCTAAATCCACAGACGAACGATATTTTACTAAAATAACATCTTCACCTATTTTCACAATATCATTCCAATAAATTGTCATTTCCTCTTCTTTACTAAAAAAGTTTAAGCCTTTCCCTGGCTTTGTTAAAATAATCGATGTGATTTTTCCACTTGATTGATCAATATCTAAATCAACAATATTTCCTAATTTCTTTCCATCGGCAACATTTACAACATCTTTAACTTGAAAATCTGAAATTCTGGCCATAAAACTTCACCTTCCTTTTTATAAAATATATGAAGCAAGGCCCAAACATCATGATAAAATTCAAATAAAAATGTGTTAGACAATGTTGTTCGATGTTCCTCCATTGTCTAACACATTAATAACTTATTTTCATTCTTCCAGTTTAACTATTTAGTTATTGGATTATTTAGATTATATAATTGTTTGTTTATAAATTTCATTCATTACAATTTGCAAATCTTATACAGGAATTGATGCTTGATTTTAGTTAGGCTCCGATTGTTTGCCTCAAAGTTTTAAGAGAATTTCCGAAATAGATTTAAAAGGAACTTTCTTTTTGTCTAAGAAATATGTTCGATGTCTAGCTGCGGCTCCTAGCTCCTCGGTAATATTCCATTAATCTTCGAAGTGGAAAAACCACCACTTCTTCAGATGAATGGAGATATTCCTTTCAGAGCTGGGCGAGCTTGCTCCACATTTCGTTTACCCCTGTATATTTTTGTTCATTTGTTTTATTGCTGATTTTTCTAGTCTGGATACTTGTGCTTGGGAAATGCCGATTTCTTCGGCGACTTCCATTTGTGTTTTTCCTTGGAAAAATCGTTTGCTGATGATCATTTTTTCTCGATCGTTTAGTCGTTTCATTCCTTCGCGCAGTGCTAGTTCTTCAACCCATTGCTCGTCCTTGTTTTTATCGTCACTTAGCTGATCCATTACAAAGATTGGATCTCCGCCATCATTATATATTGGTTCAAATAACGAAACTGGGTCTTGAATTGCATCTAATGCAAAGACTATTTCTTCATGTGTTACGCCTAGTACTTCTGCGATTTGAACAGGAGTTGGTTCTTTTGAATTCTCTGCTAATAATCGCTCTCTTACTTGTAATGCTTTATAAGCAATGTCTCTTAAGGATCTAGACACTCTTATTGGGTTATTATCCCTTAAATATCTTCTTATTTCACCAATAATCATCGGTACAGCATACGTCGAAAATTTTACATTTTGGCTTAAATCAAAATTATCAATAGACTTCATAAGGCCTATGCAGCCTACTTGAAATAAGTCATCCACAAATTCTCCGCGATTATTAAAACGCTGAATTACACTTAGGACAAGTCGTAAATTACCATTTACGATTGTTTCTCTTGCGCTTTTGTCACCGCTTTGCATTGCATGAAATAACTTACGCATCTCATCATTCTTTAAAACTGGAAGCTTTGATGTATCTACACCGCATATTTCTACTTTGTTTCGTGTCATGATGTTCCCTCCTACTTGGAGTTGCTGTACTATAGGTAAGTATCTCCTTCGGTGGAAAATTTATGCACAAAATAAAATATACAAAAATAATAATTTTTGTAATAAAACACCTATCAAATAGGAGAAATTCAATGATTTCCAGTGCTAAATGAATGAAAAAAATATTAATAAATTCTTCACACATAGGAAAAAACCGATTAGATTTGAAAAACTCAATTCTAATCGGTTCTTACTTATGTTAAACCATTTTATTAAACTCTTTTCGAAGTCTTTTAATAATGCGTTTTTCTAATCGAGATATATAAGATTGCGATATACCTAGCATATCAGCTACATCTTTTTGGGTTTTTTCTTCGGTCCCATCTAGTCCAAATCGTAGTTCCATTATTTGTTTTTCACGATCGTTTAGTTGATCTAATGCCTTTGTTAGTAATGATTTATCGACATTTGCTTCTAGGTCTTTTGTAATGATATCATCCTCTGTACCTAATACATCAGAAAGTAATAATTCATTTCCATCCCAATCAATGTTTAATGGCTCATCGAATGATACTTCAGAACGGTTTTTATTATTTCTACGTAAATGCATCAGAATTTCATTTTCGATACATCTTGAAGCGTATGTAGCCAATTTAATTTTCT
The DNA here is from genome assembly GCF_002574545.1 of Bacillus sp. AFS055030. Lineage (GTDB taxonomy): Bacteria > Bacillota > Bacilli > Bacillales > Bacillaceae_G > Gottfriedia. The sequence continues at coordinate 51,277 of NZ_NUGT01000032.1, forward strand.
TCTCCGGATTAAAGGTATTAACAGCTTTTATTAATCCAATTGTACCAATGCTAATCAAATCTTCAATATTAATCCCAGTATTTTCAAACTTTCTAGCGATATAAACTACCAATCTTAGATTTCTTTCAATTAATAGTGATCTAGCCCCTAAATCTCCATTCGGTAGTTTCTGTAAAAGCTTTTCTTCTTCTTCTCTTGTCAAAGGAGGTGGTAATGCTTCACTTCCCCCAATGTAGTATACTTCATCGGCTTTCAAACCAAGTTTTACTAACAGCTTATACAAACCTAACTTTAGTTTTAAGAAAAATCGATTCATTTTCTACCTCCTATGCAATTTCATTAATTGTTCCCTGCATCATTTTTGGATGAAGGATACATTCATATAAATTGTCTGAAGACAAAGTAACATGACTCAATCCAACTAAAACCGAACTCGATGAATACCATTTCCCATTAATTTTCAATTTTACAACAGTAGGTTTTATTGCAACGAGGAATTGATTACTTTGACCAATGCTTTTATAAGGTATATAGGTTCCTTGAAAAAAACTTAAGACGTCTAGTGCATCAGTATTATGCAAATTATTTTCAGGGTCCCTAACTATCTTTACTAGTTCGATCGGTAATCCATAATCACTAGTAGAACAATCTAAAATAATAACTGGTTTCCTAGAAAGAGGTTCATGTAGAGAGTTACCACTATCCATTAACCCTCTAATTTTAATCGAAGTGTTCCGCCACACAATTTCCATTTCATACATTTCATTCATTTTCCATTTTGTAAACGAGATTTGATTGATCGATTTTCTAGCGTAAAATATGACGATTGGTAGCATACCAATTACAAAATACCAACTAACAGGATCCCCATAAAAAGATGATTTTGTTAAATTTGATTCATTGCTGGCAAATAAATAATGTAGGCCTAATAATGCGCCACCTAAAATGAATGTTGAAAAATAGAAGATACTTAATAGCTGTAAAAAAGTGATAATTCGTTGACGTCCAAATGCAAAAAATACGATGAAAAACGATAATAATATTTTCATAAAGGGTGAGCCAACAACATATGCATAAGGAGTGAACGTCATTAAAACAACGATTGAGCCTAACAATGCTCCTAACAATGACCGCAAAATAGATACATTTCTTTTTAGAATTAAGCCTGTCAACTGAATGATCAAGAAGTCCATTAACAAGTTTAATAACCAAACAAGATCTCCATATATCACCAATTTTGTTCGCCATCCTCTATAGAATATTCATTTATATGTAAGTATAGGATGAGCACGGTAAGAAGTCTGTCAAAATAAGGTATCTTTATTGAAGAGTTTTTCGACAATACATTTTCAAAATACGGATTAGACAGGTCATATTTTATAAAAATCTTTCACTTTTTTTCATTTAATTCTGCCTAAATAAGGAGTGAGGATTTGGATAACTGGATTTTTCATTCACCCATTTTTGAGTTTGACAAAACGAAACCATCAATTAGACAGCACTCTGCTTGGAAGGGGCACGCTAAATTTGCTTACGATTTAGTTCATTTCGTAAAACCAAAAATAATTGTAGAATTAGGTACACACTATGGCTTTTCTTTTTTCTGTTTTTGTCAAAGTGTGAAAGATCATAATCTGTCATGTGAATGTTTTGCGGTTGATACTTGGCAAGGTGATTTGCATAGTGGACTGTATAGTAATGAAGTTTTTGATACAGTACATGAAGTTGTTCATAAACATTACCAAAAAGAAGCTAATATGATCCGTAAATCTTTTGACGAAGCAATTCAGCATTTCGAAGATCATTCAATCGACATACTTCATATTGACGGGTTTCATACTTTTGAAGCCGTGCAACATGATTACATTACTTGGTTACCAAAAGTGTCGAATGAAGGGATTGTTTTGATCCATGACACTGAAGTAAGAATAGTAGATTTTGGAGTTTATAAATTTTGGGAAGGCATTAAACAACAATTCCCATCTTTTGAATTTACACATTCACATGGTTTAGGTGTTTTATTTCCTAAAGGCTGTAACGAAAAGTTCAAGAATGTCATCAGTAATCTCACGAGTTTACAAAACCATTACTCAAAAGAATAAAAAAACCAAGATAAGAGATTCATCTTATCTTGGTTTTTACATTTATTAGCGTCTTTTACGATTACGTAAGAACGCTGGAATATCTAAGTCATCTAGACTAGTTACATTTTTAGTTGTTTCTACAACCGGAACTTCTTCGCGAATTGGTTCGCGTTTAATAGTTGGTTGTGGAGATTGAGTTGGCGTTGAAATTGTTTGTCTTGCCATTGGTTTTGGCGTAGGCGGTGCTGTAATGACACCTTCAAATCCAGTCGCAATAACCGTTACAATAATTTCATCCTTTAAGTTTTCATTGATTACAGAACCGAAAATCATATTTACTTCTGCATCACAAGCGGTTGAGACGATATCTGCTGCTTCTTGAACTTCATATAAACTTAAGTTCGTTCCACCAGTGATATTCATAAGTACACCTTGCGCACCGTTAATTGAAGTTTCTAATAATGGACTAGAAATAGCTTTTTTAGCTGCTTCAGCCGCACGATTTTCTCCACCAGCAACACCGATACCCATTAATGCAGAACCTTTATTAGACATAATTGTCTTAACATCTGCAAAGTCAAGGTTAATTAATCCCGGAACAGCGATTAAGTCAGAAATACCTTGAACCCCTTGACGAAGTACATTATCTGCTTCGCGGAATGCTTCTAGCATTGGGGTATTACGATCAACGATTTCTAATAATCGGTCATTAGGAATAACAATTAAAGTATCAACGCTTTCCTTCATTGCAGCGATTCCTGTAGCCGCTTGAGTTGAACGCTTTCTACCTTCAAATGTAAATGGACGAGTAACTACACCTACAGTTAATGCACCTAATTCTTTTGCTACTTGTGCAATCACTGGAGCTGCACCTGTTCCTGTACCGCCACCCATTCCAGCAGTTACGAATACCATGTCTGCTCCTTTAAGAGCTTCTTGTAATTGTTCTCTACTTTCTTCTGCTGCTTTTTTACCTACTTCTGGATTAGCTCCTGCCCCTAAACCACGAGTAAGTTTGCCACCGATTTGCATTTTCACTTCAGCTTTTGATAGATTAAGAGCTTGTGCATCTGTATTCACAGCAATAAAATCTACACCTTGTACTCCATGTTCAATCATTCGGTTAACCGCGTTATTTCCTCCGCCACCTACACCAATTACTTTTATCTTCGCTAATGCATCTACATTTGTATCAAAATCTAACATGATTGATCCCCCTACTATTCAAATTCATCACAAATTTAATCCCATAAATATTTAAAAATGCTTTTAACTTTACTCATGACGCGTTCTTCATCCTGCTGTTTTGGTTTTGTATTTGAATTTGAAACAGCTACAGGTTTTCGTTCATTTGATTCGAATGCAATATTAGAGCTAAGTTTTTTTCCACGCATTTTTGATTTATAAAAAGCATACTTGATTAGACCTACACCAGTAATGTATTGAGGTTCTCTTACACCAATATAGTCTGGTGTTGCAACCCTTACATTATTTTTAAATACCTTCTGAGCTAAATCGATTACACCAGTCATTGTTACTGTACCACCAGTTAAAACATATCCACCAGGTAAATTGCTACCTCTCATTCTTACAAGCTCATTTTGAACCATAATGAAGATTTCTTCTAATCTAGCTTCAATAATATCGGAAATTTCTTGCTGACTGTATTGTTGATGTTGCTCACTACCCATTATTGGTACACTTAATACTTCTTCAGGTAATGCAGTATCATAAAAAGCATGTCCAAACTTCACTTTAATTTTTTCTGCATCTTCTGTTGAAGTTTTCAGTCCAATAGATATATCTTTTGTAATATGTTCCCCTCCAACAGGTAGGACTGAAGTTGCCATTAATACACCTTCTCTAAATAGAGAAATTGTTGTTGAGCCTCCACCAATGTCAACAAGTGCTACACCTAAGTTTTTCTCATCCTGCTTTAGTGCTATCGTACTTGCAGCCATAGGTTGTAAACAAATATCCGTAACTTCTAACCCCGCTCTTTCAACGCAACGAAGTATATTATGTACTAGAGTTCTTGAACCAGTGATTAATGTACCTTCCATTTCTAAGCGTACACCGATCATTCCTCTTGGGTCTTTTACCTCAGAAAGGCCATCAACAATGTATTCATGTGGAACAACATCGATAATTTCTCTTTCCGGTGGTATAGAAATTACTTGAGCTTGATCCATTACTCTTAAAACATCTTCATTGTCAATTTCTTTATTTTCTTTAGATACTGCTACTACGCCGTTTGTACTAATCAACTGCACTTGATTCGCACTTACCCCTACAATTACTTTGTCAATATGAATGCCAACCATTCTTTCTGCTTGATCAATTGCTTTTTTGATTGATTTGACTGTTTCATCTATATCAACTATTGACCCACGTTTTAAGCCCGAAGATTTAACATTACCAACACCGATAATGTTAAGTGTGTCGTTAACTAGTTCTCCTATGATTACTTTAATTGTTGAAGTTCCAACGTCAAGACTCACATAGATCTCATTGCTGTTCATGATGGCACCTCCTTTTTCTCTCTATCTATTATAATCTAACATCATTTCATTCTTAAATATCATATATGACATCTATTCAACATTTACGGGTGTTTTCCTCTTTTTTTAAGTTTGATTTTTCATAATCTTTTTAATTTTTTTCATTATTGCTATTTAATTCCTAGTCTACACTAACATGCAAAGTTAAAAAAGACTTGAATGTACTGTTTACTAATGTTAAATAGCCTAATTTTGCTCAGTGCTATAAGGAGAAAAATAAGCACCCATTTCTAAATGGATAATCCCTTTTTGATCTTTAGGTATTGACTTTAAAATTAATGGGTAATTTGACATTTTATTTGAGAATTTTCGAATCGTTGTCCTTACTTCATACCCTTCATTCGTATAAACTGTTATTAACAAAGGATCATCTTTACTTGGCGTATAATCTATTTCAGAAATTGAATGAAAAATACTTTTTGGCATTTTTTTCAATTCCGCAGCCATTTCCTGTAACTCGTCTCCTTGTTTCCAACCAACCAAATCAGGTGCTGTAGTATTTCCTAGTGAATTTTTCTCTTTAATAAGCACTCCACTTTCTAACAATAGATACTTTTTCCCACTGAATAAACCTTGTCCAACAGGCTGGAATTCTTTTACATCAATGACTACTTTATTAGGAAATCTTTTATGTACGATTGCAGATTGAATTGTGTTTTGGCTTTCAAGCTGATCTACTACCTTTTTTGACCTAACTGTTAAAAAGCTATCCTCAACGCTAACATCAGCTAACTTTTGAATTTCTTTATCAGAGTACAGTTGGTTTCCATTAATTACTAAGTTAATTTTTGAACCAATTGATGTTTGGAAATACAATACACATAAAAGCAAAGAAAAAAACACAAGAATTGTGACCAGTAATCGCATATTTGCTTTTTTACGTTTTTTATTACGTAAAACAGGTACACGGTCTTCTAAACTAATAATCTTATTTTCCTGCATAAATATGCCTCCATTATCAATGTTCAACTAAAAAATACCTTTTTAATTTACTTTTACTTAAGAAGTAATGTAAGAATATTGAACTCCTCATGACTTTGCGACTTTCGAGAGGTATTGGCAAACGACAACCACCAAACAAGTTCTATTTACGCAACAAGCACCATACTTGAATTCGTTCTAGTTCAAGTGTCCGATATGATTTTATCTTATACTTCATGTCGAATACTAGTATAGTAAAATAATATGACGCTTTTATACTATATTGAATCCGAAGTCGACTCATCTCATAATTTAAATCACGAGTGTTCTTGACTTAATAATAGAATAATAAAAAATAGAATAGCAAATGAATGCCATTCTATTTTGGTCATCATATGCTATGTAAATTATAGCATATAATATGGGTAGTTTAGAAGAAACTTACATTTTTTTCCCAACAATTTCTACTTCTGTTTCAAGTTGTACATCAAATTTTTCTAATATAGTTTTCTTAATAAATGCTATTAAGTCTAATACATCTTTTGAAGTGGCATTTCCAGCATTTACAATAAAGTTACCATGCATTTCAGAAACCTTCGCTCCACCAATTTGATATCCTTTTAAATTAGCACGTTCAATTAAATTACCAGCATACTGTGGTAATGGATTACGGAAAATACTTCCAGCACATGGATAATTCCAAGGCTGTGTTTCTCTTCGATAATCTTTGTTTTTTTGCATTAATGCAGTTGATGCTTCTTTTGATCCTTCTTGAAGCTGAAGTTCTGCTTCTATAACGAATCCTTTACGTTTATGTTGTAAAACTGAAGTTCGATAAGAAAATTCTAATTCTTCATTTGATAACCATTCCATTGTTCCATCAGGAAATAGAATATGTGCTCTAGAAGTAATATTAGAAAAATCGGATTGATGAGCACCTGCATTCATATATACACCGCCACCAACACTACCAGGAATTCCACTTGCAAACTCTAAACCAGATAATCCTTTTCTACTAAGTTGAGTAGCTAAACGAATAACTGAATAACCTGCACCTACAACTACTTTTGTACCGTTTACTTCAATGTGATCTAAGCAATCACTTATTTTAATTACGACACCTTCAATACCTTGATCCGATACAAGTAAATTTGACCCTCTTCCGATTACTGTCATATTTACGCCATGTTCATTTGCAAGGTTAATAATCTCTTTAATTTCATCCACAGTTTTAGGAATGACCAAATACTCAGCTGGTCCTCCAATCTTCATTGTCGTATGATTTGCTAAAGGCTCATTTATTAGAAGACTCGAGTCATTTAATACTTCCTTTAATTTCGATTCAAACATTCGGTATATTTCCCCCTTTAGCTTATAGTACCCTCTATTATATTCTTATTTTATTTCAAACTTGTTCGTGCAAGTTCATTTACTTATTTTCTCTAATACATTAACTAGTTTTTTTGCAGCATCAGGTACACCCATTTTTAATGATGCCTTTTTCATCTCTTCCAGTTTAATAGGATTTAGTAATACTTTTTCAATTTCAGTTACTAAATATTCACTATTAAAGTTTTTTTCCAATAGTACAATTGCTGCACCATTTTTCTCAAGTGACCTAGCATTTACCTCCTGATGATTATTCGTTACATAGGGACTTGGTATTAAGATACTAGGCTTTCCTAATGCTGTTAATTCTGCTAATGTAGTTGCCCCTGCTCTTGAAACAACTAAATCCACTTCTCTTAATATTTCAGGCATATTATGTAAAAATGGCTTCACCACTACATTTTCTGGGTTACCTACTTTATTTATTTCCTCAATTACAGAATCGTAATGTACTTCGCCCGTTACATAAATCAATTGGTAATCTTTTTCACCTAATTGATTAACACTCTTTAAGAAAGCTTGATGTATAGGTCTTGCTCCCCTAGAACCACCTACAATTAATACTGTTCGTTTACCTGGTTTTAATCCTAATGATTCTAATACTGCAGGATTTGATTGTCCAAGTACTTCAGAAGCTCTCGGGTTTCCAGTAAAAACGACTTTCTCTTTATTAAAATAATCAGCAACCTCTTCAAAACAAATTGCAACTTTTGTTACATAACGATTTAAGAATTTATTTGTTAATCCAGGTATACTATTTTGTTCATGTATAACTGTCGGAATCCCTAGCTTTGCTGCAGCAAAAACGACAGGACCACAAACATATCCACCAGTACCAACGACTACATCTGGCTTAAATTCACGAATGATCTTCTTACTATCTGAAACACCTTTTAAGAATCGATACACTGTTTTAAAATTCTCTAATGATACGCTTCTTTTGAACCCTGTAATAACAATAGATTTAAAAGGTATGTTTGCTTTAGAGACAATCCCTTTTTCTAATCCATTTTCTGTACCAACATATAAGCATTCTACATTGGAATCTTGTTTTTTTAACTCTTTAATTAGCGCAAGTGCTGGATAAATATGACCACCAGTACCCCCACCACTAACTAAAATTTTCATAAAGATCCTCCTAAATTACAATACATAAATAGCTTTAAGCAGTTTAAGTAGTTATTATACCAATTTTATCACTATCATTCTAATTGTTTTTTCTATAAAAATAAAGAAAAAGACCGACCTGTCATTGAAACAAGTACATCATGTACTTATTTCAATTTTAAGTCGACCCTTTTATGTGCGCGCATGTCTACTAATATTTAATAATACACCTACGGCTAATAGCATTAATGTTAGTGATGAACCACCATAACTTAAAAATGGTAATGTAATCCCTGTTACAGGCATTAAACCAATTACAACACCAATATTAATCATTACTTGTATTGCAATCATTGAGACAATTCCTACTGCTAAAAAAGTACCGAATAAATCAGGGGCACTTAAGGCAATTCGTATCCCTCTCCAAAGTAATAAAGAGAATAATAAAATGACAAAAGTTCCACCAATAAATCCTAGTTCTTCTGATAGAATAGCAAAAATAAAATCAGTTTGTGGTTCAGGCAAATACATAAATTTTTGTCTACTTTGTCCCAATCCTAAACCAAATAATCCACCTGGACCAATTGCATACAGTGATTGAATAATTTGGAATCCAGTTCCTAATGGATCAGACCACGGATCTAGAAATGATGTAATCCTTTTTATTCGATACGGAGCAGAAGCTATAAGGCCAACAAATCCTGCTACCCCAACAATACCCAATCCCATAAAATGAGAAATTCTTGCTCCGGCTACGAATATGATGATTACACAAGTACCAACCATAACTGTACCTGTTCCTAAATCTGGTTGAAGCATAATCAAACCAAATGCCAAAAATACAAGACCTAATGTTGGTACAAGTCCCTTTTTAAAAGACGTAATATTTTTCTGATTGTCTGCTAAGTATTTTGATAGGAAAACCATCATTCCAAGTTTCATAAACTCAGAGGGTTGAATTGAGAATGCACCTATACCAATCCAACTTCGTGCACCACCTCGTACTAGACCAACTCCAGGTACAAGTACTAGTACCAACAAGATAAAACAAGCGATTAATATTTTTTTTGCGTGTGTTCTGAAAAGCCAGTAGTCAATATTTGAAACAACAAACATCCCAACTACTCCAACCCCAGCAAATAATAATTGCCGTTTAGCAAAAAAGAACGAATCATGAAACTTATAAGATGCCCATATTGCACTAGCACTGTAAACCATAATCATACCGACTGTTAATAATGATAGCGTAACGAGAACAAGAATCATGTCAGGACTATTTTTCTTTGTTGGCACTTAAATACACCTCAACTTTTGAATTAAACAAGCCTTACATTAATTTATGCACTGCTTGTATAAATTTATTACCACGTTCTTCAAAAGTCTTAAATTGATCCCAGCTTGCACAAGCAGGTGACAATAAAATAATATCTCCAACTTCTGAATGAGCGAATGCTTCATTTACAGCATCTTCAACATTATCTACCGATTTTACTGCTTTCATTCCTGCTTTTTCTGCTGATTCAATTAATTTATCTGCTGTTTGACCATAAGTGACCATTTTTTTTACATTTTTAAAATAAGGAATTAAATCATCAAACCCATTTCCTCGATCTAATCCACCTGCTATTAAAATAACTGGTTTTTGAAAAGAAGAAATAGCTTTTTGTGTTGCTAAAATATTAGTAGCTTTTGAGTCATTATAAAACTTTCTCTTATTAATTTCTGTAACAAACTGAAGTCGATGCTCTACACCCGTGAAAGTTGTTAATACTTTTTCAATTGCATCGTTTTCAACATCGAGAAGTTTAGAAATTGCTACTGCTGCTAATATATTTTCTAAATTATGTTTACCTGGTAAAACGATTTTTTCAACTTCAATTACTTTTTTCTCTTTAAAATAGATAAAGCCATTTTGGACATATGCGCCATCTTGCACAATTTTAGTTGTCGAGAACGGAATAATTTTCGCTCTTATTTGAGAAGCCATTGCCATTACATTTTCATCATCAAAATTAACGACAGCAAAGTCATTTTCGGTTTGATTTTTAAATATATTGGCTTTTGCCTTAATATACTCATCTTTTGAACCATGATAGTCTAAATGCGCTTCAAAAATATTTGTGATTAATGAAATTTTTGGGCGGAAACTTTCGATTCCCATCAATTGAAATGAAGAAAGCTCAGTTACAATGATCTGATCTTCATTTGCTCTTTCAGCAACTTCACAAGCGACAGTACCAATATTTCCTGCAACAAGTGGTTTTTTATTGCCTTCTTCTAACATATTTAATGCTAAAGTTGTCGTTGTCGTTTTTCCATTTGAGCCTGTAATTCCAATAAATGGTGCTTCACTTATTAAATATGCAAGTTCTATTTCCGTATAAATCGGAATATTACGCTTTACAGCTTCGATTAATAATGGATTCGTATATGGAATTCCTGGATTTTTAACAATGCAAAATGGTTGATCATCTAATAACGATAGTGGATGCTCACCACAAACTACGTTAAAACCTTCACTTTTTAGCTTTTGCGCGATTTCATTTTGTTCAAATGGAGTTCGATCATTAACGGTTACAGTCGCACCTAATTTTTTTAACAATTTACTAGCTGCATAACCGCTCTTTGCCATTCCTAACACTAATACATTTTTATTTTGAAAGTTCGATATATTATTCAATTACATCCACACCTCAATATAGATTCCTAATAATGCAAAAAGTAATCCTACAAACCAAAATGTTACAACTACACGCCATTCTGACCATCCAGATAATTCATAATGATGGTGTAGGGGACTCATTTTAAATACTCTCTTACCAGTTGCTTTAAAAGATGCAACTTGAATCATAACTGATAGTGTTTCGATTACAAAAATACCACCAATAATAACAAGTAAAATTTCTAAGTGTGTAATGATTGCAATTGCAGCTAATGCCCCACCTAATGCTAATGAGCCTGTATCTCCCATAAAGACCTTTGCAGGGTGTGCATTAAATACTAAGAAACCTAAAACAGCTCCTACAACAGCAATTGAAAATATTGCAACATCAAGCTGCTGTTGGTTATAAGCAAGAACTGCATATGCACCAAATGCAATTGCCGCTGTCCCTGACACAAGTCCATCTAATCCATCTGTTAAATTTACAGCGTTTGAAGTACCAACTAGCATAAAGATAATTAATAATACATAGATAAAGCCTAAGTCAAAAGAATAATCTGTCCCTGGAATCGAAATTGATGTAGAAATTCCCATAGCACGGATTGCAAAAAAGACGATGATTGACACAATAACTTGGCAAATAAATTTTTGTTTTGATGTTAGTCCAAGGTTTCTTTTTTTAACAACTTTAATATAGTCATCTAAAAATCCAATTACTCCAAAACAAATTGTAACAAATAATAATACATATGTACGTGTTGATAAAACATCAAAATACATAGAAATTAAAAGTGCAGATAAACTTAAAGAAATTAATATAATAATTCCACCCATTGTTGGGGTTCCTGATTTCTTTTTATGAGATTGTGGACCTTCGTCTCGAATACTCTGTCCAAATTTAAGTTTTCTTAAGTACGGTATAAAAATAGGCGATAAAATGACTGCAATGATAAATGCTGAAATCATAGCAACTAAAATTGACGGTTCTAACATTATTCGCCCTCCTTTCCAAGTTCTCTTCTTTGTTGTTTACTTCATAGTTTAATTCTTTTATAAAGAATTATGAAATCAATTTTTCACATTACAAAGAAGAGGATATTATCCTCTTCTTTGTAAAATTGCTTCTTTAGCTTCTTCAACATCATCAAAATGTGATACATTCGTTCCTACAATCTGATATGTCTCATGCCCTTTACCTGCAATAACAATAATATCATGTTTTTTTGCATTTTGAATCGCAAATGTTATAGCTTTTTTACGATCTTCTATTACCGTAATATTATTATGCTCTAATCCGCGTTTCATGTCTTCTAAAATTAAAGTTGGGTCTTCTGTTCTTGGATTATCAGATGTAAAGATCGCATTTGTTGAAAGTTCTGCTGCAATCTTACCCATTAGAGGTCGTTTTGTTCGATCACGATCTCCACCACAACCAACAACTGTAAAAATATCATTTTTTGCAAATTGCTTAACAGTATTTAATACATTTTCTAAACTATCTGGTGTATGGGCATAGTCTACAATAACTGTAAAATCTTGACCAGCATTAACTGCTTGGAAACGCCCTGGTACGCCTTCAATCGTTGCAACTGCGTCTAGGATTATCTTCATTTCTATATTTAATGCGATTCCTGCACCAATTGCGGCTAACACATTATATACGTTAAATATACCAATAAGATTCATTTCTACAACATATTGTTTATTTAAAAAATGTAATGTGAATCTAGTACCAGCATTCGTTAATTCAATTTCATCTGCAAACAAGTCAGCTTCTTGACTTAAACCATAAGTTATTAGATTAGCTTGTGTAAACTTCATATATTCTAAAGAAGCAGGATCATCATTGTTTAATATGGCAAATTTAGGTTTATCCGCTGTGAAGCTATTACCTAATTGAGAAAATAATAAGCCTTTAGCTTTTTTATATTCTTCCATCGTGCCATGATAATCTAAGTGATCCTGTGATAGATTTGTAAAAACCGCAATATCATATTCACAGCCATGAACACGCCCTAAATGTAATGCATGTGATGAAACTTCCATTACCGCAGTATCCACATTTGCTTCAACCATTTTTGCAAACATTGATTGTAAAGTTAAACTATCTGGAGTTGTATTTTTTGTTTCAAAAATCTCTTCTCCAATTTTCATACCGATTGTCCCAATGACACCTGTTTTTTTCTTATTGTGTTTAACGATTTCTTCAATAATATATGAAGTTGTAGTCTTACCATTTGTACCAGTAATACCAACTAGATTCAGTTTATGTGTTGGGTTTTCATAAAAGGTATTACCAATAACAGCCATCGAACGATTTGTGTCTTTCACATAAGCTACTGGAACATTCGATTCAATTGGTTTTTGTGCTAGGATCGCTACTGCGCCTTTTTCAATCGCTTGTTTTACGTAATTGTGGCCATCAACTGTATATCCTTCAATACAGATGAATAAATAACCTGGTTTTACATTTCTTGAATCCATTTCAACTCCAGTGATTTCCGGATTTTCAGACGGAAGATTCACTAAAGGCTTTAATCTTGATAGTAGAGTATGAAGTTTCATAGTAATTCCTTTCGTTTTCACTAAATCATTTTTTTACTTTCGTTTTAGATTTAGTTTCTTCTTTCGTTCCTAAATAAATTCTAATTTTAGAACCTTCTTTTAGTTTAACACCTGCTTTTGGTGCTTGGTCAACGACAATATTTCCACTGCCACTATATTCAATAGTAAAAGTATCTAGCAAAGGTTGCAAATCTTTTTTCTCCAAACCAATTAAATTTGGCACTTCATATGTTGGTATATCACCGTATACGAATTTTTTTGGAATTTGATTTTTTCTAGGAGGTACACCTAAAACTTGCATACTATCTCGAATAATATTCCCTACTATTGGAGCAGCCACAACTCCCCCAAACTGAACAGTGCCTTTTGGATTATCGACTGCAATATATACTACTATTTGAGGATCGTCAGCCGGTGCAAAACCTACGAATGAAACGATAAAACTACTATCATCATATCGTCCATCTTTTACTTTTTGTGCTGTTCCAGTTTTGCCACCAACACGATACCCTTCTACAAATGCACCTTTACCAGTACCTTGTGCAACAACACTTTCTAGTGCCAATCGGACCTTTTTAGATGTATTAGGAGAAATAACTCGTCTTTTTGAAATTGGCGTTTTCCGACTAACTACTTCATTTGTAACTGGATCTACAAACTCTTTTGCGATATAAGGTTGGTAAAGAATACCGCCATTAATAGCTGCTGATACTGCTGCAACTTGCTGAATTGGTGTAACTGATACACCTTGACCAAATGCAGTTGTTGCTGCTTCAACTGGACCGACTCGATCCATGCTAAATAAAATGCCTGATGCTTCACCTTGTAAATCAATTCCTGTTTTTTTGCCGAAACCAAAATTACGAATATATTTAAATAAACGGTCTTCACCTAAGCGATTACCTAATTCTACAAATCCTGGGTTACATGAATTTTGAACTACCTCTAAGAAAGTCTGAGAGCCATGTCCACCTCTTTTATGACAACGCAAACGAGCTCCAGCTACTTCAGCAGCCCCATCATCATAAAAATGTTCTTTATTCAAGTCTACTAATCCTTCATTTAACGCAGCTGCAAGTGTAATAATCTTAAAGGTTGAACCTGGCTCATAATTTGACCAAACAGGTAAATTCCGATTATATACTTCGGGTGAAACATGTTTAAAATTAGTAGGATTAAAGCTTGGACGACTACTCATTGCAAGTATTTCTCCGGTATTTGGATTCATCGCAATTCCTATCATTGAATCGGGATTATATTGAGCTGTTGCATTATTCATTTCTCGTTCAAGAATTGTTTGTATTCGCGAATCTACAGTTAATTTTAAGTTTAATCCATTAATCGGCGGAATATAGTCGTCTGCAATATTGGGCATTCTTTGGCCTTTAGCATCTGAATAAAATTGCACACTACCTTTTTGTCCACTTAATTGCTTGTCATAGTATAGTTCTAGTCCGTTTAAACCTTGATTATCGATTCCAGCAAAACCTAACACATGAGAAAGATAGTCACCAAATGGATAATATCTTTTAGAATCCTCTGCTATGTATACACCAGCAATGTTAAGATCTCGGATTTGTTTCGCTTTCTCATTTGTAATTTTTATACCTTCTGTGCGAATGTGTTCCATGCTAGATCTTTTCGTTAAAATTTTATAAAGCTTTACTTCGGAGATTTTTAATATTGGGGCAAGTTTTTCAGTCGCTTCCTTTGGATCTTTAATTTGCCTAGGAACGACTAGTACAGATGGAGCACTTTTATTAGTAGCAAGAGCAACACCATTTCGATCTAAAATTTCACCACGTTTTGGTTCGAATGGAATGTCTCGACTCCACGAATTTTTCGCTCGCTCAGTTAAAACATCACCCATAGCAAATTGTACATAACCAAGCCTTGTTGCAATAATAGAAAAAATTAATAAACCACCAATGAATACAAAAAATAATCGTTTTCGAACTGTTACATTAGATACTCGCATCGAAACGAACACTCCTCTACATTATGTTCGTTTCAATATATGCTTGTACTAAATACAATAGACCTTCTAGCTTGTTATTGTCCTAGAATGGTCTATTGTCATTTTTATTTAATTGATCTTATCTTTGCCATTTCATTCTTGCACATCAACTTTTATATCTTTTTCTTCGTCTTTCTCTTGTTCATTAGGTTTATTTAATTCAATCGTTAAATAGTCATGATCCCGTAGTTCTGAGTCTTCTTTAATACTCTGGCTTGTAACAAATCCAGATCCTTTTGTTGAGATATTTAGCTTAAATAATTTACCTAAGCGGTTAACATCCGATTTTGACCAGCCAATAATCGATGGCATTTTATTTGTTCCATTTGTCTTAAGAAAAATTTTAGTACCTCTGACCACTTGAGTTTTTGACTTAATTGATTGTCCAGTAACTTCTATTCCATTCCCTAATAATACAGGCTTCAATCCTTCTGATTTAGCTAAAGATTTTGCTTCATCTAAAGTAAGACCTTTCAAATTAGGAATTTCTATGCTCTCTTTATCGATCAATTTATCTACTTTGGCATTTTCAATAGGCTCAACCTTCATATACTCTAATGCGCCCTTAGTTACTGTTCTAAAAATTTCAGAAACGCCATCTGAGCCGATTTCAGTCGCTTCAAGCTTTGGACGAAGCATTGCTACATAAACGACTAATTTCGGATCATCTGCTGGTGCCATACCGATAAATGAAAAAAGGTTTTGACCATGTCCTTTAAGATATTTTCCATGTTCGTCAACAACTTGGGCAGTTCCAGTTTTACCAGCGACAGTATAGCCTTCAATCGCATAATTATGCCCAGTACCATGCGGCGCAGTAATTACCGTTTCTAATAACGATCTCTCTCTTTTTGCTGTTTCTTCTGAAATAGGGTTTCCAACAACTTGAGATTTATAGTTTTTAATAACTTTATTCGTATCATGATCGACAATTTTATCAACAATATATGGCTTCATCATTTTCCCATCGTTCGCAATTGCACTTGCAGCTTGGATAATTTGAATTCCTGTTACTGTAGATCCTTGTCCAAAAGCAGTTGTCGTTTTTTCAAGTGGATAATTATATACTAATTTACCACTTGATTCACCTGGAAGATTAATATTCGTTTTTTGTGTAAATCCAAAGTTTTTATAGTATTGTAAAAAACGATCTGGACCTAATTTTTCATTAAGAAGAATCGAAATTCCTACGTTTGAAGACCTTTGAATCCCTTCGTCAAAAGTAATTGAACCCCATCCGTTACGATTTACGTCATGGACAGTTCCTCCACCTGGTACTTTATATCGACCCGATTGGAAATATTCATTTCCATTATAAACTCCTTCATTCATAGCAGCACCTAATGTGAAGATTTTCATTGTAGAACCGGCTTCAATTGCATATGAAATTGGGTCATTTGTATAGTTTGTAATGTCATGAAGATTCGGATTGAAACTAGGACGATTGCTCATCGCTATAATTTTACCTGTTTTTGGATCAGAAACGATTGCCATTATCTTTTCTGGCTCATATTTTTTTTCAACATTCGTCATTGCATCTTCTAGTAAACTTTGAATCTTTGTATCTATTGTTAAATAAACATCATCACCATTATGCGGCGGTGTAACCTTCTCATTTTCATATGGTAGAATATTTCCTTTTCGATCACGTAAAAAGCTTCTGTTTCCATCCTTTTCAGTTAACTCTTTATTCAGTGCTTTTTCTAATCCCATTTCACCAAATAGTTCACCATTATCATTTATATTCGTGTAACCTAACGAATGAGATGCAAAAACACCATTTGGATAATAGCGTTGTTGTGAAGGAGTAAAAACAATACCAGGTAGCTTTAATTTCTCAATTTGCTCTTTTTTGCTTTGAGAAATATTTCTTCCACCTGGCCCTAATTCAACTTGATATTTTGGTTTACCTAATTTCGCTAAAAGATCTGATTCATCAATTGATAAAATTGGTGCTAATTCTCTTGCAGTTTTTTCTTTATCGATGACATGTCTTTTCACTCTAGAGTTTTTAGATGCACTTGGATCTAGAACCGCAGATACAGTGTAAGCTGTCACCTCTTCTGCCAGTGGAACTCCCTTTGAATCATAGATTGTCCCTCTTTTAGCAGGTATTTTTTGAGATGTATTGTAATTCTCATCCGCATAAACTTTTAAATTTTTGCCTTCTACTGTGTTTGATAATTGAATATAAGAAAGTCTCGCTATAAGGGAGATAAAAGCGACTAAAGTAGCTAAAAAAAACCAACGAATACCAAAATTTGTGTATTTATTTTTTTTCTTACTCATCTAAAATCTCCTACTTACTAGTGTCGGTAAACTTTACGTTATTGCTATCAATATTTAAGCCTAACTCTTTTGCTTTTTGCCATATGCGCTCATATGTGCTTAATTCATCGATCTTCATTTTCAGCTCAGAGTTATGCTGTTTTCCAGTCGCTATTTCATTTTTCACATTTTGTATTTTCAAGTTAGTATCATATATTTCTGCTTGGGTTTTAATGATTTTAGTCCCCATAAAGAAGCATGCAAAAATAAATGCTAAGTAAAGTATTTTCTCAAAAGGTGTAATTTTTGATACTTTCTTTTGTTTTTTCTTGTTAGAAGGTCTTTGTTGTAAATCAGTAACTTGTTTTTGTTGTAGCTTTCTAGCCAAATTACTCATTATTTTCCCTCCTTATAATTTTTCTGCAACTCTTAACTTTGCAGACCTTGCTCGTTTATTAAATTCGATTTCTTCATCTGTTGGTAAAAGTGGTTTTCTTGTTACTAGTTTTAACTTCGGCTTAAACTCATCGGGAATAATTGGTAAACCTGGTGGTAATGGCGGAAGTGAACTAGCTTCTTTAAAAATCGTTTTACAAATGCGATCCTCTAATGAATGGAATGTTATTACACTAATTCTTCCTTTTGGTTTTATAAGAGTAATTGCATCCTTTAGAGCTTCTTCAAATACACCTAGTTCATCATTTACAGCAATACGAATTGCTTGAAAAATTCTTTTAGCTGGATGTCCACCTGTTCTTCTTGCAGGTGCAGGTATTGCATCTTTAATAATTTCGACTAACTCAAAAGTTGTTTCAATCGGTTTCTTAGCTCTTAATTCCTCAATCCTTCTCGCAACTTGTTTAGAGAATTTCTCTTCTCCATATCGGAAAAAGATTTTCACAAGTTGCTCATAAGGCCAGTCATTTACAACTTCATATGCTGATAATGTTTGTTCTTGATTCATACGCATGTCAAGAGGTGCGTCTTGATGAAAACTAAAACCACGTTCAGCAACGTCTAATTGTGGCGAAGAAACACCTAAATCAAATAAAATTCCATCTACTTCATAAATACCTAAATGATGGAGTTCTTCTTTTATATGTTTAAAATTACTTTTTACAATAGTTAATTGATTTTCATATTTTTTTAATCGCTCTTTTGCATGTTTAATGGCTGTTTCATCTTGGTCAAAAGCGATTAATCTACCCTTTGATGAAAGTTGAGATAGTAAGTATTCACTATGACCTCCACCACCAAGTGTACAATCTACATAAATGCCATCTTCTTTGATTTCTAAAGAATCAACAGTTTCCTTTAATAAAACCGTAATATGTTCAAACATGATGCTTTCACTACTTTCAATTTGTTAATTTTACAAGTCAAATCCGATTAAGTTTTCTGCTAACTCACCAAATGACTCTTCTGATTCGTTCATATATGTATTCCAAGTTGATAAATCCCAAATCTCAATACGATTTGTAACACCAACTACTACACATTCTTTTTCTAATTTTGCATAACTGCGTAAATTAGGTGCTATATTAATTCTCCCCATCTTATCCATCTCACATTCCATTGCCCCCGAGAAGAAAAAACGAGTAAATGCTCTTGCATCTTTTTTTGTTAGTGGTAGTGTGCGCAGTTTATCTTCAATTACACTCCATTCGGCCATTGAATAGCCAAATAAGCATTGATCCAAACCTCTTGTAACAATGAAGTTTTCACCAAGCTTGTCTCGAAATTTTGAAGGTATAATAAGACGTCCTTTTACATCGATATTATGTTGATATTCACCGATAAACATCCTATTCCCCCACTTTCTAACACAAACTTACCACATTCCCCCACTTCTTACCACCTTTTCTAAAAAATTCTTTAAAAAAACAAAAAATCCTGCTAACAGTGCAGCAGGATTTCATTTTTATTATAAAATTCAGCCTATTTCAAAGAATTATTGCTTTAAAAAACACCTTAATCATATGAATAAAAGCAATCTTTTTAAATTGTTACGACTTGATGAGCGTAATCCCATGATAGTTCTAAATCACAAAGCTCATGAACAAAATCAAAACCGTATTTATTAATATAATAAAGAATATTTAACGTTCTCTCCTGTGGTTTTCCATTAGGAGAAATTGAACAGATGATTCGATCCCATTTTTCAATTTGCTCTTCATTTTGCTTTAAAATGGTTTCTTCTATTTTTCGTTCCAAAAGTAGAATTTGTTCTTCTATCTTTAAATAATTCTTTATCGAAAAATCCTTTAAGTTTGGTGTTACTTTGTTCGTTACATCTTGAAGAGGTTTATGCAATTCTTCTAAAGATTGTTTAGCTTCACTAAACACAGCTTTATAGTCTAGTTTTACTTGATTTTTAATCCATTCGTCTTTCTTTTCTTCTAATGAGTATTTTAGTACATCATGAATATTTAATGAAAAATCGTCTAATGCTGATACAATATTTCGTTCAAAAATAGTAAACATATGTCTTAAAAATACAGGTGGCATTTCAAGGTTAAATAGATTAAAAATATCCTTTAACTCAGCCCAATAAGCAATCTCACCTGGACCACCAACAAATGCTAATGTAGGAAATAAGTACTCTTGCATGACCGGTCTAGTAACCACATTATTACTTAATAACGCAGGCTGTTCATTCGCAATTTTAATCAACTCATGCTTGGAAAACTGATAATTCCTATTTTTCGTTTGAAAAACCTCTTCATTTTCAGATACTTCTAATAACTGTCTACCTTCATTACTATGGTAAAAAAGATGAATACTCTGTTCAGAAATATGAAGACTTTCGTGGTACCCAGATTTTATCAGTCTACTTTTCGTATCCTTTAAAACCCCTCTTACGATATCTTGCTTTTGAATCATTTCATTAAATAAAGATGATTCCAACTTACGAACATTGGGATCATCTGCATCAATTAGGACAAGCCCCTCTTTTTGGAACAATTTAAAAATAATTTTCGCAAAAAAATCTACGTAAGTAGTAGATTGCTCAATCATCGCATATAGTTCTTCAAGTAATTCCTTTGTATAATTCGTTTCATCAAAAGTTTTAACGATTTTATCAATCCACTTTTTCATATCTTGCTGATCTAATTCAGTTCTAGAAGCAGCATGTGAAAAAGTCGTTTTTTGATAAAATGTTTGTTTTTTTACTTTATTGTTCTCAATTGTATGAATATGGTTTATTTCATCAATATCGTGGTCTTCACCCGCAATCCAAAATACAGGGACAACTGTTAGACCATAGTCTTTTTCATATTTCTTGGCCAATTGAATAATTGAAATAATTTTATGTATTGAATACAATGGGCCAGTTAATAAGCCAGCTTGTTGTCCACCAATTACAACAAATGAATCTTTATTAAGTAATTTTTTCACATTTGTTAATGATTCATTACTTGCATGATGCTTAATGTGAAACTTCTCAAGTGCATCAACTAATCCTGTACGATTATAAGAACGCTCCATTACATTTTTTATTCTATATTCCATTTCTTCTTTTACTAATGGATTTTCACCAAAGAAAGAAGAAATTACTTCATTTCCATTTACAAAATCATTCAGCAATTTATTTTGCCCGTCTAAATGGACTTTACTAATTTGCATTACGAACTTCCTCTCTCGCTCTTCAGGTTAAGCATTATACTCAGTTATTTTTAAAGCTAAACCAGCCAACACAGTAATAAAATGAAGAATAATAAACAGAATACACGACATTCTCCAAAAACCTTTTAGTAGCTTAGTAAACCGAATATCTCTTTTTGCTTTCCATTGAAGAATAATACTAATAAATAAGATAACCAATAATAAATTAATTAATATCCAACCTGTTGCAGTCGGAAAAATCATATTTAATACAAAGTAAAATGAACTAATATATAGAATTGTAGATAAATCTAGCGTAAAAAGCAAAAGTTTACGCTTGTTATGTTTAAAAAATAATTTTAAAAACATATAAATAAATATTGTTGAAAAAATCGGAAATTCAATTAATAGTGAAATAAAGAAAATGAAAAATTTTTCCAAAAAGAATTACCCCTTTTTCTTCTCAAGTCCTTTTATACAATTGTACATAAGTTCAATTGTCGGTACATTTATTTTTTTATTAATTGCCAATTTTTTAACAAATCCTAACATACTTTCAATTTCTGTTTGTCTACCGTGAAATAAATCTCGATTCATCGACGAGTAGTTCTCTTTCGTTTTTTCACATATTTCTACTAATTTATCCCACTCTTTTTGGTTATTTAAATCTAGGATTGTTGCAACCTCATTAAATAATAATTTACAAATTGGTTTAAAATACTCATTAGTGATTAATTCACCATTTCTAACATTCAAAATAGACGTTAAAGGGTTAATAACACAATTTATTAAACACTTTTGTTTAAGTATATACTCCCAACCATCTTCACTTTTAATTGGAAACCCAGCTGTATGTAAACTTGATAGCAGATTTAGCGAATCACTATTCCCTTTTATTTGTCCAATTCGGATTATACCTTTACCAGTATGTGTGACTTCATTTGGAGAAGTTTTTAATGCACCGTGTTCAACAATCCCTATAAAGCAATTTGGAATGGGTAAATTTTTAACGATTTCAATATGAGACATACCATTTTGAAGAAATAATATGTTTTTACCTTCATATTGATTGATCGTGTTTACGATTTGATCTAAGTGATATTGTTTAACACAAACAATTAATAAATCAAACATGTTTATTTTAGGTAAAATTTTATTTGCTGTAATACACATTTGGTTCTTTTTTTCATTTACTGATAGCATAACACCTAAGTTATTTATTAGATTTGCCTGTTCTTCTGTTCTTGTAAACAATGTAACACTATGTTTATTTTGATACAAATACGAAGCTGTAAGAAGACCTACGGCACCACCACCAATTATTCCTATTTTCATTGATTTCTCCAATCGAAAAATTATTTTTCCACTATTATCTTATTGATAATAAATTTACACCGAATCTATCTTTTTTTAAATTTAATTGTACGATATAATTATATTTAAAATATTTAAAATTTACATTCTTTTTTAAGGGGGAGCTTTTTTTGAACATCAAGATAGAACGTTTACAAATAAATTTTAAAACACTTGAACAATTTCAGCAATTTTCCGGTTATGGTCTACAAGAGCTATCAATGCTTGAAGATCTTGAATCAAATTTAATTGATAACGAGTTCCAATCTCCTTTCTATGGTATATATTTAGGCAAGGCACTAATTGCCCGAATGAGTTTATATACCCATAGCGAAAATAATGAAGAAATAATTGAAATTAATAAAATGGAAGTCCTACCTTATTATCAAAAGAATGGATACGGAAAAGAATTAGTAAACTTCGCTAAATCCTTTAAGAAAACGATTAAAACAATACCAAGAGCAAATTCAAATGAATTTTGGAAAAAACAAGGTTTCATTGAGGGAGATTCTGAATTTGTCATTTGGAAACCTGAAAATAAATAAACACAAAAAACTCAACACCTTTTTTGGAGATGTTGAGTTTTTTCATTTTATTTTACCTTCGTATCGTTTTTAGAACTAATATTTACTATTTTTCGTTTTTGATCTAGAAAATCAAATAAATTTTCATATTCAGTTTGAAGCTCATCTAGTTTTTCAACTAACTGTTGCTTTTCAATTTTCAATTGTTCGTTTTCTTGTTTATATTTTAAAAGCTTTTTTTCTAAAGATTGTATATCTTTAATTCTTCCACTGGCATCAACTTTTAATCTCAAATACTCTAAGAATTTATATACTGATTCAAACGTTATTTCAGAATGGCCTTTATCTGTTGTAGATTCTTCAATAGTCTGATTCGTAACCGATACTAAATCATGTGTTGGTTCTACTTTATTTGAAGAAACCGCTTGTTTTTTACTACTATTTTTTGCTTTTTCAATCTCTTCTTTATAGAACTTTCTAACATATGAATTCCACCGGTAACCACATGCAGCAGCTGTCCTTGATAATTCCTTTGCTACAATTTTAAATGCCATTAATTGAGTTGACCCTTCATTTATGGTTTTTAAAACTACTTCAGCTAAGTAGTTATCCTCCTCTTTTGTCCATGCATCCTGGCGATTTGCAACCATTTGCAATCCCCTCCAATTTCTTATGCAATAAGCAGATTTTACTAATTCATATGCACAAAAAAATGAAGGTAGAAGATTACTTTTCCAATTTTTTTGTAAATTGTTCGATATTTTTTATATGTTCATCTGAAAACCAAAGTGGCACAGCAGAAATAACTTCTTCTTCCATTCTTCTCTTAAGGTTTTGCTCGGTCCATTTTCGGATCAGTATTTTTTTATTTTGATGATGTATTTGCGCTGGAATACTTCTAGCTAAACTGATAAAGCTTTCATTATGTAAACTTGTTAAATCTTTTGATAGTTCATGTATAAAACCAATCTTCTTAGCTTGAAATGCGGTGTAAATATTTGAGGATGATAGTAATGTAATCCAATCTTGATGACTCATTTTTTCTTGAAGTAATGTACCTCCACCCCATGAGGTTGGAATTCCCATTCTTCCTTGAATAAATCCTATTTTTGCATTGTGACTGGCATATCTAAAATCAAATGCACTTGCTAGTTCGCAGCCACCACCCAAAGCATAACCATTAATAAAACAGATTGTAATTTGTGGTAACATCGCTATTTGATAGATCACATCACACATTTTTAGATTAAAAGATTCCAATCCATTTAAGTTGTTTTTAAAATTTATGATTGTGTTTAAATCTCCACCAGTACAAAAATATTTCATACCTTCCCCAGTTAAAACAACTAGTTTACTTTGGGATTTCATTCGGATTTCTCGGATAATTTCTGAAAGTTTTTCTACAGTATTTTCATCAATGCAATTCCCGTATTTTGGCCTATTTAAAAATATATAATCGACTTCATCTCTTTGATAAGAAATTACTTCAGACATTGGAATCCCTCTCCCTTTACCTAGTTTCCTATTAATTTTTATTATACTATACAGGATTTAAATTGGGCAGAGGTAAGAGGAAGTATGGTTTTAGTGGATTCGTTCGTTTTAGGCAAAAGGAAAAGCACATAGTTTCCTATGTGCTCATTCAAAGACTAGCTTATTTGCTAAGTACTTGTTTTCCTTTGTAGTGTCCGCATGATTTACATACGCGGTGTGCTAATGTTAATTCACTACAGTTTGGGCATTCAACCATTCCAGGTACCGCTAATTTAAAATGCGTACGACGCTTTCTTTTTACAGTTTTGGACGTTCTTCTTGCAGGTACTGCCATTGATCCCACCTCCTTAAAGTGAGTGTTTGTTATGAAGCCGGTTATCCGGTACTTCTCAATTATCTTGTTTGTCAAAAAATTTTGCTAAACCAGCAAGTCGAGGGTCAATTTTTTGCTCTACTTCGACATGTTCCCTAACTTCCCAATCTGTTCCTGACGTTGGAGCTGTTTCTTTCCCCTCAACATCCTCTGCATAAACCTGCATTGGAATCTCGGCTAAAATACATTCCTCAATCACTGGGGTTAAGTCTAACACGTCACCCTCTAGGATGTGAAAATTCTCATCTTCACTTTTCCATTCAGATGTTGTAAAAAATGTTTCTGTTGTGGTAATCGACAAAGGATATTTTACATCAACTAATGTTCTTACACAAGGTAAAATTAAATATCCAGTTATTGTTAAATGAAACGTATATCGGTTCGTTCCAAAATCAACTCGTCCAGCAACCCGAATAGGAGAAACCTCTCGAATATCAGAATTACGTTCCTTTATTTGACTTACATCAATTGTCTCATCTAAATTTAAACCTTTATGTCTTAATTTCTGCAACTGGTGCACTGACCATTTCATAAATAAACCACCTCAAGGCAACAATGAAAATTATATATTCTTTATAATCACTTGTCAATATTTTTTCTTTACAGTTAGAAAAGCGGAAGGCGTTCGCTCTGCCCCGACAAGCATAAGACGATTTTCGGTTAAGATTTGAACTTTAATCTTAACCGAAAATTGGCTTATGACCTCGAGGGGCAAACGCCTGGAGCTGGACAATACGAAAAGCGGAGGCGACTGGTTAGCTCCGACAAGCATAAGACGATTTTCGACTAAGATTTGAACTTTAATCTTAGACGAAAATTGGCTTATGACCT
>NZ_NUGT01000033.1 GCF_002574545.1 Bacillus sp. AFS055030
TAAACTAGCGAAAAATAGAAAGATACTTCCTCATAACACGTTCATGAGGAAGTAAACTAGCAAAAATTAGAAAGTTCTTTACTCATGAAAGGTTTTAGTGGAAATCAACCAAAAATTAGCGTAGTTGAAAAGCTCATATGTCAACACACTGAAAAGAAGGTACTATTTTAAGTACCTTCTTTTAGTGTGTTGACAATTGTGCTAAAAACTTGATTTTTTAGAATATCTTTGCTTCTCTTATTTGTTGCTCGATATGCATTAAGTCTTCTTCTTGTTTCTTTAAAAACTCGTCATCTAGATCAGTTGCAAGGCCTTTCATTTTTTCCAGTTGTTCTCTTGCTTGATTTACAGCAGTAGTTGCATCTGTTAATTGTTGCTCGTCCATACTCATTGTTGCATAGCCTACAAGCCTCTCTGCAGCTTTAACTTTCATTTCTACATCTTCAAAATTATTAAAGTTTGACATAAACACCCTCCTTATTTCACTTCGTAGTATTCCCAAATAAAATAGGAATCATGAAAAGAGAGAGGATTTTTTTCTCTTTATAAAAATAAAAAAGGACTGATCAATCAGTCCTTTATGTAGTCAAGTTTATATTATAGCTTTACTACGTTAGCAGCTTGAGGTCCACGGTTACCTTCAACAATGTCAAAAGAAACTTCTGCACCTTCTTCTAAAGATTTGAATCCTTCAGTTTGGATTGCTGAGAAATGTACGAATACATCGTCTCCACCTTCAACTTCGATGAATCCGAAACCTTTTTCATTGTTGAACCATTTTACTTTTCCTTGCATTTTTCTTTTCCTCCTAAAACATTGCACATGAAGCGCGAAAAAATTTCCATTTATTAATCTTTTTATAATAAATGTTGAAATTAATATACAACTATTAAGAATATAAGTCAAGTAAGCGCTTAATATCAAAATAAACATTCAATTGACTTAAATATTTCACAAATAAAATAAAAAGTTAATATAAATTTGTGAAATTATTCACAAATATAAAAGTACATGATATACTACAACCATAGTAAGTCATTTAAATTACTATAAAGAATCAATCTTGATTTCACTTTAAAAGAGACGGAGAGATGAATATGATTCATTGCGAATGGATTGAATTTAAAATTGAAAATGATTTAATGACAGAGGAAAAATTTGAAGAAATGATGAATGATACATTTCAAGCAATGATGGTTGACGAAAATAACTTTCCTCAATATATATGGACGGCTAACTATGTTGTCATTGTAACAAAACGAATAAAAATATTAGAAGAAGTAGAGTTTATTCAAATACCACGTAATCCAGTATGTAGTTAAGAGCAAATCATCAATAGCAGCAAAGGCAGGATCAAGAGAAGGAATTCTTTTGGCACTGCCTTTTTTTCGTTCCTTCGTGCTTTCCCTACCATTACATAAGTTATATAATAACTATATCTAGCAAATAAAGTTACAAAAATTAGTTTAAATTGTGAGGAAGAAAATGAAATTAATTATTGCCGAAAAGCCTGATCAAGGTTTAAAGCTCGCAGCTCCTTTTAAGTTCCAAAAGAAAAAAGGGTTCTTAGTCATTCAACCGAATGAGTTTTTTCCAAAAGGTGCTTATTTAACTTGGGCTATTGGGCATTTATGTGAGCTATTATCACCTGAAGAATATGATGAAAAATGGAAAAAGTGGTCATTGAATACTTTGCCAATTATACCTAATCGCTTTGGGCATAAAGTTTCAAAAGGGAAGTGGGATCAATTTTCAATCATTAAGAATTTAGTTCACCTAGATGAAGTTACTGAAATAATACTTGCTGGTGACTGTGAGCGTGAAGGAGAACATATTGTTCGCCTTATTTTAAATTTAGCCGGAAATAAAAAGCCAATGAAAAGGCTTTGGATTTCCTCATTAACAGAAAATGCCGTTAAAAAAGGATTTAGTCAACTATTGGACGAAAGTGAAACAAAAAGCTTGTTCTTTGAGGCATATAGTCGAGCATGTGCTGATTGGTTAGTTGGAATGAATGCATCAAGAGTCTATTCATTACATTTACAAAAAAAAGGAATTCAGGATGTATTTTCGTTAGGAAGAGTTCAAACTCCAACACTCGCGCTCATCGTCAAAAGAGAACTTGAGATTGAAAGGTTTAATTCCGAACCTTATTGGGAAGTTTTTGCTACATTCTTGTTTGATAAGCAAAAATTTTTTGGAAAATGGCATAAAGAATCAGAGTCTAAAATTATGTCAAAGGAATTAGCTGAAAAAATTGCTGCTTTTTGTGAAAACAAAAACGTTAAAATTACTGATATTGAGCAAGAAAGAAAAGAGTTTCAACCACCTTTTCTTTATAATTTATCGGCACTACAAGCAGATGCAAACAGTAAATATAAATTTTCACCACAAAAAACACTCGAAATTGCACAAAAACTTTATGTAAAAGGGAATATTTCATACCCACGTTCTGACTCAAGTTTTATTACGAAAGAAGAAGCCATGATGCTCCCAGATATATTGAAGAAACTTGAAAATATTGAGCAATTTTCAAAATTCTTCCCTCTGCCAAATCAGTCTATATTAAATAATAGTCGCTTCGTTAATGAGAAAAAAGTCACTGATCACTATGCGATCATTCCTACTGAGCAAGTCCCAAATATCCATAAAATGAATGATGAGGAAATGAAAATATATGAACTAATTGTAAATCGTTTAATTAGTGCACATTATCCTAATTCAATTTTTGACTATACAACAATTCATACGCTAGTAGACGGTCGAGCAACTTTTATTTCAAAAGGGAAAGTAATGGTTCAAGAGGGTTGGCGTAAAGTCATATTTGAGAAAACAAAAGAAAAAAATGCAGAAGAACAAAATTTACCTGTTGTTGAAATTGGCCAAGAAGGAATTGTTAAAAAAGTAGAGGTAAAAGAAAAGAAAACTCAAGCACCTAAAAGATATACTGAAGGACAATTAATAACATTAATGAAGTCTGCGGGAAAACATATTGATAATCCAGAATTAACGAAAATACTAAATAAAACTGAAGGATTAGGTACAGAGGCAACTAGGGCTGGTATTATAGGTACTTTAAAAAATAGAAAATATATTGATGTTAAAAAAAATCAAGTTTTCGCGACGGATAAAGGGAAACTTATTATCTATGCTTTAGGAGAAAATATTTTAACTTCACCTGAAATGACTGCAAAATGGGAGCAGAGATTAAGTGAAATTGGAGAAGGCAAAGCGAGTAGCCTTGAGTTTATGGAACAAACTAAAAAGTTAACTGAAAAAATAATTCTTGATGCATATGAAAATGAGAAGTTATGGAATTTTTCAGAGTTTAAAATTGAAGAGATGCAAAATTCGAAGTTTGGTCCAAAGAAAAGATCAACTAGTGTAGGAAAATGTATTAAATGCGATGGTAAAATGGTCGATAAAGGATCGTTTTATGGGTGTGATCAATTCCAAAAAACAAAATGTGATGTTACAATTTCAAAAAAAATATTAGGAAAAACAATAACAAAAGCGATAATGAAACAGTTATTAAACGGTGAGACTACAGAGGTTATAAAAGGATTTTCAAAAGATGGCAAAGAATTTGAAGCTTCTTTAAAATTTAATGAGGACGGAAAGATACTGTTTATCCAAAATTCCATAAAATAAATGAGCATAATGTAAATTAATTAGTCAATTCTATTTTTTATTGCATATAATTATATACAATGATAATAGGAGGATTAAAGTGAAGGAATTCTATAGCAATGAACAAGTTTTTCTAACTGGTGGAATTGTTCCTTCCGTTTATTCATTATGTATAGATTGTAATCGGAAAATTGTACATGTTCTTGACTTGGATCGGGTAGGTACAAGGCCAGTATATGTATCATTTTCTAACAGCTTTGCAGAAAATATTTTTGAGCAAATAAGCTTAACAACGTTAGGAAGTTACTTAGAATACCAATATTTGATTTATACTACAGAAGGTGTAGTAACAAAATGGAAAAATAATGAACTAGTAGCGTTAACTAATTTAGATGAATGTAAGCCGGAATTCATTAGTTTAATGAAAGAAAGAAGAAATACTTGGTCTAAATATAAAGCTTTATCTAATCGAAAATAAAAAGAAGGATTACTCTTTTAAATAAGGAGTAATCCTTTTCAATTTGAAAACTAAAATTTTCAACCTAACAAAATCTCTAGAAGTGGCATATTCCTGTCATTTCCTGTCTTAATTTGTTAAACTATCAACATATTCTAAATTAGAAGGTGATAATATGATTTGTTTTTTAGAAAATACCTTTCAAATAAAATTAGAAAAAAATGATAAAGGTGATTACCCGATTATCGTGACTGACGAAGGAATCTTTAGCGAAATGAGTCAAAAAGATAAACCGAATAGTTATGTTAAGTTTATTATTAATGAATATGATGAGTTAACGATTGATTGGTATGTTGAAAATGAAAATCGCTTTTCCGTAAAAAGTCTACAAGTACATCAAATGATCTTAATAAATGATCATGATGAACATTCCATTCAGTTTGTATTAGAACGTTGGCAAAGTAGGATGTTTAAGATTCAATGGAAGCCAAAGTTACACATTGAATTTGGTCTTTATTATGAAGTTTGCGATGATTGCGATTAAGGTGATTTTTTAGGTTTTAATAAAGTTAAGATGACAAGAAAACTAATCCAGCCGATAAGTGGATAAAGGAATGTTAATAATGGTCCATAGCCAATGATGCTAATAAACAGGCAGCATAATAATAATAAGATAACGACTATATTAGTATTCAATCGGATATATGAATTAATTTGTCTAGACATCCCATATATGTTTCCAACTAATGTGGTAAAAATTTCAGCTAAAATAACCATTAGGAAAAAGTAATAGAAAATTGGATGGATTTTTTTAATTACTTCAACCATTGGAATTTCATATTGTTGAAAATTGGTTACACCTGATACGTTCAGATGAATTAGTAATAAAATAGTGCCTAATATTAAACCGCCTAATACCCCACCTTGAACAATTGAAGATTTTTCTTTGCACTCAAAACCAATAGGTACTAAAACGGCCTGGGCTAGCGCCATATTTAAACAAACATAGGTTATTGGTTTTGTAAACACTGTAAAGTTAAGCATATTAATAGAAGGTAGAATATGTTCAAGTTTTATTTCATGCATTTTAAATGGTAAATGTGAATTGATGAAAACTGCGACGATAAAAGCACACATAATTGGGACTACTGTATTATTTAGGCTGAATAAACCACTTGTCCCTTTTCTTAAAACAATAAAAGTCAAAACGATAAAAAATAATGATCCAATAAAGGAATCAAAGTGTAAGTAATTTTTAAATACAGCTCCAGCACCTGACAACATGACACTTGTAACGCCAATTAAAACAAAAAATAATAGCCCATTAATAATATTTCCCCCGAGTTCTCCAAACAATAGTACATTAAATTGCTGAGCAGAATTTAATTTATATGTATGAGCTATTGTCATAATTTTAGTTCCAAACCAACAAAATAATACAGTCGCAAAAAGAATCCCCATTGCACCATATACTCCGTTAATTGAAAAGAACTCTACAATTTCCTTACCCGTAGCAAAACCTGCTCCAATCACTGTTCCGACATATGTAAAGGCTATATTTCGGGCTTCTTTACTAAAGTTGAATTTCATAGGAAGTCCTCCTAAATGTAGTACTAAATTGTATGATACATCTTAGGAAAATAGACATGCTCCCTAAGTAAAAGTTTATAAATGGACCAATTAAATGAATTTATTGTTTTTGATTTCCTAGAAGAGAGAAGACCCCATTTAAAAAAATTCATTTTACGCATTTTTTTTATTATGTTAAAGTGAGTAGGTTAGGGGGGCGGGGCATCATGAATATACTTAAATGGAATTTTAATATGAAGATTAGGCTGGTTGCTGAGTTTTTCTTTGGATTATTCTTTTGGATGTATTTACCTTTTTTAGCAATTTATTTTGCTGAAGAATTAGGTAAAGTGACAGCAGGGATCTTACTAATGTGCTCTCAAGCAGTTGGGGTATTTGCAAATTTAATCGGTGGTTATTTGGCTGATACATATGGCCGAAAAAAAATGATGGTGATTTCAGCTTTTATTCAAGCGGGAGGAATGATCTTGCTAACAATTGCAAATTCACCTATTTTAAATTCTCCATGGTTAACTTTTTTTGGTTTTGCAATTATTAGTGTCACAGGGATGTTATACAATCCTGCAAGTTCGGCTATGGTAGCTGATACAGTTGAAGATAAAGACGAAAGAAACTTAGTCTTTGCTGTGTTTTATACGATGATAAACATTAATGTTGTAATCGGACCTATTATCGGTGGGATTTTATTTTTTAAAGCAAGGTTTTTATTATTTAGTATATCTTCATTCATCTTTTTAAGTGTCGCATTTATGATTCTACTATTAATAAAGGAGTCACTACCAGACTCCATAAGACAGGTAAAAGAAGCTTCTGTTTCAAAAGTTTTAATTAATCAAGTAAAGAATTATCGTATTATTTTTACCGATAAGGTATTTTTCTTATTTGTTGCTGCTGGTATATTAATCTCTCAAACTTTTACTCAATTAGATTTATTACTAGCGGTTTATATAAAAGAAAGTATTCCTATCCAAACACTATTTAGTTTTGGTGATTTTACATTAAAGACAAATAGTGAAACGTTATTTAGCTGGGTCATAGCCGAAAATGGTTTAATCGTGGCTTTGTTTACAGTTTTAATAACGAAATTTGCCAATAAGTTTAATGAAAGATTTTTATTTTTTGCATCGTCTGTTTGTTATGCTTTATCTATGTTGTTATTTGGGTTCACACTAAGTGCATATGTTATTTTTATAGCAATGGCACTCTTTACTTTGGGTGAAATTTTAGTCGTAGGTAATCAGAATTCATTTATTGCAAAAATTGCTCCTGAAAATCAACGTGGACAGTATTTCGCAGCAGCAGGCTTAAGATGGTCACTTGGACGAACTATTGCACCACTAACAATACCATTAGCTGGGCTGATTGGATATAAATGGACATTTAGTATCATTACGATCCTAGCCTTGTGTGGCGCGTATTTATTTGAATTGATGTTTAAAGAAATCAAAAGAAAATCCGAACCAACTTCTGCTAAAACAAAGGTTGGATAAATAATGTAAAAGAGGACTCAAAAAAATTTTGAGTCCTCTTTTTTAACGGTTATTTAATGTCTTATCTAATGTGTTTATATTTTCTTGCATTAAGTCAAAATAATCTTTATGCTTCTTTAAATCATCTTCTGAAATAGTTGCTAAGTGGCTAAGTCTTAAGATTTTAGCATGTGTTTCATTTTTTACAACAGATGCTACTTTTGGAGTAGCAAACGATTCGAATAAAATATATTTGACATGATGTTGTTTAACGAAATCAACGACTTTCTTTAAATCCTTTTGTGAAGGCTCTTGAGAGGGGGAAAGTCCTGTAATTGGGATTTGTTCAATTCCATAATGTTCTTCCAAATATCCATAAGCTGCATGTGAAACAACAATATCCTTACGTTCAGAATGTAAAACTAAATTTCTTAATTCACGATCAAGTTCATCAAATTGACTTTCAATTTGTTGATAATTTGCTTCAAAGTACTGTTTGTTTTTTGGCATTAATTTAATTAATTCATCCTTAATATTTTGTGCTTCAATCTTTGCGCGAGATGGATCTAACCAAACGTGGGGATCAACGTCATTATGGTCTTCATCCGCCTCAATTTCTTCTTCGTTTGACTTTATTAATTCAATATTTTTTGTAGCCTCTAAGATCGAAACATTATTATTTTTAAGTGTATCACTGATTTTATCTGCAAAAGGTTCCATACCTGCACCATTGTAAACAAATAAATCAGAGTTTGCGATTTTCACAATTTGTTTAGAAGTTGGTTCAAAATCATGAGTATCAACACCAGTAGGGTATATGGAATGAACGTCAACGTATTTACCACCAATTTTTTCAGTAAAATCTTGTAAAGGGTAAATGGTTGTATAAATCGTCAGTTTATTTTTATTTTTAGTACTTTGCATTTGCGTTTCTTTATTGCAAGCTGATAGAACCGCACTTGTTAATAGCAATGTCGTAATTGCTAATTTCTTAAATTTCATTTTTTTCTCTCCCTAAAAAATTAATCATTTTTAGTATTTAATAATGAGGTTGTTTATAAACGAAAAAAGTTAAAATTGTTTAACTAATTCGTAATCATTCCTTTTTATGTAATAAAAAAAATAGAACATCTTTATCCAACTACATTAATTAACTTCTCAAAATCGTAATAAATACGATTTAATCCTTTGTCATTATAGAACAGTAATTATGAATGTGCAAGAAAAATGCGATTCGAAAGGATTAATAGATAAAAAAAATATGCATTGATGAAAAGTATTCATCAATACATACTAGTTATTATGATTTTCTTTTTAAACGGAATTTACGTGGTTTTTTATTTTCATTACCTGCTTGCTTCTTTTTACTTTTGAAAAACTGAAAGAAAATAAAGAAGATGTATAGCGGAATGGCTATATAAATAAAGAATGGCCATTGTTCTTTTTTAGCATGCCATACAAGATATAATGCGTATCCTAAAAAAACCGTAATAATGGTCGCATATTTAGGGATTGGGATATCTTTAAAACTTGGAATTTTAATTCGACTAACCATTAAGAATGCCAATGCTACAAAAACTGTAATAATGACAATTTGCGGTATTCGACTTCCAAATAATGTTAAAAAGGCAACAAGACCACCAGCTGCTGTAATCGGTACACCAGTAAAATACTTCAATGATGTCGAAATAGGTGTTACGTTAAATCGTGCTAATCTATACGCACCAAACAGTGGGAATAAACCAGCAATTGCTAAACCAAAGATTCCTTCGGTTGAAAATTGGGTACAAAATACCAAATAGGAAGGTGCAACTCCAAAAGTAACAATATCAGCTAATGAGTCTAATTCTTTTCCTAATTGTGATTGGACTCCTAAAACTCTAGCAACTCGACCGTCCATACTATCAAGCATCATTCCTATTAAAATAAGAATTGCTGCATTTCTAAATTCTCCTTTAGCTGCAAAACCGATCGATAGAAATCCACAATATAAATTCCCTAGAGTAAAAAGGTTTGGGATACTTTTTCTTATCATACATTCACTTCCTATAATTGATGGTAAAAAATATATATGTATAAATTCAATAAGATATATTATAACCCAAAATTTAGTAAGAATGGGAACTAATAATAAAGTTCATAAAATGTTTGCGAAAATCGACAATAAATTACAATAAAAAATATGTGAATAGTAATACAATCATTTTGAACTACACTAAAAATAATAAAAAGTGTGTAAATTGAACTAAGATTTAAAGGGATTTTTAATAGAAAATAAATTAAATATTAAAAAAATACTTTTTTTTCCGAAAAGTTTGTAGTATATTGAAAAAGTAATAGGTGATTTTTCAGAAAAATAAGTAAATTATAAACATGAATAATCACTAATATTTGGAGGTGCTCTAATGAAGCGTAGATTAGCAACAACTGTTTCAAGTTTATTAGTACTAAGTACAGTACTAGCGGCTTGTGGCAAAGACACAGAAAAAACAGCAACTAATTCTCAGAAAGAGACGAAGCAAACGTTAAAATTAACTACAACGACTGAGATTCCTTCTATGGATTCAGCAAAAACTACTGATTCAATGT
Source organism: Bacillus sp. AFS055030 (assembly GCF_002574545.1). Taxonomy (GTDB): domain Bacteria; phylum Bacillota; class Bacilli; order Bacillales; family Bacillaceae_G; genus Gottfriedia. The sequence continues at coordinate 9,736 of NZ_NUGT01000033.1, forward strand.
CATTCGAAGTTTTAAACAATGTAAATGAAGGTTTACTACGTTTAGGTGAAGGTGACGATGTAGTAGATGGGGTTGCTAAAAAAGATGCGATTGAAATTAGTAAAGATGGACTTACTTATACTTTCCATTTACGTGACACACAATGGTCAAATGGTGAGCCAGTAACTGCTAATGATTTTGTTTATGGTTGGCAACGAGCTGTAGATCCAAAAACGGCATCTGAATATTCATTCATTTTATACTATGTGAAAAATGCTGAAGCCATTTTCAATGGTAAAATGCCAAAAGATCAATTAGGTGTGAAAGCACTAGATGATAAAACATTACAAGTAACGCTAGAACAACCAACTCCTTATTTCTTACAGTTAACTACTTTTGGTACATACTTACCTGAAAATCAAAAGTGGGTTGAGTCTAAAGGGGATCAATATGGTTTAGAAGCAAATACTCAATTATACAATGGTCCATTTACTTTATCTGAATGGAAGCATGAGCAAAGCTTTACATTAAAGAAGAATCCTAAATATTGGGACAAGGATACAGTTAAGTTAGATGAAATTAAATACAATGTAGTTAAAGATACTTCTGCTGCAGTTAACTTATATGAAAACGGCGATATTGATAAAGTAATGCTTGATTCTGAATATGTTGATAAATATAAAAATGACCCTGAATACAAAACACAATTAGATGCTCGTTTAGTATTCTTCCGTTTCAATGAAAAACTACCACTCTTTAAAAATGCTAAAGTTCGTAAAGCATTTGACTTAGCATACGATAAAGAAGCTATTACATCTACGATTTTAAATGATGGGTCTAAACCTGCTTATTGGTTAGTACCTTCTGAATGGGTAAAAGGGCCAGATTCAAAAGACTTCCGTGATCATAATGGTGACTTTAACAAATATAATGTCGAAGAAGCTAAAAAATTATGGTCAGAAGCTAAAAAAGAACTTGGTAAAGATAAATTTGAGTTAAAAATGCTTTCTTATGATGATACAACTCGTAAAAAAGCTGCTGAATATGTGGCTGGTGAGCTTGAGAAGAACTTACCTGGTTTGAAAATTACTGTAGCTCCACAACCGTTTGAAATTAAACTTGATAACGAGAAAAAATTAGATTACGACTTCTCATTCTCTGGTTGGGGTCCAGACTATCCAGATCCAATGACATTTATTGATATGTTCTTATCTAACAGCGCATTCAATGAAATGGCATACAACAATCCAAAATATGATGAGCTTGTAAATGCTGCTAAAAAAGAAGCAGATCCACAAAAACGTTGGGAAAATATGGTACAAGCTGAAAAAGTAATTATGGATGAAGCTGGTATTTCTCCTATTTACCAACGCGGTCGTGCATATTTACAAAAAGATTCAGTTAAAGGTATTATTGCGCACAAATTTGGTGGAGATTTCTCTTACAAGTGGGCTTCTAACAAAAAATAATAAGATCTAAAAAAAGAGAAAGGTTCGCCCTTCTCTTTTTTTAGAGTGTCGAAATAGATTGTGGTCAATATCGAAAACTAGAACACTATATGAATTTAAAGGAAAAATAGTATTTTTATTATTTTTTTGTCATCTTATTGTTAAAACAGAGGTATTGGTTGGAATTTAAAAGTTTTAACTAACTGTCAAAAATCAAATATCATCTTTTTTACAATTCGTTCTATTGAGTATTCGAATGTTTTTAAAATTATTATTTTTTATAATCGCCCCATAGAAAGCAAGCAACCTGTAGTGGAAATCTGAGACATAACTTTCGTATCAAGGATTAGAGATTCCAATAAAAAAAGGAACACCTTTCTATTTTTTAGGACGTATTATGTTAAAACAAAATGGGTGAATGTTAAAAGGTACCTAGATCATTACTTTTTAACTGGATAATATTTTTTTAACAACATGAAAAGAAAAATTCTAAAAAAGTATACATATTTGTCCAACATGAATCATTTATTGAAATTGGGGCATTTATTAGTAGTTTTGATTTAATATGCAAAAAAAAGAGTGCAAAATGTATCTTTAGATTACAAGAAAGTAAAGATTTATTTAAATTTATTAATTTTTTTGAAAAAAATGTCGATTTTTTGTTGATATTTTCTAAAAAGTATGTAAAATTAAAAGTAGTTAAAGGTTATTAACTATTCGGACAATGGAAATTGTTTGAATATTTTAATAGTTTTTAAGTCTAATTGTTTAATTTTGGGGAGGCAATCTAATGAAAAAGAAGGTATCGTATTTTCTATCTTTATCTGTTGCTGTGAGCATGCTTTTAACTGCATGTAACTCAGACAAATCAAATGAAGGTAAAAAAGAAACAGCAAAAGCAAAACCACAAGTATTGAACTTACTAGGCGGAGCTGAACTACCAGGTTTAGATTCTAGTACTACTACAGATGCTGAATCTTTCAACGTTTTAGGTAACATCATGGAAGGCTTAAACGTGTTAGGGAAAGATGATGCAGTACAACCTGGTATCGCAGAATCTTTTGATAAATCAGAAGATGGTTTAACTTATACATTCCACTTACGTGATGCTAAATGGTCAAATGGTGACCCTGTAACTGCTGGAGACTTCGTTTACGCTTGGAAACGTGCAGCAGATCCTAAAAATGCTTCTGAGTATGCGTTCATGATGAATGTATTACAAAATGGTGAAGAAGTAACTACTGGTAAAAAACCAGTTGATCAATTAGGTGTTAAAGCAGTTGATGATAAAACTTTAGAAGTTAAATTAGCAAAAGCTATTCCATATTTTGATTCTTTAGTTACATTCCCAACATTCTTACCTTTAAATCAAAAGTATGTTGAATCTCAAGGTAAAGAATACGCTTTAGAAGCTGACAAGTTAATCTTCAATGGTCCATTTGAATTATCAGAGTGGAAACATGATGAGAGCTACAAGTTAGTTAAAAACCCTGATTACTATGATGCTAAAAACGTAGGCCTAAAAGAAATCAACTTTAAAATTGTAAAAGATCCACAAACAGGTGTTAACTTATATGAAGCAGGTGAAGTTGACCGTGCAGGTTTAACTGCAGAGTTTGTTGACAAATATAAATCTAGCCCTGACTACGGAACAACTAAAGAGCCAACAGTATTCTTCTTACGTGTAAACGAGTCGAAAAATCCAGCTCTTAAAAATGTTAACATCCGTAAAGCTTTAAATGCAGCATTTGACCGTGAAGCAATCACAGGCGTAATCTTAAATAACGGTTCAGTACCATTATACGGTTTAGCTCCAAGTAACTTCTTAGATGCTAACGGTAAAGACTTCCGTGATGCTTCTGGACAACTTGTAAAATACGATCCAGCTAATGCTAAAACATTATGGGAACAAGGATTAAAAGAAATCGGTAAGAAAGATGTTTCAATCGAATTATTAGGTTCTGATACTGAAACGAACAAAAAAATCAGTGAGTACTTACAAGGTGAATTCACTAAAAACTTACCAGGTTTAAAAATTAACATTAAATCAGTTCCATTTGCACAACAATTAGACTTAAACTCTAAGAAAGATTATGACATCTCATTCGGCGGATGGGGTCCAGACTACAAAGACCCAATGACATTCTTCGATATGTGGACTACTCAAAGCCCATTCAACCAAATGGGATTCTCTAACAAAGAGTATGATAAGTTAATTGCACAAGCTGGTGGAGAGTTCTTATTAGACCCAGCTAAGCGTTCTGATGCATTCTTACAAGCTGAGAAAATCTTAGTAGAAGACAATGCAGCAATTCTTCCAATTTACCAACGTGCGATTGCATACGTTATGAAGCCAAAAGTAACTGGATTAATTGAGCATTCATTTGGATCAGATTACACTTACAAAAACGTTGTAATTAAATAATTAAGAAATGATAAAAGGCTGTTCTAATGTCAGGTCACTGACTTGGACAGCCTTTTTTTATATGAAATAATACGAACACTTAAGTATTTCTTTATTTTGACATATTTTATCTTCCTATGTATTATCATTGTAGTACAAGTTGTTTTCGAAAAGGGGGGATCCTATTGACAAATATTATACATAATATATTAGAATTTTTTGCATCATTAGGATATTTAGGAGTAGCATTAGGATTAATGATCGAAGTTATTCCGAGTGAGATTGTGTTAGCATATGCTGGTTATCTTGTAGCCGGTGGGCATATAAATTTTGTAGGTGCTGTAGTGGCAGGAGTGATCGGTGGAACGATTGCACAATTATTTTTATATTGGTTAGGTTATTATGGTGGACGTCCAATCATTGAAAAGTATGGAAAATATATTCTAATCAATAAGCATCACCTTGATTTAGCAGAAAAATGGTTCTCAAAATATGGTGTAGGCGTAGTGTTTACAGCTCGCTTTATTCCAGTTGTTAGACATGCCATTTCCATTCCGGCGGGATTAGCAAAGATGCCAATTGGTAAATTTACACTTTATACAATTCTTGCAATTATTCCTTGGTCGATCCTATTTATTAAAATAGGTGAGAAGTTAGGCAAAAACTGGGAAACTGCAAAAGAAGTTTTAGCTCCATACACCCCAATGCTAATCATTATAGCCATCGCTTTATTTGTTGTATATTTTTTAATAAAAAAATTAGTTGCAAAAGGTAGAAAATAAAATTAATATGATTTTTTTTGCGTTATATTACATATAATATGATAAATTTCAATTGGAAGGATGAATTTTATGTATTCTATGTCGTATGATGCATTAAAATCTAATCTATCAAATACGCTTTCAAATGTTCAAAATCAATTGAATACCGAAGATTATTCATTACATACAAAAGAACAATTACAAAGTCAGTTAGAAGTTTATCAGTACATTGATGAATTAAGCGATATGCATTATTTCTATAAAAGCGGGTATTAAAAAATAGGTCACTATAAGTGGCCTTTTTCTTTATTTATGAATAGTATAAATGCTTACTAAAATAGCGTTTTATTATTAGAAATTGCACATTCTTTTTAATAAAGGTTGAAACATATATGAATGTTTCGTATGCTATTATAGTGTAGTTTTTGTTTTAGAATTAGAGGTGAATTAAGATGCTAAATTTTTATCTTTCAGATGCACAAGGGAAACTAAATCAAGTCGATGCTATTGAGAAAGGTTGTTGGATTAATGCGATTAATCCTACAGAACAAGAAATTCAATATTTAGTTCAAAAATTAGACTTGGATTTAGATTTTATTAAAGACCCACTTGATGATGAAGAACGATCAAGGATAGAGGTTGAAGGGGAACACACTCTAATTATTGTTGATATTCCAATTGTTGCTCATGATGATAATGGGCATACAATTTTTGATACAATACCAATCGGGATGATTATTTCATCCAGTACTTTTGTTACGATCTGTTTAAGTGAAAATCCAATCTTTGAACGATTTATTTATCAAAAAGTAAAAGGATTTTTTACGTTTAAAAAGACTAGATTTGCACTTCAACTATTGCATACGACATCATCATATTATTTACGATATCTTAAACAAATTAATCGAAAAACAAATGAAATTGAAGTTGAATTACATCAATCTACAAGAAATCAAGAGTTATTTACAATGCTGAATCTTGAAAAAAGTCTTGTTTATTTTACAACTTCACTTAAATCGAATAAAATCGTCATGCAAAAAATTCTCAAAGGGAATATTTTAAAAATGTATGAAGATGATGAAGATTTATTAGAAGATGTCATTATCGAAAATAAACAAGCAATTGAGATGGCAGAAGTTTATAGCAATATCTTAAGTGGAATGATGAATACATTTGCTTCAGTTATCTCAAATAACTTAAATATTGTCATGAAATTTTTAACTTCTATTACAATTATTTTATCAATCCCAACAATGGTTTCAAGTTTTTATGGGATGAACGTTGATAAAATACCATTAGCAAATATACCACATGCCTTTCCAATCGTAATTGGTATATCTGCAATTTTATCAACAACAATTGCTCTAATATTTTGGAAAAAAAGGTACTTTTAACTCACAAAGCCGCCGGTCATTCGGAGGTTTTGTGAGTTTTCATTTTTAAAAGTACATGGGAGAGAAATTATGGGAACAAATTTTTATCATTCGTTTTTACAAATGAATACGATTTTTATTTCAATTGTAGTAGAGGCATTGCCATTTATTTTAATTGGTGTTTTCATTTCGGGGATTATTCAAATATTTATTACTGAAGAAATGTTATATAAATTAATACCAAAGAATAGATTTAAAGCAGTATTGGTTGCTATTTTATTGGGATTCATTTTCCCAGGATGTGAGTGCGGAATTGTACCAATTGTAAGTAGGTTGATAAAAAAAGGTGTACCACACTATGTAGCGGTCGCGTTCATGCTAACAGGGCCAATCATTAACCCAATTGTACTGTTTGCAACATTTATTGCATTCGGTAATAATATTGAAATGGTTATTTATCGTGCTGGAGCTGCTATGATAATTGCTTATATTATTGGTATCGTATTATCCTATTTAAAAATTGAGAATCCATTAAAACACGATTTAGTTACAATTCCAGTTGATCATTCAATACCTACTAGGAAAAAATTATGGAGTGTTTGTGTACATGCTATAGAAGAATTTTTCTCTATGGGTAAATTTTTAATTTTAGGTGCATTCATTGCAGCATTCGTACAAACATTTATTCCAACTTCGATGTTAATGCATATTGGTAATGGACAAGTTACTAGTATTCTAGTAATGATGGCATTAGCCTTTATTTTATCTCTTTGTTCTGAGGCTGATGCATTCGTAGCATCTTCATTTCAAAGTACGTTTTCTTTAAACTCTATTGTTGCGTTTATGGTTATTGGTCCAATGATCGATATAAAAAATACATTAATGTTATTCCAACATTTCAAAAGTAGATATGTGTTCATTATTATTGGTTTAGTAATTGTATTAACGTTTTTCACAACATTATTCATTTAAGGGAGAATCAATATGGCAAGAGCGTATGTACTATTAGGATTTACCTTTTTTTTAATGCAATTGCATATTCAAGGTACGATTTCAAAATATATTAATATGAAATACTCTTATTTATCTCTGACAGCTGGGATATTATTTGCATTTTTAACTTTAATTCAAGTCATTCATACTTTAAGAACGAGTCACGATGAAGATGAACAACATAGACATGAACATGGCCATAGTTGTGATCATACTTGTGCACATGGACATGTTCATAAAGAAGCAAAAGGTTTTAAAAAGTTTTTAAATGGTCTAGTTTTTATTTTTCCATTGTTTACAGGAATATTTTTACCTGTTGCAACATTGGACTCAACGATTGTACAAGCAAAAGGGTTTCATTTCCCCGTTTCAGAACCGGGTAATAATGATCCTTTTATGCAAAGGCAATATTTAAAACCTGATTTAAGTGTATATTATGGGCAAGAAGGATATCAAAAATTAATAAAACAAGAATCTAAAGACTATATAAATAAAAAAAGCATTGTCCTAAATGATTATGACTTTCTAAAAGGAATGGAAGTTTTATACGATGAGCCTGGAAAATATTTAGGAAAGGAATTGACTTATAAAGGCTTTATTTATCATGAAAAAGGGTTGAAAAAAAATCAAGTTTTCTTATTTAGATTTGGAATCATTCACTGTGTTGCCGATTCTGGTGTATATGGTGTACTAATTGAATTGCCTGATGGTCAAACATATAAAAATGATCAATGGATTGAAGTTACTGGTAATATACAACAAATGTACTATCAACCATTTAAAGTAAATATTCCTTATTTAGACGTCACTAAAATGAAGGAAATTCAACCACCAAAAGATGAATATGTTTACCGTAATAAGTAAAATGAGCCTAATTGGCTCATTTCAGACTGTTGACAAACGCTCGCTTTCTTCGTTGCTTCGCCTGTCTGCGGTGCTCATTACCGTCTAGGGTAACTCCGCTCCTCACCAGGCTTCGCGCCTCGAAAGACAAGCGCTTGCAATCAGTCTGAAAATCAGATTTTTTGTACTTTGTCACACACTGAAATGAGCCTAATTGGCTCATTTTTTTTTTTACTTATAGGATAAACAACTAAGAAATACGTATAAAAAAGACTGCTTTTAAAATTTCATTTACCGAAATTAAATAATAATAGAAAAATAATCTAAAAAAACTTGTTCATATCTAGACATGTACACATTCAATATCTAAATTTCTACGTATGTTATAAATGTACAATAAATAATTATAGAGGTGTTCTTAAATGTGGGGATTTTGTGGTTGCAATCGTAGAAGAGTAGAAAGAGAAGAGGTATCTCCAGCTAGAGATACGAGAGAGTGGGTTGAAGTTCGTAAACCTTGTAATGAATGTAAGGGTGAAAGAGTAATGGCTGAAGTTGAACCAGCTATGACTGAGCGCAAAAGTTGTGGATGTGGAAGAAACAGAAGATCAAATAATAATACAATGGTATCACCTGCAGAAAGCAACTTCTGTGAAAGACAATTAGAAGCAGTAAGAAATGGTTGCGTGGTAAATCCGTTTACTAACTTTAGTCGTTGCAATAGATAAATTAAGATTGAAGAATCTTAATTTGATCTTTACAATATACGAACAATTTTGTTAAGAGGTGTCTATAGGGACATCTCTTTTTTAATTTTTTATTTCATCAATCTCTTATATTAAGACGCTGTAGTTAATTTTCTTGAAATGAATATTTTTTCATTCTATTTTAAAGGGCTTGTACATACGTTTTATTAGAGGTGATTTAATGAGACAATCAATCTATATAAAATCTATTAATCTTAAACGTGTAACGGCAAGTGTCTTTGTAGGCATTGTCTTATTATTTTTGTTAGCGAGTTTATTTGTGACATCAATGAAAAATACGAAATCATATTATGTACATCAATGGTTCGAAAAAATGAGCTATGAAGGGTTTATTAAAGCGTTTGAATATGAAAACGGTCATTTTCGGTCAGGTGACGATTCGAATAAAAATGGACAACCTATCGCTAATATTCTTTTTTCATTTATTACCAATATTAGACTGTACGATCCAAAAAGTTTATTAGTACATGAAATATCAAGCATGACAAAATTTGAAAATAATATTTTAGTTGCTGGAGAAGGAATTGATTTTACGAATCTTCCTATAGAATCAAGCTTAACACTCGATGAGATTAACCAAGATCCAACTGTTAAAGACCCAGTTAATGAACCAATTAAAAATCCAACGAATCCACCATCAAAGACTACAAATGGAAAAGATGTCTTTTTTATTTACCACACACATAGCTGGGAATCATTTTTACCATTAATCCCTGGTGCAAAATCGCCAAATCAAGCTTCTTCTCCAAAAGTAAATGTAAGTTTATTAGGAGAACGATTGAAAAAGAATTTAGAAGCAAATGGAATCGGTGCGATTGACGATAAAACAAATATTGGAGCTGAATTAACGAAAAGAAATTGGAATTGGGGAAGTTCATATAAAATGTCTAGATTGGTAGTACAAGATGCGCTTAATCAAGATCGGAATTTAAATTATCTTATTGACATACATCGTGATGATCAAAGAAAAAATGTGACGACTACTGAAATTAATGGACAAAAATACGCAAAGCTATACTTTATTGTTGGAGTAGAAAACAAAAATTATAGAAAAAACTTAGCGTTAGCTAAAGAATTAAATAGCGAAATTATGAAATTTAACAAAGGTTTAACAAGAGGAATATTTAGTAAAAACTATAAACAAGGAAACGGCGTTTATAACCAAGATTTATCACCACACTCAATATTAATCGAAGTAGGTGGAGTCGATAATACATTACCTGAACTTTATCGAACAATTGACTTACTCTCTGATATATTGACTAAATATTATTGGGATCATCAATAGTGTAGCTAATAAAGGAGACCGAGAAAAGGAAAAACTTTTCATGGTCTTTTTTTTTCTTATTCCTTAAAATCCCAATTCCTAGTTCATTTAAACTCTATTTCATAACCCTCAGTAAATTGTAAAGAATAGATACTAATAATTAGTAAAAACATCAAGATGGAGGATTAGTAATGAAACGAGGAGTTATTATTATACTATTAATGTGCTTAATTGCGACGGCGAAACCGGTAAATACTTTTGCAGTACAAAATGAAGTTCTAGAAGATGCAGTATTATCGATCTTATTTCCTACAATAAATAAACGATTATATAAAATGTTCGGGCCAGGAGAACAATATAATTGTGCGGCACTAACAAATCTAAAAAAGAAATATAAAGGTACATATGTATTTGAAGCAACAATTCAATTAGTAGCATACAAACAAGAGCAACAACCACCTTACACTCTTGTTAAATTTAATTTTACTAATGATGACGGAGAATGGAGTATTCGCTCTGTGACAAAAGAACCGATCCAAACTAAAACGACTTCTTTATGCAGACCGCCTGTATAACAAAACTTGTCAGATTGAACATGCAGATATTGGAAAAAAGTGTAAAAAACATTGGGTAAAAAGAACTGAATTTAGCATTTTTGATGATAAATTTTGTATAAAGTATGATATGATAAAGAAAAAAATTAAAGGTGGCAATATCGTTGGCGGGAATTGATTCAATAAAGGAGATTATCTATATTTATGGTGATAACCATAATCATTGCTTTATAACATCTGGTATTAATTATAAAGAGTTTGTTCAAGGACTTCCTTTTCCTCTTCAAAACATTCTTTTGCTAAAACACGATATTCAATGGTCCGAATTTAATTTAAATTCATCTTTTTATTATGTTGAAAGAGAAGATATTAATCAATTTATATTAGAACATAGCGAACATGACGACCTTTGTTGGATCGACTTTGAAGAATTAGCAGATTTAGATGAGTTAGAACCGAAAGAAATTGCAGAATTATTGTATCTTGCTCATAAAAAAGAACCATTACAAAAACCTTTTATACCAAGATTAAACAATTCATTTGCATACATGAACATAAGTGATGGAATGTATCAAAAAGTATATTATAAACGAACTAATGACTTTATTTTTATGCTTTGTAATGTCATATCATATAAAATTACACAACTTCAAAGAAGAAGTTTAAATATATTTAATCGTTCAAAACAAATTAATCCAATCAATATTAAATTAATGTTGACATTATACCCTTTAATGGAGGATGGATTAATCATTGATCTAAGTGAAAGAGTTGAAAATAGAAAGGTAATTGAAATCCCTATTTTCCGAGTTGATTTTTATTCTGGCGTAGATGAAATTTTAGAAAATGTTGAAGAATATCGTGAGCTCACAAATCAAATTGCTAATTTAACTTATTCAAAGAAAGATGATGAATGGTCTGTCGTTCACATTTAAAGATAAAAACTAATTATCTTTCGATTAAAGATGATGAATGAAGAAGTATAAAAATGGACCTTTAAAGGTGTTTTCAGGTACAGATGAATTATAAAAATTCTCTATTCTGAAAGGGCCCTTAAAGGTCTTTTTTGTTTTATTCATTTTATTGTTAAAGAATTGCACTTAAGACAATTAATAAATTATAGAAAATAGTTACGATAACAGAAAATAATCCAAATCCAATTGCGGTATATCCTAAAGTGGAATGACCTTTCGTTACAGAATATATTCCAAGTGCAATACCAACGATCCCAAATAAAACAGGCATTAAAAATAACGAAAATAGTGAAAAAAATAGAGCTACGTATCCAATAATAATTCCTGCATGAGATTTATCTGAAGTTGTTTCCGAATAAAACACATTCCTTGTGGGATAAAACTCTGCACTATATTCTTCATTTTGATCCTTTGGTAAATTGTGATTACGATTATGTTCTTTCTGCTTTTTATGGCGATACATATCATTACACTCCTTTCTTTTAATGCCTTATCTTTAGTATGTTACTTTGCATTCCGTTGATAAGTAGAAAGTATTAGTAATTTTAAATGATATGATTGAAGAATTTCGAATTTTTGAAAATGAATTATTATTAAAATTGTGCTATAATTTTGATTATAATGAAGTGCAATTGGAGATGAGTAAATGGGTCAAGTTAAGTCTGATTTAGAAATTGCTTTTGAATCAAAAATGAAAAAAATAAACGAAATCGCAGATCATTTAAATCTTTTTGAAGAAGAAGTTGAAAACTATGGGCATTATAAAGCTAAATTATCTTTATCAATTTTAGACCGTTTAAATGAAAATGAAGATGGTAAATTAATCTTAGTAACTTCAATCAATCCAACGCCTGCTGGTGAAGGTAAATCAACGGTCACAGTTGGGCTTGCACAAGCTTTCCATAAAATTGGCAAAAATGCAATCGTTGCATTGCGTGAACCTTCATTAGGACCAACAATGGGTGTAAAAGGCGGTGCAACTGGAGGAGGCTATTCTCAAGTTTTACCTATGGATGACATTAATTTACATTTTAACGGTGATATCCATGCTATTACGACAACAAATAATGCATTAGCAGCATTTATTGATAATCATATCCATCAAGGAAATGAACTTGAAATTGATGTACGTAGAATTACTTGGAAAAGAGTAGTCGATTTAAATGATCGTGCTTTAAGAAATGTCGTGGTTGGTTTAGGTGGTCCATCTGGAGGGGTTCCAAGAGAAGATGGGTTTGATATTACAGTTGCTTCTGAGATCATGGCAGTGCTTTGTTTAGCGACATCAATCCAAGACTTAAAAGAAAGACTTAAACGAATTGTTGTTGCCTATACTATACATAAAACACCAGTAACTGTTGGTGATTTAAAAGTTGAAGGTGCTTTAGCGTTATTACTTAAAGACGCAATTAAACCTAATCTTGTTCAAACGATTGAACACACACCAGCAATTATTCATGGTGGTCCTTTTGCTAATATTGCTCATGGTTGTAACAGTGTGATTGCAACTAAAATGGCGATGAAATTAGGGGAATATGTTATAACGGAAGCTGGTTTTGGGGCAGATTTAGGAGCGGAAAAATTCTTAAATATTAAAACACGAGCTTTAGGTGTTACACCTGATGCAGTTGTGATTGTTGCGACAATTAGAGCATTAAAAATGCATGGTGGAGTAAATAAAAATGAATTGTCTAATGAAAACGTTTTAGCAGTTAAAGATGGCATTCAAAACCTTGAAAAGCATGTAGAAACAGTTCGCAAATTTAAGGTGCCTGTTGTTGTCGCAATTAATAAATTTATTTCTGACACAGAAGAAGAAATAAGCGTATTAAAACAATGGGGACAAGACAATGGAATTGAAATAGTCTTAACAGAAGTTTGGGAACATGGTGGTAAAGGTGGCGTACAACTAGCTGAATCACTTGTTAATATGCTAAAAAATCCTAAAGAAAAATTTAATTATTTATATGAACTATCTGATTCAATTGAAAATAAAATCGAAAAAATCGCAAAAGAAGTATATGGTGCAGACGGAGTAAATATTTCTCCAAAAGCAAAAAAACAAATTTTGGAATTTAATGAAAATGGTTGGGGTAACTTACCTATTTGTATGGCAAAATCTCAATATTCTTTATCAGACCAACCAAGTTTAGTTGGAAGACCATCTGGATTTAAAGTAGAAATAAGAGAACTTAAAGCTTCCGTTGGTGCAGGTTTCATTGTTGCTCTTACTGGTAACGTAATGACAATGCCAGGTTTACCGAAAAAACCAGCTGCATTAAATATGGATGTAGATGAGTTAGGTCAACCAAAAGGATTATTTTAAATATACTTACTAACTCATACTGAAAAATTTATACTCGCATTTAATGCGAGTTTTTTCAGTGTGAGTTAGTGTTTTTTAGGAGAAATTAATAAATGCTTTTATGACAAGTGCAATTTTAGCTATAATATTCTTATTTGGTCTTTATTTTCATGGAAATACTTCTTTTTGAATTTTAGAAGTAGTGGATTAAAATCAAAATTAAATAAAAATTGATCCGATAAAATTTAATCAAATGCTTTTTTATCGGATTTTTTGTGTGTAGTTCGTTTATTATGATACATTAGTGAAAATAAGCGAACTTTAAGAAAACCATCGATTAAAGGAGTTTATAAAATGTTTGATCCAACCGCTTTTGATAATATGAAGGTAATAATAGAAGGACTTATATATGACAAAGATTTAGACGGAGAATATGAAATCGTCGATCGAAATGACTTTGTTAATCTTTCCAAAATGGACCGATTATTTTCAATACAATTTAAAAAATTAAACAAGTCGAACAGGACAACAACTTGCACATTTTCAATGCGTACAACAGCTAGTGAATTATATAATGAATTAATTAATGGAAATACTGAAGTAGGAAGTTATATAGAAATTGAATTTACATTTCCTAAACTAGTAGAAATCGAGATCATTCAAAGAAGTTTAGTTTTATTTCAAAATAAGACAAATGAACAATTCACTCCATTTTATAACATTAAACAATCTATTTTAGATAAAAATACAATAGAATCGTCAATAAATATAAAATTTCAAAATAAAATGACTGAAGATGACTTCGATCTAATAGAAGAATTGGTACATATTACAGAAATAATGTTACAATGGTACGATGAGCAAATATTAAAGGAGATTTAAATGGAACATTTTCAATTACAAGAACAAACAATCTTAAAAATAAAGGCAAATAATATTACGAAATGGACAGCGGTTCAAGAGGAAGCAATCCCTGCAATTTTAGATGGGAACGATGTCATAGCACAATCTCCGACAGGTACTGGTAAGACTCTTGCATATGTTTTACCTTTAATTAATAAGATTGATGAAAAGGAAGAAAATCCACAAATTATCATTATGGCTCCTACTCGGGAACTTGTAATGCAAATTTTTCAAGTAGTTTTAGATTATACACAAAATACAAATATAAAGGCTGCTTCAATTGTTGGTGGAGCTGATATAAAACGTCAAATTGAAAAATTAAAACAGAAGCCTAAAATTATTGTTGGATCACCCGGGCGAATCTCACAATTAATTAAACAGAAAAAATTAAAAATGCATTGTGTTAAGACAATCGTTTTTGATGAAGTAGATGAATTAATTAAAACGGACGATCAAAAAGATTTACCACAAATTGTCAAAGCAACAATGAAAGACCGCCAACTATTATTCTTTTCTGCAACCATCACAAAAGAGGCAATGCAATTTGCAAAGGAAACAAGTTCAAATCTAAAAGAAATTTCGATTGAACAAAGCTTAGAAGGAAATATAATCCATGGGTTTATTCCTTGTGAAGAAAGGGAGAAGCTGGAAATACTTAGAAGAATTGGTTCTGTTCAAAATATGAAAGCAATCGTATTTAGTAATGAACCATTTAAACTTGAAGGATATGCTTCTAAATTAAATTTTAGAGGAATTAAAACGGCGGTTCTGCATTCAAAACTAGGTAAAATGGAAAGAAGTAAAGTTTTAAAGGATCTTCAAATTGGAAAAACAACGTTACTATTTTCAACAGATGTAGCAGCAAGAGGAATTGACCTACAAGAGTTACCTTATGTCATCACACTTGACGTACCAGAAAAAGTTGAACAATATACTCACAGAAGTGGTCGTGTTGGAAGAATGGGTAAACAAGGTACGGTCATAAACTTAGTCACACCTCGAGAGAAAAAGAATTTATTTAGCTTAAGAGGGACGCAAAAATTGTTTTTTGAACAGTTAATGGTTTCACATGGTGAAATACAAAAAGTCGAAATAAAAGAAAAACAACCAAACGAAAATAAATCAAAAGAAAAAAGTACAAAACAAGTTTCAAATCAAAATAAAAAACCTGTTTCAAGTAAAAATAAACCAGTAAAAAAATATAAAAAATAATAAAAACTTCAGCCAATTGGCTGAAGTTTTTATTTTGTTAATTTTTATCCATTGCCAGTACTAACCCCATCGCTGAAACTTCCAGATCTAACTTAATAATCTGGAAAACTGGATGATTTTCATCAATATTCTTATTTTGAAGATCTTTTTTTACATCATTATATAATGATTCTGACAGAATCCTGCTTTTTTCATAAAAAGATTTTTCTTTGTTTTTTTCTATCGTTGAAGAAGTTAATTTTATAAAACGATCTAAATATAGTTTTAAAGACTCATATACAAATTTTGTATCGCTAGTTAATCCATAATGACCGAAGCAAATAGCATCCGGATGAAAATCTTGGATTTTTCTTGATGAACTTAACGTTGCTTCGTATGAAAATTGATTAGGTGATGTTGATGGTAAAATAAACGTACCGATTTCCTTTTGAAGCTGTGGATAATATATACCTAATGTATCTCCTGTAAACATAAATTTACTAGAAGAATCGAAAATTGAAATATGATGATTAGCATGACCTGGAGTATGTAAAAATGTTAGTTTACGATTTTTACCTATAACAAGCTCCTCACCATCGGCTACTTGATAAATTTTAGTAGCGTCTATTGGCAGAATTGGATTAAATAAACGATCAAAATCATCACCATAAACTTGCTTTGCACTTGCAATTAATTTTGTCGGATCTTCTAGATGTCGAGCTCCCTTTGGATGGACAAAAAGAGTGGCATTTTGACATTTTTCCATAAGTAGGCCTGCTCCACCTGAATGATCTAAATGAATATGCGTTACGATAACATTTTTAATTCTGTCTAATGAAATTTGTAGCTCTTTTAAACCTTGTAATAAATAATCGTGGGAAGGGGTAGCACTTGTTTCAATGATTGTAATATCTTCATCTAATATAATATAGCTACCCGTTCGTTCTTGAAGCGATAAATCATATAAATCAATCAAATATGTATTAAATCCTAAATCTTGCACAGTCTTACCTCCATTCTTTTGTTAAAAGGTGAAGAAGTTTGTTTAATTTAACTATAATTTAAATATTAATAGGTTTGAAGGTTTTTTTCAAAATATAGTTATTAGAATAGACTTTTTGATGGAAAATAATTACTATTAACAGTATAAGGAAGTAGGAGGAATGTGAAATGAGTATTTATGATTTTAAAGTCAAAGATAGCAAGGGCGAAGATGTATCTCTCTCAAAATATAAAGATAAAGTGATAATTGTTGTAAATACTGCAAGTGCATGTGGATATACTCCTCAATATAAAGATTTACAAGCTTTATATGAAGAATATAAAGAAGATGGATTAGAAATTCTTGGGTTTCCATGTAATCAATTTATGAATCAAGAACCAGGTTCAAATGAAGAAATTCAAAGCTTTTGTGAGTTGAACTTTGGTGTAACCTTTCCTATATTCGGAAAAATTGATGTAAATGGTGAGAAAGCAGATCCATTATTTAAATATTTAAGCTCAGAAGCTCCTGGTATTATGGGCTTAAAATCAATAAAATGGAATTTTACTAAATTTATTATTGATAAAAATGGTGAAGTCATTGAACGATTTGCTCCTCAAACAAATCCTCAAGAGATGAGAGCAACAATTGAGAAATTATTAAAAGCTTAAGAATCTTTTTTTCATAAATACCTAAATAGAATTTATCAATTAAATCTTGATAAGTAAGTTGTGTCTCAGTGATTTCCACTACAGGTTGCTCGCTTTCCATGGGGCGAGATTCTTTAGCCTCCTTAGCGTTGCCCTTGCGGGGTCTCAGCCTTCCCGCATCTCCTGTAGGAGTCGAGCAACCTTTCGTTCCAATCAAGTTCTTGATGGAAAATAATAATCTTAAAAACATTAGAATACTCAATTGAACGAATGAATTAAACATATTCTTCAACATCAAATTGAATTTAATGGTGACAAATTATACAACTTTGTAAATATAGATTGTAAAATAGAATATATTTTTAATTGTGACTACAATAAATATCAACAATCTGAAACCTTCACAAAAAGTGAAGGTTTTTTTGTAAATTAATCACTACTTTACCTATAAATGTTTTACGGTGATAGAAAAATGATATAATATCACTAGTCGATTTATGGAGGTACGAGTATGAATCAACAGGAAATCATATTACAATTAGAAAATTATGTTCGAAATCTTCATCAAGGTGATAGTTCTGGCCATGACTGGTATCATATTGATCGAGTTAGAAACTTAGCTGTACATATTGCTCAAAAAGAAAATGCAAATCAATTTATCGTAGAATGTGCTGCATTAGTACACGATGTCATAGATGATAAATTACATGATGATCTTGAAGCTCAAAAAATTCAATTAGAATCTGTTCTAAATGAATTATTAAATAGCAATGAAGACGTAAACGCAGTCATGTATATAATTGAAAATATCTCCTTTAAAGGAGGAAATGGGGTTATTCCAACCTCTTTAGAAGGTAAAATTGTACAAGATGCTGATCGCTTGGATGCAATCGGAGCAATTGGCGTTGCGAGAACATTTGCTTACGGGGGTAAAAAAGGTCGTAGTATGTTTAACCCAGAATTTAAAATAAGAGAAAACATGACGATCGAAGAATATAGAAGTGACAAAAGTTCCTCTTTACATCACTTCTATGAAAAAATATTGAAACTAAAAGACTTAATGAATACAAATACAGCATTAGAATTGGCAGAAGAAAGACATCTATTTGTAGAAAAATTCATCGATCAATTTATGAAAGAGTGGAATTTTAAAATATGAAGATTTTAAGTGTAGAGAATTTAATTAAAACTTACGGGGAAAAAACTTTATTCGATAAAATTTCATTTACCGTAAGCGAAGGACAGAAAATTGGATTACTAGGTATAAATGGGACTGGTAAATCAAGTTTATTAAAAATTATTGCTGGTGTCGAATCAGCTGATGAAGGAAAAATTACGACTCCAAAAGATTATGTAATAAGTTATTTGCCTCAACATGAAGATTTTGATAAAAAGCAAACGATTCTTGAAGCGGTATTTGAGAGTGACGATAAAGTAATGGTTTTAGTAAAATCATATGAAAAAACATTACAAGCACTTGGAGAAGATCCATCTAATCAAGGATTACAAAATGAATTACTAAAATTACAAGGTGAAATGGATTCATTAAATGGTTGGGATTTAGAAGCAAATGCTAAGACCATTTTATCGAAATTAGGTTTATCGAATTTAAATTTAGATGTTTCATTACTTTCAGGTGGTCAGAAAAAAAGAGTAGCCTTAGCAAAAGCATTAATCCATCCATGTGATTTATTAATTTTAGATGAGCCTACGAACCATTTAGACTATGAATGCATCGTATTTTTACAAGAATACATAAAAAGACTACAAAACGCAGTATTATTTGTAACGCATGATCGTTATTTCTTAGATGAAGTTACTACAGCCTTATTAGAGCTATCTAATAGTAATATTTATCGCTATGAAGGAAACTATCAGTATTATATTGAACAAAGAGCTGCTCGAGAAGAGCAAGAGGCAGCTACTAATGAAAAAAGAAACAATTTATTTAGAAGAGAATTAGCTTGGATGCGCAGAGGGGCAAAAGCTAGAACAACTAAACAAAAAGCTCGTATTCAACGATTTGATGAGCTTTCAGGAAAACTCAATAATCAAGAAAAAGTTGAATTAGAAATGAACTTTCAACAAACTCGTTTAGGTAAGAAAGTTGTTGAATTTATAAATGTAAATAAGTCCTTTAATGATAAAAAAATATTAGATAATTTTAACTTACTTTTACTCCAAACTGATCGTATCGGCATAATTGGTGAAAACGGTGCAGGTAAAACAACTTTATTGAAAATGCTTGTTGGAGAAGAAAAAGTTGATTCTGGTGAAATTGAAATAGGGCAAACAGTTAAAGTTGCGTACTATACACAAATTCAAGAAAATGTGAATCCAACTATGCGAATGATTGATTATATTAAGGAAGAAGCAGAAGTCATTCATACACCAGATGGAAAGACAATATCAGCTTCACAAATGCTTGAAACATTCTTATTCCCTTCTCAAATGCACGGAGTACAATTAGGAAAACTTTCAGGTGGCGAAAAAAGAAGACTTTATTTATTAAGACTCTTAATGACTGCTCCAAATTTATTATTACTTGATGAGCCAACAAACGATTTAGATATTGATACGTTAACGGTTTTAGAAGACTATATTGAGAATTTTAGTGGAGTAGTAGTTACCGTATCACATGATCGTTATTTCTTAGATAAAGTGACAAATAAATTATTAATTTTTGAAGGTGAAGGGAAAATTTCATCTACATTAGAAAGCTACACTGATTATTTAGAACGACAATCTATTGAAAAACGTGAAGTTGAAGTTGTAAAAGAGACAATTGAGAAACCAGTTTATCAAAAAGAGCAAAAGAAAAAGCGATTAACTTATCAAGAACAAAAAGAATGGGATTCTATTGAATCTGATATTGAAAAACTGGAAAATGAAATTGAGCAACTAAATGAAAAATTACAAGGTGTAGGTTCTAATTTTGATGAAGCTTATAAACTTTCAAAAGAGATTGAGGAAAAAGAAGCTCAACTAGAACAGAAAATGGAGCGTTGGTCTGTTTTAAGTGATTTAGTTGAAAGTTTAAAGTAGTTTATTAATTTTGAGTTTTGGCATACGATGTCATCTTACTACTTGAGTTTTTTTCTCTCATAATGAACTTTTATAAATAAATGTTTACATAAATTACTATTTTCCTCTTTTTACGAACTTACAATAATTTTGTATTGTAGAAAAAAATAAAGGAGATGGTAAGAATGATAAATAATGTTGTATTAGTAGGAAGATTAACGAAAGAGCCAATTTTACAAACTACACCGAATGGTAGGAAAACAACTTTTATTAATATTGCTACGAATGTTTATTCAGATTACTTGAAAAAAACTAGAACGAATTATGTATCTGTTAGATTATGGGGCCCTATCGCTGAATACGCTTCAAAAAAAGCAAAAAAAGGGATGGAAGTATCTATTGAAGGTATTATAAAAACTTCAAGTTATGTAAAGGAATCAGAAAAGCCTATTTATGTGACGGAAATAAAAGTGGAGAAATTTCACCTATTTACTCGTCGATCTGAAGAGTTAACTCACAACGCATTCGAATCTAGTACAAATGACTTTGAAGAATTCGTTAAAGCATTACAATAGTGAGTTTTTCCTCTTTTTGATAGAATGGACTAAATAACAAGAAGAGGAGATTAATATGAAAATTAAGTCTATCGAACCTACACCTAGCCCTAATACAATGAAAGTGTTATTAGACGAGGAATTGCCATCAGGAAGTAGAAATCATTATTCTATTGATAATATTGAGAAGGCACCATTAATAATTCAAGAAATATTAGGAATAGAAGGAATCAAAAATGTCTATCACGTAGCAGATTTCATTGCTATTGATCGTAAGTCAAATGCAAATTGGCAAACCATTTTGCTTCAAGTCAGAAATGTATTTGGTGAAGAAATAAATGATGAAGCTACTAATGAAACGATCATTGATAACCATTTTGGAGAGGTACAAGTATTTGTTCAAATGTATCATAATATACCAATGCAATTGAAATTAATTGTAAATGGTGAAGAACAAAGAGCAGCTCTACCTCCATTCTATAAAGAAGCAATTATGAAACTAACAACATCGGCATCAAATGTTGTATTTGAAAGACAGTGGATTGATTATGGAATTCGTTATGGTGAATTAGCAACAATTGAGAAAGAAATTATTGATGAATTAACGGCTACTCACACTGAAAACGATATTAAGAATATCGTGAACGAAGTAATGACGAATGATGTATCTAATGATGAGAAAAAAGAAGTACCTAAATTTGAACCTTTTACGGCAGATATTTTTGAAGAAAAAGATTGGAAAAAAAGATATGCAAGATTTGTTAAAATTGATCCTACGATTGAAGATTTACCTTTACTAGCAATCGCCTTAAAAGATGAACATGTTTCAATAAGAAGATTGGCTACAGCTTATTTAGGTATGTTAAAATCAAAATTAGTGTTACCTTATTTATATGAGGCTTTAAAAGATAAGGCAGTCGGTGTAAGACGAATTGCTGGAGATTGTTTATCAGACTTAGGATTTGAAGAAGCAATGCCTGCCATGATTGAAGCTTTAAAAGATCCTAGTAAATTAGTTAGATGGCGTGCAGCAATGTTTCTTTTTGAACTAGGTGATGAAAGTGCAATTCCAGCATTAAAAGCTGCATTAGAAGATCCAGAATTCGAAGTGAAATTACAAGTTCAGCTTGCTTTACATCGAATTGAAAATGGAGAGGAAGCACTAGGTTCAGTTTGGAAACAAATGACTGAACGTAATAAAATAGAAAATGATAAAGGAGAAACAAACGAATGAATGCATATGATGAGTACATGAAAGGGATCGTAAAGCCAATGAGAGAGGAATTAACCTCAAATGGTTTTACAGAATTAACTACTGCAGAAGAGGTTGAGTCATTTATGAATGAATTAAATGATACAGCTTTTTTTGTAATCAATTCAGTATGTGGTTGTGCTGCTGGACTTGCTAGACCTTCTGCAGTTCAAGCTGTTAATGAATCAGAGAAAAAACCTGCAAATGTTATGACAGTATTTGCCGGACAAGATAAAGACGCTACTGCAAAGTTAAGAGAATATTTAGCTGACTTCCCACCTTCTTCACCATCAATGGCAGTATTTAAAGGTAAAGAAGTAGTAGGATTTATTCCTCGTGAGCAAATCGAAGGGTCAACTCCTGAAGATATTAAAGCAAGAATTCTATCGATATTTGCACAAATGTAAAAAAGAGGATACTTCCTCTTTTTTTCTTAATTAAGGAGACATATGATTATTACAACTTGCTTAAGGCCAGATGTTTATTTAGAAAAGGAAGCAGAGAGCATTGCTTCAGACTTAAATGGACAGCTAATCCTCCGGAAAGAATGTAGCATTGAAGAAATCTATGATAAATTTAAAAGTCCTATACTTGTTTTAGGTAAAAATAGATTAGAATGGTATGAGGATGATCGAGCAATTCCATATTTTTTTCACCCAAACTCCTCAGTTTTTAGAATTAGACGATTGATGAAGGGGGAACATGACCCATTTTGTGACGCTTGTTTACTAACAAAAGGCGATTCTCTACTAGACTGTACTCTTGGAATGGCTTCAGATAGTATTGTTGCAAGTTACGTTGTAGGCGATAAAGGTAAAGTTGTAGGCTTGGAGAAAAATGAAATTATTGCTTACTTAACTAAAAGAGGATTAAAAACAAATAAACAAAACATTTTAGATTGGTCGAATATCATTAACAAAATTGAAGTGAAAAATATAGATTATAAAACTTATTTGAAGTCACTTCCTAATCAATCTTTTGATATTGTTTATTTTGATCCGATGTTTGAAAGAAATATCGAAGCTTCTTCGGGTATTGCAGCATTGAAAAATTTAGCATCATATGATGACCTAACACATGAAGTAATCACCCAAGCTAAGCGTATTGCTAAAAAAAGAGTAGTGTTGAAAGATCATTTTAGAAGTGAAAGATTTAAAAAATATGGATTTAATCAATTAATTCGAAAATCATCAGAATTTCATTTTGGCTATATTGAAATAAATAAAGAGGATTAATTAAGAATTTAAAATACATAATTAGGAGGTCAGGTATGAAACAATACTTAGATTTATGTAAACACGTATTAGACAATGGCATGACAAAAACAGACCGGACTGGAACAGGAACAATTAGTACATTCGGTTATCAAATGCGATTTAATCTTCAAGATGGCTTCCCTTTAGTAACAACTAAGAAAGTTCATTTAAAATCAATCATCCATGAATTATTATGGTTTTTAAAAGGCGACACGAATATTCAATATTTAAAGGAAAATGGTGTTCGTATTTGGAATGAGTGGGCAGATGAAAATGGTAATTTGGGACCTGTATATGGTGAACAATGGAGATCATGGAAGACTTGTGACGGCTCAACAATTGATCAAATTACAGAAGTTATTAATCAAATAAAAACGAATCCAGATTCTCGAAGATTGATTGTTTCTGCGTGGAATGTTGGAGAACTTGATAAGATGGCTTTAGCGCCATGTCATTGTTTTTTCCAGTTCTATGTAAATGATGGGAAACTTTCTTGTCAGCTTTATCAGCGTTAATTCTGAGCGCCTTTACAGAGTAATCTGTACCGAAAACCTTGCTAAACGGGGAAACTCTTAAATAAAGACAATCCCGTGCTAAATTTATTCTTATGTGACGAAAAGAATAATAAATGCCTAACGACTATCCATTTATGGAGTAGGGTGCAAGTGATTGGCACCCGAAATGCAAGGGACCTTTATGAGGTCGTGATATAGTCTCATCTGCATGGTGACATGTAGCAGTTCTTTTTAAGAACGGGCCAAGTGTAACGAACTTGGTTGAAGATCTTGTCAGCTGACATTTTTTTAGGAGTACCGTTTAATATCGCATCTTATGCACTATTAACAATGATGATTGCTCAAGTATGTGATTTAGAATTAGGTGATTTTGTACATACATTTGGTGATGCACATATCTATACAAATCATCTTGAACAAATTAAATTACAACTTACTAGAGAACCACATAAATTACCAAAAATGAAGTTAAATACTGACATTAAAAACATTTTTGATTTTAAATTTGAGGATTTTACATTAGAAGATTATGAATGTCATCCTGCGATCAAAGGGGTAGTAAGTGTATGATTGCTGCACTAGTTGCGATGTCAGAAAACAATGTAATCGGCTTAAATAACCAAATGCCTTGGCATCTTCCACAAGAGCTTGCTTACTTTAAAAAAGTAACAACTGGGTATACAATTATTATGGGAAGAAAAACGTTTGATTCGATTGGCAGACCGCTTCCAAACCGTGAAAACATCGTTGTGACAAGACAAAAGGATTTTCATGCAGAAGGTGTTACAGTCATAAATGATGTAGTAAGTTATATAGAAGAAAATAAACATAAAGATTTATTTATAATAGGTGGAGCTGAAATTTTTAAGTTAACATTCCCATATTTAGATACACTTTATATAACTGAAATTGAACATAACTTTGAAGGCGACACTTTCTTTCCGAATTTTTCAAAAGAAGATTGGACTATTAAATCTGTTTCGGATGTACAAGTCGATGAAAAATCAAAAATTAAATATAGATATTTTGTTTATGAAAAAAAGTGTTGACATCTTGAATTAGAGATATTATTATGAGATTAAGGGATTTGGTTATCCCTTAATTTTAAAATATAAATCTCGAATTAAAGATAATTAAAACTGAGGGGAAGATGTTTAAGATGAAAAAATTACTTTATATTACTGCAAATCCAAATGCAATTGAAAATTCATTTGGTCTATCTGTTGGGGAAGCATTTATTAATGAATACAAAAAAGAAAATCCTGAAAATGAAGTTATTCATTTTGATTTATTTAAAGAAAATGTTCCTATGTTAGATGGAAATGTATTTGATGCATGGGGCAAATTAGCAAATGGTACAGCTTTTGAAGAATTAAGTGCTGATCAACAAGCTACTTTAGCTGCTATGAATCGTAACTTAGAAATTTTCACTGAAGCTGATGAGTATGTATTTGTTACTCCATTCTGGAACTTTAGTTTTCCATCAGTTGTAAAAAACTTTATTGATAATATTTCAGTAGCTGGCAAAACATTTAAATATACTGAAAATGGTCCAGTTGGTTTACTTGAAAATAAAAAAGCTTTACACATCCAAGCAAGTGGTGGCGTTTATTCAGAAGGTCCTGCAGCTGGAGTTAACTTCTCTAGCCCATACTTAACAACAATTTTAAACTTTGTAGGTGTGACTGATGTAACGACATTATACGTTGAAGGTATGGCTGCAATGCAAGATAAAGCACAAGAAATTAAAGCAAATGCAATTGAAAAAGCGAAAGTTCTTGCTGCAGAATTCAGTAGTGCAAAAGTTTCGAACTAAAGATTCACTAAATAAAGGGATTGGCAAATAAAAGCCGATTCTTTTTTTATTCTAGTTTTTATTAAATAATCAGGATGGATAATACTTTTCAAGTGGTTGGGCATTTTGTATAATAATTAACATACTCAATTATCGGAGGATTATTATGTTTCGCACAATATTTGCTGCAACACGAATTGTCATTGGTGTAATTGAAGCAAAGCTAAAATTATCATCAGTAAAAAAAATACCAAAGGAATTACCTGTACATGAAAAAGATCGTATAATGCATCAATTTCCTGATTATTTTGGGAAAATGATGATTGGTTGTACTGGTAGTAAAGTAAAGGTTGAAGGGATCGAAAATATTCCTAGAGACGAGGGAGTCCTATTTGTAAGTAATCATCAAAGTAATTTTGATATTCCATTATTATTAGGATATTTAAATAAGCCTATAGGATTCATTGCAAAAATCGAATTAAAAAAACTGCCGATTGTACCAGACTGGATGGAACAAATGCATAGTGTATTTATGGACAGAAAAGATCGAAGACAATCACTTAATGCGATTAAAGAAGGCATAGATAAACTGAAAAATGGCCATTCATTAGTTATTTTTCCAGAAGGTACTAGAAGTAAGGGTAGTCAAATGGGTGAATTTAAATCAGGTAGTCTCCATTTAGCCACAAAATCAGGGGTTCCAGTTATTCCTGTAAGAATTGAAGGGACTTATAATATTTTAGAAGCTAACGGTAATCGAATTAAACCAGCAAATGTCACACTTAAAGTATTCCCACCAATTTATCCTGAAAAAATCGGAATAACAGATCCAAAAGAATTGACTAACTATATTAAAGAGATTATTGAAAACTAAAAGCGCTCATTTAGAATGAGCGCTTCAGTATGTAGACAAAGAACAAAAAATCTGATTTTCAGACTGATTGAAAATGCTTGTCTTTCGAGGTGAGGAGCTTAAGTTACCTTAGACGGTAATGAGCACCGCTCAACAGGAGAAGCAACGAAGAAAGCGAGCGTTTGTCAACAGTCTGAAGCGCTTTTTTTACACAACGAATTTAATAATACAAAAATACATAGATGCACTACCTAATAATACAAATAAATGCCATATTGCATGACTATATGGCCAGCGTTTGATTAGAAAAAAAATTGTACCGATCGAATAAAATATCCCTCCTAATAATAAGTAGAAAAATCCTATTCCAGATAATCCTACATAAATAGGCTTAATTGCAAACATCATTAACCAACCCATTATTAAATAAACAATAGTTGAAAAAAATTCAAACTTATTAACATAAATAAATTTAAAGATTACACCTGAAACTGCTAAACTCCAAATAATTGCAAATAAGGACCAGCCAATCTTCCCTCTTAATGTTACGAGTAAAAATGGTGTATAAGTTCCTGCGATTAATAAATAGATTGCAGAGTGATCTAAAATTGTAAATAGCCTAATTAGCTTTGGGTCCCTTACACTATGAAGTAATGTTGAACAAATATAAAGTAAAAACATAGACAACCCAAAGACTGTAAAAGAAATTAAATGCCAAGGAGTCCCTTTATCCATAGCTTTACAAATTAAATAATATAATGCTGGAATACTCAGTACTGCTCCAATCCCATGAGTAATAGCATTTGCTAATTCTTCTTTCATTGCTCTACTCATAAAAATGCCTCCTATTTTAATTGAATCATTTTTAACTATGAGAGTATTATGAACAAATCTAGAGATTTAATGTTTTCAATATTTTATAGCTGTATGTATATTTTGAACGCTTTTTTTAACAGTTACTAAAAAACAAGAATGATTCATAAAACAGACAGATGTGGTAATCTGAAAATAAAGGAAAAGAAAATTATTAAATCGGAGGTATGTATGTTACTCATAAAAAATGGAGAACTTTTTACACCTAAATCAATCGGCAAAAACGATATTTTAATATCAAACGAAAAAATTGAGTATATTCATGAAGAAATAGATATTACCTCATCTTCGTTACCTATACAAATAGTTGATGCATCTGCCTACTATATTGTGCCTGGCTTCATTGATGCACATGTTCATCTTATTGGTGGCGGTGGTGAAGGTGGCTTTAAAACAAGAACGCCAGAATTATTGTTGTCTGATTGTATTAAAGGAGGAATTACTACTGTAGTAGGAGTAATTGGAACAGATGGGACAACAAGAACAATGGCTAGTCTGCTCGCAAAATGTAGAGCATTGGAAGAAGAGGGGATTACTTCATTTGTCTATACGGGCTCATACCAAACACCTGTCAAAACATTATTTTCCAAAATTGAAGAAGATATCATCCTAATTGATAAGATTATCGGTGTAGGGGAAATAGCCATTTCAGACCATCGATCATCTCAACCGACAAAGGAAGAATTTGCAAGAATAGCCGCACAAGCTCGAAATGGAGGCTTGCTTTCAGGAAAGTCAGGAGTTGTGAATGTACATATAGGCGATAGTAAAAAAATGTTATCAATGATCGAGGAGATTGTCGAAGAAACAGAATTACCAATTACTCAATTCTACCCAACACATATTAATCGCAATAGCTATTTATTTGAAGCAGGAATTCACTTTGCTAAAAAAGGAGGGTTTGTTGACTTTACAACTAGCTCAATCCCACACTTTTTGAATAATGGTGAAGTGAAATGTAGCGTAGGTTTAAAAAGAATGCTAAATTCAGGTGTTAGCATTGATCAAATCACTTTTACCTCTGATGGACAAGGTAGTCTACCTGATTTTGATGAAAATGGTATACTCCGAGGCATGAAGGTTGGAAGAGTAAGTAGTTTATATAACGAAGTAAGAGACGCAATAGTAAGTGAGGGCATCAAGATTGAAGATGCAATAAGTGTAATCACTAAAAACCCAGCCAATATATTAAAATTACAAAAAGGACAAATTAAAAATGGATACGATGCAGATTTAGTTTTCCTAAACAAAACCTCACTAGAAATTGAAACAGTCATTTCAAGAGGAAAAATAATGATGCAAAATAAAGAAGTATTAGTTAAAGGAACATTTGAATAAATAGTAAAACAGGAAGTATCTATTATTTCCTGTTTTTTTATTCAGATCAAAAAAAGCCTCAATTT
Organism: Bacillus sp. AFS055030; assembly: GCF_002574545.1. Lineage (GTDB taxonomy): Bacteria > Bacillota > Bacilli > Bacillales > Bacillaceae_G > Gottfriedia. Next base: position 38,655 of record NZ_NUGT01000033.1, read on the forward strand.
TCCTACTCAATCTACTTTTCAACGAATAAAACAATAATCGTAAATTCATACTAGAAATAATTGTATTCGAATGAGGTGAATGATTTGTATAAAAAAAAGGCTGCATTAATCCTAATTTCGATCATTGCAGTCGTCATTTCGGCTTGCAGCAATAATCAAGAATATAGTAATACTTTCAAAATCGGAATCGTTTCAAATTCAAATGGAAAATACAACAGTTATTTAGACTCAATTGCAATGAAAGGCATTTCTAGATTTGCAGAAGAGGAAAATTTAATAAAAGATAAGAATTATAAACTCATTTCAACAAATAGTACAAAAGGGTTTGAAAAGAAAATTACAAAAATGGCTGATTCTAATTATGATTTGATAATTGGAATAGGTAATAATTTATCTACTGTATTGAATAAGGTTGCTGAAAACAATAAAAGTACTAAATTCGGTGTGATCGATTCAAGGGTTGAAAAGCCAAATGTAATTAGTATTAATTTTACTGAACAAGATGGAAGTTTTTTAGCCGGAGTAATTGCAGCAATGAAAACAAAAACAAAAAAAATTGGATTTATCGGTGGAGACGACAACCAAATAATAAACAGATATAAATATGGATTTATATCTGGAGTAAAATCAGTAAATAAAGAAATAGAAGTTTTAACAGCCTATTCAAATACTTTTAATGAGCCTAAAACCGGTTCAAGAATTGCAAACGACTTTTTTATGAAAGACGTTGATATTATTTTTCCTGTAGCGGGTTTAACAAGTAAAGGCGTATTTACTTCTGCAAAAAAGATTAGAAGATCAAACCAAAAGGAAGTATGGGTCATAGGAGCTGACCGTAATGAGAATAAAAACGGTTTACCCGAAAACGTTACTCTTTTCTCACTGGTGAAAAGAATTGATCAGGCAGTATATGATCTAGCTAAACAAACAAAATCAAATGAATTTCATGGTGGTAAAACATTAATTTATGGTTTAAATGAAGATGGTATAAAATTAAAAATGGCGGATAATAATGTTGAGGAGCCAATATTAGTAAAGGTTAAAGAATATAAGGAAAAAATTCAAAAAGGTGCTTTAGTGGTACCTAGTAATAAAGAAGAGTATTTACAGTTTAAAGAAAAATTAATTTAACTAGAAAAAATATAAAATAATTTTATTATGTAAACTAAAGTTAAATTATTTATTAAAATTCCTTGAAATTATTTGACGAATGAACAAATTTTTGACAATATTACTATATAAGGAAAGTTTGGTACTTACTTATTAATAGTGAATGGAAGTTGGGGGAAAATAATGGCTAACATAGGTTTTCCAGGTTTAATTTTAATTTTAATTTTAGCATTAATTATATTTGGACCAAAAAAATTACCTGAAATCGGAAGAGCATTTGGAGATACACTTAGAGAATTTAAGCGTTCTACACAAGGTTTAACAAATGATCTTTTAGAAGACAAAGACGAAAAGAAAACCAAATAATTCAGTAAAAAGACTCGGTAAAGTACCGAGTCTTTTCTTTTGGAATAGTTAGTTTCATCTCACCTATCTAGTCTCTTTAATATCTTAAAACTCTCATCATGTCAATATGATTTTTTAAAGAAATAGTGAAATTTTAATGGAACTTTAATATTTACTGTTAACTGATAATAAAAATGATATAATGAATTTGCTTTGCAAAATTTGTAGAATTTTAGAAGAAAGATGTGAATTGATTGGCAAATATAAAGATTGTAACTGACTCAACGGCCGACTTATTAAAAGAAGAAATAGAAAATTTAAATATAACAGTCATTCCTTTAACTATACAGATAAATGGTGGTACTTATTTAGATGGAGTTAATATCTCTCCAAAACAATTTATTGATGAAATGCAACAATCAGCTGAATTGCCTAAGACATCTCAACCAGCCGTAGGAAAATTTGTTGAAACATTTGAAAAATTGACAGCCGATGGAAGTAAAGTCATTTCAATTCACTTATCAAGTGGTTTAAGTGGTACTTATTCAACTGCTTGTGTTGCTGCGGGGATGGTTGAAGGGGATGTAACCGTTATCGATTCTGCTTTTATTACAAGAGCAATGGCTTTTCAAGTGATCGAGGCAGCACAAATGGCTGAAAACGGATCCACAGTTGAAGAAATTGTGAACCGACTTAAGGAAATTAAAAATAGTACGTATTTATATATTATGGTAGATACACTTGAAAATTTAGTTAAAGGCGGTAGAATTGGTAAAGGTAAAGCATTTATTGGTTCTTTATTAAATATTAAACCGATTGCATCACTTGAGGGTGGCGTTTATTCTCCAGTTGGTAAAGTGCGTAGCCATCAACAAGTCGTAAAAACTTTAACGAAATATTTTGAACAAGACACACTCGGAAAAACGATTAAAGGTGTAGCTATTGCACATGCAGATGCTATAGAGCTTGCAGAGAATCTTAGAAATTCAATTCAACTACTAACGAACATTGAATTAGATGAATCTAATTATACAACGCCAGTAATTAGTACCCATACAGGAAAAGGAGCTATTGGGTTCGTCTTTTATGCCGAATAGATTATTTACCATATGAAAAAAGAAGAAGCATAAATAAAATGTACCCTATAGA
>NZ_NUGT01000034.1 GCF_002574545.1 Bacillus sp. AFS055030
GGAAGTATCTTTCAAATTTTAGCTAGTTTACTTCCTCATGAACCTTTTATGTGGAAGTATCTTTCAAATTTTAGCTAGTTTACTTCCTCATGAACCTCTTATGAGTATGAACCTTTCAAATTATTGTTTAGATAATATATACTTAGACTTCTTTTGTTCTATATTGACAATGTTTTATTTCAACACTCTGAAAAAGTCTGTCTTTATGACGGCCTTTTGTATTTAGATAATAGACGAAAAAATTTTCTTAAGAAAAATCCTCCCCGAGTTGATCAGGAAGGATTTTTTTATCGCATATTATTATTCTTATATCACTAGTTTTCTTAGACGAGATCAAATCGATCTGCATTCATGACCTTAACCCATGCAGCTATAAAGTCACGCACAAACTTTTCTTTGTTATCGTCTTGAGCATACACTTCTACAATTGCACGTAGTACTGAATTTGAACCAAACACTAAATCTACACTAGTTGCTGTACGTACAATCTCACCTGACTTACGATCACGTCCTTCGAATACGTCTCCATCTACAGGTGTCCACTCAATTCCCATATCTAGCAAGTTTACAAAGAAATCATTAGTAAGTGAGCCTACTCGATCAGTAAACACTCCATGTTGTGTGCCATTATAGTTTGTACCTAGTACACGCAAACCGCCAATAAGAGCAGTCATTTCTGGCGCGGTAAGGCCTAATAGTTGTGCCTTATCTACTAATAGCTCTGCTGAATTTACATTATACTGCTTCTTTTGATAGTTACGGAAACCATCAGCAATTGGCTCTAGCACTGCAAAGCTTTCTATATCCGTTTGCTCCTGTGTTGCATCGCCACGTCCTGGTGTAAAAGGAACGATTACATTAAAACCTGCATCATGTGCAGCTTTTTCTACCGCGGCACTACCACCAAGTACAATTAAATCGGCCATGCTGACTTTTTTGTGTAAATGGTTTTGTATGCTTTCTAGAACACTTAGTACCTTTGCCAGTTGGTCAGGCTGATTCACTTCCCAGTCCTTCTGTGGAGCTAGACGAATTCGAGCTCCATTCGCTCCACCACGCATATCTGAGCCACGAAACGTACTTGCAGAAGCCCAAGCAGTTTTTATTAACTCGCTAATTGTTAGTTCTGAATCCAGGATCATTAATTTGATTTTTTCAACTTCTGCATCGGTTAGTTCATATTCAGAAGCAGGTATTGGATCTTGCCAAATTAAAACTTCTTCTGGGACTTCTGGGCCTAAATATCTTGAACGTGGCCCCATATCTCTGTGAGTTAGTTTAAACCAAGCACGAGCAAATGCATCAGCGAACTCTTCTGGATTTTCATGGAAACGGCGAGATATCCTTTCGTATTCTGGATCAAACCGTAGTGCCATATCAGCTGTAGTCATCATGGTAGGAACACGAACGGTTGGATCTTCCGCATCTGGAGCAAGATCCTTCTCCGCAGGGTTTACGGCAAGCCACTGAAACGCACCCGCTGGACTTTTTGTAAGCCACCATTGATATCCAAACAATAAATCAAAGTAACCATTATCCCATTTTGTTGGGTTTGCAGTCCAAGCACCTTCAATACCGCTAGTGATGGTGTCACGACCTTTACCAGAGCCATAAGTACTTAGCCAACCTAAGCCTTGTGTATGAATCGGAGCTGCTTCTGGTTCTGGTCCAACATGAGCAGCGTCTCCTGCACCGTGAGCTTTACCAAAAGTATGCCCTCCAGCGATTAGCGCAACTGTTTCTTCATCATTCATTCCCATGCGAGCAAACGTTTCGCGTATGTCACGACCACTTGCAATAGGATCTGGATTCCCGTTTGGCCCTTCTGGGTTTACATAGATAAGACCCATCTGAACAGCAGCCAGTGGATTCTCAAGATCACGATCACCCGTGTAACGTTTATCCCCTAGCCATTCAGTTTCATTACCCCAGTATATATCTTCCTCAGGGTGCCAAACGTCTTCGCGACCTCCTGCAAAACCAAATGTTTTTCCACCCATTGATTCAATAGCAACATTACCTGTTAATATAAATAAATCCGCCCAAGAAATCTTGTTACCGTACTTTTGCTTAATCGGCCAAAGCAGTCGTCGGGCTTTATCAAGATTCCCGTTGTCTGGCCAACTATTAAGTGGAGCAAAACGTTGTGTACCAGTTCCTCCACCACCACGGCCATCACCTGTGCGATATGTACCTGCTGAGTGCCAAGCCATACGTATAAAGAATGGACCATAATGTCCATAATCAGCAGGCCACCAATCTTGACTGTCCGTCATTAGATTATGAAGGTCTTGTTTTAGCGCTTGATAGTCTAACTTTTTAAATGCTTCTGCATAATTAAATTCTTCATCCATTGGGTTAGATTTTCGATCATTCTGATGTAGAATGTTCAAATTTAACTGGTTTGGCCACCAGTCTTTATTTACTGTACCAGCTGATTTCGGAGTAGTAGTGCTACCGTGATTAAACGGGCACTTTGCAATGTTAGAATTGTCATTCATTTCCATATATTTTCCTCCTTAAAAGTAAATAAATTCCCAAATAATTATGTATCTTGTATTACCTTTCAAACAAGATATGATTAATTATTATGCAATCATTATATTAAACTATTACATATATTAATAGAAATAACTATCGCAAACTTGAAATTATTCAAAAAATTGTGAACGATCGATGACATGATTTTTGATTACAAATACTTAGTCCAACTTTAATAACCTTTAGTTGAATTAAAACAATCATTTTATAATAGGTTTTTGTACTTCATTTAACCAATCGTAAATAAAAGGAGCCTGATGAGAATTTAAGTTTTTGGGAATTTCATCTTTACTCAGAAAACATAATTCAATACTTTCATTATTAGATTGCAAACTTCCTACATAATCAGTTACATGAAAAATGATTTGAACACTAAAAACTTGATCTCCATTTGCATATTGAGCAAATCCATTTTCACCAGAATAGATACCAAATAATTTCACATTTCTAATAGTCAAATTAGTTTCTTCAAATATTTCCCTTTTAACGGTTCCTTCAATTGTTTCACCTATTTCTAATAAACCACCAGGTATCCCCCAAAGCGCATAATCTCTTCTACGTTGCAAAAGAATTCGCCCAAAATGATCCTCAATGATTGCGCCACAACCAACTGTTAATATCGTCTCATTTCCAACCATTTTCCTCATTGTATTAATGTAATCGTTCATAAATTTAGCCTCAACTATTTTTTTATACTTACTTCTACATTTCATACAAGACGACCTGCTATTTAATTGATAAACCATTAATTTCATGCATTAATATGTTTAAGAAAATCAAAAAATCCCACTGTAAAAAGCAAAAAAAAGCTCTTCGTATTTCGAAGAGCTTCTAACTTTTACATACCCCAAATTAATGTCCAAAGAGTACCGAAGACAATTGTTACTGCAATAAATACTGCATAGCCTAAATTGATATATAATACTCCTTTATTTTCATCTTCTTTCATATGCATGAAAACAATTAACTGAAGACCGCCTTGTAATAATGCAGTTACAATTAAAATAATTAATGATACATTAAATGGTAAATTTAAATAATAAACACTTAAAGCTATGATTGTTAGAACAAGTGATTGGATGAAGCCAACCACTTGATGCTTAGGGAATAATGCGCTCATCCAATCAGTCCTTTCACGTAAACAAAACTAAAGATAAAGATCCATACTACGTCTAAGAAGTGCCAGTATAGTGAATAAATAAATGTTTTGTTTGCTGTAGTTTCTGTAATTCCCTCACGAGAAACTTGAATTAAGATTGCAATACCCCATAACATACCGAATGATACGTGGGCACCGTGAGTACCTAATAAAACGAATAATGCTGATAATGCTCCACTACTTTGGATCGTTGCGCCTTCATGAACATAAGTAAAGAATTCTGTAATCTCTACTCCTAAGAAGATTGCTCCTAAAGCTAGTGTTAAAACTAGGAAACTCATAAAAGCTTTTTTGTGATTTAATTTTATCGCGTTAACGACTAAACCAATCGTAAAACTACTTGTTAATAGGGCAAATGTTTCTATCATTACACCTTTCATCTCAAATAATTCTTTTTGAGTAGGTGCTGAACCAGTGTTATTCGCTAAAGTGAAGTAAACTGCGAACAATGTTCCGAATAAGGCAATCTCAGCTCCTAAAAATATCCAGAAGCCTAAAATCTTATTAGAACTTTCTTCACCTAGACTATACAGAGGCCTGCTGCTCATAATGATCACCTCGTAATTTTTTCTCTGTTTCAATAACTTCTTCTTTATGGATATGGTAGCCATGATCACGTTGGAAAGAACGTGCGATTAAGCATAATGCGATAGGAACCGCAAATACAATCATTGGAACCCACCATTCAAATATTAAGAAGAAACCAAATGCCATAAATGCTGCACCTAAAATGAATGGTATACCGCTATTACTTGGCATATGAATATCTGTAATCTCGCCTTCAAGTAATGATTTACCTTCTTTTTTAGCTTTCCAGAATGGATCTAGAGAGTCAACTTTTGGAATAACTGCGAAATTATAAGGAGCGATTGGACTGCTTGTAGCCCACTCTAATGTTCTTGCATTCCATGGATCACCATTAACTTCTCTTGGTGCGTAACGTACACTGTGATAAATATTGTAAACAAGTAAAACGAATCCGATTGCTAATCCTACAGCTCCAATTGTAGCAATCATATTTAATGGTCCAAAACCTGACTCTGCACTATAAGTATAAGTACGACGAGTCATACCTTTTAATCCTAATAAGAATAATGGGAAGAATGTTACGTTAAAGCTAACAATAATTGTCCAGAACGTAATCTTACCAATTTTTTCATTTAATTTGAAACCAAATACTTTAGGGAACCAATAATAGAATCCTGCGATTACCGCAAAAACAGTACCTGGAATTAATACATAATGGAAGTGAGCAACTAAGAACATCGTATTATGATATTGATAGTCAGCACTTGCCATAGCTAACATTACCCCTGTAACCCCACCAATTGTAAAGATTGGAATAAATGCTAGTGAGTACAACATAGGAACGGTAAATTCGATCTTACCTTTTCTTAATGTAAACAACCAGTTAAATATTTTAACACCAGTTGGTATACTAATAGCCATTGTTGTAATACTAAAGAATCCATTTACGACAGATCCTTGACCCATTGTATAGAAATGGTGAACCCATACAATGAAACTTAAAGCAGAGATGGCAATCATACTGACAACCATGCTCTTATAGCCATATAAATTCTTTCTTGAGAAAGTAGATATAATTTCACTATATATACCGAATGCCGGAAGAATAACGATATAAACTTCAGGATGTCCCCAAATCCAGAATAAGTTCGCCCAAAGCATATCATTACCATGTGCCATCGTAAAGAATTGAGTACCAAACTCACGATCAAACATCATTAATGCTAAAGCTACAGTTAATACTGGGAATGCGAATACGATAATAACGTTTGTAATTAAAATACTCCAAGTAAACATTGGCATTTTCATTAATTTCAAGCCAGGAGCACGCATTTTTAAAATTGTAACGATAAAGTTAATACCAGTCATTAAAGTACCTAGACCAGCAATTTGAAGCGAGATTGCGTAATAGTTATTCCCAACTCCTGGGCTGAATTCCTTACTAGCTAGTGGGAAGTAAGCTGTCCAACCAGCATCAGGTGATCCACCGATAACAAAGCTTAAGTTTAAAAGCATTGCACCTGCAAAGAATAACCAGAAACTTACTGCATTTAAATATGGGAACGCTACGTCACGAGCTCCGATTTGTAAAGGAATAACAATGTTCATTAATCCAATAATGAAAGGCATCGCCATGAACAGAATCATAATTAAGCCGTGAGTTGTAAAAATTTCATTATAATGTTGTGCATCTAATATTTTTAAATCTGGTCCTGCTAACTGTGCTCTCATTAATAACGCATCTACTCCACCACGGAATAGCATTAATAATGCACATAGAATATACATTACACCGATACGTTTATGGTCAACAGTAGTTAACCATTCAGTCCATAAATAACCCCATTTTTTAAATTTGGTTAAACCAATAACAATAGCAAGAGATACAACAACGATACTCACCATTGCGCCATAAATCATTGGTTCACCTGTTACAAAAAAGTGATCCCATTTATAACCCATTATTTCATCCCCTCCATATTATCCATATCATGGTGATCAGATGAATCCTTCATAGAACCATGTTGATGTCCTGCTTTTGTTCCTTCTGGAGCTGGTCTAAATTCTAAATGAGTTGAAGTATATGTTTTTCTACCTAAATGCTCAATTTTTAGCAATTTATTAAACTCTTTTTCTGTTAAAGCAGGAGCTGTTTCTTTAACGTCTTTCACCCAGCCGTTAAATTCATTATCATTCATTGCTAGTACTTCAAATTCCATTCCGGCAAAGCCTTTACCATTGAAGTTACTGTTCTTACCAACAAAAGAACCTGAGTTTGATGCTACAAAATTTAATTTCGTTATCATATCACTCATTGCATATTTTTGACCACCTAATTGTGGAATCCAAAAACTTGTAATCGGACCGAATGAATAAAGTCTGAATTCTACATTTCGATTCGTTGGAATATTTACATAGTTAACAGTTTCAATTCCTTGTTCAGGATATGAGAAATGCCATTTCCAGTTTGAAGAACTTGCATAAATAACAAGTGGTTTATCATTTTCATGACCTTTTGGTACACTTTCAACTGCATTTGTTGTTTTAACTGTTACTACTGATAAAACTGCAACAATAATAATTGGGATAACAGTCCAAATAATTTCAAGTGTTTTACTTCCCTCTTCATGAGGCGGTTCGTAATCTTTAGGAAGTTTACTAGCACGATATTTATATAGAATAACAATATAAAGAATGTAAACTACTAGTAAAACTCCTAACATCATCAACATCGAGAAGATGATCGTATCCGCTTGAGTTTTAGCAACAGGACCCTTCGGATCAAGTACTGTAATCTTGTCACAAGCACCCATTACTAATGCAACCAGCATGATCATCATGCCCATTAGAAATTTTTTCATTTCGCTCTTCCTTCCTATAACGTAAGTAAAAGTTCAAAATAGTTTTTTTGAATTATTTCTTAGATAAGTATTTTTATAAATTGTCACTAAAATGACAAACAATGTCCACAGTTATAGTAAGATACTTTAATTAAAAAAACAAACAATTATTTTCCTTTTTGAAAGGAAAAAATAAGTGTTCACATTTTAGACATATTTTAAATTATCCTCTTTTCTAGAAAACCTTTATGTATCATAGGTTCAACACGATTGCTCACTTATTCACAACGTTCACATTTTAGACAAATATTAGATTTTGATTAACTTTCTTTTCTCATTTTAATACTTATATATTAGTAAATTAGTATAATAATTTTAGTGGTATTTCACAAAATAATCAGTATTTTCACACAAAAAAAATAACGCAGAATGATCTGCGTTAAAAACAGGGTTATTAATTTGGTGAAGAGAAAAACTACTGTCCTAGCATGTTTTTCTCTTCTATAGGGTTTTGGGGTTCTATGGTCGCATTTCACAATTATTATTAAATGTGTATACAAACGAAGAACTAAGAAAAACATTGGCTTATTTCTTAAATTTCTTTTATTAATCATAGAATAACACAAATGAAAATGATTATCAATACCAATTATTGTTTTTTTCTCCTCTACAGAAATAATCTACATACGATTTCATTAAGCTATTTTCTTCACTAAGAACTGTGCAATTTAGCTTCGATCTTCTAATAGTAGAAATATATCCCGCTTTCAAATTATAAATTATCACCCCCTCATTTCCTTTGTTCGCTCTACTGATTGAAAATTAAATAGTAAAATGAATTTGTTCTTTTTTATTATTATTGGAAGTATTAAAATTGTTAAAATCCATAAGATTAATCTATTCATTTAATTTCCAAAGTAATTTAAGTTATAATTGTGGAAAAAAGGTGGGATATTTATGCCTCAATTATTAATTAAAGGAATTTCGACTAATGATATTTGCAAAATTAGTACGCCGTTAATCGAAGAACTCGCAGTTGTTTGTGAATGTGGAACTGATAATTTTACGATTGATTGTATCCATTCAACTTCAATATTTAATGGTGAAATTGTAGAAAGCTTTCCATTTATTGAAGTAAAGTGGTTTGAACGTGGAGTTGAAACTAGAGATCGTTTCGCTGCGACAATCGAAAAACATATTAACACATTGAAGATCCCTGAATTTGAAATTGCTTTTATTACATATCAAGAAGATTGTTATTATATAAATGGGAAGAGATTTTCTTAATAGTATTTTAAAATAATTTAGATCAGCTACTATGCTGATCTTTTTTTTTGGAAAAATTCATATTTCCGGGGCATTTGTACCTATAGGAATATGTCATTTCGGGACATTTCAACTATGTGGACAAATATACAAACTAAAAAAAATGGTTAACTGACTAAGTACATGATTACTAAAATTGAATATTAGTATATTAATCGGACAAGTAGGACACAAAAAAATGCTACCGATTAGAGAAAGGTGAATGAAAATGAATTTTGAAATTGCAATGACTGCATTTGTTTTCATAATGACAATGGCTGTCATATTCTGGAGACCAAAAGGAATTCATGAAGCATGGCCTGCTTCGATTGGAGCAATAATCATTCTACTAACTGGAGTTGTTAGTCGACACGATTTATATGACATCATAACGAAAATCGGCGGTGCTTCAATTACAATTATCGCAACAATTGTTATGGCTGTTATTTTAGAAAGCTTCGGGTTCTTTCATTGGTCAGCTGCACGTCTAGTTATATTGTCGAAAGGTTCAAGTTATCGATTATATTGGTACATTCAATTACTATGTTTTTTAATGACATTACTTTTTAATAATGATGGTAGTATCCTTATTACAACACCAATTCTAATGATACTTTTAAAAAATCTACGTTTGAAACCACATCAACAAATACCCTACCTATTATCAGGTGCATTAATTGCAACTGCTTCGAGTGCTCCAATAGGCGTAAGTAATATCGTTAATTTAATCGGTTTAAAAATTGTCCATATGCCACTATATATGCAACCTTTAATGATGTTTGTACCTACAATGTTAGGATTATTATTTATGTCAATCATGATGTATTTCGTGCTAAAAAGTAAATTCCCAGAAGTCTTACCTGCTTCAACAAATGATATTGAAGAATCCTTTTTTATTAAAAACTTTCATCCTTTAAAAAGTAAAATCTCTGTTGAAACAAAAAGAAAAAGAACAAAGTTTATGCTAAAAATATTAACTTTCGTATTTGTTATGAGATGTTTACTGTTTGTTGCATCTTTTATTTCAGTTCCTATTGAGATTGTTGCAGTACTTGGTTCTCTCGTTTTACTTATATGGAGATGGTACCATTTAAGAACAAATCCTGTTGATATCTTAAAAAAGACTCCATGGCAAATTCTTTTATTTGCATTCTCAATGTATGTAATAATTTATGGACTTCACAATGCTGGTCTAACTGATTTTATTGTAAAAGAAATTGAACCAATCGTTAATCAAGGACTTTTCAATGCCACTTTGGCAATGGGTGGATTAGTAAGTGTTTTATCAAATCTTTTTAACAATCACCCAGCCCTTATGATTGGTACAATCAGCCTAACTGAAATGGGACTAGACCCTGTGACACTAAAGGCAATCTATCTTGCTAATATAGTTGGTAGTGACATAGGATCGCTATTGTTACCAATCGGAACATTAGCATCATTAATTTGGATGCACATTTTAAGAGAAAATAAAATTAAAGTAAAATGGAAGGATTATTTAAGCGTCACTATAATTGTGATCCCATTAACAACTATTATTTCATTAATATTATTATTTTATTGGATACAATTATTTTTTGCTTAATAATTTAATACCCTTTAGGAGGAGATCAACGTGAGTGATGTATCGACATTGCTTGGAGAACAAGTCTCAGTAAGATTATCTGGGGATGTCATATTCGAAGGCATTCTTACTGATTTAGGACAAGATATTTTAGTGCTTTTTAACGGCATAAAATATTATTATATTCCTTGGATGCATATCCATATGGTTTATCAAAATAATGATATAAAAGAAAAAATAGATAACCCTATTGAACCATCCATTACGCAAGAAATGGAATCAATTTCTTATCGTAAAATATTACTAAATGCTAAAGGAATTTTTTCAGAAATCTATGTAACTGGTAATATAACTTTTCATGGTTATATTATGAACGTATTAAATGATTATCTTGTATTTTACTCACCTGTATTTCATACAATGTATATTTCTTTATCACATTTAAAATGGATCACACCGTATAACCATAAAGTGGTGCCATATAATTTAACAAATGAGACACTAGCAGTACATCCACCTACTACGCCTTTACACAGGTCTTTTGAAATTCAGCTTAGAAAAGAAATTGGAAAGCTTGTTATTTTTGATGGTGGAACAGATCCAATGAAGATTGGGCTTTTAAATAAAGTAGATAATAATCAAATAGAACTTTCTGTTGCGAGTGGACAAAATGTTTATTTAAGACTAGGGCATATTAAATCTGTACACTTACCATAGCTGGAAATAACCTTTGATACAAAATGTATTTAAAGGTTTTTTTTAAGGTTAAATTCATAATTGCTCTAAAGAAAAAAAGCCCCATACAATACTTGGGGCTCTTAATCTTCTAATCTTTATTTACATATATTGATCCATTCTTCGTTTTTAAATTAAGTTGATGATCACCATTTCCAACTTTCGCCTTATTTGTATGATTTTCATCTTTATTTTTTAGTTCCCATCCAATATTACCATTAAAACTACCATCATGTGTTTTTGCATTGATCGTTAGATTGTTATCCTTTAGTAGGTCGATTTGAATTTCACCATCATCAGAACTAATTTTACTATTACCATTTAACAATGCATTATCAACATTAATTGAACCATTTTTTGTTTTTGCGATAACTTTTCCTTTATAATCACTTAGGTTAATTTCTCCATCATAAGTTATTATTTCACTTGTTCCTTCTATATTTGCATGTTCAATCGAAATGCTACCATCTCTTGTAGTGGAATTTAAATAACCAGCAATATTTTTGATGATAATTTCACCATCTTTCGTTGCAATTTCACTATCACTTTTCAGATTTGCATTCGTTAAGCTGATTGAACCATCTCTAGTTTTTGCAACTAAGTTTCCTGATACATTTTCAATATTGATTTGACCGTCATTTGAATTTATGACTGTTTTATTGTCTTTATTTGATAAATTTACTGAGCCATTATTTATATTTATATTCGCAATAATGCTTTTAGGCAAATCAATAGTTAGCTGTGAACTGTCATTACCAAAGTGAAAAATCTGATTGTCATCATTACGTATCTCGATAATCATTTTATCACCTAATGTTTTTACTGAATAATAATCTGATAAATTATCACTATCTTTTTTATCACGATCTGGAACTCTTATATTACCATTTACGTTTACTTCATTAGAATCTATTCCATTTACACTGATTTCACTATTATTAGCTTTAATCATCACTTCATTAATTTGTGAAGTTATCTTTTTTGATTCATTTATTTCAATATTTTTTGTTTTGAATGTATATCCTATTTCTTTGGCAAACAAATGACCAATACTAAATAGTAATGAAGCAACCATCATTACGATAAGTAAAAAAATACTAAATCCATGAAAACGAAGTGAGTCTTCTTTTCTTACTAAATGGAATAGTAATATTTCAATTCCTAATAAAATACAAGCAACCGGCCATGCATTCATTAGAATCTTTGAATAAGGGATTGAAATAAAATTTTGTAAAAACCATAATAACCCAATTGCAATTAATATGATGCCCGCTGTTATCGTGCCAACTTTCCAATTTCTCATACTTCTTTCTTCGACTTTCCTGTTAATAATTTAATGCCAAGACCGACAAATACAATACTGATTAGTAAATTTTGTACTAAATTATAGTCAATAAAGATATTGTAATATCTAGAAATATAATCAGAAGCGTTCTCTAATAAAGATAAACAACCAAAACCAATTAAAACCCAACCAATTAAAAACTTATTAAATTTAAATTGATGATTTACGATTGGTACATCTACCAATTCAATGTCCTCACGATATTTACTATGATATTGAAGAGCATCAAAGTAGCTATAAAATACGATTACTGGTATAAAAAATCCAAAGCTTGAAATTAAATGTGTTAAAAATACTGTACCGAAAAATAACAGCATAAATTGCAATCCTCGACTCATTAATCCTAAATAAAAATGGCCAAGACCAGGTAAGATTGATAATAAATAAACTAATTTTTTACGTTTTTTCAAAGTTTGTACCTCCATTATTTTTTATTTCCTTTCAAAATTTTTGGAATTGGAATTGATAGTTTAATTTCTTCACTTTTTTCAATTAAAGAAGACGTCTGATCAATCGTTTGTACAACGTGTCGATTCGAATTCGTTATTCGCTCAGTTAATTGAAATTGGAAGAATAAAAATGTTGCTGCAGCAGCCAATACTAAATGAATGAAGCGCACCTTTTTTGAATTAGTTTTGGATTTCTTTTCGTACGTTTTTTCCGTAATCTGTATAGATTCAGTTTGTTTCATTATTTCGTTCACTAGCTCATCTGAAAAATTGATCTCAGGTGGACTCATCCATTCCATGTCTAATTCATTTAAAAGTTCAAGTTCCGCCTGACATGAGCTACATTCATTTAAGTGCTGTTCAAGCAAAAGAGATTCCTTATTTGAAAGCATCTTTTGTTGATACGATAATAGTTGATCAGAAGTTAAATGTTTCAAATGATCCCTCCTTTATGCTTGTCTTTAATTAATCGTTTAGCTCGATATAAACGTGATTCTACAGTTTTAACGGCCACATTTAACTTCAAAGCTATTTCCCCATAAGTAAGTTCTTCAAAATAATATAATTTCAATACATCGCTATATGCCTGTGGCAATTCAATTAAATATGAATGAATAAGTTCTTTATCAATCGTTTTCATTAAAGATTCCTCTGGTGATAATATATTCTCTTCTGGTAAAGTAGAAAGTAATTCACTAGTTTCATTTTCCTGTTGTTTTACTTGTTTTCTTTTAAAATCAATTGCTTTATTCATTGTAATTCGATAAATCCATGTGGCCAAACTAGAATCTCCGTTAAAGTTTTCGAGAGAACGATACAATTGGAGAAAGACTTCTTGCGAAATATCTTCAGCATCCTTTTGATTATTTGAAACTTTCAGTGCTACTGCAAATACCTTTGATTGGTATCTTACTATTAATTCCTTAAATAGTTGATGATTCCCCTTTACTATATTCCTTACTATTTGTTCATCCGACTCCATTGCATCACCTCTTTTCCTCTTCCATAACTTTAGACGAAGACAAATTTATAAACCCTGCAAAAAAAATAAGTTTTTTATAAAAAAAATTTTTATAATCATTTTTTCTTACACAAACAAAAGAAGAATAGTTAACTTCCCACTAAATATTACTTTTTTTCCATATGTAGTGAAAATAAACATTAATACAGCTAGAAATAGTTTGTGAGATTTACTACTATTTAATTTATAAACAGCAAAAAAGCTTGTAAAAAAAAAGCTTTCAGAGTGTAGACAAACCCCTTTTTCAAAATTAAACTTGTTGAAAAAGGGGTTTTTTATACTTTTTATTAGTACATTTAGTTGGAGATTTAAAGAAAAGGCACTATATCTTGATACTAGTCTTCGCATAAAAAATAGCTGTCGACTTTGTCGACAGCCTGAAAGCTTGTAAAAAACAAGCTTTCAATGTTCAATATTTAGCCAACCTATTAAATCCTATTGCACCTCAGAAATACTTTTTAATTCCTTAATATTTGTTCGCATATGATTCATTATTTCATTGTATCTCATTTTGCCATTTTTTAGATGAACATCATTTATATTTTCTAGAGACATAATTTTAAAATTACGATTATCACGATAGTAATTATAAGTAGGAAAAAAGCTTGGATTTACTAATTCAATTTTCACATTTTGATCAGTTTGAGTTTTAACTACATCAATCGTACCCATGCCACCAATTAACTCATAGATTTCATCTTGAGCTGATAGGTAATTTCCTAATGAGTAAAAAACGATTGATTTATTCCCCGTTTTTCCAGTAATCCATGCTGGCGGTTGCAGCACATGCGGATGATTTCCAATAATAATTTGCACTCCCATATCAGCCAATTGTTTTGCGAGATTCTTTTGGCTATTGTTCGGCATTCTTTCATATTCAATCCCCCAATGCATGGCAACCACTACTATATCTGATATTTTCTTTGCCCTTTCAACATCACTACGTATTTTGCCAAGGTCGATCAAATTTACTAAATAACCTTTTCCTTTAGGAACGGGAATCCCATTTGTACCAAATGTGTATGCAAGAAATGAAAATCGAATATTATTTTTATTTAATACCCTAATTTGGTCACGATCTGCTTGTGATTTAAAAGCACCTGTATACGGCATATGAATAGCGTCCCAATGGGAAAGTGCACTTCGGATAATCTTTTCACCTCGATCAAGCGAATGATTATTGGCCAGTGTTACAAAATCAACCCCAGCACTTTTTAGTGCATCTCCAATTTCATACGGACTATTAAATGAAGGATACGTTGATAATCCAAGGTGCTTTCCACCTATCATCGTTTCTTGATTCGCTACTAAAATATCTGGTGTTTCCATCGTTTTTCTAACTTCATCAAACATCTTATTAAAGTTATATTCACCATTTGGTAGCATAGCATCTTCATAAACTTCATTATGTATTAATAAGTCACCCACAGCACCTACAGTCACCTTCGTTACTTCCTGATTTATTTTTTTGATAGGTTCTTCTTGCTCTTTAACTTGCTTTGTATTTTGTTTATTTTCGTTTACTTTGTGTTCTTCTTGATTATTTTTTGTACACCCGCTAAGTAAAGCAAAACAGCAGGTTACTACTACGATCATTAATTTTTTCATCTTTTTCTCTCCTGTTAAAGCGAGGTTCAATGGAATGCTTGGTAGAAGAAGAGATCAAAACAAACCGGAACCCTTATATAAATCATATTTTTACCTTCTCAACATTTAATACTCATTATAATCTTTAAAAACTTTAGTCTACCATTAGAGATTCCTACTTTCCTTCTTTTAACTTTTTCCATTTTTTTACAAACTTTATATTTTACAGTTTTCATTTAAAAATATCAACTAATATTAATCGTTCACTTTAATAGATTTTAAAAATTGAGAATTATTGGACTTTATTAATGTTGAACGATTAAAATAATAGCATGATTAACAACTTAAAACGTTGAAAGATAAGGAGAAAGCAATGGATAGATCAGAAAAGTTATTACAATTAAAGAAAGAAATTAGTCAAGTGATAATCGGTAAAGATGATGTCATTGAAATGATTTTCATCGCTCTTATTAATAATGGGCATATTTTACTAGAAAGTGTGCCTGGTACTGGAAAGACACAATTAGCTAAAAGCTTTGCCAAAACGATTAACGGTTCATTCAAAAGAATTCAATTTACCCCGGATTTATTACCTAGTGATGTAACTGGTATACAATTTTTTCATCCAAAAGAGCAAGACTTTCAACTTCGTATTGGCCCTGTTATGACGAATATTTTATTAGCAGATGAGATCAATCGTGCTACACCGAGAAGCCAAGCTAGTTTATTAGAAGTAATGGAAGAGCGCCAAGTAACAATCGATGGAGAAACAATTCCTCTACCAAATCCGTTTATTGTTATAGCAACCCAAAATCCTATTGAATCACAACAAGGTACGTTTCCATTACCTGAAGCACAGATGGATCGATTTTTTATGCAAATTAGTTTGGAATACCCTACATTTGAAGAAGAAAAAAGCATTATGAAGTCTTATCGTTCAAATACTCCATTTTCTAATTTAAAAAATGTACTAACTTTAGAAGAAATTAATGAAATGAAAGAACAGGTGAAAACAGTTACAATTTCCGAAGAAGTAGAGGATTATATTTTAAATATTATTCATTCTACGAGAAATCATGAAGATATACAACTTGGCATTAGTCCACGTGGCACATTGGCACTAATGAGAGCTTCACAAGGTAAAGCATATATAAACAATAGATCATTTGTCACCCCACAAGATGTAAAAGATGTTGCGATTTATCTTCTTTCACACAGAGTAGTCTTGACCCTTGAGGCATCTTTAAAGAAAAATGCTATACAAGTTATTGAATCAGTTTTAAATCAAGTTGAAGTTCCTTTAGAAGCTGGAGCTGGTCAATAAATGTATTGGAATAAAGAGTTACATGGTAAAAATTCACTTGATATCCTAATTATTTTTGGAGGCATATTTCTACTTATTAATTTCTATCAATCTTCCTATTTATTAATGTTTTTAGGAGGATTTTTAATCATCATTAGTTTGATGAGTCGATACTATTTAAAGCATGTTGCTAATCACCTGATCATCGAAAACGACAAGGAGCCCATTCGAGTTTCCGTCGGAGAACAGTTTAATTTTCCGATAAAGATCATCCAGAATCATTGGTTACCAATTATTAACGCAACAGTTCGAATTAAATTAGAACCAATCGTAGATAGTATAAATTGTAAGACTGTTAGTAGCGATTCAAATTTAGAACTAATTATCCCAATTCAACTAAAAGGTAACGAATCGATTCAGATTTCATTTCCACTTTCAGCTACTAAACGAGGTGTTACTAGAATTAAACAAGTAGAATTAAAAATTTCAAACTTTTTCAGTTTAGGCTACCTATATTTGACCTATAAACCATTTTTACATAAAGAAATTATTATTTATCCTACTTTAATTCCTGTACCTCAAATTGAGCAAATCATTTCAACTAACTCATATGGTAGTTTTGTAACAAATACTAGTCTGTTTGAAGATTTCCTGGCTCCGATTGGAACAAGAGACTATGTCTATTCGGACTCATTTCATCAAATCCACTGGAAAGCTAGTGCTAAGACCCAAGTACTTCAAACGAAAATTTATGAAAGAACCGCTGATTATTCTATTACATTTATTATAAATTTACGAGATACTCATCATGATCACTTTAGATTAAGTATAATTGAAAACATTGAATCAATTGCAAGTAATATTGCCTATCTAGTTCAATACGCTACAATAAAAAATATTAACTATGAAATATTTCTAAATTTAAACATGGAAAGTGGCGTTCCAGTTTATCATTTACCGATCGGTGGAGGTAAATCTCAACTAGGTAAAACATTTGATATACTTGCTCGAATAAATGGCGCAAGAATGACCCAGCCGGTCGATAGATTACTATATTACGTAGAAAAGCAACAACGAAAATCTCCTGTTGTTATTTTATGTGGTCCGTTCGGTAAACATGGAGATCGGTATTTTGCTCAAATGAGAAGACGAGGCCAAAGCATCTATTATCTACAAGATGATTTAGAAAATCCAACACTTGTTCCATATGGACAACATTAAGTCGAAAGGATCATGAAATGATTTTACGTCTACTTTCTATATACTTTTTTTCATTAGAATATCTATTACTCTATTTAATCGTTTTATTTATATATGAATCAAAAAATCATCTGCCACCTACTTTGGCAATCATTTGTATTTTTATCCTTGGAAATCTATTTTTACTTTACTCATTACGAAAGTCACAAGTATCACGGGTTATTCCATTTCTAGCAGCCATTATTTCTGGAGGACTTGGTTATACTCTTGGGTTAAATTCAGTTACATCTATTTTATGTGCTAGCTTTATCTTTTTTCGACTTGAGGCTTTTCTTGAAGACACTTCGCTATGGATGGAAGAACGAAATAAATTACAAATCATTTTTTATTTGTCGAGTTTGGTAGTCCTCTTTTTTGGCTGGACTTCACATTATTCTCATATGAACTTGATATTATGGATTCTAATCATATTCACAATTCTATTTAGTTTAGGTAGATACTTTCAGCAAGCTACCACTACACAAACCATTAAAAACTATCGAGGAATTATAGGATCAATCAGTATAGCTGTGCTGATTACCGGAATCATATCGTTCATATTACCTATTTTAAAGTGGGGCATTTTTAAATTATTAGACGGTTTATTTAGAGCGGTTGGTTTTTTAGGAACTCCTCTCTTTAACTATGTAGATCACATTAATATTAAAGAGAAAAAAATTAAGCTAGGTCAAAATTCAAGCGCTGAAGATAAAATCCCACAAAATACACGAAATCACCATTACATACTAGAATCCATTCCGACTTGGGTATGGCTATTAATACTGATAATCGTTTTAATCGTAATTTGGCTAGTCATCAGAAAACTTACTTATATACGTAACGAAAAACATACTGTCCAGCAGGAAATCAGCATCGAATATAATGCAATACCAGAACATCATAGAAAAAAAAGAGCCTTTTTCAAACACTCCGCCCCATCAGAGCAAATCAGAAAACTAATCTTCCAACTACAAAAATATGCATCTAAAAACAAACTGGGTCGACACAAAAACGAAACATTAAAAGAATGGTTGGAGCGAATACAAATACAAAATGAAGACGAACTAATCGACGCATATAACTCAGTTCGCTATGGGAAAGGTGAGATCAAAGATATTGAGAAATATGAAGTACAAGTCAAGAAAATAATGGAAAGGATTAAGAGTAAGGATAAGGAAGAAGTTTAAGAAGAATGGACCCAAACCATGTACTGGACTTGGTTTGGTTTTTTTTATAAATTTTTTTCGGTTCTAAAAATATCATTACTGCAAATAAGACTTGGCGGTATGAGGAACTATATTAGCATTTTGTCGTACCATTCTTTCTCATGAATCATCACAAAAAAACACAAACCATAAACTTAGATTTGTGTCCTTTCTTGCCACTGTATTTATTTTTTATTGTAAACTTTCGTACTGATTGTATATTTTTCGATGTTTTGCATGTGTGGGTCGTACCCGATGCCTGGTTTAGTTGGTACGGTGATCATTCCATTTTCTACGGTTACTTCTGGTTCGATTATATCTTCTGCCCAGTATAAGGCGGATGCTGCTGTGTCTCCAGGTAGAATGAAGTTAGGTAATGATGTAATTGCAATATTATGGGCTCTTCCGATTCCAGATTCTAGCATGCCACCACACCATAATGGAATTCCATTTTCCTGGCAAAGATCATGTATTTTTCTTGATTGAGTTAGTCCGCCAACTCGACCAATTTTAATATTAATAATTTTACAGCTTCCTAGTTTTATTGCTTTTCTAGCATCTTCAAGTGAGTGAATACTCTCGTCTAAGCAGATTGGCGTTTTCATTCTTTCTTGTAGGTCTGCATGATCGATGATATCGTTGTATGCAAGTGGTTGTTCGATCATCATTAAATTATAATCATCTAAAGCAATTAATTGATCCATATCAGATAATGTGTATGCTGAGTTAGCATCCGCCATTAAAGGAATTGTTGGATAAACTTTTCGTACTTTATCGATCAGTTCAATATCCCAGCCTGGTTTAATTTTTAATTTAAATCTCTTATAGCCTTCTGCAAGTCGGTTTTCGATGATGTTAATTGTTGAATCGATTGAATCTTGAATCCCAATGCTTACTCCTACTTCAATAGCCTCTTTAGTTCCACCTAAAGCAGTTGATAATGAGATATTTTCTTGTTTAGCATAAAGATCCCAAATTGCGCCTTCTATGGCAGCTTTAGCCATATAGTTCCCTCGAATATGCGAGAAATACTTTTCGGAAAGTTCGTCTGGATGGTTAATATCATTATTTAAAATGATTGGTATTAAATAATCTTCTAGAATATGCCAGTTTGTTTTTAATGTTTCTTCATTATATAGTGGATCAAGCATAGCAACAGATTCAGCCCAGCCTGATATACCGTCTTCGCTTATTGCTTCTAAAAGGATAAATTCACGGTCATATTCAGTACCAAAGCTTGTTGTAAATGGATGCAATAAATCTAGCTTCATATGGCGTAATATTATTTGTTTAATTTTCATTTCCAAACTCTCCTTTTATTTTCCTTTTTATTTTTTCAATACGTAAAAATGAACTGGTATTTCTGATTCAGAATTCTTATAAAATCCCGTAACTTTCCATCCGCTTTGAAATAATTTTTTAAAGCACTCTCTAGTCAGCATTCGCCACTGACTTGCAATTTTACTATTCGTTTCTCTAATTGTTCGGAAATCCTTTGGTACCGCAACGAAGGCTAGATCGTTTAACACATCTGTATCGTTTTGAATCGGCATTGGTATTTTGTCATTATTTTCTTCCCATGTTATAAGTGAGTTATTAACTGCTTCATCTAATTCAAAAGGTCTCAATTGCTCCTTTTCTTCTTCCCCTTTTGCAATATACCATTCGACTAGAAAACGGTCAGATGGAATTCCACTATTTAATAAGTCTTCCATTTCTCCATAGCAGTTTTCAATATACGTATTACAAACTCCACCTAACTTAGAAATATTTAAATAACCATTTGCTGTTTCTAAAGGATCATAAGTCCAAGTAATACGTTTATAACCGAGTTTAAGAGCTTCTTCTCGCTGGGCAATTTTAAGCAATTTTCCAATCCCCTTATTACGAAACTCTTGATCTATTCCTAGCATATGTGAACAAAGATAAACATTTTGCCCATCATAACCAGGAAAACTATATTGAAATCCGATTAGTTTATCTTCAAAGTATGCACCTAAAACTAAGCCACCATTTTTTGCAGCTGTAATTGTTTGATGCGTAGGAATTGAATCTTCATAACCCCAAATTTTAGATTCCAGTTCTCGTACTTGCCCCATTTCTTCGATTGAGTGTAGAGCACGAATCTTAATTTCAGTTTTCAATTCTGTTTGATTCATTTTGTTTAGCACGTCATTCACCCCTTCATTTTTCTTGTTCTGATGCTAATAAAACTGTTTGAGTTAAAATTTTCGCTCCATAATGAAGTGCTTCTAAATTAAAACTCATATGAGGGTGATGTAACCCCGGAGTTAATCCACATCCTAAACCGACCATTGTAGCAGCAATTTGAGGATATTTATTTGTATAGAAATGGAAGTCTTCACCTCCATTTGAAATGCATTTGGGCACTACGTTTTCAGATCCGATCATTTCAGCAATGGCTCTTTCGGTCATTTTTATTGCCTGTTCGTTTTGTACGGCCGCTGGAACAAACTCTTCCATAGACCACAAAATCTTAGCTTTTGTTTCAATCATCGTTTCCTCAAACACTTCAATTGTACGGGTATTTAATTCATTCATAATATCATTTGATTGCGCTCTAACATCAAGTGAAAACTTTAGTGTTTCTGGGATCGTATTTGATGCTTCATTTTCAGTTTGAATTTGGGTCATTTTAATTGAATATGGGATATCTGTATTTAAATTTATTTGCTTCAATTTATTTACGATTTCGGCAGCTACTTCAATCGCATTAATACCGTCTTGTGGTCTAGATGCGTGAGCCTGAACCCCTCGAATTGTACCTTTAATCGTTTCAGCAGAACCATGTATGATCACTGGAGATGCCTTTTGAAAAGGTACTTCTCTTTCTGGTCTTAAGTGTACGCCAAACAATGAAATGACATTATCTAATGCACCATCTTCCATCATTTGAAGGGCTCCTTCGCCCTTTTCTTCGGCTGGCTGGAAGATAAATCGAAGAGTATGTTTTGGCTTTATACCACTTGCAGAAATAGCCAGCGCTGCATATAAAACCATCGTACTATGAGCATCATGACCACATGAGTGATTTGGCTTTACAACACCATCAACTTCTTGAACTAATGCATCCATATCAGCTCTAAGCGCAATAACTGTTTCATTTTCTCCCTTAATTTCAGCAATAAATCCATAATGATTTTTAAACGTTTTGATTTCAACTTCTGCATCTTTTAATCGTTCTTTTAAATACTTTGCTGTCTTCTCTTCTTGCCAACTAGGCTCAGCTAACTTATGTAAATCCTTGTAAGTTTGTAAAATAGTTTCTTTATTAAAATCTAGATAAGATTGTGGATTCATAAGATTTTCTCCTAACTGTTTCTACTATTCTATAAACACTTCATAGGTAGAATAAATTTTTTCCAATTTTTGTTGATACATTTGAATTCTCTTTTGGTCTTTTTCATATAACCCGGCAATCACTAAATTTAATAGACTAATAACGGATGCGATTGAGTTAGAGCCACTTTCTACATTTTCTTCCGTCGTTAGAACAATATCTGCAATTCGTCCAATTGGTGATAATAATCGATCAGTAACTGAAATTAAACTTACACCATTTTCTTTCGTGCATTCTGCAATTGTGAGTGTTTCCTTTGCATACCTTGGAAAAGAAAATGCAACGACAACCGATTTTTCTGTTAAATTGCAAAACTTTTCATAAAAGTCACCTGCTGGAGAACAATACAATACGTTACCTCTAATTGAGCTTAACGTATTTGAAAACCAGTATGCAGCTATATGGGATACTCGATGGCCAACTATTAACACTTGATCTGCAAAAGTAATTGCTTCAACTGCTTTTGAAATTTCATTCATATTCGAAGGTTGTAATAAATTTCTTAAAATATTTACTTCATTTTCGATAATTTTTGTATAAGTATTATGTCCTTCTGCATTTTTAATTTCTTCTTTTTCTTTTAAATAATCAGTTTTATTTAAATGAAGAAACTCATTTTGAATTGATAATTGCATATCACTGAAGCCTTCAAATTCGAGTGCATATGAAAGACGAATGACCGTAGTTTCACTTACTTCAACTTTTTTTCCAATTTGATAAGCAGTTTTAAAGGCACACTCCTCAAGATTTTCAATCATATAAGTGGCTACTTTTTTTTGCCCTGGTGATAATTGGGAAAATTTTTCCTTAACTAACAATTTAAAATTAGGTCGCTCCATTATTTTTAATCCTCCAATATTGAAGTTTATCCTTCAATTATTTTAAACGTTGCAGTTAATCCTTCTTTTTCTTATACATTATCATATCCATAAATGAGGAGCAAGGAAATTTAGAAGTAAGTTTTTTATACTTTTATCCTAATAAATATTTTTGGTTTGTAGTTAACTGCCCTTACAATTTACCTCAATTTGAATTAACTAAAATAGGACTACTATTGAAAAAATTTCAATTCTGTCACAAGCCATAGAACGTGTATACAATTAGTTTTCAAGCGGTTTAAACGTTATTTGTATACCCTATAACCAAGGAGGGGAAAATTTGAAAGTCTTAATAATCTGGCGTCTCTTAACAGTAGGTGGAGTAAATGCTGGCTGGAGGAATCGTTCAATTTATTTTAAAAAGTTTGGAATTGATACTGAGTTTTTATACACAACTGATCATGGTGGATTACACATAATGGAAGATATTGCACCTGTCTATTTAACGAAGGACGAAAACGAAATTATTGATATCATTAAAAAGAATGCATATGACGCAATCATTGTAGTAGATACAGGTTCAGCGTATAAGTGGTTACAAAAAGCTAAATATAAAGGTCCAGTTATTGTAGAAGCACGTACGCCCGAGCTTCTTAAACTACAACCCCATTTAAAGAAATTCAGATCCATTGAACCCGTTTCTATAATTGTTCCATCAAATTATCAAAAAAGATTAGTTTCCATCTTAACAGATAATATCCCCATTAAAGTAATCTACAATGGTGTTGACACAACATTTTTCCATCCAATAGAACAAGATGAAATCGCCTATGAAAATAATCCAATCCTACCAAATAATAAAAAAATTGTATGCTGTATCGGTAGAGTGGATAAACGAAAAAACTGGCCAATGTTAATCGAGATTGCAAAGCTGATAAAAAGTGAACGGTCAGATATAGAAATTTGGTTAATTGGAGGAGCTCAAAGTGTTCAGCGTGAGGATTTTGCATTAACTTGGAAAGAAGAAGGACTAACCGATATCATTAAATGGTTTCCAGTTATTCCATATCAACAAATGCCCCATGTATACGCAAAAGTACTTCAATCTGGTGGTTGTACAATCGCAACTACAAAAGTAGAATCATTTGGGAATACCTTTATTGAGTCTATGGCATGTGGAGTGCCTGTTGTTGCTTCTAATATTATGCCTATTTCAGAAATCGTTCTTCAAGGTGAAACAGGTATGCTTTTTCGAGGACATGACGTTAAAGATGCTGTAAAAAAAATATATACAATTGTTGATAATAAGAATTTTCATCAAAAGCTTTCACAAAATGCAATCAACCATGTTGAAAAAAACTTTGCTATTCATAAAGTAGCTGATATTTATCGCGAATATCTTCTGAAATTTGATAAAAGCAAAAATAGTGATGTGATTCAAAATGATTGAACCTGTTTCCTATATTAAAAAACTAGAAGGAAAATCAAATGCTCATTTAATGACATTTAGTGATGGTAGAGATTATGTTGTGAAATATTTTAGGGCAGGTTTTGAGAAAACATTACCTAACGAATGGGTTGCATATTGTATTGCTAGATTTTTAGATTTACCAGTTCCTTTTGCTCAAATTGTTTCCATCCCTGAAGAATTTTCAAAAACAATACCGGGACTAGTTATGGAAGATATTCAACTTTCAAAGTTTCAATTTGCTTCTTTATATGTCCCCGAAACGTTAAATGGACACCAAGTTGGTTCCGTTCCTAGTATTATAAATAACAATCAGCTTGCAGGGATTATTTTATTCGATTATTGGCTCTGTAATGGAGATCGTACTCGAAAAAACATTTTACTTCGCGAAGAAAGTTTAGGTCAATTTAAACTTTGGATCATTGACCATGCTGAAGCATTTGGTTCCTATAGTTGGTTAACTACAGAGTTACTAACTTTACCTCAAAAGATTATGAAAAGTTCTACTCATCAATTCATGTCCCAATATATTAATAGTGAAGAAGAATTTAATGAACAACTACAGATTATTCAAAGATTCCCAGTACTGCTTTTAGAAGAAATAGTAGAAGTAATACCTGATGATTGGTTATTATCTAAAGAAGACAAAAAGGCAATTGTAGGCAGATTAGTAAATCGTAGAAAAAAAATTCTCCCTTATCTTAAACAGAAATTTGTCAAAACGATCTACCGTCCATTACATGAACAAAATGAATAGCATAATAAAAACGACNNGTCGTTTTTATTATGCTATTGAATTATGGACGGTTTACCAACAGGGTAATATTCGATTTTCATACAATCTCTTACTTTTTCTTCCTTCAGACAGTTTCTTCCGTCAAAAATAATTGGATTCTTCATCTTCTTGAATATGTTCGGTAAGTCAAGTTCTCTAAATTCTTGCCACTCAGTAATAATAAAAATTGCATCTGTATCCGTAACACATTCATTTATTGAACTAGCGAACGTTAAATTGCTACCTAGTATTTTTTTTGCGTTTTCAATTGCAACAGGGTCATATGCAATTACTTCTGCTCCTAACTCAGTTAAAGATTTTATGATAGTTATAGAAGGTGCTTCTCTCATATCATCTGTATCTGGTTTAAATGATAAACCTAGACATGCGATTCTTTTCCCTATTAAACTACCGAATCGTTCAATCGCTTTTTTTACGAGCAATTCACGTTGATTATTATTAATATAAATGGTTTCCTTTAGAAAACCGAATTCAACCCCATTTAACTCGGCTGTATGCAATAATGCTTTCACATCCTTTGGGAAACAAGAGCCACCATAACCTATTCCAGCATATAAAAATGCCTCACCTATTCGTTTATCTTTTCCCATTCCTTTCGCTACATCTTCTACATTTGCACCGAGTGCTTCACAAAGATTTGCAATTTCATTTATAAAACTTATTTTGCTTGCTAAAAATGCATTGGATGCATATTTGATCATTTCTGCACTTCGAATACTAGTTATTAAGATTGGTACATTTAATGGTTTATATATTTCTTCAACAATTCTAGCGGACTCTTGATTATTACTACCTATAATGATTCGATCTGCTTCCATCGTATCCTTTATTGCGGAGCCTTGTCTTAGGAACTCTGGATTTGAGACAACGTCCACTACAATTTCTTTACTGCAATTTTGTTGAATCATTTCCTTTACTAGTTCATTCGTTCCAACTGGAACAGTACTTTTTATCGCAATAATTACGTCTTGTTTAATATTTTTTGCAATATCAATCGCTGCACCCTCAAGATAGGATAAGTTTGCGGAGCCATCTTCCCTTTGAGGGGTACCTACTGCAATAATAATTACTTTCGCATCTTCTAACCCCTTATCATATGAGGTTGTAAAGGATAATCTTCCTGACTGTATATTATTAGCTATTAACTCCTCAATTCCTGGTTCGTATATTGGAGAAATACCTGCACATAAGTTTTTTATTTTAAGTTCATTTATATCAATACAAGTTACCAAGTGACCAATCTCTGCTAAACAGACTCCTGTTGTTAAACCGACATAGCCCGTACCTAATATCGAAATTTTCAAGTCAATCCACTTCCTGATTCTTCATATTTAGAGCATGATCAGATATGACCTCATTTAAAAAAGTAATTACCTCATCTTTTATATCTTCTCTATTAATCGCAAAATCAATTGTAGCCATTATAAATCCGATTTTATTTCCGATATCATATCGTTTACCTTCGAAATTGTATGCTAACACAAATTGATTTTTATTTAATTCATTAATCGCATCGGTTAATTGTAATTCACAACCTTGTCCCACAGAAATCGTAGATAAAATATCAAAAATCTCTGGAGTAAGAATGTATCGTCCCATAATTGCATAATTTGATGGGGCATCTTTCAATTTTGGTTTTTCTACTAGGCACTCTACTTGAAATAGATTTGTATTTGCATCGTAAGTACTTTCTTTTTGTTTAATAACGCCATATTTGCTTACCTCTTCATCAGGAACATTCTGAACAGCAATAACCGGGGCATTATATTTCTCGTATACATTAATAATTTGCTGTAAGCAAGGTGTTGTAGACATTACGATGTCATCCCCTAACAAAACAGCAAATGGTTCATCTCCTATAAAACTCTTAGCACATAAAATGGCATCCCCTAATCCTTTAGGTTCTTTTTGACGAACATAAAAGATTTTCACCATATTAGATATTTTCTGCATTTCTTCCAAAACAGTTAGCTTGTTTTTTCGAGATAATGATTCTTCTAGTTCATATGATTTATCGAAATGATCCTCGATTGCTCGTTTACCTCTACCACTAATAATAATGATTTCTTCAATTCCAGAAGCTACTGCTTCTTCAACGATATATTGAATAGTTGGTTTATCAACTATAGGTAACATTTCTTTTGGCAACGCTTTTGTAGCTGGCAAAAAACGAGTCCCGAGACCAGCAGCGGGAATAATAGCCTTGCGGATTTTCATTTAACTTGCCTCCAAACATTTGTTCATTATACTTTATATGTAAATGAAGGAGGACTTGTCACCATATATACCTATTATGATTAGAAAGTTTATCTTTACCACATCATCAAACAATCATTTTCAAATGAAAAAAGGCTATCTCAAAAGTCTTATGAGATACCCTCTTTGATCGTTAGACACATTCCTCAGGAAATATGATTGTTTAACTAGTTCTAGCTCTATGCAATTCAGTGACGCTAGGAATTTTCTTTAATTTAAAAGGTTCTGATTTTGCAGTGTTAGCTAGATTATTCGATCTATTTTCTACACTACTTACTTCATCTAAAGATGATCCTTCGTTTAGGATTAAATTTGAGGTTTCATTATTTACGACCTGATCAGTTACTCTTCTAATTCGTCTTAATACTCTTGGTGTCGTATTAATTGGAAATTCTGCGACTACTTTTTCTTTAGGAACTGATTTTGCTTTCTCTACTAGGACTTTTAGCATTTCTTCAATAGAATTTATATCGGACTGAGTTACCGATTCTGATAAACTTTCTGTAGATTCAACAGTCGGTTCGATTACTTCAGGTATATTATTTTCTACATTCAACTGTGTAGTATTTTGTACTGCAGTTTTAAATAATGTTTGAGGTTCATATTGTTCTAATTGTTCTGGTGAAAGTGATGAAGCATATTCTGTTTGGCTCCATGTAGATAGTATTTCATTTGCTACACGACTCCATAAATACTTAGTAACTGCAAGTTCTCTACCTTTTATTCCCATATTCTTCATTAGTGTTTTGTTTGATAATATTTCTGAGATTTTTGTGGCGAATTCATCTGGATCAACTGGATTTTCTACGATTAAACCATTCTCACCTGGAATAATGACTTCAGGATTTCCACCTCTGGCAGTTGTTACAATTGGAAGGCCTGCTGCCATCGCTTCATAATGAACCCTTGCAAGAGGTTCTTGCCATAATGAAGTACATACAAATAAATCTGCTACTGCAAACCAGTTGTGTATTTCAAAAGGTGATACAAAACCTGTTGTAATAATCGGTACATCCTGTTTTTTGGCAATTGCACGAATATAAGCAACATAGTCTGTAACATTATTTTGACTAAACCAATTGCTTCCTACGATAACTAAAGCTAGATCTTTGAAGGTTTTTGAAAGGGTTGGCAATGCTCTTATTAGACGGTCAACCCCTTTGTTTTCTGAAAGTCTGCCAGCAAATAAAATAACCGTTTTATTTTCTAAACCAAACTCTTTTCTAAGTGCGTTTCGTGTACTAATCATTTTAGGATCATTACCAGGTAAGAAGCGGTCAGAATCAACCCCCGAGTAGATTGTTCTGATTTTATTAGCACTTTGAGGATAAAGTTCACGAATAACATTTCCTACATAATCACTTACCGTAACGATACTAGAAACTTCTTCTAATACTAAATTCGCTTCATCAACAGCAATTTTCCCAATATTAAACATGTCATTATGCATACTTAATGTGATTTTTGAATTTGGTGCTACTTTTCTAATCGGAAGGACAAGTCGTGGTCTGTTAAAAATGTGGATTAAATCAAATTGGTTTCCTTTAATGTATTCAACTACGCCTTCACGATATAGTTCTAGTACTTTACCTGGTACACGGACATAATGAACACCATCAATTGTTTCTTCATCTGGTAATGATGGATCATTGACACCTAATACGGTTATATCGTGTACTTTACTTAAATAAGGTAAACTTCCTGCAATATAAGTTTGAATCGCACCACCTAAAACTGGAGGTACTGGTAGGTTTTCGGTACATACCATTAATATTTTCATTCTTTTCCACTCCAGTCGTTGCGAACTTCATTCAATGTTGCCCACTTTGACTGCTCTAAGTCAACGATTGATTGAATTAATTGTTTAGTCGATTCACCTAAAAATAATTCTGGTTCATAAAGTACTTCTTTAATGTTTTTATAAAACTCATTTGGCATTGAAAAATCTATCATTAATACTTCATATAATTCTTTTGAAATTGGATTTGCTTCGTGATATGCGTTAATCATTTCTCTTACCCATGTTACATCCCAAGCGTATAAATCAGACATTGTACCAGATATTAGTTTTCTAAGATCACGAATTGGCAAATCATATGCCACCCCGTCCAAATCAATAATCCACATTCCATTTGGACCCATTTGACCATTTGACCATCCGTAATCTTGGTGAACTAATCCCCAGCTTGCATTGCCCTCATTCACCATATTAAAGTAATTAGAATTATTTAAGTCTTCCATACTCTTTCTTGCTTGTTCTTGAAATAGATCTACTACATTTAATAAATCCTGACTAGCAGGCATTTCTTCATATGCCAAGGCAATTGTTCTAAACCAATTCATTTTGTTATATATTTTTTCATAGCTTTTTGGCCATTTGTGCAATCTTGATGCAACTTCTGCTTGAATTGGTGGTTCATACCCTTTACTTAAACGATGAAACTCACCAAGTGCATAGCATAGCTGCTTAGCACCTTCTAAATCTTTCGAAACTGGTGCCAACTCTTCAATCCATTCTGCAATGAACCATAGCTTTCCACCAGCTTCTACATATTCCTCTCCATCTCTAGTTCGAACAATGCTTGGAACTCTAGCCTGTTGAACTTCAACTAAATACTTCTGAGCCCCTAGACTAAACATACTTCTAGTAGGTCTTCTGTGTAAAAGCTTAAAACTTTTTGGACCCTCGTTTGTTTCAATTTTCCAAATCGCTCCGCCTTTGTCAGCTTTTGTTGTAATTACTTGCATACTACTTACTTGAAGGTCATAAAACTTAAGTACTTCAAGTCCAATTTTTTCAATATATTCAGGCACATAGAATTCATCATGAATAAGCTCATCGACAATCCATGGTTCAATTAATATATTATTCAATTTCTCCCTCCTACGTTTAGAGCCCATAAAAAAATTTCACATTTCTTTTTTAAGAAATGTAATATACAGTTACTAATATACTTTTATTGCTCTTAGTGTATTAAGACCTAATGTAATAATATGATTTTGTCCAAGTTTTGTGAGGGTATATGTGTATTCTATTAAAAAAGTATTTTCCCTAAACTAGTTAAATACATATTTCTATTTGTATTCGAACTTTGTCCCCTTCTCCATCATATGATATTCCAACTCTTGTTAGATAAGGAGGTTTTTAACATTAAGAAAGCTAATACTATGCGCATTCTAATCACTGGATGTGCAGGATTTATTGGATTTCATCTAAGCAGACGTCTATTAGAAGAAGGTTTTTTGATCATTGGAATAGATAATATAAATGATTACTATGACAGACGTCTAAAATTTGATAGATTGGAACTTTTAAAGAAATATGAGCATTTTCGTTTCATAAATGGTTCAATTCATGAAATGGAACTACTAGATCAGCTCTTTGTGCAATATAATTTCGATCTAGTCATTAATCTAGCAGCACAAGCTGGAGTGAGATATAGCTTAGAAAATCCAGGGTCATATATCCAATCAAACCTTGTAGGTTTTGCCAATATATTAGAGTGTTGTAAAAACCATCAAATAAAACACCTCATATACGCCTCTTCTAGTTCTGTTTATGGTAATAATAAAAAAACTCCCTCTTCAATTAATGATCGAGTTGACCAACCAGTAAGTTTATATGCTGCCACAAAAAAATCAAATGAATTAATGGCATATTCATATAGTCATACATTTAACCTACCTACTACTGGCTTACGTTTTTTTACGGTCTATGGACCATGGGGTAGACCCGATATGGCATTATACAAATTTGCTAATTCAATCATTAACGGAAAACCAATAGAAGTTTATAACTATGGAAATATGAAACGCGATTTTACTTACATTGATGATGTAGTTGAATCGATTGTAAGAATCATTAAAAATGGACCACCTAAAGAATCTTCTTCGTATTATAAGCTTTATAATATTGGTAACCATAGCCCAGTAAAATTAAATTATTTTATAGAGATTCTAGAAAAGGAACTTCGTAAAAAAGCAAAAATACAATTCATGCCAATGATTCCAGGCGAAGTACTTGAAACATATGCTGATATTGATCAACTTATAAATGACATTCAATATAGTCCAACTACTTCCATTGAAGACGGTATTGCCAAATTCGTTGAATGGTTTAAGGAATATAAAAAAATAGAGTAAAACTTATATAAAAAAGAATAAAAATGAAACTAACCACAAGGATTAATTTTCCATGTGGTTTATTTGTCTAATGTAGAAAATATTTTAAAACTATTACTAATCAGCCCAAATTAAAGGCCCACTGCATATAAATTAGTCGGCTGATTCCGATCCTCACTTAGCATTTGAATATAATCTTCATTTAATTGATCGGTTAAATAATCTCTATAATGCCAAATTGATAATAAGCATTGTTTAAACTTTTCAATAATACCAAGATTTTCAACTTTTCTAGCTACCTTTATTAAATCATTTAGCCCTTCTATATACTGCTTATTTTCACATTTTAAAAGTGATTGTGCGTAACAGAAATCCAAATACAATTGTTGTTTATACAAGTTTGTACTATATGCCATTTCATGAATTACTTTTTCATGCTGATTGATTAAAGCTAAAGCATCTTCTAATCTTCCTAATTTTACATAGGTTTCAATAATTCTCGGTATACCTACATATAAATCATCTCGATCTTTTATCCAACCGTAGTACTCGTCAACATACTGTAATTTTCCAAAATCAAGGAATGTTACATAACGATTACCGATTGCAGCCTCCGCAAAAAAATCATTAATCTTACTATATTTCTTTATAATGTCAAGCACTTCATCGATTGAATTACTTAACCTATTTAAAGCAAAGCCTTGGTATACTAATGCATAACCAAAATGTTTTTCATTTTTTGCCATTTTTTCTAAACGCTTCGCATAATGAAGAACTTTGTCCCATTCTTTTAACATATAGTAAGTAGCCGTAATATATAAAATTGTCAGTTCCTGAAAATCATCTGGCATATAGCTCACATATTCTAAAACATGGACAAGGGTAGCTGGTCCTTCCTCCGATAATCTATTTAAATAGTACTTTCTAAAATAACTAATAGCGACCTCTTCTGCTGTTTGATCTGGCATGTGATGAATAATGATTTCATATAAAGGTAAAGCCTCATTCTCTTTCCCTTTTGCAAATAACTTTTCAGCAATCTCAAATAAATTTTGTAAATTTTTAGTCCGTATAGTCTTTGATTTTTCTTCTAACATTTCAGATATGATAAAGTTTAATTCTTTTTTAAATCCCTTAATTGCACATTTATAAATAAACGCTACACTTCTTCGTTTATCTAAATACCGTTTCTGATTAAAGCATAATTGTGTATAGCTCGAGTAAAAATATCCTTCTGTCAAACCAAACGCTTCTGTAATTGCATCTAAATAATGCAAAGAAAGCGGCTTTTTATTATTAAATACTCTACTTATATCACTAATATGGATTCCAGAATATTTAGCTAAATCAGCTTTATTCCAATTTTTGTCATTCATAAATGTAAGAAAATCATATAGAAGTATCTGATTCATAAGCCTTCCTCTCCATATTCGGTAATCATTATTTTAATTCTTCGTCCCCAACCTTTTGTCTAGATAAAAAGCGGACAACTAGGTATTATCACATATTTTCTATTAGGTTAATTATACTATTTTGTCATTTTTTTAAAATAAGAAATATTCAATAATTTAATTAAAATTAGTTAATGATTTATCTATACCGTCTCATTGGCTAAAGTTTTATTTCAGTGAATATATTACTTTCCCAACTCTTCTGCATGCTTTTCCTGTAATGGGAAATAATACCTCTATATTTTATAAATTAGTTAATGGGGATGTTTTAATGTTAAAAAAGATTATTTCATATATACCTGAATATCCAATTTTCATTCAAGCTTTTGTTACCTTTATCATTCCTGTAGGTTTATCAAAATTTTTTAAATGGGTTCATTTTATGGAGAAAGAGTGATTTAAATGAAGCGGTGGAGATCCGATAAAAGTTCAGAAAACAGGACATCTCTAAATAATGAAGCTCAAAATAATGATGAGAACTTATCTAATGATCTACAAGTAAATTTGGATTGGATTTTTAATGAAATTGGACAGAATTCTGATGTTAAATTTAGAGAATTTCTATTAGGTGAAACAGATATTCAAGGTGCAATTATTTTTATTGATGGCTTGGCAAACGCGGACTTAATTCAAAGACATATATTGGGAGAATTAATGACTGGAATTACGACCATTGCCACCAATCAAATAAGTAATGGGCAATCTGTAAATTTAGAAGAAATTAAAAGATGTATTAAAGATCAATCACTCACTGTTTGTACAATAGAAGAAATCAGTACTTATAAAAAATTAAAAACAGATGTTCTATTTGGCTCAATTGCTCTGTTAATAGATGGTATTTCTGAGTGCTTTTTACTAGGTGAAGCCCTTACAAAGACAAGAGATATAAAGGAACCTGATTCTGAGGCACTCGTTCGTGGACCGAGACTTGGATTTGTTGAATACTTAGCTGATAATACAGCCATGTTAAGACGTGCCGGAAAAAATCCAGATTTAACAATGATTGGTTATGAAGTTGGTGAGGTTTCAAAAAAACAATTAGTTATCGCATATATCTCAACTATTGCGGATTCTCAGCTCGTTGAAGAAGTAAAAAAAAGAATTAAAAGAATTAAAATTGATAGCCTTCCTGATTCTGGTTATATTGAACAATTAATAGA
This sequence comes from Bacillus sp. AFS055030, assembly GCF_002574545.1. Taxonomy (GTDB): domain Bacteria; phylum Bacillota; class Bacilli; order Bacillales; family Bacillaceae_G; genus Gottfriedia. The sequence goes on from NZ_NUGT01000034.1 coordinate 34,254, forward strand.
AGATGATTATTTAAGCCCGTTTCCTCAGATTCAAAGTACCGAACGTCCAGATCGGGTTATGAGCGCTTTAATGGAAGGAAGGGTTGCCATTTTATTAGATGGTTCTCCATTTGCGCTAATTGCACCTGTAACTTTTCAGATGTTACTTCAATCTCCTGAGGATTATTATGAACGATGGATCGCAGCTACTTTAGTTCGATTATTACGATATTTAGCTTGTTTTATTTCATTGTTTGGTCCATCTTTATACATTGCATTTATTTCATTTCACCAAGGGTTAATTCCTACAAAGTTAGTATTTCATATAGCAGCCACTAGAGGAGGAGTACCATTTCCACCACTAATTGAAGCACTAATAATGGAGATATCGATTGAGGTATTAAGGGAAGCTGGGCTTCGCTTACCGAAACCGATTGGACAATCATTAGGAATTGTTGGAGGATTAATTATTGGTCAAGCCGCAGTTGAAGCAGGCATTGTGAGTACAATCATGGTTATTGTCGTTGCAGTAACTGCCATTTCCTCATTTACTTTACCACAATATAATGTTGGAATTGCGCTACGTATGCTTCGTTTTATATCCATGCTTTTTGCAAGTGTATTTGGTTTATATGGCGTTATTTTATTTTTCTTACTGCTTTGTAGTCATTTAGTAAAACTCAAAAGCTTTGGTGTTCCTTATCTAAGTCCCGCTGCTCCAACTCGATTTAGTGATTGGAAGGATTTCCTAGTTAGAGCCCCAATATTTATGATGAAAAGACGTCCAAAAAGTTTGCAAGCTAAAAAAACAAGAAGGATGAACTAGCATAAGAAAGGAGGAGTACATGATTATGGTTCCAAAGCCTATTGATCAAATATCGACGAATCAAACTGTGATGCTGATCGTAAATTTTATTTTTGGTGCAGGTATTTTATTATTACCAAGAAGTGTTACAGCTAAAGTAAAAACGCCAGACGGATGGATTTCAGTTATCATATCTGGCTTGCTCATAACCCTTTTAGTCTTTTTACTCGTTATGTTGTGTAAACAATATCCGAACGAAACATATTTTCAATTTACTCAAAAAATTATTGGTAAATGGTTAGGAATTCCATTAAGTATCATTATCATTATTTATTATATTTCGCTTTCAGCATTAGAGGTTCGAGTAATGGCAGAAACGACTAGGTTGTTCTTACTACAAGGTACTCCTACTTGGGCTATATTAATCCCTTTTTTGTGGATTGGTTTATATTTAGTACTCGGTGGAATCAATCCAATCGCAAGAATATTGGAAATCATTTTCCCAATCACTGTCTTATTTTTTCTATTAGTTATTTTTTTAGGATTAGGAATTATTGAAATTGATAACTTACGTCCTGTACTAGGAAATGGCATCAAACCTGTCATTAATGGACTCAAAACAACTTCCCTTTCATTTTCAGGTTTTGAGATAATTCTATTTATCTTTATGTTTATGAAGGATAAAAAGAAAGTATCAAAAACAATTATTCTCGGAATAGGTATTCCATTTATTTTTTATGCGATTACGGTTGTTGCTGTAGTTGGTGCTTTTTCAGTAGACGGTGTTTTATTGCAAACTTGGCCGGTACTTACATATATTCGCAGTTACGATATTCAAGGTCTTTTTGTAGAAAGATTTGACTCATTACTGCTTGTTATTTGGATTATGCAAATTTTTGCTACATATATCATTGCATATTATATTTGCACCCTTGGAATGGCCCAAATTTTAAATAAAAAAAGTCTAAAGCCGTTTCTTTTTGGTACATTACCATTTATTTACGTTATCTCAATGATCCCCAAAGATATTAATCAGACTTTTATAATGGCTGATTCAATCGGTAATGTTGCATTCTATTTATTTGGTATCGTCCCTCTTCTCTTACTAGTCATTTCGTTTGTGAGGAAAAAATTAAATGAGAAAGTATAAGTATAAGAGAATTTTAATCATTTCAATTTTTAATTTAAGCCTATTAATATTATTATCGGGATGCTGGAGTAGTAAAGCAATCGAGGATTTAAATATTATATTAGGATCTTCTTTAGATAAAGATGATAATGGAAATATAATATCGACACTACAATATGTAGTCCCTGAGGCAATGACAACAAGTTCAGGTGGTGTTAATCCCGAAAAACCTTATATAAATGTAGCCGGCGAAGGGATTTCCTTAGAACCTTCTGGATGGGAGACAACTTTAAGTAGGGAAGGATACATTTTTGGATCACATCAAAAATGCGTTATCATTAGTGAAGAACTTGCAAGAGAAATTGACCTTCGTGAGCTGACTGATTTATATTTCCGCGATATTGATCTTCGTGGAAGCACCTTAATTTTTATCTCCAAAGGGAAAGCTTACCATGCTTTAGAAACAAAAGAAAAAAATACCATCCCTTCAATACGAATTGTTGAAATTGCAAACCAATCATCAACTTCAGAAATTGTCACCAAAACACCGTTAATTAGAATTGGTGGATTAATGAACTCAGGCTCTAGCTTCCTCCTCCAATTATTAGAAACGACTGATAAAGGAGCGAAATTTTCTGGCGGAGCAATTTTTGGCAGTAAGAACAATAAAATGATTGGCACTCTTAATCCTCAGGAAGTATTAGGAATTAATTTGATATCAGCTAGGGTAAAAGGAGGTTCAGTTAAGGCATACATAAAAAAATCGGATGGACCCACTTGGTTTCAAATTGAATCAATGAAAAGTAAAATTACACCACATATAAAAGGTAACAAGATCTCTTTTGACGTAAAATTAGAGGCTGAAGGTAGAGTTGCAGAATATTGGAATCCTAAATTGAAACCCTTATTTAAAGAGAAGAACGTTAAAAGAGTAGAGAAAGCAACTGAAAAGGAAGTTACAAAAATAATAGAAAATGTAACAAACAAGCTTCAAAATGAATATAAAACAGATGTTGCTGGATTTGGAAACGAAGTAAGAATTCAAAATCCAAGAAAGTGGAAAAAAATGAGTAAGAATTGGGATGAATTATTTAGTAAAGCTAAAATAAACTATGATGTTAAAATTATTATCAGAGACTATGGAATGATAGGAAAGAAAAAAGCAAAATAAAAAATAAAGCTCGAATCCATAAATTAAAGGGGATTTGAGCTTTATCATTTTAAGTCATCGACCATAAAGTGCTTCATTTGTTTGTGAAAAGACAGTAGAAATTGCTCTTTCTTTACTCAGTTCCAAAGTAATTATTTTTTTCATTTTTGAAATTAAACTAGGATCAACAATTATTATTTCCATACTTTCGTAATATGCCGAAAATACGTCATAAAATAAATGAGGAAATAATAAATCAGCTTTTAGTAACTTGTACTGCAAACATGCTAATGGATTGGTTTCATGATATGCGATGATGATTTTCTTCATTAACTTTGGATTCCAATTTTTTTCTTTTTTCATAACAATATTTAAAATTTTTCTCAGATCATGAATCGGCAATTCGATTATTAATGCGTTCATATTTAAGAAATATAAATTCCCATCTTCTCCAATAATAAGACCATTTTCATCGAAATTCTGATAACATAATGTTTTCGTTGTGTCTTCTAGTGCTTCACCAATACATTTATCAATTATTGCTAAAGCTTTTTCACATTGCATTAAAACCGAATTAATATTTTTTAAATACAGTTTATCGATTTCATTTTGATGTTTTAACTTAGTTCGTTCTTCTTTCCACTTAGTTAATTTTAAAAATTTATTTTCTAAATCTTTTTTCCAGTTTGATTCAATGGATGAAACTTGCTCATTCGTTAATTCAATTCCTATTGAGGCTTTATGAAAAGAAGCAATACCATTCATTATCAATTGAAGATCTTCTTCACTATCAAAATTTGGACTTCTACCATTTACGGCTTCAAATAACATAAAATATTCATCTTGCTTCTTTACAAAACCGTCACCCAATTTTGTTGTTAATACTTCTGGAGTAAATATGCCATTATCTCTAAGATGGTCAATTGCATAGATCATCAGTTCAATATATCCTTCATCAATTAAAACTTTCTTCAAAAATACTTCACCGACATTCGTATCAATGGGCCACATAGCTTTTTTTTCATCAATGTATTCAAAAAATCTATGTTTTACTTCTAAAGGGTAATTTGCAATTACATTTTTTACTAAATCACTAAAAAAAGCGTCCAAAAAGGATACCTCCCAAATAATACTCATCCTCTGTTAATCTATGAATATGTACATGTTTAGGGACGGCTAATCTACTAATTATATTAGGAAGTAAAATATTTTCTACTAATAAACTTCTTGTTTGATTTTCAAAATGTATAAAATGATCTTCTTCTATTTAATTTTACTTTTAATTTCCTAATACATTACAACAAAAACTCTATATTTTATTAAGTGTTATAATACTTCCTGAAATAGTAATTGATGATTTTAAGCACGCACTTTTTATAAGTAAAGAAATAAAAAAATTAGCACAATATTGCAATTCACTATTTATATTTTGTGGACTACCCACCACTTAACACCCTTTCAGGTCGTTTGAAGTGGGGGCTTCTTGGAAAGTAGATAATTTTAGTAGCTAATTTGATTCCACGACTGAACAGTACTTAATACAAATAAAAAACCATAAGCTATCGCCTAACCGAAATACCCCCCTCCTTATTCTTGGGCTTTGCCCTACACTGAATTGAAGAAGGGGAATTTTTCCGGAATATGTTAAATATAGAAAATTATGCTATTTATTACCAATTATTAAATCAAAAAATATTACTTCTAGGGAAAAATTAGCTATTTTCATAAAAAAGTTGGGAAACGTTTAAAATCAACAAAATTCAATTTTTTACTATGTTTTCTGACATTATTTCTTAATTTTTTTAGAAAAAAGTAAGATTTGTATTCATGATTTTGAAAAACGTTGATTTTATAGGGTACAAATAACCCAATTGACTGCCTGTCGAAAATTCTCAATAATCTGAATATAAGGATAACTCCTTAAGTTAAATTTGAAAGGGTGTATTGTATTTGAAGAGTCATTTTGTAGTGCCACTGAAAGTTGTTTCTACAAGTTTTATAGCAGCTAGTTTGCTATTTTCTAGTCACACATTTGCTTCGGTTGATTCAACTTCTCAAGTTGGCAACTCATACGTAGAACAGTATTTAAAAAATCTAACAAAAGAGGATCGAAATCGCGTACATAATGGTGTTGAAACGACAGATCCAGAAAAATATTTAGCACCTAAGCTTAATACAACTAGTCATAATCCAGTAAACATCATTGTTCAATTTGCTCAAGACCCTGCTAAAACAGATGTTAAGAAAAACGAAGAAAACGGAATTGAAGTCTCTTTAGATGAGGCAAAAAATAAAGTAGAAAAATCTCATCAAAATTTTAAACAAAAAATTGGACAAGCAAAAAAAGCCATACCTTCAATTAAAATTCGTAAAGAGTACCGTCAAGCATTTAATGGTGTTGCGATGACTGTTCCAGCTAATGAAGTACATAATATTCTTGCGATGGATGAGGTAAAAGCAATATTTGAAGATAAAGTAATCAAAGTTGACCCATCGCCTTCAGAAAAACAAACAACAAAATCAACTACTCATTCTCCAGCAGTAGATAGTACAGAAAATATAGGAGCAACAAAACTTCATGAGGAAGGTGTTACCGGTAAAGGTGTCAAGGTTGCTGTACTCGATACAGGGATTGATTATCATCATCCAGATTTAAAAGATGTTTATAAAGGCGGATATGATTTCGTAAATAACGATTCTGATCCAATGGAAACTACTTATGATGATTGGAAAAAATCTGGAGAACCCCAAATCAGTCCATTAGGTGGATCTACCTATTATACTTCCCACGGAACTCACGTATCTGGAACAATTGCTGGGCAAGGTAAAAATAAAACTGATTATGCCGTCACCGGAGTTGCACCTGGAGTTGATCTTTATGCATACAAAGTGCTTGGCCCATATGGATCTGGATTTTCAAGTAACATCATCGCTGGAATTGAAAAAGCAGTAGAAGACGGAATGGATGTTATTAATCTATCATTAGGTTCAGATTATAATGATCCACTTGATCCAAATGCAATCGCAATAAATAATGCTGTACTAGCTGGAACAACTGCTGTTATTGCAGCTGGTAACTCTGGAAGTGATTTATATTCACTTGGTTCACCTGGTACTTCTCCACTAGCTTTAACAGTTGGTGCAAGTGATTTTTCTATGACCATCCCTACTGCTACTGGTACGGTTAGTTCAGCTAATGATCTATCACTTTCGAATTTAAGACTTCTAGCAAAGAGCTATGATGATGATTTAAATACTTTAAAAGATCGATCCCTACCTATCGTTTTTGTTGGACTTGGAAATAGTGAAAGTGATTACAACGGCAAGGATGTTAATGGGAAAATTGCACTAATTGAGCGTGGAGTCCTAAGCTTAAATGAAAAAGTAATGCTTGCTAAGAAACATGGAGCAAAAGCAGTTTTAATGTATAATAATAACCCAACAGAAGGCCAAATTCCTCATTATCTTGGAAACGGCTTTGACTTTATTCCTTCATTCACTCTTACAAATGAACAAGGATTAAACGTTTTAGAGAAAGTAAAACAAGGTAATGCCACATTTACTTTAAACTCAATTGGTGAGATGAAAACTAGCGGAGATACATTAGCTGACTTTAGTTCTCGTGGTCCTTCAAACAGATATTATGATATTAAACCGGAAGTGACCGCACCAGGTGTTGCTGTATTCTCAAGTGTACCAGCTTATGAAAACGGTCCGAATCATCTAACCGATTATACGAATGCATATATGAGTGCATCTGGAACATCTATGGCTACTCCACATGTAGCTGGAGCTTGTGCCCTTCTTCTACAAGAACATCCAGAATACAAACCAGAAGATGTTAAAGCCGCCTTAATGAATACAGCTGATCCGCTACAAAAAGATTATAGTGTATTTGAAGTAGGTGCTGGAAGAATTGATGTTTATGAGGCAGTTCATTCTGATTTGCATATTAAAGTATTAGATAAAACGATCAGTACAAAAAATGACCAAGATATCACCATTCCAGACGTAACAGGCGCATTAAGCTTTGGTCCACAAGTAACTGCAGGTAAGGAAAAAACGGACACTCGAGTGGTTTCTATTTCGAATACAAGTAACAAAAAGAAAACATTCTCTGTTCAAGTTAAATTTAACCAAAATGTAAAAGGTGCAAAAGATGCACAAGCAAATCATGTGACGATTGATCTCCCGGATAAGATTACAATGAATGCCAATAAAACAATTAAAATTAAACCAATGATTCATATCCCTGCATCTGCAGAGTTTGGTAATTACGAAGGATATATTTATATTACAAACAGTAGTAATCCGAATGAAATTTATCAAATACCATTTGGATTCAAGCATTTACAAGAAGGAATTAATAAAATCAATGTGTATGCAGACGCCTTCACAACGCGTCGTGATTTAAATCATAGTTTCCCATCTGGAACGGGCATTGAATTCTCCTTAAATAGCCCGATGGAAACTGTAGATTTTATTTTAAAAGATGCGAAGACTGGTAAAGAACTAGGTTTAGTTGATGCATATCAAGGTCTTTTTACAGAAGATTTTATGTTCGAAACTGAATACGGATTTAATGGACTTTATAATGCATTTACGGGGCATAAGGATCATCCGATTTCTTATTCAAAAAGGCTTGCTCCTCCAGGAAAATATGAATTAGAACTAATCGCAACAAACCGAGAAGGTAAAACATTTAAAAAATCTGATGTATTTTATATCGAAAATTCTAACCCTATTGTAAAAATGCAACAACCAGGTGGAGTTTACGAAGTAACCGGGGACGGTATGACTGTAAAAGGTAACATCTATGACCAACAAGTAGATATTATGAATCGAAATGGATTTAATTGGGATCAGTCTTCTAATTTGGTTAACTTAATGAATAAAACAAAATACTCTTCAACACCTTTAGCAATTGAAAAAAATGGTGACTTTGAATTTAAAACTAGTCTTTTAGACGGTAAAGATGTAACAAAAATCACCTTAGATGCATTTGACTACGCAGGAAACGGTATGCAGGATCACCCTGATTTCTCATACACACTAGTTAAAAAAGGACTACCATACGCAAAATTAGTTGCTAACAAAAATGACGTAAAATATGGTGAAAACGTAACCCTTTCACTTAGTGCAAATAATATTAAAGATTTAACAGGTGGAGAATTTACATTATCATTCCCTTCTACGGTATATGACATTGCAAATGTATCTTTAAATAAGGATTATGTTTCTTATGCTAAGTCAAATGGTTTAAATGCTGATCTTAAAATAATTGAGCAAACGGCAAGTAAAATTACACTTAATACACATTTAACTGGCGATTCAATCCAGCCGATCCAAACGAATATGCCATTAATCGATATTACATTTAAAGTGAAGGAAAAACCTACTAACTATGTTAAATGGATTCAAACGATTGATCTCACAAAATCTACTGCATTCTCTTTAAATCAAGCACCTGCAACAATTGAAGGTTTTGGTCAAGGAATAAATATTGTTCCAACATACTCTCAACTTGAAGGTGGTATTCTTGCTGATGGATTCCTAGACGATTGGGGTATTTGGTTAGACTACAAAAAAGATTTTTCGAAAGCAGGCATGAGTTTAACATTAGTTTCTAAAAATGGAAAGACATATACAGGAGAATTTAACAGCAGCGCACGTTACTTTGTTAAAAATCTTCCAGCTTCAGATGAAGATTACGATTTAACAGTCAAAATACCAGGACATTTCGATCGACACGTAACAGTGAACGATTTATATGATCTAGCGAATGGTGAAACGGTAGGTCGCTTATCTTACATTTTATATGCACCTGTTATGGGTGGGGATGTAAATAACGATGATGTCATCGATGTATTAGATGCAGATTATATTAAAACATACTGGGGCACTAACAAGCGTGCAGCTGATATCAATTTCGATGGAATTGTTGACGATAAGGATATGAGTTTCGTACAAAAGAATTATTTAACTCCAAACCCTGATGTCCAAGACGTTCCAAAAGGTAAAAAGAAAATTAAAGGTCAAACTTTAGAAGATATTTTGAAGGATTTAAACATTCAATAATCAACTTGATAGAATAATAGAAAACGTCGGATCTATAGACCCGACGTTTTTCTTTTCTTATTGCTCAGCTAATTGATCGATTCCCTTATTCGTTGACATACTATTTCTTGTAATAAGACTAACAGCAACCATTACTAGCGCATTAATAATTAATGCAATAATCCCTACATTTAAGTCTTTCACTAACTGTGGAAAGTGTGGAAACGCTTGAGCAAATGTCTTTTCACCTAAATCAAAAATTGAAACAATAACACCACCAAATATGATTCCAGTTATAGCGCCTTGCTTTGTTACAAAGTTCTTTTTCATTAAACTTAAGAAAAATGGTGGAGCTAGCTGCGTTATAAAATTATACGCCACAATTGCAATACTAAATAATGAGCTACCACCTTTAAAAGTAAAATATAAACCAATTAAAGTAATAAAAGGAACAATTAATTTGATTAGTTTTGTAATATGTTCTTCTGATTTAGCAGGGGCTATTACTTGGTATATATTTTTAACGAATAATGTGGATATTACCATTAGAATCAAAGAAGCAGGTACTAATGCAGCTAATACCCCTGTTCCACCTATTAAACCGACGAACCATGGATCAAAAGTCTTTTTCGAAAGAAGTAATAAAATTTTGTCACTATCACTTCCTTGTACCCCTTTAATTTGTAAGATTGCTGCAAAGCCCACGAAAAAAGCAAATAATAAAATTAACTGATATAAAGGCATTATAATTGCGTTTTTTCTTAAAACCTTTGCATTTTTCGCTGCAAAAATAGGAGGAAATGAGTGAGGCCACATATACATCCCAATCCCACTTAATATAATAGTAGAAATATACCAAGTTAAATTCATCCCATGTTCTGGTAGAATTGTAAAGTTTGGCTTTGCTTGTTCAATAGCCTGATACATCGGCTTAATACCGCCATAAAAATGAATCGGAAAATAAATACCTAAAAATAAAATGATAGCAAGAATTAAAATATCCTTTAAAACAGAAGTCCATGCTGAACCATGAATTCCTGATAACATGACGAATAAAGTAACTCCGCATGCGCCAAATAAAATAGCCATTTTTGAAGAAATAACCCCATACGATGTAATCTCAACGATATAGCCTAAGCCTATAAATTGTAATACTAAATAGCAAAATAAAGCTACGATTCCAACTATAGCAACAAGTACTCCAAGTATCGGACTACCATATTTCTTCGCCATAAAATCTGACTGAGAAATGAGTTTATGTTTTTTAGAGTATTTCCAAATCTCAGGAAAAGCCCAATAAGATATAATTGATGCAATACAGCCGTAGGATACGATACTAAATATGGAACCACCTTCACCGTATGCTGAGCCACTTGCACCTAAAAAGGTAAAGGTTGTATACATTTCGCCAGCTGATAATAAAAAGATGAAAAGCGTTCCCATTCCCCGTCCACCAACGGACCATTGTTCTAAGTTCATTTCTTTACCTTTTTTTGACCATATTCCAATAATGATGGAAACAGCGAAAAATAAGAATATAAATAATGTTCCTGTATTCATTCTATTTCCTCCTCTTTATTCGCAGGATCAAATAAATAGATTAAATCTAAAAATACAGTAGTAAGAAGTGACCATAGTACAATTGAGAAATGGAAAAATGGCATACCAAGTATGTAGGGAGTAACTTTATTTGAAAACAACGCACCTATTACAAAACCCATAACCGGAATAAAACCAAGTAAATAGATTTTTTTCATACTCTACTCTCCTTCTTTTTTAATGATTTAAAATGTTCATTGCGCCTTGGACAAATATCTTTATTCCATCTTTTAAAGCTCTCTCATCAATATTAAATTTAGGATGATGGTGTGGAAATACGATCCCCTCTGCCTCATTTCTTGCACCTACAAAAAAATAAGTCCCTGGAACTTCATGAAGGAATGCTGAAAAATCTTCACTTCCCATTATTGGTTTCATTAATTCACGATTTTCTTCTCCAACTATTTCACAAACCGTTTTGTCTATTAAACTAGTTACTTCATTATCATTAATGACCGGTGAGTACCCGAAATGGTATTCGATCTCGTATTTAGCTCCATGAGCATCGGTAATACCTTCTACTATTTGCTCGATCAACTTCGGTATATTCTTGCGAACTTCGTGATTAAAGCTCCGAACAGAACCACCAATCTTAACAATACTTGGTATAATATTAACCGCTGTACCACCATTAAATTGTGTAACTGAAATGACAGCTGTATCAATTGGATCAATCTTCCTTGAGATAATATGCTGTATGTTTGTTACAACTTGAGAACCAATCAGAATTGGATCAATTGTTTCATTTGGCAAAGAAGCATGGCCACCTTCGCCAATAATTGTGATTTTAAACATGTCCGCACCTGCCATAATTGGACCATAATTTAATCCAATTTTTCCGGTTTCCAAATTGCTTACTAGATGTGCTCCGATAATCAGATCAACTCCATCAAGCACTCCTGCATTTACCATCTCAATTGCACCACCAGGTGGTACTTCTTCTGCGTGTTGAAAAATAAATCGAATCTCACCTTTTATCCTTTCTTTAAAACTACAAAGGAGTTTCGCAGCTCCTAATAGCATCGCCGTGTGTCCATCATGACCACATGCATGCATTATGCCATCCTTCTTAGAACGAAATTCAATCTCATTTTCTTCCTGTATTGGAAGTGCATCCATATCTGCTCTGATTGCAAGCACCTTTCCTGGAGCATTTCCTTTTAGTCTAGCAACTATGCTAGTCTTCGTTGGTCTAGAAATTTCTAAATCTCCAAATGATTTTAGTTTGTCATACACAAATTGAGCAGTATTTTCTTCTTGGAAAGATAATTCAGGGTTTTCATGTAAATACCTTCTCCATCCAATTACTTCATCATTAATTGAACTTACTACATCATCTAATATTAATTCAGAAAAAACATTATACTTCATCACTGTACCTCCATGAGAATTTTAATTTTCTTTTAAGGAATATTTACGGTCTTTTTCCTTATATATGATTTTATAACTTGAAAACAGTTTCCACAATATATTTTTGTTAAAAATTCAAAATATTTATGAAATTACACACAAAAAAATAAACACTCCAAATTTGAAATGTTTATTTTAAGCGATATATTTTACTAGGTCTCCCTCGGTAAGACAGGGATTCCTCTCCTATACATTCTAGTAATTCCACTTCACATAAATCTGCCACAATACGTCTAGCATTTCGTTCAGTCATATTAAGCTGCTCAGCTAAACTTTTTGTTGTAAAATCATTCCACCCCATTCTCTTAATAAGGTTTTCAACTTTATGAAATGTCTTTACACTAATATTTCCTAGTTTAAGCTTTTGCAGCAACTCTTGGTCATCTGTTCGATAAGCATATGTAATCTCTTCTACACTACCAAGTGACTCAATGATTTCACCGTTTTCTTGCACAATTAATATTTTACGATCATTCAATTCTTTTGATTGTTGTATTGATTCAATCGCATTTTTCTCTGCAGAAAAAACAGTCTCACCAAATCCAATCCCAACAGAAACGATTGAATCAGTTTCTAATGATAACTGCTCAATTGTATTTTCTAACATATTAATCTCTCTTTCAATTGCGCCCCTAGAACTATAAATTAAATATTTCCCATATCCTTTTTCAATCAAAGAACCATTTAATTGTTCGCAAAGTGTTAGAAGTACATTCTTGATACGAAGTTCGATATGCTGTAAATGATAAGGCGATTTTGATTTCCTTATTATGCTCTCAAAATTCTCTATTTCAACCAACTCTACTCCAATTTGAGATTCTTTAAAATAAAGCCCTTTTACTTTCTCGATTATTAGCTTTAATGTATGTCGAATATCCACTTTACTAGTTGAAATCCATTCGACTGGAATTTCACGTTTTTTTAGTTCCTGAAATATAGATGGAAAGTTGGTTAAAACACCTTCAGTTTTATTTGCGTTCCATAATTGAAGGTGAAATTGTAATATTTCCTCCAAATTAATTTCTTCTTCATCAAACTTTTTTATAAAAAGCTGATCAAATGGTTTATTCAACTGCTCTAATGCATCGTCTAATAAATTAGAATATGTTGGCATATCTACGCTTAATTGTCTAATTAATCGACCATTAAGATACATAATATTTAACAGACTTTTATAAACAGAAGACTCTGTATGAGGAACATACAATAATTTTTCATAGGAATATAGCGTTTTTTTTGCAATATTATATGGTAATTGTCCTGAAAAAAGCCAGACGTCAACATCTCGATCATGTTTCTTTATAATCTCTTTCGTTTCCGCAGGCTCATCATATGCAAATGGGAAAAATTCTAATTCCTTTTCATATTCTTTAGAAAAACTTAAAATTCGTTCTAAAGACCACTCTGGGCCGATCAGTCCAATACGATACATTATTACACCTACCAATTACTCTAAAATTTATATGGACTATGATTTTTAATTTTATCTAGTACTTTATATGCTTATTATCATCTTAACAGTATTTCACTCGAAATGACCATGTTATTTACATATAGTTAAATAAAAAAACTTTTCATCAAGGCGTTTCTTGATGAAAAGTCTTTTTACTTCCTAAACATTAAAACGAACTTAAAAAATTGTTCATTTCATTAATTAACTCTTTGGGAGCCTCATACATGCTCATATGTCCAGCACTGTTTAAAGTAACCGTTTTAATATTTTCTTTTTTGACTGAAAAAGTCTTTTCAGGTGGAATGATCTGATCGTCTTTACCTGCCAGTAAAAGTACAGGTAAATTTGTATCGTTCAGTATATGGTTGCGATCGGGTCTATTTTTCATGCTTATTAAGGCATTAACCGTGCCATCTACAGTAGTTTTATATCCTATTTGCTTTGCTAAATCTATTTCTTTACTATTCGTTTGTATATTCTTTGGAGAGAAAAGTTTAGGAATTAATCCATCTACAACGTTTTTCACTCCTTCATTTTTCACTTTTTCACTAGTAGCTACTCTAGCTTTTTTTGCTTCTTCACTATCCGGATAAGCAGTCGAGTGGATTAATGAAAATCCATTTAAATAATTAGAATATCTTTGTGCAAATGTAAGTGTAATATAGCCTCCTAACGAGTGGCCAAACATTGTTACTTGCTGAATGTTTAATTGATCTAAGAAATCTTTTATCACATCTGCATAATCTTCTATTGTATGCTCTTTAATAATAGCTGTAGAATCTCCATGCCCAGGTAAATCAATAGCGATCACACGATAATCTTCAGATAGCTTTGGAACTACTTTTTCCCAATATGCATGACTTCCCATAAAACCATGAATTAAAACGATTGGCTTTCCTTTTCCTTGGTCCTTATAAGCAATTGTTAAATTTTCAAGTTCGACTATACTATTAATGATCATTCAACTCCATTCGAGAATATTAATATGAGACTATTTTTCATTTACTAAATACAACATACTTTTATTATATAAACTAACATAAAAGAATCTTATGAACAAAATTCTACACCTTATTATTTTTCCTTTCTTTCCTTTTATTAATCTTAAAATAGAATAGGAGTGTCCCTAAAATGAGAGACACCCCTATTTACGTTATTACTATTTATCTACTTTCTTTTTTTTACAACATCAATTTTTTTGGTCATTATTTTTCTTTATAAATAAGTAAGCCACAGATAAAACAATTAACCACGGTATTCCGAATTGAAGCATAATTTTAAAGCCAGTAAACCATGAAGTAATGGTAAGTCCCAACAATAAAATCGCTCCTAAAATTGTGAAGTAAGGAAAACCAATCATTTTTACTGGTAATTTTCGCCCACCTGATTTTTCCCATTTCCTTCTAAAAAATAAATGTGAAATAAAAATTGACATCCAAGTAAAGATCGCACCAAACATTGAAATCCCCATCATAAACGCATATGAAGAATCTGGTAATACTGCATTTACGATTCCAGCAACTACTATACCAATGGTTGAAACTGCAAGAGCATTTACTGGAACACCTTTTTTACTTACTTTTCCTAAAGTGTTTGGTGCATGATTAGTTTTTGATAGTGAATAAACCATGCGAGTTGATGCATATAATTGGCTATTCATCGCTGATAAAGCTGCCGTTAAAATAATAAAGTTCATAAGGCCAGATGCAAAAGGTATGTTTAATATTTCCATGACCTTTACGAATGGACTTTCATCTACCCCGGCCGATTTCCAAGGAACGATAATCAGCATGATCCCGATCGTTAATACATAAAAAATTGATAAACGAAAAACTGTTGCTTTAAGAGCTTTTGGAACAGCAATATCAGGCTCCTTTGCTTCACCCGCTGTAACAGCGATTATTTCAGTTCCTAGAAAACTAAATAACGAAATAAAGACAGCTACCCACATGCCCCACCATCCAAATGGCATAAATCCACCATCATTTGTTAAGTTCTCTACACCAATATTTGAATGACTAGATTCTCCAAACAAGACATACGTCCCAAGTAGGATAAATCCAACAATTGCACTTACTTTAATCATTGAAAACCAATACTCAAATGTAGCAAATGTATTAACACTAGTAGCATTTATATAGATTAAGACTGCTGCAAAAAAGGCAATCCAAACGATTCCAGGTACAGTTGGAAACCAATATTTCATATAAACTGCAATTGCACTTACTTCTACTCCAACAGCAAGTACTTGTGCCACCCAATATGAATAACGAACAAGATAGCCCGCCATAGGATGAATATATTTTTCGGCAATTGTTCCAAACGAACCGCTAGTAGGATGTGCAACAGTCATTTCAGCTAAGCACCCCATAAGCAGTAAAACGATGAATGCTCCGACTGCATAACTGAGTAATACACTTGGACCAGCTGTTTTAATTGCTAATCCACTTCCTAGGAATAACCCCGTTCCAATCGCACAACCCATTGCAATCATCGTTAGTTGACTTGTTTTCAATTCTCTTTTTAAGCCTTTTTCTCTCTCGTTTTCAATTTTATTATTAGCGGTGGATTTCTTCATAACTCATCCCCTTGTCCTTTTAGATAGCGAACTAAACTTACGCCACAACTTCACGCTCATTTATAAATTTTTCATATTGCTTTTCAGTCATGATTTTCTTAAGTGTTTGTACTACTTTCCATACTTCCTCGTAAGAAGTATAAAGTGCAACTGGTGCAAGACGAATAATATTTGGAGCTCTGAAATCTGGAATAATATTGTTTTCTTTCAAAGACTTACAAATACGTGCTGCTTCTTCATGCTCTAAACTAACATGTCCGCCTCGTCTCGCATCTTCTCTAGGAGATCCAATGAAAAACCCCATATCTGGTAATTCTTGTTCAATACAATCCATTAAAAATTGATTTAATCGAAGTGATTTTTCTCGAATCGCATCAATTCCAGCTTCTGTAAAAATCTCCAAAGATCCGATTAATGGTGCACAGCTTAATACATGAGGTGTACCGATTTGATAAGCTCCAGCAGTTTCTGCAGGAGTTAGAGTGTGTTCCATATCAAATTGCTTATCTTTTCTAGAACCAAACCACCCTGCAAGCCCAGGCAATGCACCAAAATGTTTGCGATTAACAAATAATCCACCTACACCACCTGGTCCTCCATTTAAATGTTTATAATTACACCAGTAGGCAAAATCCACATCCCACTCACTAAAAGAATGTGGGATTGATCCAACTGAATGGCAACCATCAAAACCGATTAATATTCCTCGTTTATGAGCTTCTTCGGTTAATCGCTTCATGTCTAAAATTTGACCACTGCGGTATAAAACCGTTGGTAAAATTATCAGAGCGATTTCTTCCGTCATTGCATTAATAATATCATCCTCATCTAAATAACGTCCATCTTTACTTTTTACGCAAATAAGATCTACCTCAGGATCTAATCCGTGAATACGGAGTTGACTTTGAAGGGCATATATATCTGATGGGAATGTAAGTTCATCAGCTAATATCTTTTTTCTATTCCCCTTTGGTTGGAAAAAAGTAGCTACTAACTGGTGTAAATTAACCGTAGTGGAACCGGTTACAATTACCTCCTCTGATGAAGCACCGACTAACGGAGCTAATTTTTCTCCTAATTTTTCAGCCATGAAAAACCATGGATGATGTCCATTTGTCCAACCATCTATTCCATAGTTCTTCCAATCTTCCAATGATTCTAGTAAAGTACGTTCAGCCCTTTTAGAAAGTAGACCTAATGAATTACCATCCATATAGATTGAATCAGGATTCAAGTAAAACTCATCTCTAAACTCTCTAAGTGAATCAAGACGATCCATTTTTTTAGCGTACTCTAGTGTTGTTTCCGTAACTTTCGTATTCATACTGTTCCTCCTCTATTAATCTACTAATTAAATTGATTGTGAAAAAATCATATCAAAATAACTGACACGATGTCAATGACATGATGTCTAATTTTCTGATAATATAAAATATAGTTTTTCTGGCATTCTTCCATTTTCATTCATTTAGCTATATGCTAGAAGTAATATATTTTGGAGGATTGTAGTATGAGTAATGACAAAGTAGAATCTAAGCGTCAATTACGTTCATTAATGACTAGACAAAAACTACTAGAAGCTGCTAGAGAAGTCTTTCTTGAAGAAGGATTTCAAAAAGCTACTATCACACAAATGATCAAAAAAGCAGATATCGGTTATGGAACAGCATATGTACACTTTAAAGGCAAAGAAGAGCTTTTAATTGTGTTAATGGAAAATGTAATGGAAAGGTTTTATGAAATTGCAGAAACTCACTTTTTTCCAGAAACGAAAGAATCCGCTGAATCGATTATTTATAAACAAGCTACTTCTTTTCTAAAAATGGCAGAAGATGAGCGAAATATGATGCAAATTTTTGAACAGGCCATCGGAGTATCTGAAATCATCTCAAACAAATGGAAAACAATTCGTGAAAAGTTTATTGACCGCATTTCACTCGATATTTCTTATGCTCAAGAAACTGGAATAGCAAGAAAAGAGTTAAATCATGAAATAGTCGCGCGTGCCTGGTTCTTTACAAATGAGATGTACTTATGGGAAATCGTTCGAAATGAACAACAATATACGATCGAAGAAATTGCAAAAACAATCACATCTCTTTATACAACTGGCCTTTATTAAAAACCTAATAAAAAAGCTCAAACTTTCACTTCTAAAGTTTGAGCTCTTTTTGCATTCTATTTTGAATTAGCACGACAATACATTTCTCTTAATTTAAACTTTTGGACTTTCCCAGAAGCATTTCGAGGAAGCTGATCAATAAATTCTACTACTCTAGGAATCTTATAACCTGCCATTCTTTCTCGGCAAAAAGATTGAATCTCCTCTAGTGATAGTTGTTTTCCTGTTTTTAATACGACAATCGCTGTTACAACCTCTCCCCATTTAGCATTAGGCGTACCGATCACTGCAGCTTCCAAAATAGATTGATGCTCATATAAGGCATTTTCAATTTCAACTGAATATATATTTTCTCCACCAGAAATCAACATATCCTTACTACGGTCCACTAACGTAATATATCCTTTTTCATCTACTACAGCTAGATCTCCCGTATATAACCAACCATCTTTAATCGTGTCTGCTGTTTCTTTCGGCTTTTTATAATATTCCTTCATAATTGTTTCACCTTTTAAGATCAATTCACCAACTTCACCAGGTAAAACTTCTTCATCTTGCTTATTAACTACTTTAATAATTGTATAGAGTAAAGGTGTTTTTCCTGATTTTCCTAAATGTTGTTCATGATCCTCTGGTGAAAGATAAAACCCTGTAGGCCCCCCTTCTGTTAATCCACATAAGCTGAAAAATTGATTTGTATTAAATAATTTCATACTTTTCATTAAGATTTCAGGAGGCATAGGAGCTGCACCGTATGCACATCTTTTGATTGAGGATAGATCATATTGGTCAGCATTTGGTACTTGCTGTAAATAGTTATACATTGTAGGAACACCAAAAAATAAAGTAATTTTATATTTTTCGATATCCTTTAAAACATTTACCGGGTTAAATTCTCGATGAATAATATTTGTCATACCTAAATATAAACCTGGTAATAAAAAAATGACGAGTTGAGCACAATGGAATAAAGGAGCAACATGTAAAAGCCGATCCTGACAGCTTTGCCCCATTACAGCGCTCAATCCATTTATGAGCTTTTCAATTCGTTTATAGTCAAAAAGCGCACCCTTTGGTTGTCCAGTCGTACCTGAAGTATATAGTAAATGAAAATCATCGTCTTCTGAAATCTTTACTCGGGGATCTTCTTCAATCTGTGACATCACATCAAAGAAGCTTAAACAATTCGGCGATGAAGCTAAAGGAGCAGTAATAATCTTTTTTACGTTCGATGAAGATTTTGAAGCATCTAAAACGACTTTTTCTAGTTCTGAATCACATACAACAATCACACTATCCGACTGTTCTAAAATATATCCAACTTCTCGAGAAACAAGGCGGAAGTTAATCGGAACGACAACAGCACCTACTTTAACCGCAGCGCAATAACTAATTACAAACAAGTCAGAATTTGCCATCATTAGAGCTAGTTTTTCACCTTTTTTTAAACCTAGTTTCTGTAATCCCCAAGCAAAACGATTAACCACTTTATTGAATTCCATGTATGTGTATGTACGGTCTTGATAGACTAATGCTAATTTATCTGGGTGCCTTTGTGCGTTTAACGATAATACATTTCCAAAACTCATTTGCTTACCCCCACATTAACTAATTTTAGATTTAATCAGTTGACCTAATAACTCCTTTTTCAACGAATTGATTAATTGTTTGATGATCATATCCTAAATTTAATAAAACCTCTTTTGTATTTGTTCCTGGTTTTACACCAACGTGTTGATAGATCGGTTTAAACACTGAAGATTTAAAAGGTGAACCAATTTGCAATTGATTTGTACCATCACTCCTTTGAACGTTTACTAAAAGCCCCCTTTCTTTAATTTGGGCATGTTCACATGCTTCTTCAAAAGTTAAAACAGGCTCAACACATGCATCAAATTTACTAAAAATTTCTTTTAACTCATTAAATGTTTTCCTACTAAATGCAAGCTTTACTTTATTTTTAAATAAATCGATTTCATCCTTCTCTTCACTAAAAGAATAAGGAAGAAACGGCATGATTTCTAATGCCTCACATAGCTGTTTTCGAAATGAAGGTTCAAGACTACCAACAGAAAAAAATCGCCCATCTGCTGTTTCGTAATAATCATAAAACACGCCTCCATTTAAAAGATGTTCCTCTGGCTTTGGATTAATTTTTTGCGTTAACCAGCCAGAACCCATTAAAGATTGCAATGAAAAAGTACAATCTGTCATGCTAATATCAATCCACTGCCCATCTCCGGTTTGCTGGCGATGAATGACAGCCGATAAAATACCAATAATCGCATGTAGCGATCCACCTACTTGGTCTGCAACTTGGATTCCCATCGGAACTGGACGCTCATTCTTTCTTGTTGAATAACTCAAAACACCAGTTACTGAAAGATAGTTATTATCATGTCCTGCTCGGTTTCGATACGGACCTGTTTGACCATAGCCAGTAATTGAACAATAAATTAGTTTCGAATTTATTTTCTTTAATTGTTCATAGCTTAATCCAAGCTTTTCCATAACTCCTGGTCGAAATTGCTCAATAACAATATCGAACTCCTTTACTAGCTTATAAATTATTTCAGTGCCTTCTTCGCTTTTTAAATCAAGGGTAATAGATTTTTTAGAACGATTAATTGTGTGATGTGCTGCAGATTGCTCCCCATCAAATGGAGGTGAAGTTTGTAATAAGTCGGGATGATATGGAGATTCGATTCGTAATACTTCTGCACCTAAATCCGCTAGCATCATCGTTGCATAGGGACCTGGTAAAAGACGAGTAAAATCCAGAATTTTCAATTTATTTAACATATAGTAAACCTACGATTCAATATGATTCCTCCCTCCATCTCTATACTGTCTCTTTGTAATTATTCTAGATTAATTGGGATCTCTCCTTTTTACTAACTTAAATAAATTCACGACTAAGTTGTGGAAAATTATATTAGACGAAATTTTGCAAGTAGTATTGGACAAATTTACACTTTTTGAATATTTATTAAAATCTTACAATAAATATATTGTGTTAAATATTTCTTAGCTTATTTAAAATTAGTAATTGTAAATTTCGTGCATTCAGGGAGTTAAACTATGTATCATACAAACACTTATCCAAACGATATTATCGTTATCGAACCTCAAAAAAAACGATGAGTTCGAAGTGAATTGCGATTAATAAATATATACAATAAAACGCAAAAATGAACCGGTCAGAAATGGTCGGTTCATTTTTTACAAGTTACATCACAAGAGATACCTTGCTTTAAAAAACACTAAAAGTGATTTTTAATCACGCATTGCTCCTGCCTCACGAGAAGTCATTGCTCCTTGGCCATGGCTTACATCATTTTGAATTTGCTGTTTTACTTTTTGTGGATTAGTTCCTGATTTCATATTACTTCCCATATTCCCTTTACTTTGCTGATTTTGCGGCATAAAATCCCTCCTAATATTATTGTTAAACAATCATATTATTTACTAAAACACTTCGCATATCCGACAGAATTGACTAATTTCAAATTAAAAAGGTAGCAATAGCTAATCCTTTTTTCGAGCAAAAAATAAGAATCTTTTATAAATAATAGTTTGACTATTCAGATTTAACAAACTATAATCAAGTTAAACTAACTACCGGTAGTTAATAACCGGAATTAAAAATTAGGAGATGATTTTGATGAAATATCCACTTTCCCCTGATGTAAAACCTGAGTTTTGTACAACTGGAACATTTATGAGACTACCTTCTGCAAGAGAAAATGCGAAAATAGCAATCGTTGGCATGCCTTTTGATACTGCAGCCTCATTTCGTGTTGGTGCGCGATTTGCTCCTCAAGCAATCCGACAAGCTTCTATGACTTTATTCCCATATCATCCGATTCATAAGGTATATCCATTTGACGACAGCAATGCCATCGATATTGGAGATGTATCCGTTATTCCTCATAATATCCATCGAAGCTATAAACTAATGGAAGATGCTATGTTTGAATTAATGGATGGTCATATTATCCCAATTGGTTTAGGTGGTGACCACTCGATTACTTTAGCAAACCTACGAGCTGCAGCTAAAAAATATGGCCCAGTTGCGATGATTCACTTTGATTCGCATACTGACACATGGGATACTTATTACGATGAAAAATATTGGCATGGTTCACCTTTTATCCGAGCACACGAAGAAGGACTTCTAATTCCAAATAAAGTATTCCAATTAGGAATTCGAGGCACCTTGAATCATCCAGGAGACATAGATGCAAGCCATGAACTTGGTTACAATGTTATTACTACACCGGAAATGTATGAACGTGGTTTTGAAGGTATATTAAAAGAAATGAAAGAAGTTATTGGAGATACTCCATGTTTCCTAACTTTTGATATTGATTTCGTCGATCCTTCTTGTGCACCAGGAACTGGTACTCTTGAAGTTGGCGGATACAATAGTATAGAAACATTAAAAATGATCCGCTCACTAACTGATTTCAATTTTATTGGATTTGATATCGTTGAAGTACTACCATCCTATGATCCAACTCAAATCACATCACTATTAGCTGCAACACTAGTCCATGAATTTGCTAGTTTAGCTACATTACAAATTAAGAAAGAAAAATAAAAAGTAATTTAAAAAGCTCTGTTTCTTTTAGACAGAGCTTTTTTCGAAGTATTGAGCTATCACATTGTCATGGGATTATGAATATGAAAACTATTTGTAGATTTATTTTTTTCATGAACCCTTTATGAGGAAAGATTAAGCAGATTTTCACCTTTTTCCTTCCTTATGAACCTATATGAGGAAGTGTCAACCAGTTTTTCGCTTTCTCTTTCCTCATGGCATCCTTAGAAATACTCCACCATAGTTCTCAAACAAAAGAAACAATGGTCTTTCTCCTCTAAACAAAGCTTTTTTACAAGAAATCTAAACAATATTTAGACTTCACAAAGATTCCAGTTTATAATCTAGCTAACAAGAGTTAGTTTCGGAGGATGAAGATGACAAAGGATAAAATTATTGCAGCAGCACTTGCCCTGTTTTCAAAAAATGGCTATGAAGGTACAAGTTTAACTGAAATTGCTAAAGCAGTTGGCATTCAAAAACCATCTATATATAATCATTTTAAAAGTAAAGAAGAAATCTTTCTTACAATTTATGAGAACATTTTATGGCTTCATGTTAAAAAAGTTGATGAACTGATGGGAGAAATAAGAGGTCTATCTGCGAAGGAACAACTTTACCAAATTCTAAATTTAACATTTGAATATTATATTGAGTACGAGGAGCAATCTACTTTCGTGAATCGCGCTGTATTTTTTTCTCCAGAACCATTAAAGGAGCAATTACATACACAGTTCATGGAATCTGAGGAAGCAATGTCGACTATTTTAAGATCAGTGATTGATAAAGGGATTAAAAATGGTGAAATTCGAGCAGGGAATGTTGAAGATTTTCTGATGTCTTATTATTGCTTAATTGACGGCATCTTTATTGAACTGTCTTATTATGGGGCTGAAAAGATGAAGCCAAGGATTTCAAATATATGGAGAAATTTTTGGTACGGTTTTAAAAGTGAATAAACAAAAAAGGCGTTCGATTACTCGAATGCCTTTTTACAGTTTTTACTGATTTGAAGTTAATTCAGATCTGAATTGCTGTACAATCTCTGGCGCTGCTGGTGCTGCTGGTTTGTAATAACCTTTTTGAAGTGCATAATTGTACAATGTACGTTGACGTGCTTCATCTTGATTGCGTAATTGAATTAATGTTTGTCTGAGTTCAGGATTGTTTGACTCACTAATATACCCTGCATAACCTTTTAAGCTAGCGTTTAATCCTTCTAAATAATCATTAACCATGTCTTTATCTTGAAACATATTCTAATCTCCTTATCCTAAAAAATTTAAGAGTTGTTCTCTAGATTGCTTTGCTGATTGGGCATCTCTTTCTAATAAAGCTTTCAATTCAGGATCGGTGCAATTCTGAGCATAAGCCTCTAATTTATTGGCGATTGTACCATGCCCTCCTATAATATGACGAAGATTTTCTAATTCTAGTTCTGTTATTGAATTGTTCATTTCATAATTTCTCCTTTCATAAAAAAAATACATATTTCACATTTTCGTCTGCCTGCGCTTTGTGTCCTTATCTAATCGACAGTCCACACATTGACATTATTAATTTTCCAAAATCGTGTAAAAAAATACGTAAAAAAGCTCAATCTATACTTGATAGATTGAGCTTTAGATTTAATTAGATCTCACGGCTGAAGTCAGCTTCTTCTAATTTTACCATCTTCGTTTTCATTACTACTTTATAGCCAAGGTATCCAAGAATGAATAATGGTAGTCCAATATAAGAAACTGCAATACCATACCAGTCAACTTTTGGTCCGAAAAATGCTTGATAATTCGTTCCAAGCATTGCAACTAAACATAAAACTGTTGCTAAAATTGGACCAAGTGGGAACCATTTCGCTAAATAAGGTAGATCCTTTAAATTTCTTCCTTGGGCAATATACGCTTTTCGGAAACGGTAATGCGTAATAGAAATACCTAACCAAGAAATATAACCAGCTAAGCCTGCTGCATTTAATAACCAAGAGTATACTGTACCATCACCAAATAATGAAGTTAAAAAGCAAAGTGCACCAATTAGAGTCGTCGCAATTAATGCACTAACTGGAACTCCACCTTTATTTACTTTTCTTAAGAACTTTGGTGCTTTTCCTTCTTCAGCTAGTACCCATAGAACACGAGAACCTACGTATAAGCTTGAATTACCCGCTGATAAAACTGAAGTTAATATTACTGTATTCATTGCAGCAGCTGCAAAAGCAAGTCCAGCATGTTTAAATACTAAAGTAAATGGACTAATCGCAATATTATCAACGTCTCCACCTAATAAGTTTGGATCTGTGTAGCTAATTAAACACCCGATAACGAAAATCGCTAAAACGTAGAATAATAAAATACGCCAAAAGATTTGTTTGATTGCTTTTGGAATATTCTTTTCAGGATTTTCACTTTCCCCTGCAGTTACTCCGACCATTTCAGTTCCCTGAAAAGCAAAACCTACAATCATGAATACACTAAAGATTGATAAGAAACCACCTTTAAATGGTGCTTCTCCTTTTGTGAAATTTTCAAATCCACCTGTATGACCACTCATAATTCCGAAAATCATTAATAATCCAATTACAATAAAAATTATAATTGTAGCTACTTTAATAATTGAAAACCAAAATTCAGATTCTCCATATCCTTTTACAGATAATACATTTAATCCAAAAATTAATACTAGGAATATCGAACTCCATACGATACCTGGAGTATGTGGGAACCAATATTTCATAATTAAAGCTGAAGCTGATAATTCTAAAGCAAGGATGATTGCATTGTTATACCAATAATTCCATCCAACAGCAAAACCAAGTGCTGGATCGACAAATCTCGAAGTATATGTGCTAAAAGAGCCTGAAACTGGAATTAAAGTCGCCATTTCAGCTAAACTAGTCATTAAGAAATAAACCATGATACCAGCAATTAAATAAGCAGCAAGAGCTCCACCTGGTCCTGCATCATGTATTGTTGCTCCACTCGCTAAGAATAAACCAGTACCAATCGTACCACCCATAGCGATCATTGTTAAATGTCTCGTTTTTAATTTTCTCTCTAATTGTTCTTTTTTAGGCGCGTTACTCTGAATAGTGAAATCACTTTTACGGTTTGTACTTTGCATGAATACACCTCTTTTTTTTAAAATTGAAATTCCCCCCAAATACGAAAAAGGCTGATTAAATCTTTTTTAGCAGCTCACATTCCAATTTTTCCAATGGCATGTATTCATTCGGTCAACTAAATACCTATATTAATACTAAGCCTGGAAACTGAGCGATGTAAAGATGAAAATCTTCCCTTCTGATTTTAACAAAGGAACAAATCTGACACATTCAACGTTGATAGCGTTTTCATTTTTTTTGCTTTCATCATCGAATTGTACTTAATATAAATTATCATAATATGGCGAAAAATAGAAGAAGTTTTTTCATTGTTTAGATAATTTAGAGTTATTTAAGAATAGTTAAATTTTCAAAAACCGTATATTTATTTGAAACAATAAATATATATTAAATCTTAGTTCATCATACTTCAACTATAATTTTACAGATTGGAAAATATTATATGATGAAAGCGCTTTGATAGGGTGTAATATTGACTTCCTTTGTCTAATAGGCTCTCTACTAGATAGAAATTGCAAATTAAAGAAGCTGTATATAGGAAAATCATCACTCTTTTTTTAGTAAAAATGTCATGATTTTTTATCAAAACTGTCAACGCCTTTATTCAAAAAAGTGAATAAAACTTGTTTGAAAATTTTCTGAATTTTAAAAACGTAAAATCCACAAGAAAAACACTCTCCATAACTCTCGAAGAATGCTTTTTCCATTTATCTACAAACAATGATACTTCTGAATTGGGAGTTATTAAACCATGTATTCTCATTAAGGTGCCAAAAAACAACATAAGTTATTAAACCGTTACTCTTTGTTAAAATTATTTTTTATGAGGATATGTATGTTTACTATTAATAAGCTTCCTTAAATCTCCTCTAAATAGAGCATCTTTCATTTCTTTCGGATGAAATGGTATAAACGGTGCTAAATATGGAACACCCAATGATCTAATAGATGCCATATAAGCGATCATTAAAATAAATCCAATTAGCAGACCTTTCAAACCGAAAAAGTAGCCCAAAAATAAAAATACAAATCGTAATGTTAATACTGAACCGTATAATCCACCTGCTGCAATTGATATATTCGATAGAAAATTTAAGCCTACTATGATTAAGGTAATTGAATGAATCAGTTTTGCAGTTACTGCAGTTTGTCCAACTACAATCGCTCCGATTAGTGAAACAATAATAACCGTCGATTTTGGAATTCGTAGTGAAGCTTCTGTTAGTAATTGAAAAAGTAACATGACGAATAAAATCTCTACAATAACTGGAAGAAGTGTATCTGATTCCTTAAAAAATATTTTAGCAAAGTGTTTCGGTACCCAATCTTGATGAAAACGGACAACTGTAACATATGCTCCTAATAAAATGATTGAAAATAACCAACTAAATAAACGCATAATCCTGTTTCCGTAACGCCCCGACTTAGTATTATACTCATCTGGTTGATGAAAATAGTGAAGAAACAGTGTTGGAACAATTAGGCTATATGGAATGCCATTTACTAAGATTGCAACACGTCCTTCATATAACGCTGAAACGGTTACATCTGGCCGTTCGCTTGTAAATACAGTTGGAAAAAACGTTTTTTTACCTTCTAAAGCATCTTCAATAACTCTTGCTTCTAGCAGGTAAGTAACATCTAGATTAGTAATCCTTTTTCTTGTTTCCTCTAAAATTTGTTGATCTACAAAACCATCCATATATAGTATTGATACATCCGTTTTCGTTTCATTTCCGACTTGTAAATTTTCAATCGATAATTTATGAGACTGAATACTATTACGCATAATATTAACATTTACCTTTAGTTGTTCATTAAATCCAATTAAAGAACCCTTCATAGATCTTTGTGTATCAGGTTCAGTTACCGATCGCATTTGCCAATCGGCAGTATCTGCTAATATTCCTTCTTTATAACCATCGATTAATATTAATGACTTTCCTTTTGATAATCCATCCAATACGTCTTCATTTGTTGTCACCTTAGCAACATCTGCTACCAAAAGATGACGTGTCATAAGTGCATCAATCGTTTCGAATTTGATAACTCTTAGTAATGGGGTAAGAATATTATCCTGAATTGTTTGTGTATTTGTTATTCCATCTAAATACAAAACGGCACCGTCTCTGATGACTTCATCATTAACTGTTATTAGTCTAATTTTCAAATCAGTAGAGTGATTATATTTTTCTTTTAAGTATTGAATATTCTTTTCTAAACTTACTACTAAAGTAGAATGTTCTGTGTTATTCACTTATAAACTCCTTAAGCATATTTTTGCTTAGTTTGCCCGATGAATTCCAGACTATGTCATAGTAAGTGCAGTATTGGTAATTCAAAATTACAAGAATAATTTGTGTATCTACATTCAAATAGCATAAAAAAAGATGATATCGTCAATACGATATCATCTTTTCATTTATTCAGTCGATTCTACTTCTTTCGGATGATCTGTAACTTCCAATACATCTAATAAAAAGATAAAAACTGGAATCCCGATAATCAGACCCCAAACGCCAAAAAACCGTTCAGAAAAAACTAGAATTAAAAACGTATAAAAAACCGGTAAATTCGTCTTAGCGGAAATAAGCTTTGGATTTAAAAAATAACTTTCTAGCGCATGTAAGATCAAAATCATGATGATCACATACATAATATGAGCCATTCCACCTATTGTATAGGCAATCGTACAAAGGGGGATTAATGAAATAAACATTCCTGCTACAGGGATTAATCCAAGTAAAAAAATCAAAAAGCCCAAACCGATTAACTGAGGAAATCCCATAAATCTTAAAGCTATTACCGATAGAATACAATTCACAAATGCAATGATAAACTGCGCTTCAATCACTTTTCCAAAAGAACGCGAAAACCTTTCACCAAAATAGGCCAATTCATTATAAAGAACTGCTATTTTACTATTTTTAAATTTTCTCGTAAATGCAATAATCCTAGGTTTTTCAAGTAGAAAAAAGAAACTCAGAACTAAAGCAATTAATACTTCGATCCCCCACTGGCTAATATTAGAGGCATACTTATATAAAAAATCTAATCCTTGCTCAGTATAACCTGAAATCTCGACCTTTTTAATTGCTGTTACAATATAATTGATGAATTTCTCATCAGGTGGATTCATATAAAACGTTTTAATTTGTACGATTAGTTGGACAACTTGAGTGGTAATAACAGGTAAATAATTATAAATCCCTATGACTAAAGCTGCCACTATGACTATATACAAAGAATAGACAACTACTAGACGATTAACTGGCAATATCTTATTTAGTCTATTAATAATAAATTTATGTATCCGATCCATTAAATAAGTAAAAATGAAAATAAGTAAGACTAAATTTATTATTTTTCGAATTAAAATTAAGACAAGAATGATACAAAGCATCATCGCTAGGCGTCTAAATGTGCTACTTTGAAAAAATTTTTTGACCTCCATTCCACAACCTCCTCACTTAGTTATTTTGCTCGAGTAGTATGGAAATCTTAATTTTTTTGATAAAAAACCACATCCCAAAGGAAGTGGTTCAAAAATGTTGCTTCTCTTCTCATTTTTATTTAATAAAATCTTCAATTATGAATTTTCATTTAACAAATTCTTGATGTTAAAAAGCGCCACTTTATATTTTACCAATTCTACTACTAAAAATAAAGATGCAGCTAAACAATTATGTCAAGCTGCACCTTTTAATTGAACTTTTTGTCAATATTTGTTCCTCT
This sequence comes from Bacillus sp. AFS055030, assembly GCF_002574545.1. Lineage (GTDB taxonomy): Bacteria > Bacillota > Bacilli > Bacillales > Bacillaceae_G > Gottfriedia. The sequence continues at coordinate 63,995 of NZ_NUGT01000034.1, forward strand.
TCCCATTTCAATCACACTTGGGCACTTGGTGAATACTATAGCCATAAGGGTGTGATGCTATGAATAACTTTAAGATTAAAGATGACCTCCGTATTATCGCTACACTTCAAAGAGATTTAAATGTCGCCACTGCAGCATTATTATTAACTGGTCAAATTACGTTAATAGGCGCTTTTGTAACGTCAGGTGAATTTAGTCTTTCACTAAGTGGACCCTTATTAGGTAGAGAACGTATAGAAAGTAAATATGGAGACCAATTTACAAATACTCTCATTGATGTAATCGATATAATGCTTGCTATTTTACTAATAATTGATGAAATTCGTGTTGTAAGCTCTGTTATAGGACCCGGTAGATTCACACTCAATGTAAGTGGTCCTATTTTTGGTGCGCCAGTTAGCGAACCAACACTTCCTTTTCTAAAAAAAACGTATTACTTTTGTAAAAAAATTATTTCGAAACATTTTGATATTGATCCACGAATCTTTAGTAAATAAAGGAATGGTGATTATGTCTTTAACAGATCTCCCTACAGTAAAACCTACAGATACCCAAGTTTTTCTTATGGCAATTACTGTCATTTCGTTTATTTTCTTCTTTACACAACGAAAATCTAATGACTCAACTCAGTAATTAAGTAAATATTTATTCATCCTTTTTTTGTTTCATAAGTTACTGGTTTTTCCCTTTTCTCGATAACAGATAAAACAGCTTCTTCAATTTCTTCATAGCATGTGCATCTACAAATATTAGAAGATAACCATTTTTTCATCGTTTCATATGTTGGATTTGGGTGATTCATTAAAAGGGAATGACAATTCATGATGAATCCTGGAGTACAATACCCACATTGAAACGCAAAATTTTCAACAAATGCTTTTTGGATAGGTGAATCTTTTAACCCTTCAATTGTTGTTATTTTTTGACCAACTGTTTCGATGGCAAGCATTATACACGATTTATATACTGTATCATTTACTACAACTGAACAAGCCCCACAATCTCCATTTAGGCAACCTGGCTTTGCACCCGTGAGACCGAGCTTTTTTCGTAGCACGAAAAGGAGTGTATCCGCTGGATGGATCTCCACTTGTCGAATTTCATCATTAATACTGAAAGAAACACTTAACTTTTTGCTTGGAGTCTGGTCCATTACCTTCCCTCCATTTCAATCATGATCTTTTCTAATGTGTTTTTTAGTACAAATAATCTATACTCTTTTGAACCTTCAACATCATCAAGTATTTCACCTGGAATAAATTGAATGGCTTTTTGGATTCTTTCTTCTACACTTGAGTTCGTATTATTTAGTTCAGTTTCCATTTGCTTTGAACGAAATGGAAAAGGACATAGTCCACTAAAAGCAAAACGTAATTGATTATCCAATTTAATCGAAGCGATCGTCAGTAATGGATAACCCGTATCCCATTGCTGACGTATTTTAATGCTCATATTTGGGAGATTCATATATTTCTTTTCTGTTACAAGTTGGATTAGAAGTTGTCCGTCTTGGAGTTGTAGAGTTTGATTGAAGATTTGTTCGATTGGAAAAGCCTCTAAACCATTGTATCCGGCAACAATCACTTGGCTATCACAAAGAAGGAATGGTAAAATTGCTTCCCGGTAAAAAATTTGACCACATAAGTTTCCACCTAAGGTAATTTTATTTCTAGCAGTTCGATCAGCAATTTCCATAGACGTTTTAGAGAGTAATGGAAATAGGTTTTTCTCTTCTATTTCAGTAAGTGTAATAGAGGCACCAGTTATTAAGTAGTCCTGATTAACTTCTAACAATTGGCACTCTTTTAGATCTTTAATATCGATTAGTGAATCTGTTTCGACCAAGTTTAAACGACCTAATGTTAAGATTTCCGTACCCCCACTATAATAAATTGGCCGTTTATTATTAGCTTTTAAAAAATAAAATAGCTCCAATGCTTCTTTAATAGTCGCTGGTTTAAAGTATTCTATATTAGAAGATAACAATCTATATCCCACCTTCTTTTACTTTCCATAGTAGTTCAGGGATAATTGGTAAATGATTGACATTTACAGATAATGCGGTAGAAAGGCAATTTCCAAGAGCGGCTGGCATTCCTAATAATCCATGTTCACCTACTCCTCGTGCACCAAAAACGGCATCTACTTGTGGTGTTTCAACAAACGCTACTTCATATTTAGGGTTCTCTCCAAACCGAATTGGCCGATAAGTTCGTAATTGCGGATTAAGCACCTTCCCTTGCGCATCAAAATAAAAGGTTTCTCTTCCTGCAAAAGATAATCCCATGCTCATTGCGCCTTTCACTTGGCCAGTTGCAGTTTTAATGTTAAGTACTTTGCCGATATCAACAGCTGTAACAGCTTTTAGAATCCTATATTCATATGTTTTTGTATCTAATTCTACTTCTACTCCGTGTGCACAAACCGACCACTCTGGTCCTGGTTTTCCAGCACCTGTTTCTCGATTAATTTTTGTTAAACCCGTTAAAATATAGTGTCCCCTACCGATTATTTGTCCACCAATTGAATTTCCATTTGGAAATGTATAACCATAAGCAATATCTTTTATCGGTATATTTTTAGTAGGTTCACTCCTTAAAAACACTTTTCCATAACCTACTTCTAAATCTTCAACGGGTGCACGCAATATAAAAGAAGCTAAATCTTTTAATTGTTTCATTAAATCTTCAGCAGCTGCTAGCAAAGCTCTACCAGCCATGAATGTTCCTCTACTAGCTACAGTTTTCCAATGCTCAGGTGTATATAATGTGTTAATCTTCATTTGAACATGTATATCATCTATGTCCATTTTCAGAATTTCTGCTAACATTTGAGCAAGAATAGTTTTTGTACCTTGACCAATCTCTACAACACCAGAGATTAAATTGATACTACCATCCGCGTTATAGATCAATATTACGCCTGAGCTTGCATTTGGTGTAATCGTAGAAGTTTTCCATGAACAACTTATTCCTTTTGCTCTTACTTTATGATTGCCTAAGTCAATAACTTGACCTTCCTGCCAATTGATTAATTCTTTCATTTTTTCGATACATTCTGGTAGATTTCCAACTGTACTAGAATTTAATGTAACTTGTGTAGGAGTTTGATCCCCCGGTTTAATTGCGTTCTTTTCTCTTAATTCAATTGGGTCCATATTTAATTTTCTAGCAAGTATATCCATCGCTCGCTCAAATGCAAAATGTACTTCTGAATGACTAAACCCTCTAAAAGGTGCTGGGTATGGATGATTTGTATACATACAAAAAGAATCACACCAAATATTTTCGATGTTGTAAGGTCCAGTACAATCAACTGCTCCCGCCCTTGTTAAATCAATTGATTTGTCTGCATATGCTCCCCCGTCCCATAAATATTGAATCTCTGCAACCTTGAGCATTCCCTCTTTTGTACATCCTAGTTTTACATTTGCCTCAAGTCCGATATGTCCTGGAGATGAAAGCATATCATTTTCACGAGTGTTATATATTTTTACTAGTCTACCATTTACAGCTCGTGAAGCAATAAAGGCTAAAAGCTCTAACTGGACTGCCCCTTTTCCACCGTAGCCACCACCTACAAAAGGGGTATTAACAATAACTTTTCCAGGTTTAATGTCAAAATACTCTCCAATTAAGCCTTTAACCATAAATGGGCATTGTGAAGACGTAGTAATCTCAATCGTGCCATCGTGATGAATATGTGCAAATGAGCATCTTGTCTCCATCGCAGCATGGTCAGATGGTCGAAATGCAAAACTCTCATCAACCATTACTTCACTTTCTCTCCAGCCTTTGTTAAAATCGCCTTTTCGAATTTTAATTCTTGTAGCAATATTTGTACCTGACTCTGGATAAACCCCTTCCGTTTTTTCATACTCTCCTAGTTTAGGGTGTAAAAGAGGAGCATTTTGTTTAAGTGCTTCAGAAGGTGAGTTAACGACTGGTAATAGCTCATACTCTACTTTTACTAGATTAGCCGCTTGCTGTGCAGCATGAAGAGTGTCAGCAACTACGACTGCAACTACTTCACCAAAAAAACGAACCCGATCAAAAGCAATTGGGTAACGATCAAGAACTCCTTCCCCTGTTAAAGGTAGATTTTCACCAAATACTATTTTCTGTACTCCTTGAACACCTTGAGCCTCAGAAGAATCTATACTTTTAATAATCGCATGTGCATATGGACTTGTGACTAGATGGGCATGAAGCATATCACTTGTTTCAAAGTCATCTGTATATTTAGCATAACCTGTCACTTTTTCGAAGGACTCTTTGCGGGGTATTCCTTTTCCTATGATATGCATGATGTTTTCTCAACCCCTTTTCAATAAAACATTTGTATGAATGACAATGGAAGAAACGTTTAAATTTCGTTTATATGAGATACTTTAGAAATTTATGTTTCGAAAACAAAAAAAATGCACGGATTAGTGAATCAAGGCTACTTTATAAATTAGATTTAAGGGAACCTTTGTTAATTTCAGGTTTAATTTCCATACATATCCAATTTAATTCAGGGAATAATACATTTATTCATCGCGGAGTTTTTAAGGAGTTGGTTTATATGGAAGTAATTGAACAAACCTCCATACTTGAAGCAGTACAAAACGCATTTCATGAAAGTTCAGATTTTAAATATAAAAAATATTCAATCGGTGAAGTAATTCTTCATTTATGTTATCTAGATACAATGATCGATTCAGAGATAATTCAAACACATATATTAGAACGGGTAGTTTCAAAAGATCATTCATCTCGAATCATCACAACGATATTAGATTCTATTGATGTACATTCACTTGATGAATGTATACAAGCTATTCTTTCTGGAAATGTTATTGTTTTTAATGATCATAATAAGAATCAAGCAAAGTCCTATTCTGCACCTAGTAATAATAGCGATCGTTCAATATCAGAAACCGTTTCTGAAACGATAACATTAGGTCCTCATGACAGTTTTGTTGAGAGTCTTAATATCAATTTAACGTTAATTCGTAAAAGATTACGTACGAAAGAATTAATCATTAAAAATATGACAGTAGGTAAAAAATACCCTGTGACGCTTTGCATTATTTATTTAAACGATATTACTCCTCATTCAATGATTGAAACAATTGAACAGAAAATCAAAACGCTTGAGTCAAGTGGAAAAGTTGAACCTCAAAGAATGATTGAGTCTGTGCATATTCAAAACATTATAGAAGAGTATCCCTCTTCACCGTTTCCACAAGTAATGTATACTGAAAGACCTGATCGTACAGTTCGTCATTTATTATCAGGGAAACCTGCTATTATGCTTGACAATGATCCTAGTGCATTATTATTTCCTTATGATATTTATGGTTATTTTCGAGCTGTAGATGATTATAATTTCCGTTGGCTTTTTGGTACATTTTTTTATTGTTTAAGAATTTTCGCATTTTGGGTAGCAGTCTTATTACCTTCAATTTATATTGCAGTTACAACATATCACTCAAATATTTTGCCAGTTTCTATTTTTTATACTTTAAAACTATCTATTGAAAATGTACCACTACCACCATTAATTGAGGCCTTTTCGATGATTATCATATTAGAGTTATTAAAGGAAGCGGCTTTAAGACTTCCAAATCCGATTGGGGCAACAATCGGTACTGTCGGAGCGATTGTAATTGGGACTGCTATTGTACAAACGAATTTAATTTCAAATTCTATGGTCGTTGTGATTGCTGTCACTGCTGTTGCATCGTTCTCACTTCCATCAAAGGAAATGTCAGTTGCCGCACGAATTATGGGCATACCGCTTTTAGTTCTTGCTTCGATTTTTGGTTTTATTGGTATTAGCTTAGGCCTCTTTATGATTTTTGCTCACCTATCGAAAATTAGAGCATTTAGTTATCGATATGTGGAAAATCCAGGTTTCTCTGAATTTGTTCTTATAAAAAATAAGAAGGAGAAATCATCATGATTAATAATAAACACTTATTCTATTTAATTATTTTCACCCAATTCGGCGTCGCCATTACAAGCTATCCATATACTATGTATAAAATTTCAGGCCATGATGGTTGGATTTCTACTATTATAGGTGGCGTAATTGTTCAAATCATAATCTTAATTTATTATAGTTTATATAAAAAATTTCCTACCAAAAGCTTTACCGACTATACAAAACTAATTACGAATCCATTTATAGGAACATGTATAAATATTTGTTATTTCATCTATTTTTTGTATGTTGTGCTCGTAGTTTCTATGAGATTTTCCGATATTATTACCATTTGGATTTTTCCAAAAAGCCCCTCTTGGCTTATACTCATTTTATTTTTATTTACAGCTTATATTGTTGCGAAAAATGACATTCTAACAATTGCTAGAACTTATGTACTTTGTACTTTTATTTTTCTCATCTTTATTTTATTCCTATTATCTGCCTATGATAATGTACATGTTGGAAGAATATTGCCTATAGGTCACTCTCCTATTAAAAAGATTGGCTCAGGTGGATATTCATCATTTCTGGAAATGTTAGGTTTTGAAATCTTTCTATTTTTGGCACCAAGCTTTCAAGATACAAAAAAGAAATTATTTACTTTAACATTCGCCAATATTTTTACGACAATCTTTTATACCTTTATCATTTTCACGTCCTATATCAGATTAAGCAATAAAGAAAATGGTTTTATCATAGATCCAATTCTTTATATTTTTAAAACATATAACTCAAAAATGATTGAAAGTTTAGATACAATCTTTTTAAGTTTATGGACTATTGTCATTTGTGCTACAGTAGTTAGTTATATTTATATCGTTAGTAAGGATGTTCATAATCGTTTATCTTTAATTGTTAAAAATAGAAAAAGTATTTTGTTTTTTATTATTTTATTAATTTTTGCCTTTTACCCTTTAATCTCTCTAAATGTTATAAAAAGAGAAACAATCGTTAATTTTGGAAGTTATTTGGACCCAATTTTCATTATCATTATTCCATTTCTTTTGTTCCTAATTAATAAAGTTAGGGGGCTAATAAATTGATGCGTAAGGCATTTAAAGTTATTTATTTACTTCTATCACTTTTATTAGTTAGTGGTTGCTGGGATTCAAGAACAATTACTGATAAAACATTAGTAAATGGGATTAGTTTTGATTTAAATCAAGATAAAAAAATTGAAGTTAACGCATTAATACTAGACATTATCGGTAAAGGAGCTGGCGTTTTTGAATTCAAAACTGAGTCGGTTAACTCGGTAAGGGATTCGGTTTCCCATGCTGGAATGGGAATCCAATCATTTTTACCTGGTGATATAACTACCTCAAAAACTAGAGTTTTATTATTAGGTGAAGAATTTTCCAAAACAAAATTTATCGATATTTTAAGTACATTTAGGCGTAGAACATTCTCAAATCTAAACGTATCAGTCGCAATAACAAATAAACAGCCTGCAAAAAATGTATTAGCAATAAAAACGCTCGGAACTAAGCCTTTATCGTTTACTTTAAAAGATACAATTAAAAATGCTGAAGCAACCTCACTGACTCAAAAAATGCAACTATTTAATATTTTCACAATTGCTTCCGAAACAGGTATAGACTTTACCTTACCTGTAGTTGATGTTACACCGACTAATCATGTAGAAGTTATTGGTGCTGGCTTAATACATAACGATCAATATACTGGTCATTTTATTGATGCCGAACAATCCCCTCTTCTTTTAATGATGGTGGGACAATACGGGAATACTAGTAATTTTAATACAAAACTTCCCGAAAGATATAAAGAACCATTTAATACCGTTTCCTATGAAATCATAAGACCTAGAAGGAAATTATCAGTTTCTACTTCCAAGAATAAAATTGATGTTAAGATAAAAATGAATGTAAATGTAAGAATAAACGAAATGACAACAATTAAAATGTTAAAGGAAGAAGAACTTCAGTCTACTATTCAAAAAGATTTAAATAAGCGAGCAAAAGAAGTTATAAAAGATATTCAACTTGCTAATAGTGATGTCCTTGGAATTGGTCGATATTTAAAAGAGCATCATCCTGAAAAATGGCGAAAACTTAATTGGGATAAAGAGTTCCCTAAAATTAAAATCCATCCTAAAATAAAAGTAACCATTTTAAGCACAGGTGCAATTGGAAAAGAGTCTCAACTTGAGGAATAAGAAAAGAAAAAGATAGTGTAGTCAGTTTAGAACCTGGCTTCACTATCTTTTTAATTACTTAAATGAAATTGTTTTTTTAATTCTTCAATAAATTCTTTTGCCAAAGGTGATAATGGTTTTGTCTGTAAATAAATTAACCAAAAATCCAGATCAAAAATTTCTTCATCCTTCATCGGTATTATTTTTATATCTCCGTTTATGACCATTGGTCGATTTCGAATCGAAAATTCATGTAAATAGAGGATGGCTTGACTTTCTTTTACTAATTCAAAAAGTAAACTACTACGATTTGTTTTTAGCACAACATTTTTAGGATTCATTTTCGTAAATTTTAGTAACTTTTTATAATCCGAGTTTTTGTACATTACAATTTTTGCATTTATTAAGTCACTTGGAGATACAGAGTCGTAAGAATAAAAAGGTGATTTTTTCCCTACTGCAATACAAAAATGTCCATTATGTAAATGTTCAAATTCAATGAACTTTTCTTTTTTTAATTCTTCAAGCGTTGCTGGAATAAGTGCAAAATCATAATCTTGCTTTATAAAATTTTGAATCATATTAGCCGGATTTTCTTCCACTACTTCAAATGTAACTTCATCTTGTTTCTCTTTAACATTTACGATTGTTTCTTGAAGTAGATACGTAAATGTAGGTGCAGTTAAGATTTTTAAATGAGTTTCACTTCTGTTTTTAATATCATATATTTCCTTATTGAGATCCTTAATGGTGCTTAATAAAGTGATTGCCTTTGCTATGACTATTTTCCCTTCAAAAGTTGGTGTAACCCCTTGCTTCGAACGGTTAAAAATTTTTATGCCAAGCTCATTTTCTAATTGAGTAATTGATTGACTCATCCCAGAAGGAGAGATAAATAATTTTTCAGCAGCTTTTGTGATTGACATTTCCTTTGCTGCATAGACAATATGTTCCATTTGTTCAAAATTCATTTTTACAATTTCTCCTTAAGAAAACTAAATCGATTACTTTTTTACTGATTTCAATTTTATCTTAACGATTAAAAAAAAAGCAATTATTTCTTATTATTAACATATTTAATGTCTACATGCGTTACTGACCTACTGGCGAATAATCTAAAAAAATAAGACAAGAATACTTTTTAAATTGTATTCTTGCCTTTCATTATTTTTAAGGGAAAGTTTTTAATTTGAAAAAAGTCAATCTAATCATTTTACTTTCAAAAAGGGTGTTTGAACCATCTTCTCAATATCATAAACACCCTTTTTGATGTTGGAATTAAAGAGTAAATTGTACTGCTTGTTATTTTATTTCTTTACAACTTTGACAACTGTTGCAGAACTTTCATTTCCAGTTGAATCTTTTGCATAGACTGATATTTCTGTACCAACTTTTTGTTGTTTAATTTGGATCCTAAAATTCCCTTTCGAATCAGCTTTTCCAGTTGCAATGGCAACACCATTGATTTTTACAGTAATCGTTGCATTCGCTAATGTTGTTCCTGAAATCTTTGGATCATTTTCATCGATTTCGTTAACATTCGGTTTATTTAGTGTCCATTTTGCGTAAATTGTTGTATCACTCGTTACTTTATCTGTTGCAAAATTCCATATTGTTTGTCCTGTTGCATCCTTGAACCATCCGGCAAAAGTATAGCCTGTTTTTGTTGGCACAGTTGGCTGAGAAATCATCGTGTTATAGTCTGTTTTGATCGCATTTACAGCACTTCCACCTTGGCTATCAAATTTAACTGTATACGAGTTAATGCTCCACTTAGCAAATAACTCTGTATCTGCAGTTACTTTATCTGTTGCAAAATTCCATGGTGTTTTTCCTTCCGCATCTTTATACCATCCAACAAAAGTGTATCCAGTTCTTGTTGGCGCTGTCGGTGCTGTCATTGTCGTATTATAATCAACTTTCTTAGTTTCTACTAAGCTTCCATCTTGCTTGTTAAATTCTACTGTGAACTTATGAACTGACCATTTTCCATAAAGTGTTTTTGCAGAATAGATCGAGTTTGTAAAGTCCCAAGGAATTGTACATGCTTCATCTGCAAACCAACTTAAATCATATCCATAAGCAATCGGTGCAGTGATTCTTCGCACGACAATTCGATCTTTTGTTGCATCTTTTACTTCAGCTGGAGCACTATTTGGTAGTACAAAATGAACATTATATCCATTTACTACTTTTTGTACAACAGTCACATCAGCATACTCTTTAGCTTTAATTGTAATCGTATAATCTTTAGCTTTTGTGAATAAACCTTGATTTAGAGTAATCAGACGATTTTCTTTATCTACAGTGTATTTCGATGCGTCTATTGGGAGACCGTTGACGTTAATGCCAGTAATCGCATTTGCCCAGTCTTTGTCACTGAACTCTAATACGATATCATTACCTACTGCATTATCCGTTGAATCAGCTGTCACAACAGAGCCAGCTAAAGCATATTTCGCATAAAGTGTAATTGGTTTTGTCACAATCGTATCAAAATCATATGGCATTGTTAAATTTTCATCCGTGTACCAACCATAGAATTTGTATCCCACTTTTGTCGGATCAATTGGTTTTGTTGCATTTCTGTCAACAATTTGAGCTGAAACTGGATCTCCACCATTCGAATTAAATGTAACTGTATAACCAATTACTTGGTCAACAACTACAACATCTTTATATCCTTCTGAAACAATCGTCACATTGACTTTTTGTCCAACTGTGAATAATGCTGCTTTAAGGATGATGCTATTATTAGTGATTGTGTAGTCTTTATTCAGTTCTAATGTTTTCGCACCAATTTTCACATCTTTGATGTTATCTTTCCATGTCCCATCATCTGTAAACGGTAATGTAATATCGCTACCAACAATGTTTCCAGCAACATCTTTATTTACTGTAGGTGGAACTTTAATCCAACATAGATAGAAAGTTGAATTATCTGTTAGCACTTTAGGATTTGTCGTAATATCTGACTTCTTATCACTTGAATTTGCTGCATCCAAATATAGGTCATTACTAATCGTTAAATCACCATTTTTCACATGTACTGAACCCATACTCATAGTTGGTGCAGTTGTTTTTCCATTGACTAAAGTATCGGCAAAGAATGTGTCATTTGCATTCTTTAACGAACCGCCGTTTAAATCAATATGACGTCTATATCCAAGTTGAATACCTGGAATTGTAACATTTTCACCTGTTGTCGATGTTACAGTTAAATCATATCCTTTTACCCCACCAATATTTCCAAGTGATGGCATTTCACTGAAAGCAAACTTTTCACCTAAATTCGTTTGACCTGCTTTAACAGCTTGATCATGTGTAGCTGTTGTGAAAGAAAGAATCCCATTACTTCCGTTAGATGACAAGTCATAAGTACTTGGGTCTAACGTATAAGTTGTTGGTGTCGTATCTGTTGAGCCATCGCTCTTCATCGCATAGAATTTCGCTTCAATTTTTGCAATTTTATCTTTACCTGTTAACCAAGAAACATTCGTTAAATAATCTGGGATATTGATTTTTAAATCGCCTTCTCCTAGTACCCATCCTATTCCAGAAACTGCCCCGTTACTTCCATCGAATTTTAATCCATTAGGATTGTTTTTATCAACTGGTGAATAACTTTGAGTTGTGTTCATTTGCCATTTTGCATAAACGGTTGCGTCTCCTGTTGCAGGGAACGATTGTGGATCCCACTGTGTTATACCTTCTGCTTCATTATACCAACCTAGGAATTTATATCCAGGTTTAGTTGGTGCAGGTTTCATGAATGAGATTAATTCACTATTCGGACCATCCGTTCTACTGGATCCTGCCTTGAATCCTATCGCCATTGGTTTAATGGCTGTCCCTCCTTGGCTGTTAAACGTAACACTATATCCAACTGGTTGTTGACCTGTGTAGACTGGATCAGAACCAGCAATTACATCCGGGTAAACAGTGCCATCTTCACCTTGTGAGCCAATTGTAAATTTGTAAAGTTGTGGTAAATAACTTGTTCCACCAGGATTTACAGTTGCAGCATTATAGGTAGCACCATTTTTCGGATCTAGTGTTGAATTCGTCATAAATGTTTTCGCATTAAACGTAATTTTTCCTGGTTGACTAATATCGTAATATTTTTCATTTGTATCTGGATTAATTAAATTACTAATATCCATACTCTTACCACTATTCGTTGTTACAATTACCTTATTGATTCCGTTTCTCCACTTCGCATCTTCTGGGAAAGTTAATGTTAAGTCCTTCCCAATATGCGCTACTGCTGGATCCGTAATAATTGGGATTGCAGGCGTTGGAATCGGTACCGATGATACTGTTAGAGATTTTGTTACATCTTGATAGCCTGTCGCTTTTACTGTAACTGTGTAATTCGTTGCCGTCGGGAATAATGAACCTGGGAACGTAATTTTTGATGGCATAGTTTGCTGTACACCATTCGCGTCATAATAAGTGTACCCTGGGTTGATTTTAACTAAATCCGTTACATCCGTTGAGCCTAACATAATTTTTGTAATTGATTTTCTCCATACTACATCATCAACGAACACCGTGCTTGAAGGTGACATTGAGATTGTTGCTCCATTTTGCAAGTCTTGTAACTTTGGTGCTATGATGTTTTCTTGTGCTGGAGCTGCAAAATTAAGCTTTTGCATGACTTGCTCTACTGTGTCATCTTTATTTAACGTGATTGAACCCGCATATTGAGTAGTTATAGTTGTATCTTGTTCTACTTTTGTTTGTGCTGCTGGAACATCTAGCCCTGCATCAATAGCACTTTGATTTTGTTTACCAAAGTTTTTAAAGATGAAATAGAAGTCATTATAATCAATTCCATAACCAAATCCACTTGGCTTAATCCAGTATATATCTGCATCACGGTTCGTGTTTAAGAATGCCGTTTTGTTTGCTAGTTTATTATCTGGATTATTCACATTATTTAAGTTTTTATATTGATAATACACATCGATTTCTTTCAGTAAATCCTTCATGTCGATAACGTTATCACCGTTAACATCTCCACCTAAAAGGATCGGGAATAGACCTCGAATATCCTTTATAGTACCTGATTGATAACCATATTTATTTTCACCAATTACAGGTGTTTTTTCATATCCTTTAAAATGGCCTGGTACACTTGCTTCAACAGAATATGGCTTGTCACTAACACCCATCGTCAACGCATAATATGGGTTGATAAACGTATAAGCCATTGTATTATTAAATGATGTCGGTTGGTCCGTTGTATATTTATTCCCTTTATCATCCGTAGCAGTTACCTTCGCACCAGAATCAACCGTAAATTGTGGATATTGGTTGTTTACGTTATTTCTAGAGAAAGATTCCGCTGCCACTTGTCCTCTAAGTACAGAGATGTTCTGTCTTACATAAGGTACATTAGTTGGAAACCAAGCGACTTTTGTATTTTCACCTGACAAAGTTAAATTCGCTTGTAGTAATTGATACGGGAATTGACCTGTTATTGGATCAGGGTTGTTATAAGTCACATCTGCTTCTATTATTGGCATATCATGGTCAAGAGCACCCTCTGATGCAATATTTGAAAGCGTCACATCTGTTGTTTTACCCTTTTGATAGATTGGATGAACATATGGTTCACCTACAGTAAGAACTTTAGTTGGATCTATTCCCTTATTAATAAGGTATTTTTTATAATCCTCTGTTAAGCGGATATTACTGAATTCATAAACACTATTATCATTCAGCATAAATTTACCGCCTGTCATTCCTACTCCATACTTTGTTGTCAATGTCATCTTGAAAGGTTTATTATTATCAACAACTACCTTATCTTCGGTACCTGGTCCTGCATCTACTCCATTAGATGAAGTTAGCGTGACATACGGATTTCCTTTTTTAATAAAATAATAAGTTTGTCCGTTTAAACTGAAGTCACTCTCACCTGAATAATCAACAGGATCAATATCAAATTGACTTCCCATTTTATTTGCAACGTCCTCAGCCGTCACACCAAAATGGAAACGACCATTCGTATCGGTTTTGAAGTAGACTGTAGGGAACATACTGTCTTGATAACCTACAACACTATTCAAGCCTTGATCAACAGGAACTGGTGACCCATCCTGAGGGCTTGGCACTGACGTTTCCCCGTTAGATTTCATTACCTCTATGTTTGAGTCATAAACTTTACCACGGAAACCTTTAATTTCTTGTCCAGGTAGATACCCTGTCGGATCAATTTCATAAATCCCGCCCTTAGAGTCTGAATCCATCGTCATAGTTGGTGGTGTACCGTCAACATATAGCGTATCTTCTGCAGTATAACGTTTTCCATCTTTACCATTTGCGATCAACTCAAGAGAATATGCGCCTTCTTTTAAAACTTGTACTTCGTTTGAAATACCAGATGCGTCATACGTACCATCGTATTCCTTTGTAAATGGAAGATACCATCCATTAAAAAGAGTTATACGTGGGCCGTATTGAACACCAGGGATGATACCACTACCGTTGGATAAGGTGTTAGCTACCCCTATATATTTTCCGTCTTTGTTTTTTACTAGAATATAGTAGTTATCCATTTCGTTATTTACTGAGAAGTTATAAGCAGAAAGATTTCCTACACTAGTCGCTTTTAACGCGACTTGGAAATTATTAATACCTTTTTCAGCAACTGTAATCGTAAACGGAACGCGATAAGACTCTGTTGAATCAGCAGTGTTTACTAGGTTAATATACCCTTCGTAAGTGCCCTCTAATGAATTTGACGGAACTGTAATTTTTGCTGTTGCTTTAACAGTACTTCCACCGCCAACATTAATGTTTGTCACATTTTGTCCACCGACAGTAAAATCAACTTTTACATCATTTCCAGTGCCTGGACCCACTTTATTCGATCCAGCAAATTTTGTTGAAATAAACTCAGTACTTACTTTAAATGTTTTACTGCTATTTCCTTGGTTAGAAACATTAAAATCTTTTGATGAAACCACATCATCTGAGCCGTTCGTTGCACCTTCTCCTCTTCCTTTAAAACCAAAGAACATGCTTCCTGTAAGGTTTTCAACCTCTTTCAGAGTATTATCTGAATCAGCTGCGTATGCTTTATCTAAAACTTGGATTTTTACATTTGTTCCAATAGCACGAGCAGGATCAACACGTCCAGCACCTACTTGGTAAACACTATATTTCTTTGAATCTGTGTCAATACTTTTAGCTGTATTCATTAATGCTGCTTTAACATCTGCAGGCGTATAGTCAGGATGTGCAGCTAAAATTAATGCTGAAATACCAGCAACATGTGGTGTTGCCATTGATGTACCAGACATAATCTGATAACCAAGTTTATAATCATGTTCTTGATTTGGCTCCCAAATATCGAATGGAGCTGTTGAAGCAATATCAACACCAGGAGCTACTACATCTGGCTTAATCGTCCAATCTTTAACTGGACCTGTTGAGCTAAAGCTTGCTAATTCATCTCCACTTTTACTAATAGGAGCATCAAGAGTAGAAGGGAATGTAATGCTAGCCGTTTTAGGATCTTGTTTAATTGCATCAGAAAGAGCTTGTCCCTGTACTTGTGTTAATGAGATGGAATAAACATTATCGATGCTGACACCTAAGAAATTAGGAATATATCCTTGCGTATCCGAATCATCCGTATTATCCCAGATCACCATACCTGCTGCATTCGCATTTTTAGCATTTGTCATTTTTGTCTGTAAGTAATCCCCGCCACGTTTTACTAGAACAAGTTTACCTTTCACATCAATTCCACTATAATCTGCTTCACTTCCTAAACCAACATCAACGATTGGAAGTGTTTGACCTTTATAAGCATCGTCTGATTGTGAAAAGTTTTTCCCGAATAAACGTGCTTTATAAGAAACTGAACCATTCTTAACGGTCATTGTTGCAATTTCTTCGGGGATTGTACTTGCACCTACAGTAATTGCTAGTGGCGAAGTTCCCGGTGAACCAACTGTAGCTTGTCCAGGGCCACTATTACCTGCAGCAACATCACACACAACTCCAGCTAAAGTAGCATTGTTAATGGCAATACTTGTTGGGTATAGTGGATCATTAATTGTTGCACCAAGTGATAGGTTAATAACATCCATTTGATCTTTTACAGCTTGATCGATCCCACCTAGTACTGATTCTGATGTTCCATGTCCTCCTGGTCCTAGTACACGATAACCATGAAGCTCTACATCGGGTGCTACCCCATTTGCGGAATAAACATCGTTATTATCCGTCGTGTTTGCTGCAATCGTTCCAGCAACATGAGTTCCATGCGAAGTAATATATGGCTTATAAGTTGAAGGTGGTGTTCCCCAAACTGAACCTGGATTCGCCTTATCAGCTACCCAATCATCATAAGTCGTTTCCATAGGGTCATGGTCATCAACGTATTTTATATTTCCTTCTGCATCAAATCCTTCATTATTAACTAGGTCATGTCCACCATATAATTTTCCATTTTCATCATGTGTAACTTTATAAAGATCAGGGTGGTTGTAATCGATACCTGTATCCAATACACCCACTTTAACCTTCTCACCAGCACGTGGACCTTTTTTAATGATACCTGTATTCCCTTCAGCTTGAAGCTTGTCTATCCCTAAAAATGATAACCCTGTTGTAGGCTTACCAGCAGATTTTGCTGTCATTGATTTTTGAGAAGTTGAAATTCCTTCATCAGGTAAGGAATATTCTACTTGAGACCAGACAGCCGCTACATCTGGACTTTCTGCAAGTTTTTGAACTAAATTTGCAGGTAGTGTTAATGAAACGCCATTGAATGCATCTGTAAATTCTCGTGTTATACTGATTTCTGTTTTAACAGTTTTCCCGCCAACAATTGTAGTTTTAGGCTGTTTATTTAAAAAGCTCTTAAAGTTTGCATGTGAATCTTTAACTTTATTTTTAGCATCTGAATATTCGCTATCAAAAGCCTGACTATTCGCAGTTGCTCCACCTTTAGCTAAAGATTGCTTAATGATTTGTATTTTAGCTGGATCTTGTTTAAATTGAACGATAACATTAACCTTTTTTGAACCGATTAAATCCTTTTTGTCTAAACGGATTTTTTCAGCTTGATCTGCTCCAGTAAGCTTATCAATATTTGCTTTTTGTTCAGCAGTAAGCCCGTCAAGAATACGGTTAACTTCTTTTGCACTAAATGTATTACTAGATAAACCTTGTTCGTTTAGTTTCGCTTCAGCATTATTAACACTTGCGAAACTTTGAGGAATCACAACATTTAAAAACATCGAACTTAAAGCAAAGATCGAAAGTATTTTTTTTGTTGGCCTCTTACTCTTATGAGACGTTTTTTTCTCTTTCATGTTTTCCCCCCCCAAGTATAAACAAATAATAAAAAATTCTATTATTTGCCCGAATTACATAAATTTAAGAATTAAAATTTTTCTAAAAACTTAAATTTAAGTAAATTTTACTGCATGTATTGCTTGTCTTGTATTGGGGAAATTTAGCGATTTATACTTCATTTTTTTACGTATTAAAATTGAATAAATGTAGTTTCTTGACGTAAACTGTAGATATTTATCCTAAAAAACCTAATAAACTATGAAATTTTTGTAAATTTAAAATTTGGGGGAATTTGAGGTTTTTTATTAAAAAAATCAAATAATTTGAATATTCCTATTTTTGGCAAAAAAAGCTATCAAACTTTTAACAATAAAAGAATGATAGCTTTCTAATTAATTTAGTAAGTTTTTAATCTCTTCTTAAAAGTAAAGACTCTTTTCCTTAATTGTTTATTTTCTCAAATGATACGGAACCGTCGTAACGACTACATCTTTCTGACTAATCAACCAAAGTCGAATTAAAAGTGCTGTTTGGTTATGAAGAAGATTATGCCACCATCTCTTAGGAATAAATTGTGGAATGACAATTTGGATGTGGCTATCTTGATCATTTGCTTCAATTAACTTAATGAATCTTGAAAGAGGTGCAAGTACTGAACGGTACGGGCTTTTTAGAACGACTAAGCGACATGGATTACCCCACTCTTCCCATTTTTCTTCCATTCTTTCAATTGATTCATCATCAAATCCAACATAAACAGCGATTGGTTCTGTTGAAATCCCCTTTGCAAATGATAATGTATTGTGAACGACACGATGTGTACCAGAAACTAATACAACTGTTATAACTTTATTTGCTTCTGGTTTAAACGAACTTAAATCGATCCGTAATTCGCTTGCTACATTTTGATAATGTTTATAGATTGCTAAAGATAAGAATATAATTGTCGGAATTACGACTAAAACAACCCAAGCACCATCTACAAATTTTGTTACTGCAAAGATGACCGTAACAACAGACGTAACCATAAAACCTATTATATTGATCGCTAATTTAACTTGCCATTTAGAACCTTTCACTCGCTTCCATCTTCTTATTAATCCTAATTGTGCAATTGTAAATGATAAAAATACACCGATTGCATACAGTGGTATAAGTGCATTAGTATGAGCTTGGAATGCGATGATTAAAATACTCGCAGCAGCAGCAAGCGCAATAATGCCATTAGAATATCCTAAACGATCACCTCGGTTTGTAAACCCTCTAGGTAAAAACCCATCCGTTGCTACTAATGCAGCTAACTGAGAAAACCCAGTAAATGACGAGTTCGCTGCTAAAATTAAAATAATAAAAGTGAACCAAATGATGCCTTGATATATTATCCCATCACCAAAATACACCTTTATTAATTGTGATAACATCGTATCATTTGGGTTCGGTGAAATTCCGTTTACATATAAATGATAAGCAAAGCCTAAAAGTGTAATTGAAGTAATGACTCCTAGTGCTATATATGTTTTAATCGCATTTTTTTGACGAGGTTCTCTAAAAACTGGTACTGCATTTGAGATTGTTTCAATACCTGTTAAAGCAGAACATGCTGAACTAAATGCTTTCAGTACAATTAAAATACTTAAACCTTGTGGTACTGTACCAAACGTCGGTGTATGGTGTTGTATAAAACCATTTTGGAATTCGTCAAAAAATCCTGTAAAAATCAAAAGAAACATACAAATCATAAAGCCAAATGTTGGCCACGCAAATATTTTAGCTGATTCGGCAACCCCACGTAGATTGACAACTAATAATAAAAAAACACAAAATATCGCTAAAACCGTTTCATAAGGCACAACTGCTGGGTAAGCTGATGCCACTGCTTCAAGTGCAGCTGATACTGAAACCGCTACAGTCAAGATATAATCAACTAATAATGAGCTTGAAGCGATTAATGAAACCCAACGAGGTTTAAAATTGTCCTTAGCAATTGCATAAGCCCCACCACCATTAGGATAAGCTAAAATCCCCATAATGTAGGAAAGAATAAGAATTCCTAATAAAATAACAGATGCGATTGTAATCGGTATAATATACCAGTGTGCTTTTACACCTAGAACTATCAACTCGGTCATTCCAGCCTCTGGTCCATAAGATACGGATGAATACAAATCAGCTGCAAGAATTGGCAGGGCGATGAACCAAATCAATTTATTATGTTGTGCATGTATTTCAGCTGTCCTCATAGGTCTACCAATAAATACGCGTTTTACGCTATTAAAATTTGAGATTGAATAATAAATCCCAAAAATCGCTAAAATAAAAAGTCCAATTTCTATATATACGGACGGATGATACATAAATTTTTCCCCTTTTCTTATAAAAACAAATGATTTATTGGCAATTAATTACCAATTTTTACTTTTTTGCATACAAAAAACACTAAGCTTTACTTAGTGTTTAAAAACAATACTAAATAAACCCCCTTCTTTAAATGCTTACGAGGTTAGCTGTCGGATTCGGGATTAAAGAATACCCCTACCTTTACAAAAAAGGATTCACCCCAATAAAGAAATGGTTCCCCCGCTCTTTTTAAGATTAAGCAACTATGGTTTTGAAATAGAGAAATATAGAATTTAAATGTAAATATATAACTTTAGGATAAATTTGTAAAGGGACTTTTTTTAAAATTTACAATCGAATTTTAAATTATTTTTAGCGTACTTGATTCCAAATGATTCGTTGAGTCTGATCCTTAGATAAAGTGTTCGTTAATACCTTTTGCACTTCTGTTTGATTAAACGTAGAATATTCTTTATTAGCATCTGACCTATTCGTTTCGTACCCTGTCAGCAAAATAGAAAATCCACATCCTACTACTAATGATAAAATTACTTTTTTCATTTTGTTTTCTCCTCTCGATTTTTTTCAAATAAAAAAACCATGACCAAATGGCCGTGGTTTGACGTTTGTTTTTAAACGTAAGACCAGTCAAAGGAAATTCATACGACTAATTAGCGTCCATGATTCCAAATGATCTCTTTTGATTGATCAACTGCTACAATGTTTGTTAACACGTTTTGTACCTCAGTTTGATTAAACATAGAAATCTCTTTATTAACTTCTGACTTATTCGTTTCGTACCCTGTCAGTAAAATAGAAAATCCACATCCAACTACTAAAGATAAGATTACTTTCTTCATTTTGTTTTCTCCTTTCATGTTTTATAAATATAAAAAAACCATGACCAATGGCCGTGGTTTGACGTTCGTTTTTAAACGTAAGAACAACTCTATCATGATAAAAACCACTCGTCAAATGGTGATTTTTGGAATTACTAATGTAAACGATTACTTGAAATGAATGATTTTTAAAGGTGTTTTTTTGGAAATCGTTTACATATTTTATCAACTTTTCATAAAGAAAAGACAACTAAAAAATAGTTGTCTCAAACAGTTTTATTAATGTATTTTCAGGCTAATAAATAGGCCTAATAAAGTAAATAATAGGACAGGAATCGTTAATATGATTCCGATTTTTAAATAAGTGCGATATGAAATTTTGATCCCTTTTTGGGATAATACGTGTAGCCATAATAAGGTAGCTAATGATCCAATTGGCGTCATCTTTGGTCCTAGATCCGAACCAATTACATTTGCATAAACCAGTCCTTCTTTAATAAGATCTGATGTATGGATATTTTCAATAGCAAGTGATGCAATCATAACAGTAGGAAGATTATTCATAATTGCAGAAAGAATGGCTGAAATAAACCCCATCCCTATCGTTGCAACCAGTAAGCCTTGATGCGCAACAGAATCAATTAAATGAGCTAATGCATTTGTTAAACCAACATTTTTTAATGAATAGACAACTATATACATTCCTATGGAAAACACAACAATCGTCCACGGTGCTTCTTTTAATACCTTTTTTGTATTTACAACCTTACTTCTTCTCCCCATGAATAAAAAGATAATAGCAGCACTTCCAGCAATAATCGAAACCGGAATTTCAAGTAATTCTCCAATAAAGTATCCCGCTAATAATAACAATAGTACTAACCAAGAAATGTAAAACATCTTTTTATCTTTAATGACATCCTTTGGAACCTTTAAATTTCCAAGATCATAATTTTTCGGTATTTCTTTTCGAAAATAAAAATACAATACCAAAATACTAGAAACTAGTGAGAAGACATTTGGAATGATCATTTCACTCGTATATTCTAAAAAGCCAATTTTAAAATAATCAGCAGTGATAATATTCACTAAGTTACTTACAATAAATGGAATTGATGTTGTATCTGATATAAAACCACAAGCGATAATAAACGGAAAGACCATTCGTTCATCCAATTTCAAGCTACGAACCATTGCTAAAATGATTGGGGTAAGAATTAGCGCTCCTCCATCATTTGTAAAAAAAGCGGTAACAATAGCTCCGAGAACATTTATATAAACGAACATCTTGATCCCGTTTCCATTTGCTGCACTTACCATATGCAAAGCAGCCCACTCAAAAAAACCAATTTCATCTAATATCAATGAAATGATAATGACAGCTATTAATGCAAATGTCGCATTCCAAACAATACTTGTTACTACGACGACATCATGGAGATCAACAAGCCTTAATATGAAAGATAAGGCCGCTCCTCCGAATGCGATCCAACCAATTGAAATGTTTTTCGGTTGCCAAATGACTAAAATAAGAGTAATGATAAAAATTAATGATGCAAGAATGATTGAAACCAATTAACAATACAGCCCTTCTAATTTAACTTTAAATTTCAAATTTCATTATCGCATGAATAATTAAAGTTTATCTAGTATAAAAATATTAAAAAAACCTAAGCTTTTTTTAATTTTGGAATCGTTTTTTATAAACTTTTATTTTTACTTATTAAGGAGCACAGTTCATTTCTTTAAATGAATAGTGCTCCTTTTAGTTAGATAAAAAGGATCGTTTATGTATCTAACAATTTGTCTAATCGTATTAGGATAATATAGTCCCTTCAGTAATATTAATAAGTATAGTTACAAAAATGAGATTCCATAATACTAGAATATTGAAAGTTGGTGACAATTTAATGAATGATAAAACCGTAAAAGTAAATCATTCTACTTCTCTTTCTAAAGAAGAGCTTCTTGAATTAGACCAAAAGTATGTATGGCATCATATGTCGCCTCACAATCCAAATCCATTGGTTCTTGTTTCTGGTAAAGATAGTACAGTCACTGATCTTGATGGGAAAAATTATTTAGACGGTATGTCGGGATTATGGTGTGTGAATGTAGGTTACGGTCGTGAAGAAATTGCTAAGGCAGCAGCTGACCAAATGCAAGCAATTCCTTATGTTCCAATGTCACAAGGTAATGTTCCTTCCATCTTATTAGCTGAAAAGTTAAATGAATGGTTAGGTGGAGACTATCGTATTTTTTATTCAAATTCCGGATCGGATGCTAATGAAGTAGCTTTTAAGATTGCTAGACAATTCCATCATCAAAATGGTGAGCCTTTACGTTATAAGTTTATATCTAGATATCGAGCATATCATGGCAATTCGATGGGAGCTTTAAGTGCTACTGGTCAAGCTAATCGAAAAGTGAAATACGAACCTCTTTCTTCGGGTTTCCAGCACGTGGCACCACCTTATTGTTATCGATGTCCTTTTGGTAAAACATATGGAGATTGTGGCATCCAATGTGCAAATGCAATTGAAGACGTCATTAATTTTGAAGGCGCTGAAACGATTGCTGGAATGATAATGGAACCGGTTATAACTGGTGGAGGAGTGATTGTACCTCCTGCCGAATACTTAACAAAAGTTCGTGAAATTTGTGATAAATATGGCATTTTGTTAATCGTTGATGAAGTAATATGTGGCTTTGGCCGATCTGGAAAACAGTTTGGACATCAAAACTTCGGTATAAAACCAGATATCGTCACAATGGCTAAAGGAATGACAAGTGCCTATTCACCTCTTTCAGCAACTGCAGTCAGTAGTAATCTATATGAAGTATTTAAACAACAAGGGACAGATCAACATTTTCGTCATGTTAACACATTCGGAGGAAATCCAGCCTCATGCGCAGTTGCATTGAAAAATTTAGAAATCATTGAAAGAGAAAATTTAATTGAGCGTGCAGCTTATTTAGGTGAAAAGCTCCGTAAAAAATTAGATCGTTTACTAACTTATAAAAATGTTGGGGACATCCGCAGTTTTGGTTTTATTGCAGGAATTGAGATGGTTGAAGATAAAAAAAGTAAAAAACCTGCTAGTCCAGACTTGGTGTTAAAAATAATCACTGAATGTAAGGCAGCGGGACTAATAATTGGTCGAAATGGAGATACGGTACCAGGCTATAATAATATCCTTACTCTTTCTCCTCCATTTACAACATCTGATGAAGAGCTTGATTTTATCGTAACTACATTAAACAAAGCATTCTCAAAACTATAAACTTTCGGGGTGATATTCTTGTCTACACAAACTAATATAAAGATTTTAAAAAATTTTATAAATGGTGAATGGATTGAAGCTTCACCTAATGCCAAAACAATCCCAGTTCCAAATCCTGCTACTGAAGAACTATTAGCATTTGTACCTCTCTCAACTAAATCAGATTTAGAAACCGCAGTAAAAGCAGCAAAAAAAGCTTTTACTACATGGAGTAAAACCCCTGTTCCTAAAAGAGCAAGAATACTATTTTCATATCAACAATTACTAATTAAACATTGGGATGAACTTGCTAATTTAATCACGATTGAGAATGGTAAAAGCTATAATGAGGCATACGGAGAAGTTCAACGTGGAATTGAATGTGTAGAATTTGCTGCCGGTGCGCCGTCATTAATGATGGGGAAACAATTACCTGATATTGCGACAAATATTGAATCAGCTATGTATCGATATCCTGTTGGAGTTATTGGGGGAATAACACCTTTTAATTTCCCAATGATGGTACCTTGCTGGATGTTTCCATTAGCAATTGCCTGTGGAAACACGTTTATTCTAAAGCCTTCCGAACGTACGCCACTACTTGCAAATCGTTTAGCAGAGCTCTTTACCGAAGCAGGTCTTCCAAAAGGTGTATTCAATATTGTTCATGGTGCACATGAAATTGTAAACGAGTTACTTCAAAACAAAGATGTTCCGGCCATTTCATTCGTAGGCTCTCAACCAGTAGCAGAATATGTATATAAAACTTCATCTGCAAATGGTAAGCGAGTTCAAGCTTTAGCTGGTGCTAAAAATCATAGTATCGTTTTACCAGATGCAAATTTAGATGAAACAGTAAAACAAATTATCACAGCTGCATATGGTTCGGCAGGCGAAAGATGTATGGCATGCTCAGTTGTTGTAGCAGTAGGTGAAATTGTCAATCCATTAATAGAGAAACTAAAAAAGGAAGCTAATAACCTTACAATTGGAAATGGATTAGATGAAGATATATTCCTAGGCCCGGTCATTCGAAAAGAACATCGCGAACGAACAGAACTATATATTGAATGTGGAATTCAAGAAGGCGCAACTTTATTACGTGATGGTCGAAATGATTTAATTCGAAAAGAAAAAGGCTATTTTATTGGGCCTACAATTTTTGATCACGTCACTCCATCAATGAAAATTTGGAAGGAAGAAATTTTTGCACCAGTGCTTTCGATTGTTAGAGTAGATTCTTTAGAAGAAGCAATTGAGCTAACCAACAAATCGGACTTCGGAAACGGAGCCTGCATCTTCACAGACAGTGCAGCAAGTATACGATATTTCAGGGAGAATATTGAAGTAGGAATGCTTGGCGTAAATATCGGCGTACCTGCACCAATGGCTTTCTTCCCATTTTCTGGCTGGAAAAACTCTTTCTATGGTGACCTACATGCAAATGGTGCAGATGGGGTCGAGTTCTATACAAGGAAAAAAATGATTACGAGTAGATTTGATTAAATACAATTGGGCTTTTCTATTAGTTTAGGAAACTGACTAATGGGAAAGCCTTTTAAATAGAAAAAAATCGCATAAACCGTTAGTAATGACGGATTAGATGCGATTTTCCATTTATTTTAATGATTTACTCTATTAGGATAATCCTTTTTAATTTTTTTGCGATTCTTCGGTTCTATCAAATTCACAAATTAATCCCTAACTGCTTAATAATCAACGTTCCAAAATACTTCCGGGTATCTGCATTCATTATGTGAAGCGTTATAAACCTCTCCTCTTCATCTTGATTTTCAAAGTCAACATAGGCACCGTCTAGCGTTTCTCTAACATTTTTTATCTCGTAGCCTTTTTTTATAAGGGAATCTATTTGATTTCTCTCGCTTAAAAACTCCTTATATGTTGACAATAGCTACTCATCCCCTTTTTTACTAATCTTCTATTATACTAGTTTCACCATATTTTTTTCTCTTTAAATATTGTCCACTACCTGCATTACCTACAAATTGCTTCTCTTTTATGACAAACTCTCCACGAACTAGTACACTCACTGGCTCTCCTTTTACTTCCATCCCTTCGAATGCGTTATAGTCGACTGCCATATGGTGCGTTTTTGAGGAGATTGTTCGTTTACTATTCGGATCAAAAATAACTAAATCCGCATCTGAACCAACTGCAATTGTTCCTTTCTCGGGGTACAATCCAAATAGCTTTGCACTTCTTGTAGTGACAATGTCAACAAACTGGTTTAATGTTATTCTGCCTTTTTTAACGCCCTCAGAGAACAAGATACTTACTCGATCTTCAATCATTGGTCCCCCGTTTGGAATTTTTGAAAAGTCTTCACGGCCTAGATCCTTTTGACCTTTGAAGTCAAAAGAACATTGATCGGAACCTAACGTTTGAAGATTTCCATTTCTTAATGCATTCCATAACACATCTTGGTTCCATTTTTCGCGAAGTGGTGGAGACCAAACGTATTTTGCACCTTCAAAATCAGGTTTTTCTAGCATGGATTGATCAAGTACTAAGTATTGTGGGCATGTTTCTCCCCATATATCGATCCCATTATTTCGGGCTTCCGTTATTTTTTCAACAGCCTCTGCACAAGTAACATGAACAACATATAATTGTGAATTTGCAAGTCCAGTTAATGTAGCTGCTCTTCCCGTCGCTTCCCCCTCTACTTCAGGAGGACGTGTTAATGCATGATAAATAGGTTCTACTTTTCCTTCAGCTAATGCTTGATTAATTAAATAATCGACAACATCTCCATTCTCCGCGTGCACCATTACTAATGCCCCATATTCTTTTGCTGCTAAAAGAGTACGGTACAAGGTCGCATCATCAGCTTGAAATACATTTTTATAAGCCATAAATACTTTAAATGAAGTAATTCCCTCATTTTCGATTACTCTAGGTAACTCTTGAAGTACCTCATCATTTATTTCGCCAATCATAAGATGAAAACTATAATCAATCACTGCTTTATGTTTTGATTTTTCATGCCATGTTTCGATTGCTTTTTGGAGTGGTTCTCCTTTATTTGTTAAACAAAAATCAATAATGGTTGTTGTCCCACCAAAGGCAGCGGCAATCGTTCCTGATTCAAAATCATCTTTTGTGACGGTTCCGCCAAATGGCATATCTAAATGTGTATGCGGGTCTATTCCACCTGGAAAAATATAATGATTTGTTGCATCAATCATTTCAGCGTCCGTACAATCTAAATTTAGTCCAATTGCACAAATTTTATCATCTTCTATTAAAATATCAGCCTTGTAAATATCCGTTGCAGTAACGATTGTGCCATTTCGAATAATTTTCTTCATTTTCTTTTTCTTCCCCCCTTTAAAATTGAATATTGATTAGAACGTGCTAATCTATTTAAGGCTTGTTGGC
Organism: Bacillus sp. AFS055030; assembly: GCF_002574545.1. GTDB lineage: Bacteria > Bacillota > Bacilli > Bacillales > Bacillaceae_G > Gottfriedia. The sequence goes on from NZ_NUGT01000034.1 coordinate 91,285, forward strand.
GATCATTCCAAGTCATCGAAGGCTGTTTATTTGGAATCTCTACCATGTTAATGGCATCTTCAACTGGACAGACTATTTTGCATAAATTACATCCTACACAATCTTCCTCCCGAACTTTTAAATAAGGATTTCCGCTTTCATCTACTAACATATCAATACATTGGTGAGATGTATCTTCACAAGCAATATGGCATTTATTGCAGTTAATGCATTCCTTTGGATCAATCCTAGCAACTACTTGGTAATTTAAATCTAAATTTCCCCAATCTGAATATTTATGAACGGATTTACCTACCAGCTCCGTTACTGAGGAAAGTCCTTTTTCATCTAAATAATTATTCAATCCGTCAATCATATCTTCCACTATGCGGAATCCATGGTGCATTGCTGCCGTACATATTTGAACGCCAGTCGCTCCCATTAATAAAAACTCTACTGCATTTTGCCAATTCGAAATGCCACCAATCCCGGAAATTGGAACTGATATACGCGGATTACGTGCACATTCTGCCACCATATTTAAAGCAATTGGCTTTACTGCAGGTCCACAATATCCACCATGTGCTCCCTTCCCAGCAACATGAGGAACCGTATTCCAAGAATCTAAATCAACTCCCATTAAACTGTTGATTGTGTTAATCATACTGACTGCGTTCGCTCCACCTCGAACTGCCGCTTCAGCCGTAACAGTAATATCAGTAATGTTTGGCGTTAGTTTGACAATGACAGGTGTTTTCGCAACTTCTTTTACCCAAAAAGTTTGTTGCTCTACTAATTCAGGAACTTGACCAGATGCAGATCCCATTCCTCTTTCTGCCATGCCATGTGGACAGCCAAAGTTCAGTTCTAATCCATCAACACCAACATCCTCTACTCTTTTCACGATTTCATGCCACTTATATTGTTGTGGTTCAACCATAAGTGAGGCGATAATAGCTCGATCAGGGAATCTTTTTTTCGTTTCATAAATTTCTTTTAAATTTACTTCAAGAGGTCGATCAGATATTAGTTCGATATTATTAAACCCTGCAACTCTTTGCCCGTTAAAATTAATCGCAGCAAATCGTGAGGAAGTATTAATAATTGGTTCCCCTAACGTTTTCCAAACTGCCCCACCCCAACCAGCTTCAAACGCACGTTGGACTTGATAACCCGAATTTGTAGGAGGAGCAGAAGCAAGCCAAAATGGGTTAGGTGATTGTATACCTGCAAGATTGATACTTAGATCTGCCATAAAAGAAAACCTCCTTTTAAGTGTTTAATTGTTTATGGATCGCATAAGCTACTTCTTTTCCTTGTTGTGCCGCAGTGACTACCATTGCTTCACCTAGCCCTTTTCCAAAAATAACATCACCACAGGCAAAAACTTTAGGATTAGACGTTTGAAATGATTCTTGGTTAACTTTCACAACACCATCTTTGTGTTCTAAACCAAATTGCTCGATTAACTCTATATAGCGAGTTTGCCCGATCGCTTTAATGACTCCATCTACCGGAATTGTAAAATTGGAATCTGGAATAAGTACAGGCCTGCGGCGGCCGTCTTTTCCTACTTCACCTAATTCCAATCGCACACACTCAAGTGCAATTACTTTTCCGTTTTCACCTATTATTCGTATTGGTAATGTTAGCCATCGGAATTCTACTCCATCTTGCTTAGCGAAATCATATTCAAATTGATAAGCGCTCATTTCCGATTGCGTCCTACGATATAAAATTTTGACATTGCCTGCTCCTAAACGAACTGAGCATGTCGAAGCATCAATTGCTGTATTGCCCGCTCCGATTACAGCAATGTTTTTACCTATGAACCGATTGGATAATTCCCCTGATTTCGTCTCTTTTACAAAATCAATCGCATCGTATACTCCGTCCAAATCCTCCCCTTCAATATCTAGCATCGGAACTTTCCCCATACCTATAGCTAGTACGACCATGTCATAGTTTGCTAATACTTCATCTGAAGAAATATCTGAACCGACTCTAGTATTCGTCTGGATCTTGACATCCAACTTTTCAATTTGTTGAACTTCCCAGTTCGATATACTCTTTGGTAACCTAAAAGAAACGATTCCATAACGATTTAATCCTCCAGCATGATTTTGGGCTTCAAAAATCGTTACTTCATAGCCTAATAAAGCAAGTTCACGAGCAGCTGCTAAACCAGAAGGACCACTACCAATGATTGCAACTGTTTTCCCGTTCTTTTTTCCAGCCTTAAATAATACTTGATTATTTTTTATCGCCCAATCAGTTGCATAACGTTGTAAATTACCAATCATAATTGGTTTTGTAGAATGATTAAGTACGCATGCACCTTCGCACAATTCTTCTGTAGGACAAACCCTGGCACAGCTTGCTCCAACAGGATTAGATGACATAATTGTTTTAGCTGATCCCTTTAAATTGCCAGAAGCTATTTTCTTTATAAATGAAGGTATATCGATCCCAGTTGGACATGCTTTAATACATGGGGCATCATAGCAATAAAGACATCGATGTGCTTCTTCAAATGCTTCCCGTTCCGATAACCCAGGATGTACTTCTTCAAAGTTCTTCGATAAATTCTCTAACGAAACTCTATTCACTAACAACACCCTCCTACTTTGGCTACATAGATACTTTTTAAGAAAGTCATTTTCTTTTACATTAATAGTGCAGTAAATTAACAAGCATAAAGATGTATTCAAGTAAGAACAATCAAGTACAATCTTTCTTAATAAGGTAAAACTTTTTCTAAAATTGAGGTATTTCAATATATGATTAAATAGATAAATTTAGACATGTTTATGTAAGGGGTTGTCAGTGTTTCATTCATGAAAAGTGAACCTTTGGATACCTGTTATGAGGAAGAATCTTTCTA
>NZ_NUGT01000035.1 GCF_002574545.1 Bacillus sp. AFS055030
TACTTCCTCATAACAGGTTTATAAGGAAGTAAACCAGCTAAAATTTGAAAGTTCCTTACTCACGACCAATTAGCGTAGTTGAGAAGCTCGTTTTTCAACATAATAAATAAAAGGCCGTCATATAGACAGCCTTTTAAGAAAATAAATTCCTACTTAAACAGATTTTTTTCGATCATTTGGCAGCATAAAAGCTACTAAACCTAATAGTGGTAAGAAGCTACATAAATTCATTACAAATTTTAGGCTAGTCGCATCAGCAATTACACCTAATAATACTGCTCCTAGAGCACCCATCCCAAATGCTAAACCAACTATTAATCCACTTACTAAACCAACTTTACCAGGAACGAGTTCTTGAGCGTAAACAACAATAACACTAAAAGAACTTGAACTAATGATTCCTATTAAAAATAATATTGGAATAACAGCCAGCAAAGAGATATGAGGTAATAATAAGGCTAATGGGAATGTACCGACTAGTGAAAATAAAATCATATTCCGTTTTCCGAAACGATCAGCTAGCGTTCCACCTATGAAAGTACCAATTACACCTGAAATCATAAAGATAAATAAATACAATTGTGTGCTTTTAATTGATAAGCCATAACTTTTAATTAAGTAAAACTGATAATAATTACCAATGCCTGCTGAGTACCACGAACGTGCAAATGTAATAAATACTAGGAGTATAATAGCAAATTTGACAGCTGATGTAATGTTGATGTTTTCAACTGAAGATTGACTTTTATTTTTTAATTTAAACGGGTTTTCTTTCAGTTTATTTCGATACCATGTGGATACGTAAATTAAAACACAAATCCCAATGGCAGCTAAGAGCGTAAACCATGCAGCACCTTTTTGTCCTAGTGGTACGAAAATTAATGCTGTAAAGATTGGCGCCAGTGAGTTCCCTGTATTCCCTCCTACTTGGTAGATAGCTTGTGAGAGTCCTCTTTTTGAGCCAGACGCTAAAAACGCTACTTTTGAGCCTTCTGGATGGAAGATGGCAGAACCAATCCCAATTAATAGAACTGACAATAATACAATAAATAAATTAGGTGCAAATGCTAAGCAAAGCATTCCTAATAAACTCGATGCCATTCCAATCGGTAAAAGAAATGGTGAAGGCTTTCGGTCTGAAAAAATCCCAAAAACGGGTTGCATTACAGAGGAAGTCATATTTAGCGCAAAGGCTATGAATCCAATTTCTGTATAAGTTAAATTCATTGTCTTTTCTAAAATTGGAAATATGGCTGGTACAACTGCTTGCATAGAGTCATTTAATAAATGACCTAAACTGATTGCAAATAAAATTTGATACATTGTTGATTGATTAATAACCTTTGTATTAACTGCTGGTTGCATAATATCCTCCTTTCCTATTGACTTATCTATCATAAACTAATCTTCGGAAAATTTACATAATTTTGCCTCATACACTTTTCATTAAACTTTATGCTCATTTATAATAGAAGAAATGATTAAAATAAACTTAACTAAGTAGTACTACTTAGTTAAACGTTAGGGAGTGAATAATGGACAACTATTCAACAGAGTTAATGAGATTTTTTAAAGAACACAAAAATAATGAAAATCGTCACGCTATGGAAGCGTATATGAAAAATAGATTTACCTTTCTAGGAATAAAAGCACCAGAACGAAATGCACTCTTGAGACAGTTTAGATTGAGTAATGGTGAACCACCAAATTTAGAATCAATAATCGATATTTGGAGCTTAGAAGAAAGAGAATTTCAATATATTGCATTAACATGTTTAGATCGTCAGTTAAAAAAAGCAGAGCTAGAACGGATTAAATTATATGAACAACTTGTAGTTGAAAAGTCTTGGTGGGATACCGTTGATACAATTGCTGGACGATTAATTAGTTATCATTTATTAATCTATCCAGAGTTGATTGATGAGTACGCAAATAAATGGATCTCTTCGGATAATATGTGGCTAAATCGAGTAGCGATATTATTTCAGATGAAATTTAAGGACAAAACTGACCAGGAGCGTTTATTTCATTACTGCCGTCTTCTCAAAGAAAGCAAAGAGTTTTTCATTCAAAAAGCAATAGGTTGGGCATTGAGAGAGTATTCCTATATCAATCCAAATGAGGTTGAATTGTTTATTATACAAACTAATTTATCACCTTTAAGCAAAAGGGAGGGATTAAAATATATTGATAAATTAAAGAAATAGATGTCGATTTTCCGGGAAATAACCGATCTAATTTAAGTAAAGACTATTGAAAAATAGGTTAGTTGAGACCTTATTCTTAAAAAGGTATAATAGGTGCATTATTGTTTTCAAACACTTCTCTATTATCAAGAGTGTTATTTAAATTTGAGTTATGTAACCTGTACAAAATAACTAAATGAAAAAAGTTCAAAGGAGATTTAGTGTTTATGAAATCGACTTTTAAAAATATGATTAAATTATGCCTTTGTTTTAGCTTAATTAGTGGCTTCTTTATTCAAAAAAATGTACATGCAGACGAAATAAACTTATTTAGTGATAAAGCAATTTCAATATTGGCCGATAGTGGGGAAGTAATTTATAGTAAGAACGCAAATAAAATTGATTTCCCTGCTAGTACAACTAAAATAATGACCGCAATGGTTATGATGGATCATTTAAAAGAGATTGATAAAATTCAAATGACAAAAAGAAGTATCCAAGAAGAAAAAAGTAATTCCCAAATTCTTTTTTCTGAAGGAGAAGTTTTAGATCGAAATACAGCTTTAAAGACAATGATGATTTTAAGTGCCAATGATTTAGCATATGCTATAGGTGAAAGAGTTGGCGGAAATATGGACCACTTTGTAAAAATGATGAATGAAAAAGCTAAAATGATTGGCGCAAATCAAACAAATTTCATGAATCCGAATGGGCTTCACAATGTAAATCATTATACAACTGCTCATGATTTAGCTTTAATTACAAAAGAAGCTCTAAAATATCCATTAATTATGAAAGCAATGGGTACAAAAGCTGCTCATATTAGTACATCTAAGCAAAAGAATGTATATATTTATAATCGTGGAAAAATGTTTAAAAATCCTTATTTTTATGCGGGGAAAACTGGTTATACTGATGCTGCTAGGAATACTTTAATTGAAATCGATAAAAAAGATGGCCAAATGATTATTAATATTTTATTACGCTCATCAAAACCGCAATATCTACAAGATATTAAGTTATTAGATGCCTATGCATTTTCAAGAATCCATCAAAAAACGCTTATAAAACAACGTGATTGGCAAAAGGAATTAAAAATAAGAAATGATTTAATTCAAACAAAAATACCTAGCGATTTATCCTTTTTGACTGCACTAGGCACGAATACAAATTACGATATTAAATTAAAACGGTTAAATGCAATAGATCAGTCATACAAGGAAAATGGAATATCCAAAAATCAGAAACTTGGACAAGTTGAAATATGGGCCAATAACGAAAAACTTTTCAGTACGGAGCTACTAGCTGCAAAATCATATGATCGACCGACAATACTCTCTCTGAATACTTTTATCATAGCAGGAACGGTAATTTTACTACTGCTGTTTATATTTTTTATTACAAAACCTAAAAGGAAAAGAGAATATATGTAATAAAAAGGCGAAACGTAAAAATACGATTCGCCTTTTTATCATTAAAGTAAGATTAGTTTTAAAATTTGATAGAAAATTGCAGCTACTGTTGCTGAAATTGGAATTGTAATAATCCATGTAATTACCATACGTTGAGCAGTGCCCCAGTTTACATCTTTAACACGTTGAGCAGAACCTACCCCCATAATAGAAGAAGAAATTACATGAGTAGTACTTACTGGTAAATGTAAAGCAGTAAATGTGAAAATAATAGCTGCAGAAGATAAGTCAGCTGCCGCACCATTAATTGGGCGAATTTTCATGATTTTTCCACCAACAGTTTTAATGATTTTCCATCCACCAACTGATGTACCAATAGCCATTGCCATAGCACAACCGATACGTACCCATAAAGGAACATCTGCGCCTGCTGGTTCAATTTTTGCAGCTATTAAAGCGATCATGATAATTCCCATAGCTTTTTGTGCATCATTTGTACCGTGAGTAAATGACTGTAAAGAAGCTGTGAAAATTTGGACTAATCTAAAGCCTTTATTCGTCTTAGAAAGATTAGCACGTCGGAAAATAGTTGCTAAAATTGTCATAACGATAAATCCAATTGTAATAGCAATAACAGGGGAAATTAATAAAGCTTCAATAATTTTAATAAAACCGTCCGCCTCTAAAACGCCAAATCCTTTTGCAGAGACAGCGGCACCTGCTATTGCACCAATGATTGCATGAGAAGAACTACTTGGAATACCAAAATACCAAGTTAATAAGTTCCAAAAGATACCGCCTAATAAAGCTGCAATTACGACAACTAGTCCATCTGAACCTTGAATTGTAATCGGATCAACGATACCATTTGTAATCGTTTTTGCAACACCTGTAAAAGTAATCGCACCAATGAAATTCATTATTGCAGCTAATAAAATAGCTGTACGTGGCTTTAATGCTTTTGTTGAAACTGACGTTGCAATTGCATTAGCAGTATCATGAAATCCATTAATAAAATCAAACAGGAATGCAAAAATCACGATTAAAATCGTAAGTAAATATAAATGCTCCATTTTATGACTCCTTACGCATTTCGCATGATAATTTGCTCAAGTGTGTTTGCTACATCCTGTGCACTATCAGCTACAGATTCTAGATTTTCGTAGATTTCTTTATACTGAATAATTTTAATTGGGTCTTTTTCATTCATAAATAATTGTTTAATTGATGTACGTAATAGCTCATCACATTGAGACTCGTAATCCTTAATTTTAATTGCATGAACACGGATCTCTAATAATTTTTTATTTGAAAGTAATTTAACTGCATGTAAAATTTCTTCAACAGCTTTTTGAAGAATATCAACGAATTTAACCATATATTCATCAGCAGACGTGATTGAATACATTTCAAATCGTGCTGAACAATGTTCGAATCCATCTAATACATCATCCATTTTCATTGCAAGTTGTAAAATATCTTCTCGCTCAATTGGAGTAATAAAAGTTTTGTTTAATTCAACGATCAAAGAGTGAATAAATTTATCACCTTTTGTTTCATATTCTTTCATTTCTTCTTGAAACTTCTTTAAGTCGCTTGCATTTTTTATTTTAAAATCAACGTAATACTTTGATGATACGTGCAAATTCTCTGCAATACCTAAAAGCTTTTCAAAGAATACATCCTTTTTTTGTCCAAAAAACATTATGATTCCTCCAACTAAAACATATAATTTATTATCACCTTCACATTTGTCAGTTAATTTTATAATGTCAGAAACTATGTAAAAAATGTCGAAAAAAGTAAAGGTCACGTTAATAATAATAATTGGTTTTTGAAATTAATCAATTAAAAACGTCTAATTAATTTACAAATTTACAATATCTTTACATTCCTTTAACAAAGTTAATATTTCGATTTCTACATTAGTTAATATAAGGAATAGTATTCACAGAATAATTGACTTTATGTGAGATTTTAATTTAGCATAGGATTATTCGTTTAAACTATTGGACTTAAAAAGGATGTGATGATGATTTTGGAAAGTACATATAAGGCATCTGAAATTAAACATTTAGTATCTATGCAAAAAGAATTTTTTCAGACTGGTTTTACAAAAACTTCAAATTTTCGAATAGAACAATTAAAAAAGTTATATAAATCGATCGTAGAGAACGAGGATGAAATAAAGAGCGCTTTAAAAAAGGATTTAAATAAGTCAGATTTTGAAGCCTATGTAACTGAAATAGGATTTACATTAAAAGAACTATCGGAAGCAATTAAACATCTTAAAAAATGGATGAAGCCTAAAAAAGTTAAAACTCCAATTACGCATATTGGAACAAAAGGATATATTTACAAAGAACCGTATGGAGTAACATTAATTATTTCACCATGGAATTATCCTTTTCAATTAACGATGGCTCCATTAATAGGTGCAATAATTGGCGGGAACACTGCAATTATAAAACCATCAGAATTAACACCAAATACATCAATCATTATTAATAAAATAATTAATGAGAATTTTGATAAACAATATATCGCTGTAGTTGATGGTGGAATTGAAGAAAGTACGATTTTATTACAACAAAAATTTCATTTTATCTTTTTTACAGGCAGTGTTCAAGTTGGAAAAATTGTGATGGAAGCAGCAAGTAAAAATTTAACGCCACTAATTCTTGAATTAGGTGGAAAAAGCCCAACAATTGTACATAACGACTCGAATATTCAATTAGCTGCGAAAAGAATTGCTTGGGGAAAATTTACAAATGCAGGGCAGACTTGTATTGCTCCAGATTATATTTATGTTCATAAATCAGTTAAAAAGGATTTTATTAAAGCATTAAAGAATGAAATAGTTCAGTTTTATAGTAATAAACCTTTACTTAATAATGATTATACAAAGATCATCAGTGATCGCCATTTTAATCGTTTGGTTAGCTTTTTAAATAATGGTGAAATTCTACATGGTGGGGAATTTGATCAATTATCTCATAAAATTGAACCGACTTTAATTTCTGATGTATCTTGGGATTCACCAATTATGTCTGAAGAAATATTTGGTCCAATTTTACCAATCCTTACTTATGAAAATATGGATGAAGTCATAAATGAAATTAATCAACACCCTAAGCCATTAGCACTATACGTCTTTACAGAAAATAAACAAATCGCTCAGAAAGTAATTGAAAGAGTTCCATTTGGTGGAGGATGTGTAAATGATACCCTTTATCACATGGCAAATCCTAATTTACCGTTTGGTGGTGTCGGGGAAAGTGGTTCAGGAAATTATCACGGGGAGTACAGTTTTGCTGCTTTTACACATGATAAAAGTGTCCTTTTACAAACGACTAAAATTGACTTGAAAATTAGATATCATACAACAAAAAACGCTTTACGGTTGATTCGTAAATTGTTAAAATAAAGGTTAAATATGACTATTTTTCTAGCTCCTTGACAAAAAGGGGCTTTTTATATGTTGAAAATAAATTATTCATTTCTACATAATAATAAAATATTACTAAAGATGGGACGGGAAAATGAAAAATATAATAGAAATTGAACAAGTAGAGAAAAACTTTAGTGAAAATAATGTGATTTCTCCCCTTTCATTAGAAATTTATTCAGGAGAGTTCTTAACAATTTTAGGACCAAGTGGTTGTGGGAAAACAACACTCTTAAGAATGATTGCTGGTTTTGAAGAACCATCGTCAGGTGTAATCAAATTAAACGGAGAGGCAATTAATAATTTACCTCCATATAAAAGGGATATGAACTTAGTGTTTCAACATTATGCATTATTCCCTCATATGAATGTTGAAAGAAATATTCAATTTGGATTAAAAATGAAAGGTATTTCGTTAGAAGAGCAAAAGGTCCGTGCTGAGGAAGCAATGAGATTAACTCAATTAACTGAATTTAGAAATCGTAAACCTAGTCAATTATCAGGTGGTCAACAGCAAAGGGTTGCAATCGCACGTGCAATAGTGAACAATCCAAAAGTCTTATTATTGGATGAACCATTAGGAGCACTTGATTTTAAGCTTCGCAAAGATCTACAAAGAGAACTTAAAAATCTTCAGCGTGAATTAGGAATTACTTTTATCTATGTAACACATGATCAAGAAGAAGCGATGAGCATGAGTGATCGAATCGTTGTTATGAATAAAGGGAAAATCGAACAAATCGGATCACCGAAAGAAATTTATCAAAACCCAGCAAGCAAATTTGTAGCTTCATTTATCGGTGAAAATAATTTCTTTGATAAAGGTGTGAAAGAAATTGCGGTTAGACCAGAAAATATTAAAGTTTCACATACTACAAATGAGAATAATCCTTATTCAGGCATAATAAGAGATGTAGAATTTGTAGGGACTTTAAATAAAATCTTTATCGATTTAAATAAACATAAACAAACGATTATTGTCTATCAAATGCCAGACCAAACAAGTTTTAATAGAAATGATCATGTTGAAATTAGTTGGAGGTCGGAAGATGAGGTGATTATGTATTGAAAAATGAAAAGTACATAATTGCACCTACGATTATCTGGCTATTAGTATTTTTTCTAGTGCCTTTATTATTAATTTTTGGTTTTGCATTTATGAAAAATGGAATGTATGGGGAAATTGAAAAAACATTTACTTTAGAAAATATTGTAAAAGTTTTTGACCCACTTTATTTAAAAGTTTTATGGACAACTTTTTGGATTGCTTTAGTAACGACAATAATTACTCTTTTGATTGGATATCCTTATGCATATACAGCTACAGTTGTAAATGAAAAATGGCAGAGAGTTTTACTATTATTAATCACAATCCCTTTTTGGATAAATTTCTTAGTTAGATCGTATGCATTAATTGTTATCCTTCGTTCAAAAGGAATTATTAACTCTTTATTAATCCAATTAGGGATTATAAAAGAACCTTTACAACTACTTTATAATACACCATCAGTCATAATGGGGATGGTCTATACATTATTACCATTTATGGTATTACCGATTTTTGTTGCCATTGAGCAGTTAGATAACCGAAAATTGGATGCTGCAAACGATTTAGGAGCTACGCCATTTCAAACCTTTATATATGTCACTCTTCCATTAACGATGAAAGGGATTTTTGCAGGTAGTATATTAGTTTTTGTAGCTTCATTTGGAATGTTTGTTGTTTCAGATGTAATGGGTGGATCAAAAGTTGCTTTAATCGGAAATGTTATTCAAAATCAATTCTTAGCAGCGAGAAACTGGCCATTTGGTTCTGCACTTTCAATATTCTTAGTCATTACGTCAATTGGTTTAATTGGACTTTATTATTTAGCTACAAAAAATATTGGTGCTGATAAAAGTAGAGGTGAGAAATAAATGAAAAAACCTATACTTATTGGATTTTCAACAATTATTTTGATTTGTTTATATTTACCAATCTTGATTTTAATCCTATTTTCATTTAATAAATCAAAGATTAATGCGCAGTGGACTGGTTTTACGTTTGACTGGTACTTAAATTTATTTCAAAACCCACAAGTTATTGATGCTTTTATGAATAGTTTATTTATTGCCATTGTCACGACAATCCTTTCAACAATTCTTGGTACTATTTGTGCACTTGCTTTACATAAGCATAAGTATAAATTTACTAATTTTATTAGTGGGCTAGTTTACTTACCAATTGTCGTTCCAGATATATTAATGGGACTTTCATTACTAATATTATTTACTAATTTTCATATTGAATTAGGAAGTATTACCATTATTATTGCTCACGTCACATTTTGTATTTCATATGTAATTATTCTCTTAGCAGCTCGACTTTCAGGAATGTCATCTGATTTAGAAGATGCTGCAAGTGATCTAGGTGCTACACCATGGCAGACATTTAGATTTGTAACTTTACCGGCGCTAATGCCTGGAATTATTGCTTCTGCACTATTATGTTTTACATTAAGTATTGATGATTTTGTCATAAGCTTTTTTGTTTCAGGACCTAGTTCAACTACATTGCCAATTTATATTTATGGAATGGTTAAAAAAGGTGTAACTCCTGAAATAAATGCAATTTCGACGATATTAATCGTTACAATTATATTCTTAATGGTAATTTCTGAGGTGTATCGTACAAAAGGTATTAACAATCAAGAAAAATCAGAGAAAAAATCCTATATTGTTTAAAATCGAATTTTGTAGAGTAGAGAATAAAAGGCATACTGGATTAATGTGCCAGATTATAAGGAGGTAGTCTGAACGAATTATGAGTATATTTAGAAAAACTGCAGCAATTTTAATTTCATTAGGCTTAGTAAGTTCGCTATTATCTGCTTGTTCAGTTGGAAAAAAAGAATTAAATATTTATAGCTGGGCAGATAATTTTGACGAGAAAGTTTTAGAGTCATTTGAGAAGAAATATGATGTTAAAATTAATTATCAAGTTTTTGCAAGTAATGAAGAATTGTATGCAAAACTAAAGGCTGGCGGTTCGAATTATGATGTAATCCAACCTTCAGATTATATGGTTAAACTAATGATTCATCAAAATATGTTGGCTAAATTAGATAAAAGTAAAATGCCAAATTTAAATAATATTTCTCCAGAATATACAAATCAAGAGTTTGATCCAAATGGGGACTATTCAGTTGTTTACACTGGTGGATTAACGGGGATTGCTTATAATCCAAAATATGTAAAAGAAAATATTGATAGCTGGAACGATCTATGGAACCCAAAATACAAAGGTCATGTAACGTTACTTGATGACAATAGAGAAGTATTTGGAATGGGATTAATTAAAAATGGTTATTCAAATAGTTCAACAAATGAAGACGAATTGTTAAAAGCTTATAGCAATTTAAAAACATTAACTCCTAACCTATTAGCATTTGACACGGATACAGTAAAACAAAAGTTTATTACTGAAGATGCATGGATTGGTCAAGTATGGTCCGGAGATGCTGCCTATATTCAAAAAGAGCTTAAAGATATTAAATGGGTTGTACCAAAAGAAGGATCTTCAAGATGGGCAGATACTTTGGCCATACCAAAAGATGCTAAACAAAAAGATTTAGCCCAGAAGTTTATTAATTATTTATATGACCCAAAAGTAAGTGCACAAAATTATGAGGCGATTGGCTATGCTGATCCAAATAGTAAATCAGAACCGTATCATTCGGCAGAGTATAAACAAAATCCGTTTATTAATGTAACAAAAGCACAAACGGATGCTACCAACTGGATTAAAGATGTCGGGGACCAAACAGAATTATATGATAAGTATTGGACAGAATTGAAAACTGGTAAATAAATAATTCAAATTAAAAAGGTTATCTTCTAGGAGATAACCTTTTTAGTTTGAGATTAATTTGTTTAATAAGAATCGAAATTGATCTCTTTCACTATGTGAAAGATTTTCGAATAAAGTTTGCCATAATTCTTGTCTGAAATTGAAGATTTCTTCAACCAACCGTTTTCCTTCATCAGTTAATTCAAGCCATGTAACTCTTCGATCTCGGCTATCTCTTTTTCGAGAAATTAAATGATTATCAACCAATTTATTAACAGCAGTTGTAATAGAACCTGAAGATAATCCAATTTGTCTTCCAAGTTCTGAAGCAGTAATTTTTTGATTTTTATAAATTAAATATAAAAGCAAATACTTTGGTGGAGTTAAGGAGTTTTTAACTTCCTCATCAGTTTTTTGCCAGTTTTTTCGAACTCGAATCATTAAACTTGTTAAATCATCTAGAAGAAGTTTGTCGTTATCGGTTAGCAAGGCAGAATCCACCTCCTAAATTATGATTAAAAGTTATTAATAAAGTTGGATTGTACGTATAGGTTACCAATTTTCTAAATTATTTTCAAGAATGCAAGGGATTTAGCTAAGTTTTTTAAATTTGTCAAGTTTTGTCTGTATAGTATCTATAGTGTTTTGTAAATAGTATGATAAAAGACATTGGTAGGGGTGAAGTTCAATGTTTAAGTATTTTAAGTTTAAAATAAATGATACTGTTCAATTTGTGAAGAATGATGGTCATTTCTATCGAGTGATCGGGTACAGGATCGAAAAAAGTATTTATTTAAATGATGAGTACAGTAGCATTATTTACGAACTCTTACGAGAATTTGATGGTCTTCAAGTTGACGCTGAAGAAGATGAATTAATAAGCGTATCGAACTTCGATGATTTCTACGGTTCAATGTTTGAGAAACTTGGCACATTTACAATTAAGTTTGCTAAAAAGCAGGAAGAAGGAAAGAAAACAAGCATCGGTAATGCCACATCTGTAGACGAGCTATTAGATAAATATAATGATTATCGAAGACTAGCAATACTTTTTAAAGATTGTCTTTACGATCTAGCTGCCGAAAATGTTTTAAATGAGCTCACCGATTTTTCAGAATCAAAAAAAGATTACATGCATTAAGCATGTAATCTTTTTTCATTCGTTTTAATTGTAACAGATTCTTTTTGAAATTTACTTTCATAGACCAATTCTGTTACTTTCGCACAGATTGCAACAGAAAGAATGGTATATCCTACTTCATTCCAAGAAAGGTAAGATAGTGAGCAAAGAAGTATTATAGCATCAAAAATAAAATATACTTTACCGATCGATATTTTTGATTTTTTGCTCATTATGATTGTGATTAAATCATCTCCACCAGTTGCACCACCACTTCTTAGAATTAACCCTAAACCAAGTCCAGCGAAAATTCCACCTAAAATAGCGGGTATCCAAAGATGACTTCCAAAATTAAATGTAAAATTAGAAGATGTTTTTTCTATTATAGAATAAAAAACAGAAAACGAAATTGCACCGATAGTCGTATTAATTAATAATTTTCTACCTAAATACAATCCAGCGATTAAGATAATTGGAATATCAAGTAGCAAGGTTGTAATTGAAGGTGATATATTTAGAGCGTTTTTTACTAATAAAGCAATACCAATAAATCCACCTTCAGCTAAATTATTTTGATAATGAAAATGATACAGTGTAGTGGCTAAAATAAATGAACCAACTAAAATCATTAAGGTCTCACCCAAACGATTGTTACTCATTGTTATTTCCTCTTTTCGTAGTTAGTAGTTAAAAGTAGCTTATAAACTAACTACGTACATATAGAGCTCGTAGTTAGTTTTTTGGCTTTCTAACTACATAGCTATATATCATTGAAGAAATAACATAATCGCCTGTCAACCATAGTTTCGCCTACCTTCAGTTTTATTTTAGAGTTCTTTTGGTTCTCTAAATTAAAACTGCTAAGTGTAGGATAAGTCTTTACGTTGCCAAATGCTCCTTCGAGCAATCATGGTTACACGTCCTTTATACCAGTTTTGTTAGAAAAATCTAACAGGTGAAAAATAAGTTCAATGAGAACTTATTCTTAATTTTATCATATGCGAAAATATTTGAAAAAAGAAAAGAATTAACAAAAATCTACAAAAAGTTAAAAGTAAGGAAAGAAAGGAAAATATACAAAATGTGAAATATTTCACAAATTAGACATAGCAATTTCAATCAAAAGGATATATATTATATTTGTAAATAGAATTGTGAAATATTTCACAATTATAAATCGGACATAATGAAGCTTCAATATGGTGATTACTGTCCGACATCAGAGGAGGAGAGCCAAATGGCTGTTCAAGAAAAAATTGTAAATGAAATTAGTAACGCTTCTGAAATGGTAAATGATTTAGTCGTAAAAGGACAAAAAGCATTAAAGGAATTTGAAAGCTTTAATCAACTTCAAATCGATGAAATTGTACATTCGATGGTTCTAGCAGGTTTAGATCAACATATGCCACTAGCAAAAATGGCAGTTGAGGAAACAAATCGTGGAATCTATGAGGATAAAATTATTAAAAATATATTTGCGACTGAATATATATGGAATTCAATTAAAGATAATAAAACAGTTGGGATTATAAGTGAAGATCAGCAAACAGGAATAACTGAAATTGCTGAACCTGTAGGGGTTATTGCAGGGGTCACACCAACAACTAACCCTACATCAACTACTTTATTTAAAGCAATCATTGCAATAAAAACAAGAAATCCAATTATTTTTGCTTTTCATCCTTCCGCACAAAAATGTAGTAGAGAAGCAGCGAGAATTGTTCGTGATGCAGCAGTTAAAGCTGGAGCACCAGAAAACTGTGTTCAATGGATTGAAGTCCCTTCAATAGAAGCAACAAAATGTTTAATGAATCATGAAGGAGTAGCACTTGTTTTAGCAACTGGTGGTGCTGGTATGGTTAAATCGGCTTATAGTACAGGAAAACCTGCTTTAGGGGTTGGACCTGGTAATGTACCATGCTATATTGAGAAATCTGCTGAAATAAAATCTGCAGTGAATGATCTAATTCTTTCAAAAACATTTGATAATGGCATGATTTGTGCTTCTGAACAAGCCGTTATTGTAGATAAAGAAGTTTATAATGAAGTGAAAGCAGAATTAAAAGCAAATAATTGTTATTATGCTACAAAAGAAGATAAAAAGAAATTAGAAAAGCTTGTCATAAATGAAGCTACATGTGCTGTAAATGGTGACATAGTTGGTAAATCTGCATATGAAATTGCTAAGCTTGCTGGCATTATTGTTCCTGAAGATACAAAAATTCTTATTGTTGAATGCACAAGTGTAGGTGCGAAGGAACCTTTAACAAGAGAAAAATTAAGCCCAGTTTTAGCAGCAATTAAAGTAAATGATAAAGAAGAAGGATTTAAACGTTGTGGAGAAATGTTAGAGCTTGGTGGATTAGGACATTCTGCCGTTATTCATAGCAATAATGAAGAAATTCAAAAAGAGTTTGGATTAAGAATGAAAGCATGTCGTGTCATAGCAAATGCTCCTTCAGCACATGGTGGAATTGGAGATTTATATAACGCCTTTATTCCTTCTCTTACATTAGGCTGTGGATCGCATGGTAAAAACTCAGTATCGTCTAATGTAACAACTGTACACTTATTAAATACTAAAAAATTGGGAAGAAGAAATATGAATATGCAATGGGTCAAACTACCACCAAAAATTTATTTTGAAAAATATTCAACACAGTATTTAGAAAAAATGCCTAATATTAAAAAAGCATTTATTGTAACAGACGAAGCAATGGTTAAACTAGGTTATGTTGATGTGATTAAATATTATTTAGAGAAAAGACAAGGAAATGTTCAGATTGAAATCTTTTCAGATGTAGAACCAGATCCTTCAGATGTTACTGTAATAAAGGGTGCAGATAGAATGATATCATTTGAACCGGACACGATTATTGCTTTCGGCGGTGGATCAGCAATGGACGCAGCTAAAGGGATGTGGATGTTCTTTGAATACCCAGAAACTACTTTAGACGGACCTAAACAAAAATTCTTAGATATTCGAAAAAGAGTTTATAAATACCCTAAATTAGGTCGTAAAGCGCAGTTTGTAGCAATACCAACTACTTCTGGTACTGGTTCAGAGGTTACACCTTTTGCTGTAATTACTGATAAAGCAAATAATATCAAATATCCTTTAGCTGATTATGAATTAACCCCTGATGTAGCAATTATTGACGCTCAATTTGTATCAACTGTTCCTAAAAGCATTACAGCAGATACAGGTATGGATGTATTAACACATGCAATTGAAGCTTATGTAAGTGTTTTAGCAAATGATTATACAGATGGATTAGCATTACAAGCTATTAAATTAGTATTTAAATATTTACCTAAAGCATATGAAAATGGGAACGATCTTGAAGCCCGTGAAAAAATGCATAATGCTTCAGCGATCGCAGGTATGGCGTTTGCAAATGCGTTCTTAGGAATTAACCACAGTTTGGCGCATAAAATTGGAGCGGAATTCCATATCCCACATGGCAGAGCAAATGCAATATTAATGCCGCATGTTATAAGATACAATGCAAAGAAACCAACTAAGTTTACAGCATTCCCTAAATATAAACATTTCATTGCTGATGAACGATATGCTGAAATTGCTCGTTTCCTAGGACTACCAGCAACAACAACTCAAGAAGGTGTTGAAAGTTTAATTGCAGCAGTTATTAATTTAGCTAAGGAATTAAATATCAATATGAGTATCGAAGCACAAGGAGTTACTGAAAAAGAATTTTTAGAAAAAGTTTCCTATTTAGCTGATCGTGCATTCGAAGATCAATGTACTACTGCAAACCCAAAACTACCTCTAGTAAAAGAATTAGAAGAAGTTTATCTGAATGCTTTCAAAGGATGTTAATGAATTTACATTTTCCATTAAGAAGCACTTAAACAGGTGCTTCTTTTTTTTGCTAATTATTTTGA
This sequence comes from Bacillus sp. AFS055030, assembly GCF_002574545.1. Classification (GTDB taxonomy): domain Bacteria; phylum Bacillota; class Bacilli; order Bacillales; family Bacillaceae_G; genus Gottfriedia. Next base: position 15,902 of record NZ_NUGT01000035.1, read on the forward strand.
TATAATAGCCATATCGAAAGTGGTGATTAAAAAATGGAGTTAAAGAAACAAAATTCATGGTTTAAGGTAATAATAGGTGTTGAGCATAAAGATCAAACAGTTGAGTCCTATTTAAAAAATGTATGGCAGTTTCCAAAGAAATTGTTACATGAATTAAGGATGGCAAAAGGTTGTAGAATTAATGGAGAAATTAAACCTTGGAATACATTCCTTTTAAGTGGTGACCAAGTTGAAATTCAATTGTTCAAAGAGGAGGATTATGGTGTAATTCCGCAAGATCAATCGATTGAAATCTGTTTTGAAGACGAACATATACTTATTGCTAATAAACCTATTGGGGTCGACACACATCCTAATGAAAAAGGACAGTTAAATACATTAGCAAATGGGGTAGCATTTCATTTCCAACAAAATGGATTAAAAACAAAAGTACGTCATATACATCGCCTTGATAAAGACACGACCGGCGGAGTCGTATTTGCTAAACATGCATTGAGTAGTGCAATTTTAGATTCAATGTTAAGCCAACGTAAAATCAAACGTACTTATACAGCTATAGTTGAAGGGAACGTTAAATCAGCAAAAGGTACTATAGATGAAGCGATTGGAAGAGATCGACATCATCCTACTAGAAGAAGGGTTTCAAGAAATGGCGATAAAGCAATTACACAATATAAAAAAATAAGATATCTATCAATGATGAATGTAACAATATTAGAATGTCAGTTAGATACTGGTCGTACACATCAAATCCGAGTTCATTTAAGTTTTTTAGGTCATCCATTAATCGGAGACTTATTATATGGTGGGAAACAAAATTTATTGAATCGTCAAGGATTACACGCTAGTAATGTACAATTTGTGCATCCTTTTACGAAAGAAAATTTATCAATTCATATCCCATTTCCATCGGATATAAAACGAATACTTAACGAAAAGTGAGATGAATGAAATGTTATTAGAAGTTATTGCCACTAACGTAAAAGATGCATTAGATGCACAAAGGTTTGGGGCAAATCGAATCGAATTAGTTACTGGGATAAAAGAAGGGGGCTTAACACCAAGTTATGCGACAATTAAACAGGTTGTTCAAAATGTCTCGATTCCAGTACATGTCATGATTCGACCTCATAGTCGGTCTTTTTTATATGACCAGTATGATCAAGAAGTAATCCTAAGTGATATTAGTGTATGTAACGAGCTTGGAGCTGCTGGTATCGTTTTTGGTGCTTTGACAAAAGAGAATACAATTGATGAGGATCTGTTAAAAAAAGTAACGGCTCGAGTAAAAAATATGAACTTAACATTTCATAGAGCAATTGATGAATCAAATGATCTGTTAGCAGCGATTAATACATTAAAAAATTACCCTGAAATTACGCATGTATTAACATCTGGTGGTGTTGCTAGTGCTATTGATGGGAAAGAAATAATAAAAAATATGATTGAACTGACAAGTAAATCGCATATAAAAATTTTAGCAGGAAGCGGATTATCCATTGAAAATATAACAGACTTTATAGAATATACGAATGTAGAAGAAATACATTTTGGTTCCGGTGTCCGAAAAAATAACTCTGCAATTGAAGAAATAGATTCCTCATTAATGGAACGTTTACGAAGAAAGTTAATCCGAGGCTAAAGTCAAATAATGTTAGAATACATCAACGTTTTTTTCACATAATAAAAAAAGTAGTCCGGATAAACGGACTACTTTATATAAAACTTTACTGATTATTTACCGATGAATTGTTGAGTCCAAGCATTTGATCTTGAATCATAACCAACACCAATTTGATTTAAGTTAGGATTTAAGATATTTGCACGGTGACCAGCACTGTTCATCCAAGCAGTAACTACTTCTTCAGGAGTTCTTTGACCTTTAGCAATGTTTTCTGCTGCATAGTTATAAGAGATTCCGAATTGTTTCATCATATCAAATGGTGATCCATAAGTCGGTGAATTGTGATCAAAGTAATTTTTGTCAGTCATATCTTGTGATTTTAAACGTGCTGTTTTAGATAATGTTGCATTTACAGTAAATGGTTTTAAACCAGCTTTTGTACGTTCAGCATTTGTTAAATCAACTACTTTTGATTCGTAAGCTGATAATGATGCTGAATTTGATGGATTTGATGGTGTAGTTGGTGTTTCAGTTGACGGAGTTGTTGGTTTAGCTGGTGTAGTTGGTTCCGCCGGTTTTGTTGTAGGTGTCGCTGGTTTAGCTGGCGTTGTTGGAACTGTTGGTTTTGTAGTTCCAGGGTTAGCCGGCTTAGTCGTTGGAACTTGTCCAGATTGTTGCTTCATAGCATCTTGAAGTTCCTTCATATCAATACCATTAGAAGTAAATAATTTATTTAAATCGATTTTAATAGTACCATTTGTAGTTGATAAGTTTGGTAGTTTAAAATAATGGAATAAAGAATTATTTAAATTAATATGTTGTGTATATGATTTAGTTGTATCCTTAGTAATTGTTTCTGCGTTTACGGCACCTACAGGAGCACCTACTAATAGAGTAGCAGCCACAGTTGATAAAGTAATGATTTTTTTCATGTTCGTTCTCCTCCAATTGTTTGGTTATCGTCTCGCTGTACAAGTAATACTTTAGCATGAAAACGGATGACATAATTATGGGAAAAAATGGCGAGGAGAATTTGAGGATTTTTTTGGTAGTACTGTTTTAATACAGAAATAAAAAAGTCGTTGTTATAACTACTATTTTACTAGAATGTTATTAAAACATTATCTTAAATTTTTTCCTGAAATTTCCACTGAAAAAATTTAAACTTAAGAAATAATCATATTTCCACGTTATAATACAGGAAGAAAAATCCATTTTTGTTGTTATTCAGTTACGATTGTAATCTTTCTGTAATGAACGTATTGAAGGTGCATAATTTGAAATTATTTTTGACTTAGAGCTAAGTAAAAGAGGTTGTATCAAACCACTTAATTAAAAAACGTCAAATTAAAACGCAAGAATGCTGTTAAATCAACATTCTTGCGTTTTGTTTATAAATTTCAAGGCTAAAATCTACCTTTTGGGACTGTCTCTTGATTTTTTTCCTTCATATATATAGAAGCGAAATAACATAACTAGATTTACTTAATTAATACATGCTTTTCTGTTACTGCCTTATTCACTTTATAATAATCTGTAATAACAGGAAGTATATCTTTAAAGTCCGGACATTTGATACTTGTGTTTTGTAAATCAGTTAAAGTATTCATACAATCATATTCGGAATAACAATTAAAATAAGATATTACCTCTTTTTCAACTTTAAGTAAACGTCTAATGAAAGGAATGGAAAGGAGTGGATTAATTATTTTCATTGGAATAATTCCTACGGTAGTTTTGTTTAAGTAATAGGAAAGAAATTCTTTATATATATCTTGTACAAGGTAAGGAGAGGGATCTGTAATTTGATAAGTTTTGTTAACTCCGATTTTTGCATGACTCAAATAGTAAACAGCGTCAATTAAATAGTCGATTGGAATGAAATTGCAATATGCATTATCTTTACCTACTTGTGGTATAGGTAAATAGCGAAGTTTTGTGAAGAAGTTTAAAATGAAATATGGTCCATCAAATTTACTTGTCTCACCAGTTTCTGAATGACCAACTACAATTCCAGGCCTGATGATGGTGATTGGAAGTTGGGTTTTTAGCTTCTCAACTTCAATTTCGGCATAATACTTCGTTTCTTCATAATAGTTTTTAAATGTTTGTCCCATTTCTAATTCATGTTCATAAATTCTTCCTTCACGAGTTCCCGACACATAGCTAGTACTAAAATAGGTGTAACGCTTCAAAAATTTCAACTTAAGTGCGAAATCATTTACGTTTATTGTTCCTTTCACATTTACTTCATATGCAATCTTTTTAGGCACTGCAAGGTCGTATATTGCAGCCAAATGAAATAAGTCTGTTATATTATTAATAAGTTCATTTTGAGTTATTAAATTAAGTCCAAAGTTTTTCTTAGTGATATCACCAGTTAAAAGTTCTATTTTTAAAAGAGTATAATCTGGATATTTTTGATCTAATGTAAATAAAAAATCTCGGCATTGTTTTTCAGTATTAGGAAGAATGAGTAAATAAATTTTTTGAAAAGACATTTCATTATCAAGAATTTTAAGGAGTAAATGTTTTGAAATAAATCCGGGAAATCCAGTAATAAAGTACGTTCTTTCCATCTTAGTCACCTACTTTATGTAAATTAAACTTCTTTGTTTATTTTATTAAAGTGAAATTCATTTAATGTAATATTCTGTTCAATATTATTTTAAGAAATTGCCTAAAAAGTACCGCATGAACCGTTTAAGAGGAAGTGAAATTTTAAATAGTGTCTGAAGAACCCCTTAAAAGGAAGTATAATTCATGATTTAACTTAAAAAGTACCGCATGAACCGTTTAAGAGGAATTAAAATGCAAGGAATAGCATAAAAAGTACCGCATGAACCGTTTAAGAGGAAGTATAATTCATGAAATAGCTTAAAAAGTACCGCATGAACCGTTTAAGAGGAATTAAAATGCAAGGAATAGCATAAAAAGTACCGCATGAACCGATTAAGAGGAAGTATAATTCATGAAATAGCATAAATAGTACCGCATGAACCGTTTAAGAGGAAGTAAAATGCAAGAAATAGTCTAAATAGTACCGCATGAACCCTTTAAGAGGAAGTAAAATGCAAGAAATAGCATAAAAAGTACCGCATGAACCGTTTATGAGGAAGTATAATTCATGAAATAGCATAAAAAGTACCGTATGAACCGTTTAAGAGGAAGTAAAATGCAAGAATTAGATTAAATAGTATCTCAAGAACCCCTTAAAAGGAAGTATAATTCATGATTTAACTTAAAGAGTTTCACATGGCCCCGTATGGAAACTAAAGTTCAAGACTTAGCTCCCTAACTAATTGTGATTCCTTATGAGTTGCAAGAAAAAAGCTTGCCCATTCGGACAAGCCTTAAAATCAATTACAATTATTTTACTTGTTTTTTCAAGTCTTCAGCAACAAACTCTACGTTTGTACCAACTACTACTTGTACGTTTTTATCGTCTAATTTAATAACTCCACGAGCACCTGCTTTTTTAAGAAGTGCTTCATTTACTTTAGAAGCATCTTTTACTTGTAAGCGTAAACGAGTTGTACAGTTATCAATATTTGTTAAGTTTTCTTTTCCACCTAAAGCTTGTAGGTATAATGAATCACCAATTTCAGTTGTTACTTCATCAGTTTCAACTTCTTCGTCTTCACGACCTGGTGTTTTAATGTCAAATTTCTTAATTGCGAAGTAGAACACGATAAAGTAAATTGCACCAAAGATTAAACCAATTAGAAGTAACAGAATCGGTTTTGTTGCAATATTGTAGTTCAGGATGTAGTCCATGAAACCTGCTGAGAAAGTAAACCCATCTTTAATTCCTAAAGCATTTACGATACCCATTGATAAACCAGTTAAGATTGCATGGAATGTATATAGTACTGGAGCAATGAACATGAATGCAAATTCAATTGGTTCCGTAATACCTGTTAAGAAAGATGTTAATGCAAGTCCAATAAACATACCTGAAACAGTTTTACGTCTTTCTGGTTTCGCAGCAGCGATCATAGCAAATGCAGCGGCTGGAAGACCGAACATCATAATAGGGAAGAAACCAGTCATGAATGCACCAGCAGATTTGTCACCAGCGAAGAATCTGTTTAAGTCACCGTGAACTAATTTACCAGCAGCATCAGTAAAGTCACCTAAGTTGAACCAGAAAATTGTATTTAATACGTGATGTAATCCTAGTGGGATTAAAATACGGTTTAAGAAACCGAATACTGCGGCCCCGATTGGACCAATAGCAATAATCCAGTTACCAACTGAGTTAATTGCATCTTGAATTGTTGGCCATACATAACCAAATATACCTGCTAATACAAGCATCGTAGCTGATGTTATAATTGGAACGAATCGTCGTCCACTAAAGAAACCTAGCCATTCAGGTAATTTAATACCACTGAAACGGTTGTAAAGAAGACCAGCTATAACCCCTGTAATAATACCACCAAGAGCAGCCATATTAATATCTTTATTTATCGTAGTTGTTCCTGCAGTTAATACAAAGTAACCGATTGCACCTGCAAGACCGGCGGCTCCATTTCCATCCTTTGAAATACCGATTGCAACACCGATAGCAAAGATTAATGGAAGATTAGAGAAAATTGCATTACCAGCAGCCGCCATAAACGGAATGTCTAGTAAATCTGGTTGTCCAAAGCGCAGTAAAAGTCCTGCTGCTGGAAGCACAGCGATTGGTAGCATTAATGCTTTACCAATGCGTTGTAAAAAACTAAGCATAATGTTTTCCCTCCGAAAATTATTATAATGATTACGCTTTCAATATTAACTTAAAACGCTCAACTTGTCTATACAACTAGTTAAGATAAAAATTTCTATTTTCTTCCAATAAAAATAAAAATAAAAGGGGAAGAATTAAATCTTCCCCTATATTAAGCCATTTTATATAGTTTTATTTAAATCAAACACCCTTTAAATGACTTTGCGCTTGAGCAATTAAACGTTTAGTGATTTCGCCACCAACTGAACCATTTGAACGTGCAGTTGTATCAGATCCTAAATTTACTCCGAATTCATTAGCGATTTCATATTTAAATTGATCAAGTGCTTGCTCTACACCTGGTACTAATAATTTATTTGTTCTAGCCATGATAAATTCTCCCTTTCTGTAAGTAATAGCTTACAATTCTATTTTTTACATTTAGGGATTTCTCATGCTTGGTAAATACAGTCATATTAGGGTGATGTTAACTTTTTAACCAACGCTGAGCCTTCAACGACGAGTACATTTTCTTGATTATATACATTCGTTTGGAGCGTTAATAATTTTTTATCATCTCTTTTACGTATCACACTAACGATTACTTTAATTGTGTCATTAATTTTTACTGGTGCTTTGAAAAATACTTCTTGAGATAGGTAGATGGTGTTTTTACCGGGTAGTTTTGTACCTAATACTGAGGAAATAAAGCTGCAAATCAACATGCCATGTGCAATTCTTTCTTTAAAGATGCTTTCTTTTGCAAAATCATCTAATAAGTGAATTGGATTTACATCTGTTGAAATTGCAGCAAATTGTTCGATTAACTCGGCAGTAATTTTTACTTCAAGAGTAGCTTCATCACCAACTGATATGGAGTCAAAATGAACTTCCTGTACATGTCTTGCACTTTCGAAAACATTCATTTTGTTTCATCCTCTCCTTGATGAAATACCTAGCTAATCAAGAAAATTGTACAATTATTATAGTTTAGCGAATGAGAATTCTTGTAGGTTTTTTAACCAATCTTCTTGAGTTTTTTGGAACTGTTGATACATGTTCGTCCAAGCAGTGTAAGGTGAGTTAGTTAATGGTTGTTTAAAAAATTGTTGGAATAATTGTTGTTGTTGATTTGAAAATGTACTCATAGCTTGAAAAAACGGTTGATATGGGTTTTGATTCATATTCGTCCATAAAGATTGAAATGGAGCAAACTGATCAAATAATTTTTTCCAAGTTTTTTCATAAGTCTCTTGATTAATTGTAGGCTTAATTTCATTTAATAATTTAATCATTTCTTGGAATTGTTCGTATGACTCTTGTTGTTGTACTTGAACTTGATCGTTTAACGTTTTCCATTGTTTTGCTTGTTCTTGAAATAATGACTCTGTCCATTGTTGGATTTGTAATTGATTGTCTAATAAATATTGAAGCATTTTTTGAAAATTCTCAGCTGCAAGTTCAGTTTGTAATTCGATTGTTTTTTCAGTCATTAGTGTTTCCTCCAAAAAAATTTATTATTGAATGCATTGCTGCAATTTCAATCATCTTTAAAACTTTGATCAGAGTTGCTAAATGGAAAGAATGAATTTGTATAGATCGAAAAAAATGTTTGGAGCATCTGATTATATTGAGTAAATGAATTATGGCAAGTTTTTAAATATTCCTCTCCGGCATCTGTGATTGAGTAAATTCGTTTTGCCGGACCTTCATTTCCATATTCCCAACTAGATTTAATATAACTATCTTTTTCAAGTTGCCTTAGAATTCGATAGACATTACTTGAATCAAGCGTAGTAAAACCTAAATCAAATAATACTTGCATTAATTTATACCCATGCATATTCCATTGCTTAAGGCTAAGAAGTAGAAAGGGAACTAAGAAGTTTTTAGGCAATGTAATCGATTCAGAAGTTTCGAGTTTATTTTTTTTACTTGTTTCCTTTTCATTTGTTGTCATAAAGTACTGTTCCCCCCTATATCGTAGTAATGGAATCATTATCCCTTAGGTGTAATTTACACTTAGTTAAATTTATTGTCAATGTATTTTAAATATAATGAATATTAAAAAACAAATTTCGACAGAAGATGTAGAAATATCGCGAAAACATTGGATTGTTTTGTCGTTAACTTGTTTTCTATACTTAAAATAGTGAGGGGGATTAACATGTCAGAGCAAAATTATTCAGATCCATTAAAAATGTGGAAGCAAATGTATGATGTTAATGAAAAATACTTTGGAAAAATGATGAACGAATATGTTCAGAAGGAAGAATTTTCCGAGTGGATGGGTTCTGTAATAGATTTTAATCTATTCTGTAAAAAGATGTTGAATGATCAATCAAAAACGTTCTTAGAGGCTTCAAATATTGCTTCTAAAGAAGATATTGCAAATGTAGCTAGCTTAGTGATTAATTTAGAATCAAAAGTAGATACATTAGAAGATCAATTATTTTTAGATTCCCAACCCGAGTTAGATGTTCAAGCATTGAAAAAAGAGCTAGACATTGTGACAGTTAAACGAGATCTTACAAAATTAAAAGCTGAAACCAAATCAATTCATCAACAAATTAGTGAGTTAAAGTCTTCAATGGAAAGCGTTGAGCAACTAAAGTCTTCAATGGCTAACATTGAACAACTTTTACAACAATTAACGACTAAACAACCAACAAAACAATAACTAGTTAAAAAAGGAGAAATGACAATGGATTTAGTAAATCGTGTAGCGATCGTAACAGGTGGAGCAAAAGGAATCGGAAAAGGTATAGCATTTGCTTTAGCAGAAAAAGGTGCAAAAGTTGTAATCAATTATAATAATAGTGAAGCACACGCAAAAGCAGTTGTAGATGAACTTTTTGAAAATGGTTATGAAGCATTAGCAGTGCAAGCTAACGTTGCTGAATTAGATCAAGCGAAAGCATTAATTGATCGTACAGTTGAGCATTTTGGCCGATTAGACATTATTGTTAATAATGCTGGTATTACTAGAGATCGTAGTTTCAAGAAACTAAGTGCAGAAGATTGGCATGAGGTTATTGATGTGAATTTAAGCAGTGTTTATAACACATGTAATTCTGCTCTACCTCACCTACTTGAATCTGATAACGCTCGTATCATTAATATTTCATCAGTTATTGGTCAATCAGGAGGATTCGGCCAAACAAACTATTCTGCTGCAAAGGCTGGCATGATTGGATTTACTAAATCATTAGCACTTGAATTAGCAAAATCAAACGTTACGGTAAACTCTGTATGTCCTGGATTTATTGAAACTGACATGGTAAACGAAATTCCAGAAAATGTAAAAGAGCAAATTAAATCTAGAATACCAAAAAGAAGATTTGGTACTGTAGAAGAGATTGCTAAAGCTGTTATTTACTTATGTGAAGGTGGAGAGTACATTACTGGTCAACAGATTAATGTAAATGGCGGACTTTACGTTTAAGTCTTACTTATAGATGACATTTTTAAGATCTAAAGGGGGGAAAAGTGTGTTTAATTCACAAATGTTAGAAAAAGCTACACAATCGCTTCCGAGCGGATTAAAAGAATCATACAAAAGATTGAAGAAAACTGCAGATATTCTTATAAAAGAGGGAGAACCTTTAGTAGGTCAATCTCCTAAAGAAGTGATTTGGACTAAAAATAAAAGTAAATTATATCACTATATTCCAACTACAAAAAAAGTAAAAAAGACGCCAATCCTTCTTATTTATGCGCTAATTAATAAACCGTATATTCTTGATTTAACAAAGGGGAACTCTTTTGTTGAGTACCTTGTAAATGAAGGATTTGATGTTTATCTATTAGATTGGGGAACATTTGGTCATGAAGATCGTCATTTAAAATTTGACGATATTATTCACGACTATATTGCAAAAGCGGTAAATAGGGTTCTTCGTTTTTCAGGTGCAAAAGAATTATCCATGTTAGGATATTGCATGGGTGGTACTTTAACTAGTATTTATGCAGCACTATATGAAAATGCACCAATTAAAAACTTAATTTTTGTAACTAGTCCATTCGATTTTTCTGATACAGGATTATATGGTGCGTTTTTAAATGAAAAATACTTTGCACTTGATAAAGCTGTTGATACATTGGGGAATATTCCTCCTGAAATGATCGATTTTGGTAACAAAATGTTAAAACCAGTTACTAATTTTGTTGGACCTTATGTAACATTATTGGATCGTTCTGATAATACAAAATTTATTAAATCGTGGCAGTTAATGCAAAAATGGGTTACAGATGGTATTCCATTCCCAGGTGAAGCATATCGCCAATGGATTAGAGAGTTTTACCAGCAAAATAAATTATTAAGCGGTGACCTAGAAATTAGAGGAAGAAAAGTAGATGTTTCAAACATTAAAGCTAATGTTTTAAATATTTCTGCTACGAAAGACCATATTGCGATGCCTTGCCAAGTTGAAGCATTAAATGAGCATATTTCAAGCGTAGATAAGCAGTATGTTTCGATTCCATCGGGCCATGTATCAATCATGTTTGGACCTGTTTCATTAAAAACGACATATCCAACGATTGGTAAATGGTTGGCTGAAAGATCATAATTTCAGTAAGTTTCTAGAAATCCTTTGCATTAATAATGATCTATATTACGTTTAAAAAAAAATCTCACTTTTAAAAAAGTGGGATTTTTTTTATTCAACTGACAAAAACTACCTTAAATATGATTTTTGAAAGGAGAGTAGACGTTGAAAAGTATAAGTGGAGTCTTGTATTGGCCAACGACATACACTGATTCACATAGTGATCTCGAAAATATAAAGTCACTCGATGAAGATCAAGCGTGTGATTATGTAATAATTGGAGGCGGTGAATCAGGAAGTTTATGTGCTTATTTCTTAAGTCAAACGGGAGCTAAGGTCATATTACTAGATAAGCGTAAAAAACTTGTACAAGGAAGTACTAGTGCAAATACGGGGCTCTTACAATATTCAAATGATAAAACTTTAAATTCGTTTATCAATTCTTATGGAAAAGAAAAAGCTGTCCGTCATTATCAATTATGTGTAGAGGCAATTAAAGGTCTTGAAGAAATGTCAAAAACGTTCGATATTAATCCTGATTTTATAAAAAGAAAAAGTTTATATTTTGCTAGTAATTTAGATGGTAAAAAAATGATTGATCTGGAATATAAAGCATTAATAGAAAATGGTTTTAATGTTGAACGATATACAAAATCACAAATTGAAGAAAAGTTTAATTTTTCAAAAGAAGCTGCACTGTTCACAGGGGATGACGCTGAAGTAAATCCATATAAATGCGCACACGGTTTACTTTTATATGCCAAAAAACGTGGAGTGAAGTTATTTTCGGATACAGAGGTAATTCGGATCATTGGTACAGATGAAGGGGTAAAACTATTTACTAAAAATAAACATACGATTCGAGCAAATAAAGTTATTTTTGCTGGAGGTTATGAATCATTAGAGGTAAAAAGTGAGAAAAATGCAGTATTAACATCAACATTTGCAATTGCAACCCAACCTCTAATTGAGAAAAACAATGCATGGTATGAAAATTGTTTAATTTGGGAAACTGCAAGACCTTATTTATATCTTCGTACTACAGTTGATGGGAGAATAATTGTCGGAGGGCTTGATGAACCTACAATAATACCAGAAAAACGTGAATCTATGTTATTTCATAAAAAAGAAGTGCTTATCAAAAATTTAATAGAATTGTTTCCTATTTATAAAGATGCTAAACCAGAATTTTATTGGACTGGTACATTTGGAGGAACACATTCCGGCTTACCAATGATTAGGCAATATGATGAATATCCTAATTGCTTTTTTTTAATGGCCTATGGTGGAAATGGAACTGTTTATAGTTATATATTAGCTAAAATATTAAAAGATCTAGTTACTGTCGGATCTCATCCAGACGCATCTATTTATATGGATTATTAAAGTTTAATTAGAATGAAGTTCAATTACCAATTTCATGTATAAAAAGAGTAAAGTAGTAAGAAAATTTAATAGGTAATTAAAATTTTAGGAGTGTTATACATGAGTTATCATGAAATGTTTACTGAGTTGGTTTGTGGATATATAGCTCTTTTTATTGTTGTTAAAATTAATGGGAAAACTCAAATTACACAAATAACACCATTTGATTTGATTTCGTCGCTAGTGTTAGGAAATATACTAGGAGATGGAATATATGATAAAGAAGCAAATCTACCAAGAATTCTTTTTAGTATTTTTGTTTGGGGAGCATTAATCTTAGTAACAGAAATCTTGACACAAAAGTCAATATGGGCAAGAAAGTTCTTAGAAGGTGATGCTTCAGTTGTCATAAAGCACGGTGCAATACAATGGAAAGAATTGAAAAGAAATCGTTTGGACACTGACCAATTGATGCAATTACTCAGATCAAAAGATACTTTTTCAGTTAGTGAAGTTGCGTATGCTATTTTAGAAAATGACGGTACGATTAGTGTTTTGAAGAAATCAAATTTTGATACGCCTACTAAACAGGATTTAAAAATTCAAATGGAAAAAGAATTTTTACCGGTTGTCGTAATTAGTGATGGGAAAATAACTCAAAGAGCTCTTAACACGTTGAAAAAAGATGAAAAGTGGGTTCATAAAAAACTTTCTGAGTCAAATTTATCACTTAAACAAGTATGCTTTGCAGAATGGGATTCAAAACAATTACATTTACATACGTATTAATATAAAAATTTGAGGATGAGATAAATGAAATATTATATTTATTACTGTTTTGGTGGTACGCATTCTTCACCTCTGGCTGCTGCATATCATTTGAAGCAATTACCACTTGATCGGCAACCGACAACGGAAGAAGTAAAAAATACGTACTTATTTAATAAACTAAAACCAAAAGATGGTGGAAAACTTTTTTATCATGGTGAAGACGAAAATGGGGACCAAGTATATACTGTAGCAAAAAGATATACTAAAAATGTCCCGACAGCGATCGAAGGTTTAGGAAAAATCTTATTAAATGAAGAGGATAAAATAATCTTATCAAGTACATCGCCAACTGTACCATTAGCTATGACTTTAGGTGGTTTTACATCAAGATTTCTACATCTTGATTTTATTGGGGTACCATTACTTGTTTTAGGGGCTAAGCAAACTTATCTAAATTTGATAAAATTAGTTGAAAATACGAAGAGATATCATCACATTGCAGCTGAAAAGGTGACAGACTTATCGAATAAAAACTTCAACAAAGATTAAAAAATGGACGTTTGACTACGTCCATTTTTTAATACGGCATCTTTAAGACATCCATAGCTTTTTTAGCATCGTTCTCGATTAACTTATTAATATTAAATACGGAATATTGTCCTTGTTTTGATAAATAGTTAAAAATTTTTGTATGTAAATTGTTCACTGATACTAGATGCTTAATAAATAAATTATTTAAATCAAGGGTAGCTGTTTCAGTAAGTGCATGCGCATACATTTTGGTTAATACTTTTGTTGCTGATAATAAATCTTCTGCACTCATTTCACTTGCTAGTTTATTGCTTTGTGCATCTCTTTCTCCAATCTTAATATTGCTCATAAATTTAAGTAAATCCCGTAAATTATTTTCAAACAATGTAATGGAAGTTTTATATAATTCTTTTAATCCTGCATCTGTAATATTTTTTAAATTTGTTTTAAGCTTAAATAAGTAGTGAGTAGTTGTAGCAACAATTTCATGTAATTCTAAGGTTTCATGCCAAGCCAAAGTTCTCATAAATTAAAATCCCTCCTATATGGTACAAGTCTATTCAATAGGAAAGGGTTATATGACGGTTAAAAAATAGGTGGAGGTAAGCAGGGGAAGGAGGAATAGGGACAAGTTTGATTATTTAAGGATTGATTGAAGACACACTAGTTAAAGTTCTATCATTCTTTGTCCCGCTTTAATTATGTATATTGAGAATGTGTTTAATCAGTTGAGTTTATGTGTAAAGAGTGTTTTAGAAATGATTGATTCAATCAAAGAGGAGGATCTAAATTTTCGACCGGTTGAACATAAGAAATCGATCGGAGAATTAGTCCAGCATTTATGTGAACTGATTGGTGCTGATATGGAAATTATGAGCGGTGTAAGTCAAGAAAAGATGGTTAATTATTATAGGGTGGTTAAATGTAACTCACTAGTAGAAATGAGATATCTATTACAAAAAAATTTTGATGAGTTAAAGAAATACTATTTTAATATGAAGGAAAATGATTTAGTTGAGAAAACGACTTCCTATTGGGGACTTCAATATTCAAAATTCGAATGGTTATTAGAGATTTTAGTCCACTTCACACACCACAGAGCGCAGTTACATATGCTACTAGTCCAAAAAAAGGGCGATATCAATATCGCACTTTTTTAAAGAAAAATAAGGGGAGTCAAGAAATGATAAACCATTTTCGATCCCCTAAATCTTTGTGCTTGATCAGTCTCTCGTTTCGTGCTGTGGATGCATAAATTGTTTTGCTGGTTGTTCTCGCTTTTTTGATTCTAATAGGTCAGCGTTTTCAGGACTTGCCCAACCAATATCATTTGTTGGATGAACCCATTCGTCTCCTGCCATAACTGATGGATCAACATCTTCAGACCAATTATTTAATGGAGAGTTAGGAGAGCTATACTTACTGTCTCCAATGACTACACCTTTTGAATTTACAAAAGGTTCTTCCATTTTAATGTCTGTCCCTTTAAAAGATGGAAAGTTTGAAATATGGGGTAAAGTATCATCCAATACTGGTGAATCGATTTTGGTTTTCTTATTTTTTCTCTTCATTATATATCACCTCTGCTTACAAATTATTATTTACTATTTAGTGATTTCAATTCAAAAAGGACAATATCCAAAATTGAATATTGTCCTCTTTTACTCATACTTCAATTGTAAAAAATGAAGGCGATAATGTTTTAGGTGAGAAATAAACTAGCATTGCATAATTACCAGTTCTATATTCTCCAGTTTGTAAGAAATGTTCGATATCAAATGAAAGTGATTCAATCATTGTATGTTTAAAGATTTCTTTTTCGTTTAAATGAAGTGAAATAAATTCTGAACCTAAAAATTCAGGGTTATCAATAATTCGTTTATAAATTTCCTTCGTAAAATCATGGTTTGTTATTTCAGACCACCAAGGTTTACGTGGTTTATATTTATGATTTAAGTAATAATCAAATTTCATAATATCTTTAACGATGGTCTCGTTTTTAATTTGATAATGCGTTAAAAACTCATTTAGACGCTTAAATAAATCTTCAAGCTGATGACCGATTCTTGACCAACCACGTTCTTCCCAATATGCACCAAATAATTGGAAGAAATCAAAAGGACTTTCAAACTCATTTTCAACTAAATATTCAATCGTATTATTTGTTCGATGGTCATTCCAATATTTTTCAAGTACATCTTCAACTTGTTTAATTTTTACAATGTCGTCAAAGGATAGTACATTATTACTTAATATTTCATACGGAGCATAATCCATATACACATAATCATGTTCATTTGCTCTTAATCGTACACCAGTTCCTCTTAGCATTTTTAAGAAACCTAATTGTAGTTCTTCGGGTCTTAACGCAAAAACGTCATTGAATGTTTGACGGAATGAATCGTAATCCTCTTCTGGTAAACCAGCAATTAAATCTAAATGTTGATCTATTTTTTCTCCATCTCGTACAAGTGTGACAGTTCTGCATAGCTTTTCAAAGTTTTGTCTTCGCATAACTAACTCGTTTGTCGCATCATTTGTCGATTGAACGCCTATTTCAAATCGGAATAAGCCTTTAGGTGCATTTTGATTTAAAAATTCGATGACTTCAGGTCTCATAATATCACCAGTAATTTCAAACTGGAATACAGTTCCTTCCACATGTTCGTCAATTAAAAATTGGAACATATCCATTGCATAACTACGACTTATGTTAAAAGTTCTGTCTACGAATTTAAAAACTTTTGCTCCGTTTGCCATAAGATAACGAATATCATCTTTGATCACCTCTCGATTAAAGTATCGTACCCCAACTTCAATAGAAGATAAGCAAAACTGGCAATTAAATGGGCAACCTCGGCTTGTTTCGATATATTGAATTCTTTTACTTAGAAATGGCAAATCTTCTTTAAATCGATAAGGGGAAGGAATTGTTGTCAGATCAATTTTTTCGGTTTGTGGTTTAATGATATTTTTTCCTTCATCTCGATAACCAATGCCATTTATAGAAGTGAAATCATCCCCATTTTCAATCGCTTTAATTAATTTCTTAACAGTGATTTCTCCTTCACCAATCGTAACGATGTCAATTTCCTTTACACGATCTAACCAATAATTGACATCATAGCTTACTTCTGGACCGCCAACAAAAATAATAACTGAAGGATCAATCTTCTTATACATACGTATTACTTCAATCGTTTGTTCGATATTCCAAATATAGCAGCTAAAGCCAAGAATTTTTGGCTTACGTTTATATAAGTCTGTGATGATATTAAGACTTGGGTCTTTAATTGTATATTCAGCAAGCTCTATATCATATTCAGGCTGAGCATAGGCTTTAATGTATCGAATCCCCAAATTAGTATGGATATATTTTGCATTTAATGTAGCTAAAACAATGTTCATTTATATACCTCGTTCTAAATTATTATCGATTTATTTTATCATAAATTAATGAGATTACTAAATTTTGAAAAGCGAAATAGAAAATGAATGAAAATTATAAGATCAAAATAATTTTAGCGGGAAGTATTTTCAAGAAGTTTTGCACTAAAAACCCGTAAAAATACGAAGAATCTTGCCGAATTAATAGTAGATTTTCTTCACGTTTTTAATAAAAAAGACATATGATTTACTAAACACAAAAAAGTTTCCTTAGGGAAAGAAAGGGTCAAGAAAATGAGTAGGAAAGTTTTATTTTTCACGTATTTGTTTAATAAAATAGGAGTATTGTCAAATCAAGATGTAAAAAAAGTATTAAATCATTAATTACTATCAAAAATGGATAAAAGCTGTAGAAAATTGATGATTCTTCATTTACTTAGAACTATTGACAATGAAGACCGACACATGACATAATTTTATTAAATAGTATGAATAGTTTGAATTTTTAACGGTGTCCAAATAGATAGTTTAAATAAGTGGAGGTGTAAATATGAGTTTATTTTTAGAACAATGGAAGAAGCTTGCAAATATTAAATGTGATTTGGCGAAAAGAGATTGGTTTTATGGTACGAGTGGAAACTTGTCTATGAAAATTTCAGACGATCCATTATTATTTCTTGTAACAGCGGATGAGAAGGATAAGAGGGCACGCTGTGATGAAGAATTTATTGTTGTGAATAACCTTGGTGAACCAGTATTTGATACGGTATTAAAGCCATCACTTGAAACATTGATTCATGCAAATATTTACGAAAAAACAGCTGCTACTTGTGTGCTTCATGTACATACTGTAGATAATAATGTTATTTCTGAGTTATTTAGCAATGAAGGGCAAGTAGAACTTGAAAATAATGAGATGATTCATATCTTAACAAGTTCGTATTTTGAAAATAAAATAACAGTTCCAATCATTGAGAATGCTCAAGACATGGAAACGTTTAAACGCGCATACACTCCATTTTTAACAAAGGACTTTGGGGCTGTTCTTGTTAGAAATCATGGAATTACTGTTTGGGGAAGAACCCCTCTAGAAACGAAGAAATGGCTAGAAGGAATTGAATTTCTAATAAGTTATAAAGTAAAACTAATGATGATTAAAGGTCATAAAATAAAAGCAGGCAACTAAATAGTATTAAAAAAAGCTGAAATAGTAGTGGTAAATAAATTCCATTACATTTCAGCTTTTTTATTTTATAATAAAATTATACTATTTTTGAAAAGGAATCATTTTAAGCAGGATTTAATAAAAAGTCGTCTAATTTATTTAAGTAAGAACGATCGATAAAAGAGCTATTACATAAAAAAAAATAAACCTACTAGGTAAATTTGCTTAGTAGGTTTCATATTGTATCTATTTTAAATAATTTAGTTAAAATGAATAATAGAAACGAATTCGATTAAGTATGAAAAGGTTTGTTAAAAAACATCCTGTAGAAGGGAATCAGTCTAATGAATGAATATCAACTCAGCCGTTTATTATTATCTATTTCATTAAAAAGGGAAGAAATGGTATTTTTTGCGGAAACTAAAGGGTTAAACGAACATTTGACCTTAAAAGCCAGTCAAGAATTGGACGAGTTAATTATTTCATACCAAAAAAAATTACTAACTGAATTAAATAAGTCATTTTCATTGAAATAATCTTAAGATTGATTAATAAGTGTAAAATAGTAATATAGAATGAACGATGTAAAAGAAATTGAAGGGGTATTATTATGGAAGAGACAAATAGAAAAGATATAGAGCTTTCTTTAAAGCTATTTATTGTATTATCGCGAGCTCATAGAAAGATCAGTGATTCAGCAAACAAATCAATTGCTAGTTTTAATTTAAATCCAACTGAATTTGCAGTACTAGAGCTCTTGTATCATAAAGGAAATCAACCACTTCAACATATTGGAGAAAAAATATTAATCGCAAGTGGAAGTATTACTTATGTTGTAGATAAACTTGAGAAAAAGGGACTAGTTTATCGAAATCCTTGTAGTGCAGATCGTCGAGTAATTTATGCAGAAATAACGGACAGTGGAAAAAAATTGATGGATGAAATTTTTCCTATTCACGAAGAATTTTTACATGAACAAATAAGTGATCTATCGAATGAAGAAAAAAACTTCCTAATTCACTTATTGAAGAAAATTGGATACCATGGTTCTAACTAAAAAAGCTTGCATTTGATGGAGCTTTTTTTTATTTTTTTACAACCATCTTATAAATTATTTTGGATTAAACTACTAATTTTTTCTTGAAAAAACTAGTATCTCTGCATTTCTATTGTATGATCCTAAGTTGTTAATTTTTAAATTTTCAGAAATTTATTTAGATTTAGGTTTTTTTACAAGAAGATTTTTTATATAATAGCAATATCACAAAAAAATGGAGGGATTAACATGGGTTTTCAAGATTACAAGTATTGTAGACCGAATATTCAGAAGTTTGGGGAACAATTTAAACGTTCACTACAAAATTTTTATGATGCTTCAACGGTCTATGAACAAGAATTAGCAATGAATGAAATCAATGATTTAAGAAATGAATTTTCAACAATGGAAAATTTATGTGCAGTTCGCCATTCAGTTGATACAAACGATAAGTTTTATGAAGATGAGCAAGCTTTTTTTGATGAGAACACTCCAATTGTTCAATCTTATGGGCAACAATATTATAAAGCATTAATCGGTTCACCATTTAGAGAGCAACTTGAAGAGAAATATGGCCATCAATTATTTGCTTTAGCTGAATGTGAAGTGAAAATTTTAAATGAGGAAGTAATACCAGATTTACAGGAAGAAAATAAACTAACGACTGAATATGCTAAGTTAGTAGCTGCTGCTAAACTACCATTCTATGGTGAAGTGAAAACGTTAGCACAAATTTCAGCACATTTCGAGGATAAAGATCGAGAGGTTAGAAAGACAGCATATGATACATATTTTGGATACTTCTCGGAGAATCAGGATAAATTTGATGAGATTTACGATAAATTAGTAAAAATTAGAACTCGTATTGCAAATAAACTTGGATTCTCAAACTTTATTGAACTAGGATATGCTCGTATGATGAGGACAGATTATGATGCAAATGATGTGAAGAAGTTTAGAGAGCAAGTTCTTGAAACAATTGTTCCAATCGCCACAGAATTAAGAGAACGACAAGCTAATCGTATCGGTGTGGAACAACTTTATTATTATGACGATAAATTTGAATTTGTAACTGGTAATGCTACACCTAAAGGTAATCCTGAGTGGATTATTGAGAATGGTAAAAAAATGTATGATGAATTATCGAAAGAAACAAGTGAATTTTTCAATTTTATGTTAAAGGAAAATTTACTAGACTTAGTTGCTAAGGAAGGAAAACAAGGTGGGGGATATTGTACTTATATTCCAAACTATAAGGCTCCTTTTATTTTCTCGAATTTCAATGGTACATCAGGTGACATTGACGTACTTACACATGAAGCTGGTCATGCATTCCAAGTTTATGAAAGTCGCAAATTTGAAACACCAGAGTATAACTGGCCAACTTTTGAGGCGTGTGAGATTCATTCAATGAGTATGGAATTTTTCACATGGCCTTGGCAAGAAGAATTCTTTAAGGAAGATACTCAAAAATATTATTTTACACACTTAAGTAGTGCAATTACATTTATTAGTTATGGTGTAGCAGTAGATGAATTCCAACATGAAATCTACGCAAATCCCGATTTAACACCTGAAGAACGCCACGGGCTGTGGAAGAGAATCGAAGAAAAATATTTACCGCACCGAGCAAATGATGGAAATAGTTATTTAGAAAAGGGTGGTTTATGGCAAAGACAAGGTCATATTTACCAATCACCATTCTATTATATTGACTATACATTAGCTCAAATTTGTGCATTACAATTTTGGAATAAAATGCATGAAGACCGAGACTCAGCGTGGTCCGATTATGTTGGACTTTGCAGGTTAGGAGGAAGTAAATCATTTTTAGGTTTAGTTAAAGAGGCTAAACTCGAATCTCCATTTAATGATGGCTGTATTGAGAAAACACTAGAACCTGTTAGAAAATGGCTTGCAGGCGTTAATGATCAAGATTTATAAGAAAAAACTCCGACTTTTTAAAAGTCGGAGTTTTTTATATGGGTTAGAAAAGATGAAGAAACCTTTCTCTTAAATTTAATTATTAACGACTTTAGCAGTTTCCTCAGATTTAGAATGCTTTTTTGTTCTCTTAGAAAAGAACAGTTCATATACAACTGGAATAAATACTAGTGTTAATAAAGTCGATGAAGTTAAACCACCGATGACTGTAATAGCTAATCCTTTCGAAATAAGTGTACCACTAGACGTTGTTAATGCTAATGGTAGTAAAGCAGCGATTGTAGCAAATGCGGTCATTAATATAGGTCTTAGACGTGTTTTACCTCCCTCGATGATCGCTTGACGAAGAGGTAATCTTTTTTGTTCTATATTTTGACTAATGCGATCGACTAGTACGATTGCATTGGTTGTCACAATCCCAATTAACATTAGCGAACTAATATGAATTTTCAATCTTTTGAAGAAAAAAGATTGAAAATTCATTCTTATTACTTGTTCAATCCTTTTAAAAATAATTAACATAGATTTTCATTTTTTGTGAAATGATAAGATGGCAAGAAATTGATTAATTTTAAGGAGGTATAATAATGACAAAATCAAAAAGAGAAAAGGAACGATTTTGGAATGAAAGAAAGTCGAACCAACAGCCACATGGTAAAGTAAAATCGTTTAAAGAATTGGACAAAGAAACAAAATAGTCATCTCCTTTACTAAAGAATGATTGAAGTAGAATATCACTTATCACATTTTCATTGTAATCATAAAAAAAAGTCCCGTGATCTACACGGGACCTAAGACTGATTTGGTAAAGAATTCTTATATTTTTTATAGAATTGAAATCTATGTAGTTCGAACCTTTTTAAAATACGAATATAAGTAGAATCTATTATTTAAACTATTCTACAGTTGTTACTATTTTATAATTTTTATGATTTACGACTGTTAGCGGTTCCATTTCTAAATCTCTGAAATTTTCCATTATGGATATGTCAACAATGACAGAATTTTTATTAACCTTTTGTACTCTACCTTTCAACCCCTGTTTAAACTCAATGATATTTCCTGCTTCTGCAATTTTCATGAGCGTATCTCCTAACAAAGTTTTGACTTGACACCTTCTATAATGCATGAAAACGGTTTAAAGGTAAAGAGAAAATTCAAATTTTTTTACAATTTTGTCTTTTTTTATAAAAAATTATGTTTAAAAACCTTTTGTAAGGCAAAAATGGTTGTAGCACTTTTTTGGAGGTTAGTTTGTTGAAAGACTGGTTTGAAGAGTTTGAAGTAGAAATTTCAAATGAGATTGAAAATTTGGTTAGTCGTAATACGCTCATTGGTGATCCGATTTTATTTTTTGAAAACATTATTTTAGTACCATTTTTTGAAATGATTTTGGCGCTAGGGGAAGCTCATTCATCATATGAGTTTGCGAGTATTGGAACAGGAGTAGAAGTCATTCCTAAAGCATTCTTAGTTTTAAAAGATGGAAAGAGTGAAGTAATTTTAGTAAATAATAAAAATATGAATTTAGCTGTTACGGAAAAAATTCTAGATGTTACTATTTAGTTTCCATTAAGTTCATTCTTTGTTAATGTTAAGGTTAAAGTTTATTTCTTGTAGCGATCAAAGATAAATCAAAATAATGAAGGGTGATTAGATGGAACAAAATGAATTTATCAATTTGATTGATCAGCTAGTTAAAGGCGTGATTTCTGAAATTTACATTACAAAAGATGATTTTTTAACATTTAGACAAATAATCGTTAATCGAGAGGACTTTAAGCACTTTCGTGGGATTGCTCAGCATGGAGGCCATGTAATATATACTTACTTGGAAGAAGCTAGAAGTTAACTGTTTTGTTAATTTTAAAAGTCAAAATAATATTAATTTAATCGAGTACTCATTAATAGTTTGCGAAAAAAAAAGTTTTTTTTAGCTTTTTTTCTTATTTCGCAAGGTGTTAATGAGTATTTTTTTTGTGAAAATGTTATGACCTCATTTGACAAAAAAATCGTTTTACACTTTATTGCACTCTTCTCCATAATTTGTTAAATTTCATATATTGTTTAAATTAGAGACATATTGTCGAAATGTTTATTTTTTAAATCCAGTATCTATATATTGTGTTTGTTCTAAAAAGGTAATACAATATGTAGGTATATAATATAAGTATTTTCAATATTCTTACATATTAACGAGGGTGATAATATGGTGATAGTTTACAGTTCAATGACTGGCAATGTTAAGCGATTTGTCAATAAAGTTAGAATGCCGTCAATCCAAATAAAAGATGGACTAAAAATTGAAGAACCGTATATTCTCGTAACCTATACTACAGGATTTGGTAACGTACCTGAAAACGTAAGTACTTTTTTGAAGAGTAATTCGAAGTATTTAAAAGCAGTTAGTGCAAGTGGTAATAAAAACTGGGGAGATTCTTTTGCAGCAAGTGCAGATAAAATAGCATCAGACTATCAAGTTCCAGTGTTATCAAAGTTTGAACTGTCAGGGACAAGTCGAGATGTACAATATTTTATTGAGGGAGTGGAAAAGCTTGAGACATATAGAGCTAAATAATGAATTGACGATTAAAAAAGATGGTTTTTTTGATCTCGCAAAAGATAAAGAAGCGCTTCTTTGTTTCTTAAAAGAAGTAGAAGATAAAAAGATTCAATTCTCTTCTTTAAAAGAACGCTTAAACTATATGATTCAAGAAAACTACTATTATAATGTTGAGTTGGATTACTCCTTTGATGAAATAGAAAAATTATATGAGTTAGTATACAATGCCGAATTCACTTTTCAATCCTACATGGCCGCATCAAAATTCTTTAAAGATTACGCATTAAAAACAAATGATGGAAAGTATTATTTAGAAGGATATGAAGATCGCATTGCGATTGTTGCACTATATTTAGGAAGAGGCAATATTGAAAAAGCATTGAAATTAGCAAAAATGATGATTCAACAAAACTATCAGCCAGCTACACCAACTTTCTTAAATGCTGGACGAAGTAGAAGAGGCGAATTGGTGTCATGTTTCTTATTAGAAATGGACGATAGTTTAAATTCAATAGGATTTCAAATTAATACGGCAATGCAACTGTCAAAAATCGGCGGTGGTGTTGCACTAAATCTATCTAAACTTAGAGCCAGAGGAGAGCAAATTAAGGAAATTGATAACGCTGCAAGTGGTGTTGTTCCTGTTATGAAGCTATTAGAAGATTCATTTTCATACGCTAACCAGCTAGGACAACGTAAAGGTGCTGGTGCAACCTATTTAAATATTTTCCACTGGGACGTAGTTGAATTTCTTGATACAAAAAAAATCAATGCCGATGAGAAAAGCAGAATTCAATCACTATCAATCGGTTTAATTGTTCCAAATAAATTCTTTGAACTAGCAGAAAAAAATGAACCATTCTATGTATTCGCACCATATACAGTGTATAAAGAATATGGGATTCATTTAGATGATATTGATATAGATGAAAAATATGAAGAGTTAGTAAATAATGAACGAGTTAAAAAGAAAAAACTAGATTTAAGTGCACGTGATCTTTTAGTAAAAATTGCTGCGATTCAATTAGAATCGGGTTATCCATATTTAATGTATAAAAGTAATGCCAATCAACAGCATGCATTAAAGGATATTGGCGAAATTAAAATGTCTAATTTGTGCACAGAAATTTTTCAACTTCAAGAAACATCAGTCATCAATAATTATGGTGAAGAAGATCAGATTAAACGTGATGTGAATTGTAATTTAGGATCATTAAACATTGTAAATGTAATGGAAAATAAAGCGATCAGAGAATCTGTACATGTTGGAATTGAAGCATTAACAGCTGTAGCAGATATGACGGAAATAGAGAATGCACCTACTGTTAAAAAGGCAAATGAAGAACTTCATTCGGTTGGTCTTGGTGCAATGAATTTGCATGGATTTTTAGCGAAAAATAAAATCTCATATGAAAGTGCTGAGGCTAAAGATTTTGCGAATACATTCTTTATGATGGTAAACTTTTATTCGATCGAAAAAAGTATGCTAATCGCTAAAGAAACTGGTAAAACGTTTAAGGATTTTGAAAAGAGTGAATATGCTAAAGGCACTTATTTTGAAAAGTATACTTCAAAATCTTATGAACCTAAAACAGATAAGGTAAAAGAATTATTTAATGGAATTTATATCCCAAATGAATTTGACTGGGTTACATTAAGTAAGCAAGTACAAGCGTATGGATTATATAACAGCTATCGTTTAGCAATCGCTCCTACTCAATCGATTAGTTATATTCAAAATGCTACTTCATCAGTTATGCCGATTGTAAATGTTATTGAATCTAGAACTTACGCAAATTCAACAACTTATTATCCGATGCCATATTTATCAAAAAATAGTTTCTGGTATTATAAATCAGCTTATGATATTAACCAATTTAAGTTAATTGATTTAATTGCTGAAATTCAGCAGCATGTCGATCAAGGTATCAGTACAATCTTATATGTAAATAGTGATGTCTCAACGCGTGAGCTTGCTAGATACTATATTTATGCTAATAAAAAAGGATTAAAGAGTTTATATTACACACGTACTCGTAAGTTGAGTGTAGAAGAATGTATTAGTTGTTCAGTATAAAATAGGCCAAAATGAATCTAAATTAAACGACTTAATGATCTAAAATGAAATGCTCGAATATAGAATGCTATTTTGCATATTGTTCTATATCATCGAGCTTTCTTTATGATTAGGGGGAAAATAAATGAAAGCTGTTAACTGGAATAAAAAAGAAGATGATTTTAGTTTAGTGTTTTGGAAGCAAAATCTATCTCAGTTTTGGACGGAAGAAGAAATTGTCGTTTCATCTGATAAAAATACTTGGAATACATTATCAAAAGAGGAACAAACTGCATTTAAAAAGGTTTTAGGTGGTCTAACATTATTAGATACTAAGCAAGGCGGAGAAGGAATGCCTTTAATATTAGTTCATCTTAAAAATTTACAAGCTAAAAGTGTACTAGCATTCATGGGTGCAATGGAAGAAGTTCATGCCAAAAGCTATTCACATATTTTTACAACTCTTGCTACAGAAGATGAAATTGAAGATTTATTTAAATGGGTGGACGAGCATCCAATTTTAACTAAGAAATCGGAATTAATTTCTTCTTATTATTTAAATTTATTAAAGCGTGATGTAACTGATGAAGAGTTATTCATGGCAATGGTTGCAAGTGTATTTTTAGAAAGTTACTTATTTTATAGTGGATTCTTCTTTCCGTTATATTTAGCAGGACAAGGTAAAATGACTGCTAGTGGTGAGATTATTAATCTAATTTTACGAGATGAAAGTATTCACGGTGTATTTGTAGGACTATTAGCGCAACAAATTTATGACCAATTTACTGATGAACAAAAAACTCGACTTTACAATGATACCATGTCATTATTAGTTCAATTATATGAAATTGAGTTACAATATACTGAAGAAATTTATTCTTCAATTGGTTTAGTAGATGAAGTTAATAAGTTTATTCGATATAATGCAAACAAAGCGTTAATGAACTTAGGTTTTGAAACATATTTTGATGAAGAAGATATTAATCCTATTGTTTTAAATGGTTTAAAAACGGATACTAAAAATCATGATTTCTTCTCTGTTAAAGGGAATGGGTATGTAAAAGCAGTTACAGTGGAAAAATTAACAGATGAGGATTTTGTCTTTGAATTTTAAATGTAAGGAAGTATGTAAATGAAAGCACTTGTTTTTAGAGAATTTGGTCAATCAGACGTATTAACATACGAAGAGATAGCAACACCTAAAATTTCAAATGATGAAGTATTAGTTGAAATGAAGGCTGTGGGAGTTAACTTTGCAGATATTTATCGTCGTAAAGGAAATTATCATTTAGCAGGTGATCCTCCGTATATTTTAGGGTATGAAGGCTCTGGTATTATTGCAGAAGTCGGTTCAGATGTAACGGACTATAAAGTAGGAGATCGCGTAGCTTTTGCAGATGTTCCTTTTGCGAATGCAGAGTATGTTGCTGCAAAGGAATCTAATATTGTACCAATTCCAGATGAAATTAATTTTGAAATTGCTGCATCTATTATGCTACAAGGGTTAACTGCACATTATTTAATAAATGATAGTTATAAAATAAAAGCAGGTGATGTTGCACTTGTTCATGCAGTCGCAGGTGGTGTTGGTCAATTATTGACTCAAATGATTCGCTTAAAAGGTGGAGAGGTAATCGGATTGACCTCATCACAAGAAAAAAGAGAAAAAGCTTTATCAATCGGTGCGAAAGAGGTATTTTTATATACTGATAATTGGGTTTCAAAAATAAAAGAGTTTACAAAAGAAAAAAATGGTGTAGATGTTGTCTATGAATCAGTCGGATCTACAATAATGGATAGCTTTGAAGCAACAAAAGTTCACGGTACAGTTGTATTTTATGGAATGGCTGGGGGGGATCCAGTTCATATTGATCCAAGAATGTTAATGGATACCTCAAAAACACTAACCGGTGGCGACTTGTGGAATGTACTAATTTCGAAAGAAGAGAGACTACGAAGAAGTAGTGAGTTATTTAATTGGATTGCAACGAAACAATTAATCGTACAACAACCTACTGTGTTTCCTTTAAAAGATGGTAAGCTTGCTCATGACCTATTAGAAAGTAGAAAATCGACTGGAAAAATCATATTATCTGTTTAATAAGAAAGACCAAAACAAAAGTTTTGGTCTTTTTATTAAGCTATCTAATCGGTAGTGTTATTGTAAAAGTAGTACCATTATTACCACTAATTACGGATATGGTACCATTATGATTTTGAATCAATTTTTTTGTTAAAGATAAACCTAGTCCGGTCCCGTCATCTTTCGTTGAGAAGAACGGATCAAAAATATATGGTAAATCTGAAGGTGGAATTCCCGATCCATCGTCTTTTAATGCAATATAAATAAAATCTTTATCAATATAAGTTGCAATGCTAATTGTAAGCTGTCCTTCTTTTTTAGCATCTAGTGCATTATGAAATAAATTTAAAATTACTTGAACAAGTTGGTTTTTATCAAAGAAAATATGTGCTCCTATTAATTCCTCTGATAAGTAATAGTCAATTTTGACATTATTTAAAACGGTCTCGCTAAATAATAGTTGTTTAATGTGATTTGTTAAAAAATCATTTATATTGATTGGCTCTGGCTTATAGTTCGCATTCTTTGTAATCGATAAAAAGTCTGTAATAATTCCATTTGCCCGATCTAATTCTGGAATCAATAAATCATTAAACAATCGCTTATACCTAGATGGAGCTTCTTCTTGCAAGAATTGCAAATAACCTCTAACAGTTGTAAGTGGATTGCGGACTTCATGTGCTATACCTGCAGCGATTCTACCTGACATTGCTAGCTTTTCAGAATCTCTTGCCTCGTTTAAATTATGAAAAATACCAATAACTCTTGATATTTCACCATTTATATCACGGATAATCCGTGTATTGATAATGCCATAGTTAATATTTAAAATTTCCTTATTATAAAATTCTTCGCCCGAATAAAGTGTTTGCAATATATAAATGTCTTTATCGTCTATTTTTAATAACTCTCTAATATGTCGTCCGATAAATTCGTATTTAGTGATTCTAAAATCGATCGAAACTTGTTGATTGTATAGCGTAATTATTCCATCTTTATCGATAAATAATATGTGGTGTGGTAATGCATCATAGATTGATTGCAAAGTCCTTCTACTATTCGATAAAAAGTTAGTGAATTTAGTATGTAATGGAAGTATATCATTATTTGTATTAGATTTACTTGTATTTCTAGTTAAATGATCCGAATTAGATAATTCGAGTGTTTCGTTCGAAAATATAGATCCAGAAGTTATTGTATTTAAAATTATTTCATACGATTTTATCTTTTCTTCAAGTTCGTTAATTTTAGCTTTTAGTTCATGTACTGGCTCGTTTATCATTTACACTATACTCCAATTTCTACTAAAATAAAATTATACTATAGTCATTATAACAAACATATCCGTTTATTTTAATGAAAATTAGAAATAATTAATTAATAATGAAAGAACTAATAGGAGAGATGTATGGAAATAAAGATTGGAGTTACTGGGTGGGGCGATCATGATAGTTTATACCCTGATCGGATTCACTCTTCAAAAAAATTGAGACAATATTGTATGCATTTTCCAATTGTCGAAATTGATTCTTCCTATTATAGTATAATGCCACAATCAAACTATCAAAAATGGGTAAATCAAACGACAGCTGACTTTTCATTTATTGTTAAAGCATATGGCGGAATAACGGGCCATTCAAGGCAAAACTATTCTAAAGAGGAGCAGATTTTACTGTTAACGCCATTTTTGGAATCAATCCAGCCTTTAATTGAAGCGAATAAATTAAAAGGCATATTATTTCAGTTTCCACCTTGGTTTAATTGTAAAAAAGAAAATGTTGAATTATTAAGAATTTTGAAAAGTAAGCTCAAAGGACTTCCTGCAATTTTAGAATTTCGTAATCAGACTTGGTTTTATCCTAGTTTTTATGAGCAAACTTTGAAATTTATGGAGGATGAAGGGTGGATTCATTCGATCTGTGATGAGCCACAAGCTGGGACTGGTAGTATACCGATCGTACTACACCCTACAAATTCAAATTTAACTTTAATCCGTTTTCATGGACGAAATATTTATGGATGGAATCATAATGGACAAGATAACTGGCGTGAGGTACGTTATTTATACCGATATAATGAAGAAGAATTGTATGAATGGGTAGAAAGAATTGAGCAGTTATCAAAAAACACAAAAGAAATTTGTATACTGTTTAATAATAATTCTGGTGGAGATGCAGCGGATAATGCTAAACAATTAATGAAGCTGCTAGGCATTGAATTTGGACCATCCTCTACCGAGCAGCTTGAATTATTTTAGTTTGATTTTCGTAAAAGAACTATGCAGAAAATATTAATTAGTAGGAATGCAACAAATGCTAACATTGGAATGGTTATAAATCCAAACCAATTTAAATAATCTCCAGTACAAGGGACAGGTCCACATTGTGTAGCTGTTTCTTTAAGTGCAGGAACCTTTTGAATTAAAATATGATAAATTGAAATACACATACCTATTAAGGATAAAGGTAGTGCATAAACAACATCTTTTATATTATTTTTATAAAAAGCGATTCCGATAATAAAAACAATCGGGTACATAAAAATTCGCTGATACCAGCATAATGAACATGGTGTCCAATGATTAATTACTGAAAATGATAAACTACCTAGTGTTGCGATAATGCTTACAATCCAGGTGAGAAATAAAATTGATTGCTGTTTCTTCATACCTTACCATCCTTAAATTGAATTTCGATATTGCTATTGTACCTTTGATTGGATGTAAAGTGGTATAAAAACGTCGTTAGGTTGTTAAGTTTTTTAATTAATAAAAGCCTGAGATTATGTTCTCAGGCTTTTAAATAACTTAAGCGATTGCTGCATCTAGTGCGATGACAATCATATCATTAAAAGTAGTTTGTCTTTCTTGTGCAGATGTTTCTACGCCAGTGAAGATATGGTCGCTTACCGTTAAAACAGTAAGTGCGTCTACATTATGTTTTGCTGCGATTGTATATAATGCAGTTGTTTCCATCTCTACAGCAAGAACTCCGTAATTCGCTAATTTTTCGTACATGTCCATACTATCTCGGTAGAAAATATCAGAAGTTAAAATATTTCCTACTTTCACATTTAATCCTTTATTCACAGCACCTTCATACGCTTTCTTTAATAAATCAAAGCTAGCACAAGGAGAATAATCGAAACCAGGAAATGTTTGACGATTCATATTTGAATCTGTACAAGTCGTCATCGCAATAATGACATCACGAATTTTTACATCTTTTTGAAGCCCACCACAAGTGCCAACACGAATCAACGTTTTTACACCATAACTATTAATCAATTCATTTACATAAATCCCAATTGAAGGAATTCCCATTCCAGTACCTTGAACGGAAATTCTTTGACCTTTATAAGTACCAGTAAAACCAAGCATTCCGCGAACTTCATTATAACAAACTACATCTTCTAAAAACGTTTCTGCAATATATTTAGCTCTTAATGGATCACCAGGTAATAAAATTTTATCAGCAATTGCACCTTGTTCGGCACCAATATGTATACTCATTTAATGCTCCTCCTTCAAAACTGTTTGTATATAGCCCATCATTATCAGTATGTTAGTTTCTACATTTAAATAAAAAACATTCTTATTTGTAACACTACTTAAAGGAAAAAGTAAGATGGACGTAGTACATATTAAATATAGAAATAAAATATTCATAGACAATATTAACCAATACAGATAATTTATGGCGAATTTTAATTATTGCACAGGTGATAAAATATTGAAAGAGTTTACAATTAGAATTTTTAGCTTTCTTGAAATAACTAAAAATTATTAATTTTAACTTTTTAAGGGAGAATGATCTATGAAATTTCGTTTTATTGCTGCTCTATGTGTAGCTATCTTAATTATTCTACTAATTAGCAATCGTTTAGTTAATCATAGTATATTATCAAGTAGTAGCCATGTTAGCCAACTGAAAGTTCAAAAAGTAAAGTGGAATCTATCGACTAAAAAAACCTTACAAGAAGTAACGGTATCTTCTAGATCATTGAATGCATTGCAACGAGAAAAAATTAGAATATTTATTACGACAGATCAATTAAATTCCTATAAAGTCATTGAACCTGTCTATAATGGGAATAACCATTTTACATTTAAGTATTCCTTTAAGAAAGATATACCTTATTACGTTAGTATATTTATACATAATCAAACCCTTGATACAAAGATTTTCCAAAAGCAAAAGAACAAAAAAGGAGAAGTATTTCCGACTGCAATTTTAACGAAAAAAACTGATGATTACAGAGTTTCCCTACTTTATACTTCAATTCTTCCAAAAACTAAGAGTAAAATTACATTTAATTTTGATCAATTTAAAAAACGTTCCAAATTTACTGATCAGCAATTTTATATAATGAATGAAGAAGGAACATATTTTAGGCTAATTAGCAATCCTAATAATCAATCAAAAGTAAGCTATGAACTTGATTTACCTGAAGCAGGTATGTATAAAATATTTTATGAATTTAAATTAAATGACGATCGAAAATCATTTAATTTTATTTTAGACGTAAAAGACAAAGACAGCTAAGGAGTAGAAAATGCACAATTTATTAATGAATTCAAAAGTATTAGTTTTTGATTTAGATGGTACTTTGTATGATGGTACCGAGCACTACGATTACTATGCCAAATTACTTGCGAATGAGATAAGTCCAGAAAAGCGTGATTCTTTTTTAAAGGATTATCAAAAAATAAAAGATTATGACCATGCACTAACTATAGGCAAAATTTATGATTCGAAAAATGATTTAATTATATCGTTAGATCCAATTACATTAAATCCAATTCAAGTATTTACTTGGGAAGGGCAGCTGCTTTCTAAAAATGAACTTCCAGAAAATTATCTTGAAAAAATTAATTATGAATTACCATATATCCCAGTAGGTGATGGATGGTGGATTCCTTTAGTAGCAAGTTATCATTACGGTGCAAAAGATGTTTATCACTGTTATGATAAAACAAAGGAGTATATGGCAACAAAAGAGTTTAGTATTCCTTATATAAAAGGTTTAAAAGAAGCATTAGAAAAAGTTAAGGATTCAAAAAAGTTAGTATTGTTAACAAACTCTGATCGAGCAGATGTAACTAGATTACTGAAACTACTTAATTTAAATGATTTATTTCATTTAGAAATTACGGATGGTAAGAAACCATTAGAAACAGAAAAGCATTTTAAAAATATAATAAATCAGTTCAATGTTAAGCCACATGAAATTGTTTCAATTGGTGATAACTTCATTAATGAAATTTCTCCTGCTTTAAAATTGGGGATGCATGGGGTTTACATTACAAATCAAACAACGAGACAAGTAAGTGATTCCTTATTAGTTGTAAAAAAACTAGAGGAAGTATTTGAGTAATTTGGTAAAACTGTAAGCAAAAAATTGCTTACAGTTTTTTGTGATTTTTTATCATGATTAACTAATCTTTTACACATAATTTGAATTGGTATTTCACTTTGATGTATACTCAATTTCCATCTTTATTTTATGTGCTTCATACATACTTTGGAAATTGCTTAGAGAAAATAATGTTAGGAGGAAGTGTGAATGAACAAAAATCGAAGACGATACTCTCTCATATTTTCTATCTTTATTTTTTTGATGTAGGTCAAGGGGATAGCATGGTTATGATTTTACCAAATGGTAAGACGGTACTGATTGATGGAGGAGACGTGGAACATGGTGGAGTGGTTATAAAAAAACTTAGACGACTACATATAAATGAAATCGATCTCTTAGTCAGTACACATCCTGATATTGATCATATTGGTGGGTTATTAAAAGTAATGAATAGTGTTAAAATCACAAAAATCCTCGATAGTGGGAAAAAATATAATTCACATTCTTATTATTTATATAAGAAAGAAGCATATCAAAGGAATATTCCAATAAGTATTGCAAAGTTAAATGAAAAAATTATGCTTGACCCAAATGTCGATATCACGGTTTTAAATAGCGGGAAAAAATCGTATACAAATAATAATAGTTCAATTGTATTGAAGGTAAAATATGATGACATTTCAATTTTATTAACTGGAGATATTGAAAGAAAAGCCGAACAAAGGTTAATTAAAAATGAGGATATCAATGCTCAAGTACTAAAAATTCCGCATCATGGATCATCAACATCAACTTCAGAAGCGTTTTTATTTGCAGTAAATCCTACAGTCGCAATTCTTTCATATGATAAATTTAATTTATTTGGTCATCCTCATCGTTCAGTAATGAAGAGGTTAAATCACCTAGGAATTAAGCAATATACAACGGACCAATTCGGAGATATCGAATTATCAACAAATGGACATAAATTATATATTGAAAAAGAAGAAGTATTGGTAGATCCATGAAGGACAAAAACCTATACTTCTTTTTTTAGTCAAAAGTGATTTAATTTATTATTTTTGAATCAGTAGTATAGACAACTAGGAGTATATATCATAAAATAGTTATGAAGAAATCAAGCTACTTATATAAATGAATGTGAATGATGATTAAGTAAACACTACTTTCTATATTGGGGTATTGACGAAGACTTCTTAGACAAAGGAAAGAGGAGAGTAAATGAAATCAATCATTAATGTTAAAATTTACACAGGTAAAGAAGTAATTGAAAATGGCTATATTCGATACAATGAAAAAATTTCATCTCTTGGTCATATGAATGGTTATGAAAATGAAGGTGAAGAAATAATTGATGGAAAAGGGACAGTTATTATTCCTGGAATGATTGATGTCCATATTCATGGTGCATATGATGTCGATGCAATGGATGCTGATCCAAACTCAATGGTAAGGATGAGTAAAGAAATGATGAAGGAAGGGGTAACAACATTCTTCCCGACTACCATGACACAATCGAAAGAAAATATTAAAAATGCTTTAAAATCTTTAAATGAAGCAAAAAAACTTGGTGCTCATTTTGAATATATTCATTTAGAAGGACCGTTTGTTAATAAAAATAAAGCTGGAGCACAGCCATTAGAATATATTATTAACCCTGACGTTGAACTATTTAAAGAGTGGCAAGAAGCTTCTGGTGGACTAATCAAATTAGTTACTTATGCACCTGAGGTTGAAGGTGCAATAGAGTTAGAAAAAGAGCTAGAGCGTACTAATGTAGTTGGCACAGTAGGTCACTCAGATGCAATTAGATCAGATTTTGAAGGTCGAAATATTTTCCACGCTACACATTTATACAACCAAATGAGACCTATGCATCATCGTGAAGCAGGGACTGTTGGACATGTATTACTTGATGAAAGAGTAATGGTAGAAGTGATACCTGATGGAATTCATATTCATCCTGATATGGTAAAACTTGCTTATCGCCTAAAAGGTGCGAAGAAAATAAGCGTAATTACTGATGCGATGAGAGCAAAAGGGTTAGCTGAGGGCAAGTATGAATTAGGTGGACAACCTGTATTTGTAAAGGATAAAAGTGCAAGATTAGAAGACGGAACACTTGCGGGTAGTATTTTAAAAATGGATGATGCATTCAGAAACATTATGGCTTTTACCGGATGTAGTCCTGAAGAAGCAGTACAAATGACTTCAATAAACCAAGCTAATGAGTTTGGTCTTAAACATAAAGGAGCATTAGAACCAGGTAAAGACGCTGATTTTGTGCAAATGACTCCTGATTTCTTCGTTATTGATACAACTAGACAAGGTAAAAATATGAATGAGGTGACTTTATGAACGTAATCGTAGTAAAAAATGCAGAAGAAATATCAAAAGTAGCATATGAAAAAATGGTAAAGGCATTTGAAGGGAAAGAAGAATTCACTTTAGGATTGGCTACTGGTGGATCTCCATTAGGTATTTATGAACTTTTCCGTATTCATAAACCAGATGTATCACACGTCATTACTGTAAATCTTGATGAATATGTTGGACTTGCAGAAGATGATCAAACAAGCTACCACACATATATGGCAGAACAACTTTTTAATCATTTAAAATTTAAAGAAAACCATTTACCAAATGGAAATACAAAAAATCTAGAAGAAGCTTGTAAAAATTATGAAGAATTACTACAAAAGCATCCTGTAGATTTACAACTTTTAGGAATAGGTGAAAATGGTCATATTGCATTTAATGAACCTGGGACACCATTTGATACACCTACTCATATTGTAGAACTTACTGAATCAACTCGTAACGCAAATAAAATTTATTTTGAGAACGAGGAAGATGTCCCTACACATGCAGTAACGATGGGAATTGGTTCAATTATGAGAGCAAAAGAAATCATTTTAGTAGCTTCAGGCATCAAAAAGGCTGAAGCAGTCAAGGAAATGTTAAATGGAAAATTAGATATTAACTGTCCTGCTACTGCACTCCAAAACCACAACAACGTAACAATTGTTGTTGATGAAGAAGCTTACTCACTTTGTCATAAATAATGTTAAAACTAGATAAAAATTCACCGTTACCGATTTATTTCCAAATACAAGAAATTTTAAAGCTTAAAATTAACTCAGGAGAATGGAAACCTGGTGAGCGAATTCCTTCTGAGCAAACATTGAGTGAGATGTTAAATGTAAGCAGGATGACAATAAGACAAGCATTAAACAATCTTGTAAAGGAATCATTAATAAGCCGGAAACGCGGAATTGGTACGTTTGTATCAGTAAAAGATGGAATTGAAGTTGAGGAATCATTAAAATCATTAAGGAGTTTTTCTGAGGACATTACATCCATAGGATTGACCCCTACTAATAAATTACTTGGCTTTTCGACAATTGAAGCTGATGAATACTTAGCAGAAGTGTTATCAATTGAAAGTGGCTCTGAAATTTTTAAAATTGAAAGATGTCGCTTAGCAAATGAGCATCCCATTGCCATTGAAACAACGTACCTACCAAAAAAATTAGTAAATCGAATTGATGAAAAAGTCCTAAATCATTCCTTATATGAATATTTTGAAGTTACATTAGGTTATTCAATTGAAAAAGCTACAAAATGGATTAAAGCATCTTTAATGACAGAAAAAGATTCATTAATCCTTGAGGTAGCAGAGGATTCTCCTGCACTTGAATTACACCAAGTAACGTTTATTAATGATGGAATCCCACTTGAATATGTAAGCTGTATTTACCGAGCTGATCGTTATCGTTTTACAATTGATATTGATCGTTAAAAGAGTGCTTTTTTAGCACTCTTTTTTCATTTTTTAGATGAAACTGCCATTAGAAAAATATCCAGTAAAATGATTATCGAACTATAACGATTAAGAGGTTCATAAAAAAGAGCAATCTGATTAATCGAAATCACAAGACTCCCATACATTATATTTCAATAAAAAAAGGGTGCTCAATTTAGCACCCTTTCATTTTACTTAATTTGTGAAACAATATTAACTGCTTCAGCTACTGAAGGAACAATATATGAAGCATATTTCTTAACTTCATCGTCAGCATTTTCCATTGCAAAGCTATGAGGAGTTAGTTCAAACATAGAGATATCATTGTAAGCATCACCAATACAAGCAATTTCATCTCGTTTAATACCTAATTTTTCGATTAATATTTGAATTGCTGAACCTTTACTAACATTTACTGGAACGATATCTAAACAATTTTTAGCAGAAATAAATGAAGTTACAAATTCAGGTAATTCTTTTTGTAATTCTTTTTGAAGTTCAAGTAAGTCCTCATCTTCACCTAAAACTACATATTTTTTTGGTGTGATTGATTTACCTAAATCAGTTTTTAGTGTTTTTAATTCAATTGTTTTCATGCTAGAGTTTTTTTCGATTTCTTTCACTAAATCAGTTTTCTCTTCAATATAGTATGTTGAATTGTCCGCTACGTAAATTAAAAATTTATCGTTAGAAATCATTTCATAAACTCTGTCAATTACACTTGGATGAAAGGTAGCATCTAACAATGCTTCGCCATCATTTGAATAAATATAAGTTCCATTCATACTAATACGGTGAAAATTACCTTCTAAGCTTTCCATGATTTTTACGATTTCATAATCTAAGCGTCCGGAAGCAAAACATAATAAGACACCTTGATCTAGAAGTTTTTTTAATGCTTCTACATCATGTTCAAATAGTTGCCCTTGATGAAACATTGTCCCATCTAGATCACTAACAAATAACTTAATCATTATTTTTAACTCCTACTCAATTTATATTATACTTTTTACTTTTCTATTCTATCCTAATATAATAGATAATCAAAAAAAAATGATTAATTTACAAAACTTAAACTGTGTTTTAACTTTTTCAGAAAAATTATGTTATGATATATAAGCGATTTTTTAAACTTGGGGGTGATAAAAATAATGTCAGAGATGTCAGTATGTTACACAATCAAAAAAGTTCTTAATAATAATGTTTTAATAGCGAAAAATCCCGATCATACAGAAGTAGTTTTGTTAGGTAAAGGCATCGGTTTTAATAAAACTAGAGGAGATTTAATTTCCGAAGGTGTAGTAGAAAAAATGTTTATTTTAAAAGATGAACAAAAACAAAAACAATATAAATCACTAATTAACTTTATGGATGAAAAATTAATGGGTACGCTACAGCAGGCGATCTATTTAATTTCTGAAAGAACAGGATGTACATTAAATGAGCAAATTCATATCGGGTTAACAGACCACTTAATATTTGCGATTAAGCGTATTCGAGAAGGTTATAATGTTGATAATCCGTTTTTACAGGAAACGAAAGCAATGTATCCAGAGTATTTTAAAATTGCACAAGAAGTAATTGATTTGATAAATAAAGAAATTGATATAAATTTACCGATTGAAGAAGTAGGGTTTGTAACTCTCCATATCGTTAGTAATTTATCGATGGAAGTTCTATCGGATGTAAATAAGTTCTCTCAGATTATTAAAGATTTAGTAATCTATATAGAAGAATATTTACAAATTGAAATTGATAAAGAAAGTATTCACTATTCAAGATTAGTTCGTCATTTGCGATTTTTAATTGACCGTATTTTTCATGGTAATTCATCTGAAGAGTCACCAGCTTTAGGTATTATCTTAAAAAAAGAATACCCCATCTGCTATGATTTAGCATGGAAAATTTTAAAGTCAATCCAAGCTTCATTAAATAAAAAAGCAAGTGAAGCCGAAGTAATCTACTTAACCTTACACTTAGAACGACTTGTTCAAAGTAAAATTAAAAAATAATTCAATAAGCCTAAACAACAATTTAGCGCTTTTTTTAACATAGTAAAAAAATATTAAAAATTGATAGGTTTTTTGACTTGATATTTTTAAAATCTATAGATATAATGAAAGCGAAATCATATTAAAACATAATTGAATAGAGTACACATTATACGTGTTACTGATTCGATCAGGCATGAGTTGAAAAAATGTGAATTATTATACTTGGGTAGGGGAAACTATATCCAGGATTCAATAATCTCATTTTTTCTGCTCATGCCTTTTTTGTTTGGATAAAAGGAGGAAAACAATGTTTAAGAAGATCTTTGGAGTTTTACAAAAAGTTGGTAAAGCGCTTATGCTTCCTGTTGCAATTTTGCCAGCTGCCGGATTGTTACTTGCATTTGGTAATGCATTTCAAAATCCACAAACATTAAAGTATTTACCGTTTCTTGATGCACAATGGTTCCAACTAGTAGCAAAAGTTATGGAACAATCAGGTGACATCATTTTTGGTAATTTGGCATTATTATTTGCAGTAGGTGTTGCCGTTGGTTTAGCAGGAGGAGAAGGTGTTGCAGGTTTAGCAGCAATCGTCGGATTCCTAATTATGAATAAAACAATGAGTGTGTTCAAAGATGTTGGACATTATGTTGTTTTAGATAAAGCATTAAATATTGCTAAATTTGATGATCCATCATTTGCGTTTGTATTAGGTATACCTACATTACAAACAGGTGTATTTGGTGGTATTATCGTCGGTATTTTAGCTGCATGGGCTTACAATAAATTCTTTGAAATTGATTTACCATCATACTTAGGTTTCTTTGCAGGTAAACGATTTGTACCAATTGCTACTGCAGCGTTTTCAGTATTACTTGGTATTTTAATGTGCTTTATTTGGCCACCAATTCAGCACGGTTTAAACACATTTTCACATAATATGATTGATGCGAACTTAACATTATCGGCATTTATTTTTGGTGTTATTGAGCGTTCATTAATTCCATTTGGTTTACATCATATTTTCTATGCACCTTT
Organism: Bacillus sp. AFS055030; assembly: GCF_002574545.1. Classification (GTDB taxonomy): domain Bacteria; phylum Bacillota; class Bacilli; order Bacillales; family Bacillaceae_G; genus Gottfriedia. The sequence continues at coordinate 55,886 of NZ_NUGT01000035.1, forward strand.
CTGGTTTGAGTTTGGTTCATATACTGATAAAACTGGTTTGGTTGTACACGGGGATCAAAAAATCTTCTTCGCTCAATTAAAAGACGGAGTAAAATTAACTGCTGGTACATTCATGGTAGGTAAATTCCCATTCATGATGTTTGGTCTACCTGCTGCTGCATTAGCTATGTATCATGAAGCAAAACCTGAAAATAAAAAAATCGCTGGTGGTATTTTAGCATCAGCAGCGTTAACTTCATTCTTAACAGGTATTACAGAGCCAATTGAATTCTCATTCTTATTTGTTGCTCCAGTACTATTTGGAATACACGCAATCTTCGCTGGTTTATCATTTATGATCATGCAATTATTAAATGTTAAAATTGGTATGACGTTCTCTGGTGGTTTAATCGACTTCTTATTATTCGGTGTTTTACCGAATAGAACTGGCTGGTGGTGGGTAATCATCGTCGGTTTAGTATTAGCAGTGATTTACTACTTCGGTTTTAGATTTGCTATTAGAAAATGGAATTTAAAAACGCCAGGTCGTGAAGATGCAATCGCTGAAGATACTACAAGTAATACGCCAGCTAATGAATTACCATATGAAATTTTACAAGCTTTAGGTGGAAAAAGTAATATTTCTTCATTAGATGCATGTATCACACGATTACGAGTACAAGTTAATTCAAAAGACGAAGTAAATAAAGATCGCTTAAAAGCATTAGGTGCCGCTGGAGTTCTTGAGGTTGGAAATAATATTCAAGCAATCTTTGGACCTAAATCAGATACATTAAAATCACAAATTAAAGACATTATGACTGGAAAAACACCGGTTGTTAGTCAAGAGGCACATAAAGAAACAGCATCAGCAGTAGATACTGCGATTGAAGAGGCGATTATTAATCCAATTGAAGGAGAAATCATCCCAATTACAGAAGTACCAGACCAGGTATTTTCTGGAAAAATGATGGGTGATGGATTTGCGATTATTCCTTCAGAAGGTACAGTTGTATCTCCTGTAGATGGGGAAATTGTAAATGTATTCCCAACAAAACATGCGATTGGTATTTTATCAAATGGTGGAAAAGAAATTTTAATTCATATCGGAATCGATACTGTAAAACTAAACGGTGAAGGCTTTGAAGTACTGGTATCACAAGGTGAGAAAGTAACTAAAGGTCAACAATTAGTTAAAATTGATTTACACTTTATTCGTGAAAATGCACCGTCTACAATTACACCAGTTGTATTTACAAATTTAAGTGAAGGACAACAAGTTGTAATCGAAAAACCAGGTAAGCAATCAAAAGGTGAAGTAGGCATCATTAAGATTAAATAAATCTAATTAAATAGACGAAAAATGTTTGATTTTAAAAGGGGTAGTATAGTTGACACTATGCACCCCTTTTAATAGAATATTTAGAGTAGGCCAAACGTCTATACCAAAAATGTAGATTTAATCACAAAGGAGATAAATTATTATGGAAAAAACTTTTAAAGTAACAGCTGATTCTGGAATCCACGCTCGTCCAGCAACATTATTAGTAAATGTAGCAGGTAAATTTAATTCAGATATCAATCTTGAGTATAATGGTAAAACAGTTAACTTAAAATCAATCATGGGTGTAATGTCTTTAGGAATTCAACAAGGAACTGAGATCAAAATTACTGCTAACGGTGAAGATGCAGATCAAGCACTTGCTGCAATCGAAGATACAATGAAAAAAGAAGGATTAGGCGAATAATGTCTTTACATATTAAAGGTATTGCCGCTTCTAGTGGAATTGCGATTGCAAAAGCATTTCGTTTAGAAAATCCTGAATTAAACATTGTTAAAAAGCAAATTTCAGATATTGATGCTGAAATAGCTAAACTTGACAATGCCATTCAAGTTTCTAACACTGAATTAGAAAAAATTCGTGATCATGCGAATGCTGAACTTGGTGAAGATAAAGCTGCAATCTTTTCTGCGCACATCTTAGTTTTAAATGATCCAGAGCTAGTTAACCCAGTTAAAGATAAAATTAAGTCTGAAAGTGTCAACGCTGATTTTGCTATGAATGAAGTTGCTTCAATGTTCGTTCAAATGTTTGAAAGCATGGATAATGAATATATGAAGGAACGTGCTGCAGATATCCGCGATGTTACGAAACGTGTAATGGCGCATCTTTTAGGTGTTACAATTTCTAACCCTGCAAATATTACTGAGGAAGTTATTATTATTGCAGAAGATTTAACACCATCTGATACAGCACAATTAAATCGTAAATATGCGTTAGGTTTTACTACTGATATTGGTGGTCGTACTTCTCACTCAGCGATTATGGCTCGTTCTCTTGAAATTCCTGCTGTTGTAGGGACAAAAGAAGTGACAGGTAAAATCGAAAATGGCGTAATGGTCATTGTAGATGGATTAGATGGCCATGTAATAGTAGATCCTTCTAATGAAGAATTAGAAGAGTATAAAGCTAAAAAAGAAAAATTCGAGCTTCAAAAAATTGAATGGGCTAAACTGAAAAATGAACCAACTGTAACGAAAGATGGACATCATGTTGAGTTAGTAGCTAATATTGGTACACCAAATGATGTAGAAGGCGTTATCAATAATGGTGGTGAAGGTGTAGGTCTTTACCGTACTGAGTTCCTATATATGGGACGCGATAACTTCCCATCAGAAGAAGAGCAGTTTGAATCATACAAATCAGTTCTTGAAAGTATGGGTGATAAGCCGGTAGTAGTAAGAACACTAGATATCGGTGGAGATAAAGAATTATCTTATTTACACTTACCAAAAGAAATGAATCCATTCTTAGGATACCGAGCGATTCGTTTATGTTTAGATCAAAAGGACATATTCCGTACTCAATTACGTGCATTACTTCGTGCTAGTGTATATGGTAATTTGAAAATTATGTTCCCAATGATTGCAACTTTAGATGAGTTCAGAGCTGCAAAAGCTGTTTTATTAGAAGAAAAAGAACAATTAGTAAAAGAAAATGTTCAAGTTTCAGACAATATTGAAATTGGTATGATGGTAGAGATTCCTGCTTCTGCTGTTCTAGCAGATGTATTTGCTAAGGAAGTTGACTTCTTTAGTATCGGGACAAACGATTTAATCCAATATACAATGGCTGCTGATCGAATGAATGAACAAGTTTCATATTTATATCAACCATATAACCCATCTATTTTAAGATTAGTTAAAATGGTAATCGATGCTGCAAACAAAGAAGGTAAATGGGCTGGAATGTGTGGAGAGATGGCTGGAGATGCATTAGCTATTCCTTTACTTGTAGGATTAGGCTTACACGAATTCTCTATGAGTGCTACTTCTATCCTACCTGCTCGTAGTCAAATGGCTAAACTTTCTAAAGCTGAGATGGAATTATTAGCACAAAAAGCTTTATCTATGTCTACAGCTGAAGAAGTTGTTAATTTAGTAAATAGCATTTAATTTAAAACAACAGGGAAACCTGTTGTTTTATTTTTAAGATTATATTTGATTCTGAATAAAAAACGCCTACTGTTGACAAATTCACTTCTTTAATTTAGTGTATGTTTAAATTATTAAACGAATAAGATTATTTTTGGATAATAAAAGTAGGTGGAAGATTTGAGTAAAGAAGCAGTTGAAGTATTTAGAGAATGTATTCCGTTGTTCCAAGCGTTAAGCGATCCTTACAGACAGGATATCATTTTAATGTTGTCAGAAGGTGAAGCGCTAACTGTTAATGAAATTACAGAAAAAACTTCATTATCTAGACCCGCTATATCGCACCATTTAAAGATATTACGTGATAATCATTTAGTACAAATTGAGCAAAAAGGTACTCATAGATACTATTCATTAGCAATTGATTCTTCTTTAGAATTACTTAAGAAATTAATCATTACTGTTGAACAACATTGTTAATGAAACTTAAATGACATAAAAGGGACTCCGACTTTTGTCAGAATCCCTTTTCATTTTAAGATTAAATCCAAATCGACATTTCTTTTGCAGAAAAACGTGTTGTATGATGTCCAGGTACCTTTTCTTTACCAATGGCAATCAACATCGTTGGAATATAGCGATCATCTGTTAAGAAATTTTCTTTAAATGCTTGTTCATTAAATCCACCGATTGCACAAGTATTCCAACCTTTTGCAGAAGCAGCCATTATTAATTGCATAGCAGCAAGAGATGAATTCAAGATTCCTTGTTCACGATTGCGTTGCTCTGTTGCATACGCATTTTCAACGTTTGCTTTTAATTTGTCTTTTGCTTCTTGGGTCATATAACCAGCTTCAACTGCAGGTCCAAAAACTAAGTCAACATTTTTGGCTGATTGTGTATCGGCCAATACAGCAATTACACAAGAAGCATCTTTGATCTGGCCTTGGTTATATGCAACAGGTAATAATTTACCTTGCGCATTCTCACCATGGAATACAACGAATTTCCAATGTTGTAAATTCCAAGCAGATGGTGCAGTCATTGCAGCATCAAGAAGTTCAGTAATTTCGCTACTACTGATTTCAGTAGATGAATCGAATACTCTAGTAGAGTTTCGTTCTTTAATCATTTCAAAAAATTGTTCATTTTTCATATGAAAATACCTCCAAAAATTAGGTGAATTAGATACATTTTTATGTACTTATTTAATATAGAAAAGTTCCATTATTAGAGTCAACAAATTAGTATTGAAATAAACTAAATATAATTTTGAAATAATATTTAGTTTACTTAGTTAGCTCAATCTTTTTAATTAGTTATTTTTATGGTAATTTTATATGTGGATATTCAATGAGGGGTGTGGAAAAAATGGGAGCAATTAGTTTAAAAGATTTGCAAATTGGATTTATCGGTATTGGTGTTATGGGTAAAAGTATGGCAAAGCATTTAATCAATGCAGGTGCGAAATTACATATTTATAACCGTACAAAAGAAAAAGCAAGTGAGTTAATTGATTTAGGGGCAATTTGGTATGATACACCGAAAGAATTAGCTCCAAATTGTCAGGTAATTTGTACGATGGTCGGCTATCCAAGTGATTTAGAAGAAGTATATTTTGGCGAAAATGGGATCATCCAATCGGCTTCAAAGGGGACTACATTTATCGACTTTACAACTTCAACACCAACTTTAGCCAAAAAAATTGATGAGCATACAAAGTTATTAGGTATGTCATCATTAGATGCACCTGTGTCAGGTGGGGATTTAGGTGCAAGAGAAGCTAGATTAGCGATTATGGTTGGAGGAGAAGAAGAAACTTTTCATAAAATGACCAGCTTATTTGATGTTTTAGGAAAAAATATTGCTTATCATGGAAATGCTGGTAGTGGGCAGCATGTAAAAATGTGTAATCAAATTGCAATAGCTTCTGGTATGTTAGGCGTTTGTGAAGCACTTGCATATGCTTCAAAAGCTGGATTAGACGGTGAAAAAGTATTAGGAAGTATTTCTACTGGTGCAGCAGGTAGTTGGTCATTATCTAATCTAGCACCTCGTGTTTTAAAAGGTGATTTCGAACCAGGATTTTATATTAAACATTTTATAAAAGATATGGGAATCGCAATTGAAGAGGCAGAGAAGATGGAATTAAATCTACCAGGACTTTTACTTGCAAAAAAATGCTATGACGAACTGTCTAAAAATGGATTAGATGAAAAAGGAACGCAAGCACTTTATACTTTATACGATCCGTCTCACCACATTCAATAATATAATGAATAGAGGTTAACAAGTGCAGAATTTTCAACTTGCAAAGTTTTATCAACGATTAAGTGCGTTTTTAATCGATACGTTTATTATTTCAGTAGCGTATGGGATCATTATCGCGATTATTACGATGAATCCTGAGAAGATATTAAGTCGTTTTAATTCTACATCAGGAAACTCAACGGTCGATTTAATCGTTATTTCAATTATAATGATCATATTATTTGTAGTTGTTCCAAAATTTAATAAAGGAATGACATTTGGTCAAAGATTTTTAGCTATTAAAATGATAAAAGATAACTATGAAGAAACGACAATGATCTTATTTTTCATTCGTTTTATTTTTCTCGCAGCTATATCAGTTTTATTTTTAGGTGTACCATTAATTGTTAATGTCTATTTAATGCTATTTAGAAAAGATCATAAAACCATTCAGGACTTGTTATTCAAAACAAGCGTAATACAAGCTAGATAAAAAAAGCAGGGGAAGATTTGTAATTCTTCCCCTGCTTTTTTTAATTTCTAAGACTCGTTACAAACTCTTCTAATCGATCACATGCAATTTCTAATTCTTTCATTGAATAAGCGTAAGATAATCGAATAGATGAATCTCCATATTCAGAAAAAGCTTCTCCAGGAATAACCGCTAGATTATGTTTTTCTACTAGATTTAGTGCAAATTCCATAGAAGGCATGTTGAATTCTTTAATTGATGGGAATAAATAAAATGCACCTTCTGGCTTAATACAAGGTAGCCCCATCATCTCTAATCGATTAATCATATAATTACGTCTTATTTTATATTCCTTAGCCATTTCCATTGGTGAATCAATACAATCAGTTAAAGCTGCAATTGCTGCATATTGAGATATTGATGTAGCGCATGATACATTATACTGATGTACTTTTAAGATTTCTTGTGCTAAGTAAGCAGGTGCATAGATAAATCCAATTCTCCAACCAGTCATAGAGTGAGATTTACTAAGACCGTTTATGACAATTGTTTTTTCTCTCATTCCAGGGTAACTTGCAATTGATGTATGAGTAGAATCATATGTCAGTTCACTATATATTTCGTCTGATAAAATGAACAAATCTTTCTGAGATAAATAGTTAGCTAAATTCTCAAGTTCCTCTTTCGTTAATGTGACGCCTGTTGGGTTATTTGGATAAGGTAAAACAATACAACGTGTTTTTTCAGTAATATGTTCTTCCAATAATTCAGGTGTAATTTTAAAACCACTATTAGATGTATCTACAAAGACTGGAGTTGCCCCACATGTTTGAATAATAGGTGCATAGCCAGGGTAGATTGGTGCAGGTAAAATAACCTCACATTCTTCGTTAAGGATTGTTCTAAATGTAACATCAAGTGCCTGACTAGCCCCTACAGTAACGATTACTTCATTTGTTGGATCATATGATAGCGAATATTTTTGCTTTAAAAAGTTAGAAGCAGCATTTCTAAGTGCTGGCAGTCCTGCATTAGGAGTATAGACTGTATGATTTTGATTAATTGCAGAAATAGCAGCTTCTTTAATAGGCGCTGGAGTTGGAAAATCAGGTTGGCCTAATGTTAATGCAATAACATTATCATATTTTTCAATTTTTTGGGCAAATTTTCTAATACCAGAGATTTGTATTTCTTTTACACTTTCGTTTATAAATCGGTTCATTTTAAATCCCTCAACTTATTATTTTTATATGTAAATTAAAATTTTTTAATCGAACTATCAATTCAATGAAATTTCCTTCATTTTACCATATAATAAAAAAAGAATTTAGTAGTGAAATAATTTGATTGCCTAAAGAAGGTGTGTAAAAACTTGTTACAAGTAATAGGAATCACAAAAAATAAAGTAATTGATCGAAATATTACAATTGCAGACGCAAGATCAAATAAATACTTATGGTATTGGGTAGATATTAATGAACCAACTGAAGATGAGATTCAACTTTTAACAACTGAATTTAATTTTCATCCTTTAGCGATTGAAGATTGTTTGGAGTATGTACAACGACCTAAACTTGATTATTACGAAGGATATCACTTTTTAATTTTGCACGAATTAAATAAATCAGATTTAGAGGAGACGGAACTGGATATATTTGTAAGTGACCATTATGTCATCACATTTCATATTCATAAAAGTCCGGCTATACAATTAGTTTTAGAAAATATGAAATCAGATCGTCGGGCTTCGAAGAGTCCACTTCATTTAACGCATCGAATTATTGATGAGCTTGTAGATAGCTATTTTCCACTTATTTATCGTTTGGAGGATGAGCTATCAGACTTAGAGATTGATCCTTTAAAGAAACAAGTAAATAATGTTGTTGAAAGATTATATGATATTAAATCGGATTTATCGAAATTAAGAAGAACGATTTTACCAACTCGTGATTTATTATATCGAATCCTTAATTCGAATCGATTTAAAGATATATCGGAACATCGAATTTACTTTGAAGACATACACGATCATTTAATGAAACTTTCGGATATGATTGAGACGAATCGAGATGTAGCTTCCGATATTCGTGAAAGCTATTTTTCATTAAGCTCAGAGAAAATGAATAATATTATGAAAACATTAACCATCATCTCATCTTTCTTTTTACCACTAACGTTTATCGTAGGTTTATATGGAATGAATTTTCATTATATGCCAGAATTAACATGGAAATATGGGTACTTATTTATCTTAATTTTTATGGGATTTGTTACGATCTTAATGTACATATTTTTTAAAAGAAAAGGTTGGTTTTAAGTCGTTAAGCACTTAAGTTTGACGACTTTTCTTATATTTTAGAATACTTTGTAATAATGTGACGTTCTATGTAGAAATGTTTTTTTTGAATTTTTTGTATTAATAATTAGAAGTTTAAATAACTATGTTATAATTTGTTGAAAGAAGGGGTGGGGGACACTTTAATGCTGCAATTAAAAGATTTATTAATTCAATTTGCAATCATAATCATTCCGGTCTTTTTATACGAAATGTTCTGGCTTAGTAGATACCACAATACAAGCCCAAAACAAAATAGAATTTTAGTTGGATTGCTAACTTTTTTTAATATTTTTATTTGCTTGCTTTACCCAATTCACATTAGTGAGAGCATGGCTATTACTTTTAGTATTTTATTAATCTATTCATCTATTTTATATGGTGGTAGATTGATCGGAACGATTATTATATTAACGAAGGCAGTTTTTGTTTATTTACTATATGGTTTAGCATCGTTGAAATCCTTTCCATTTGAAGTGATTTCGTGTATTCTACCATTTATTGTTTCACCACATTGGGTTAGTTTTTCTAAACGAAAGAAATTTGCTTTAAGTATTTTAATGCCAATTTTATTTTCCTTCAGCATGGTCTGTTTGCTTTATTATGAAGCAACAGTTAATGGTATAAAAGAGTACCAATCAGATCAAACCATTTTTTCGGCGTGCATATTTTTTACTGTTTTAACCATTACAATGCTGTTTCATGTTTATTTAAGAGAGTTTTTATTTGAAAATGCAGAAATCCGTGTTCAAATGCAAAAATCCGAGAAATTAAATATGGTAAGTGAGCTAGCTGCGAGTGTAGCGCATGAAGTTAGAAATCCATTAACAGTTGTAAGGGGTTTCATTCAGTTGATTGAAAATCAAGAAAGTGGAACGAATAGAGAATATATGAAACTTGTATTAGCTGAACTAGACCGAGCTGAAAATATCATTTCGGACTATTTAAACTTAGCTAGACCGCAAATCGAAGAAAAGAAAATAATCAATATGACTGAACAACTGAATGAAGTTACTACATTAATGTCAAGTTATGCATCACTGCAAGGTGCTTTCTTACAAGTAAATGTAAATGAGGATATGTATACTGTCGGAGATCGAGCTAAGCTTAAACAAGCAATCATTAATGTTCTAAAAAATGGTGTAGAAGCTATAAAGGAAACGAAAGGCTATATTAAAATTGAAGCAAATATTGAGAAGGTAAGAGATAAAGAATCCATACGAATTGTCGTTAAAGATAATGGGGTAGGGATGTCGAAAGCACAATTAGATCGATTAGGACAACCTTTTTATTCTTTAAAAGAAAAAGGAACAGGTCTAGGTCTAATGGTTACTTTTAGTATCATCGAGGCCCATAAGGGAACGATTGAGTACTTAAGTGAAGAAGGTAAAGGCACTGAAGTTCATATTGTATTACCGGCCTATCATCAAGAACAGATGGAAGAAGTAGAATGAAAGAATAAAGAGAAGGGAAAATCCCCTTCTCTTATCTAACTAAAATTCTTTAAATTAAATACTAAATAATAAACAAACTACTTTACTGACTTTGGTTTAAAAAAGAGTGATTTAATTGCATTCTTCCAGTCTCTTTCCTTAGAAGCAGCAACCATCTTTTTTGTTTCCTGTAATTCTCTAATCATCCTCATTAATTGGGCATCTCGGCCAGATTCTTTCGTTTTTATTTCTTCAAACATTTGCTCTAATTTTTCATCTTTTTCTTCGATTACTGTTGCTAACCCTTGAAGCTCTTCACTTTTTTCTTCAACTGAATATAATATTTTTTCTAACTTTTGATCCTTCTCCAAGTTCTGTTTGATTAATGTTTGATTTTGAGTAAGTATTTGTTCATTTTGATAAGCTAGATTCGTAATTTGAGACATAAACTCTTCAAACATAATTTGATTTGTATTTGTCGGTACAAATGTAGTGACATTTTCTTTTGAAACAATAGGTTCAGTTACTACGTTTGATTCATCTGCCTTTGAAAGAACTACTTCATCAGGTAGTTTTTTATTTTCCTCAAGTACTTGTTCAACAGTCATTTCTTCAAAACGGTATGCTTGGACATTTTCAACCTCTTGCTCTTCTTTTAGTACTGATTGGTCCACTACGACATCTTCAAATATTTCTACTTGTGATACAGGCTCTTCAAATTTTTCAGTATGTTGTGAAACAGGTTGCTCCATTTCGAATTCTTCAATTGTTTCTAGTTGAGTAAGTGATTCTTCTAAATGGTTTGTATTTTGTGAAGTTAATTGACTAATCTTAGCTACTTTGATTGATTCTAATTGGGATCCATAAGCTTCTATCTGTGCTTCATCTTGTAAAGGTGAATGATGGGTTAATTCTGAATTAATCGTTTCAATTTTGGAAACAGCAACTTCAGCAATAGCATCTTTCTGTACTTCAAAAAGTTCCAGGTCATTCTTCATGTCTAAACGATTATGTATGTTATGTTCTAGAGGAATATTTGGGGTGTTATTCGTAACGATTTCATTATTTTCTTCTGTCGTTTCAATCTCAATTGAAGATGTTTCGATTGCATGAACTTCAGGTTGGCTTTGATTTGACAGGTAATTTAAAGCATATTCAACTGATTGTAAAACATTTTCATTCTGATGGTACTCTTTAATGATCATTTGAAATAATTCGAAATCGTTTTGATTATAGATTCTTGTATCTTGATTCTTTGTAAAATGATATTCTTTCTTTTCTAGTTCCTTACTAATTTCTCTTACACGAGATTTACCTATTTTTAATTTCTTTGAAATGTCTTTACTTGTAAAAATTACTGACATTTGGGATCCTCCTGAAAATTATGTGTTTTTACAACATTCAATATAAAGTTAAATTTTTCCTACCTAATATACTTAAAATAATTCTACAATGTATAACAAAGTCCATATGATTACTAAAATTAAAATCAATATATGAGGAAAAATAGTGAAAAATAGAAGATATTACTTAAAAGTTAGCATAAATTCGACTCAAAAATTGAGAGTGAATCAATGTTTAATCACTCTCAAACCAAATCTTTAATTTTGTAATCTAAACTTCAAAAAGTAGTCATAAAGTAATCTATTGATCTGAATTAGACTGATTTTTTGTTTTTTCTAATCCTGCTTCTTGAAGTACAGCCTTTTGAGCTTGTCCTTTTTTCCCTAAATAATTGTGCTTAGCACCGAAGTATAAAATAAAAAGGAATGAAATGATGTTAAGTACAGCATCAATTTGTTCATTATTTAGGAACTTAATCCCAAAAGAATTTAGTAACAATTGAAGTGCAAATAAGAATCCAGCAACATAACGAATAATATCTTGTAAGTTATTATTACCGAACAGATTAATCACCCCCTATTAATAAAGTATGCTTGGCATATTAATAGGTGAGGAAAAACTACTAAAATATGATAGGAAAAACAAGAGAAAATATGAATTTTCATCAATAACTTTCAAGCTGAATTTCGGTATAAATTTAAATAAAAAAAGGAAGGATTAAAAACCATTAAAAATAAAGGTTTCCTAATCTTCCTATGATCTATATTAATATTATTTTAGTAAGAATTGATCCAACTTATTTCTCTTGCTTACCTTTATTTTTACGAATTGGTTCACTCGGAAAAGTAAATGTAGAGTTATTTAGAAATGAAGAAGCTCTTAAAAATTGCCCTGGGGTATTTCTTCGGTAGTTAGATCCGTTTTTATAATGACTTTCAGATTTAACATTTTGAATACCTAAGAAATGATGAAGTATTTTTTTTGCATAACTTAAAGACATGGATACTTTTGGGTTACGGTGAGTATTTTCTAATATTCCTAAATGCGGGAGAAGTTTAAAGTCTTCTTTTAACGGTGGTATATGAAAGTAAAAATCTCCACAAGCTATCAACACATCAGATTGTTGTTTACTTGATTTGGGGTTATTTGAAAAATGTAAACCAACTTTCTTAGCAATTCCTTTATCAATAAGCTTTAAGATAGCTTGTCTTTTTAATGAATATAGTTGACTTGGTTCAAGTGCTGTTTTAGCATGTTTATTTACAACAAATATTGCCTGAAAAATTTCTTCATTTGTAAAATTTAGTTTATTCAGGCTAGGTTCTTTCGGTTTCATGCTTCTTGGTTACCTCCAAAAAATAATAGATATGAGTATATTATATCTTTAGTTTAAAATTTTTCAAATCAAATCTAGAGAAGTGGTTATATAATAAAAAGCTAATCGAAATAATATACATTAATGCGACTAGCTTTTTTATTTTTTAGTATGGATAAGGTCCTATATTACCTGGTGTATTTAATCCTGCATTATTAGGTAAAAAAGCACCAGGATTTACAGGAGGGTAAGGTTGTTGATATCCAGGGTATCCACCACCAAACCCACCACCGTACGGAGGAAATGCTGGATATGGTGGGTATGGTCCGTATGGCGGATAATAAGGTGGTCTAAACGCTAGTGCGCCTAACGCGAATCCACCTGCTAATCCCGCTAATCCTCCTATTATTGGCAAAAATGGGAAAAAAGGAACAAAGCGTTGTTCGTTATGATCATAGTAGTAGGATGGAGCATGAGCTTCTCTATAATAATGATCTAAATTAGGGTGATATTGATAATTCATGTATTAACCTCCTCTCTTGTCTTCAATATTAGTGTATGGTTTCATAAAATAATTGAGCAAGTACCCATAAAAATAGGTAACCAACCTAGTGCGTGCAAAAACTATGAGCAATTAACATTCATGATTAATTTATTTTTTAGTTTGGCCATTAATTTCGATTGATACGATTTCTGGAGGAGTAAATAGGCGAATTGGTAGTTTAGTTGTTCCAATTCCGTTTGAAACGACTAAATGACTATTATATTTACTTGATAGTGTGTATACACCTCGGTTGTATTTTTTTGCATATGGAGGCATTATATAGGACTTGTATAAAGGTAAATAAATTTGTCCCCCATGGCTATGGCCAGAAAGTTGAAGATTTATCGGATAGTTTTTCGTTAAATCAGCAATGTCGGGTTCATGTGCTAGAACAACTGTATAACTATTTTTTTGAATGCGTTCTAAAACATTATTATATTGTTTGTTTCCTAACATATAGTCATCGAGACCGATAAATGAAACTTTTTGTTTTTGAACGAAAAAGGTTTTTTCTTCGTTTTTTAATAATATAAAATTGCTTTCGCTTAATAGTGCTTCATATTGTTCAGTAAAATATCCACCATGATCATGGTTACCGTATATTGCAAGTTTTCCTATTTTGGGGTTTAGTTCTTTTAAAAGCTGAATAACTTCATACTTGTATGAAAACTTTCTTATATCACTAACTAAATCCCCAGTAAATAGAATAAAGTCAGGCTTCATATGGTTAATATTATTTACGACTTTTTTAAACCTTATTAAATCTTTTTTATTATTAAAATGAGTATCAGAGATTTGTATTAATTTAATAGTAGTATTTAAATTTAGGCGATTGTCTGAAAATGTTAAGTGCTTAGTTCGAATTGAGGTTGGCTCAACATAGACTGAATAATAGATTGTACAAATTAATAGTAAAAAAAATGATATAAGTTTAATTTTCAATTGTCCCCCGACCTTTTTATAGAAATAAATACTGCATACTATATTAAATAGATTAATTGTTAAAAATATTCTCAAAATAATAAAATGTTGCTAAACTATAGAGTACAAAAGGAGTGAAACGAGTGAAGGATAAGGTTGTGATCATTACTGGTGGCTCTAGTGGTTTGGGGAAAGCAATAGCAATGCGTTTTGCAAAGGAAGGTGCAAAAGTAGTTATTGTCGGAAGAGATTTAGAAAAATTAAATAATGCAAAAGAAGAAATTGAACAAAGTGATGGTCAAGTATTATCAATCGATATGGATGTTCGGAATCCTGAATTAATTAAAAATATGGTAAATGAAGTTGATCAAACATTTGGAACAATAGACTTCTTAGTAAATAATACAGCTAGTAATTTTATTTGTGCTGCAGAGGATTTGTCTGTAAACGGGTGGAACACGGTTATTAATAGCGTTTTAAATGGAACATTTTATTGTAGTTCTGAAGTTGGACGGTATATGATACAACATAAAATTAAAGGAGCGATTACAAATATAATTGCTACATATGCTTGGGATGCGGGTCCTGGCGTTATTCACTCTGCTTCAGCTAAAGCGGGTGTTCTTGCTATGACAAGAACATTAGCTGTTGAGTGGGGAAGGAAATATGGAATTAGAGTGAATGCAATCGCTCCGGGACCGATTGAACGTACAGACGGTGCAGCAAAATTATGGCTTTCTGATGAATTAGAAAACCGCACATTACAAAGTGTACCACTTGGCAGACTAGGTACTCCTGAAGAAATAGCAGGACTTTGTGCATATATATTTTCAAATGAGGCTGGTTATATTAATGGTTCTTGTTTTACAATGGATGGAGGACAGTCCTTACATCAATACCCATTTTAGAAGGAGGTTCAAAATGGATCCTTTAGACGTAATAAGCAACTTAGATAAAGTCGTACCATATTTTCAACCAATATATGGAGCTGATACACAAAAATGTGTAGGAGTAGAGGTTGTTGGTCGACTTAAACTTGAAAACTTACATAGCCTTGAATTCTTCTTTGCAAATGATTTGGTGCCAGATGACTATTTATTAGAGGTTGACAATCATATATTAATTCAAGCTCTCGATGAAGTTGTACAATCTAAATTTGAGGGTGGCATTTTTATTAATCGTCACCCATCAGCGCTACTTTCAGATGACCCAGAAAATCTATTATCGATTTTACAGTCATATGAAGAAAAGGGCATACAACTAAATAAAACCGTCATTATTCTTCAACATCAACTTTTTTATGGTTTTGAGAAAGAATTAAAAAATTTAATTACATATTATCAAACATATGGAATTAAATTCGCAATTAATAGCGTAAATGAGAAGTTAATTAACTTAGAAAAACTTCGATTTTTGTCCCCTGATATCATTAAAATCGATTTTAAAATGGTTCAACAACTTCATACTTCATCATTTCAAGATTTACTAAATTCGGTCATTTATGTGGCAAGAAAAGTAGGGGCATCGATGTACTATGATGGCATAATTGATTCTATTCAATTAAGAAATGCATGGAAGAATGGTGGAAGATTCTATCAAGGCGCATACTTATTTACACCACAACCATCAATAAGTCAGTTAAATCATGAATGTGAGCCATTAAAGAATGATATTTTAAAATATATTCGAGGCGAAAAGAACAAATTAATTGCGCTAAGAGATATAACTAATTTAATCCAATTAAAAGTCGAAACGGCAATTAATAAATTTAAATTAGAAGAAGATTTAAATTCATTTTTAACTAATCTATCAAGTGAATTAAATTCATTTTGTTTTAGGATGTATATTTGTGATGAAGATGGTTTTCAGCAATCAGCTAACTTGTTTAAAGTTAATGGTGAACAGTGGGAACTTCAAGAAAAGTATAAAGGTAGAAACTGGAGCTGGAGGCCATATTTTTTAGAAACAGTTTTGAAAATGCAATCAAATGATCAAGGACAATTATCAGATATGTACAGAGATATTGAAACCGGTGAAAAGATTCGGACATTTTCTTATCCAATGAATAATGGAAGTTATTTATATATTGACTTAAGCTATGAATTTTTATTTAAGCATAATGAATTACTTTTTTAATGACTCGCTTATAAGATTTAATGAGAAAATGACTGTCTCCTAAAAAATGACAGTCATTTTCTTTTTTTTAAATTGTCAATTAAATAAGTAATTAAGTTACTATAGGATCCGACTTTTCCATAAAGGGAAAAGCCTAAGTCTGCTTGTCACGTTCGTTACATTTGGGTCTTGGTCTTAAGGCATCTTCTATCGTTAATAATGTTATTTAAAACATGAAAAGATAAGTACGATCGGTATTCTTTGTCTTCTTAAAAACTCTTCTTCACTTTTAAAATGTAGTTGTTTTGGCGTACCTTCATGTAATTGATCGATACGGAATCCCGTATTCCTTAAAAGATTAAAATATTGTTCAGTTGTGCGATGGTATTTGACGACTACTTTATTCATCCATGGTTCTTTTCTTTCGCCTGTTAAAAAGTAATCGTCTACAATCCAACTTTCTCGTCGGTCGCCTGAACGTTTACTTAAAAAGGAAGCTGTAGTTAGAGGATGTTGCACACTAAATAGAAACTGGCCGTTTTCTTTTAAGCTGTTATATATTTTTTGAAACAAAAGCTCAATGTTTGAAATATAGTGCAGTACAAATCTAGAAGTGACAAGTTCAAATGAATTCGTAGGAAAATCATAATCCTCAATAGAAATATGCTCAACAGTACCTACTGTATCCTTTAAATTAGTCAAGGCTGACTTAACCATTTGCTCAGATCCTTCTATCCCTGTATAGGTTTTAGCTCCAAGTAATAGAAGTTCCTTCCCAAATGTTGCGTCTCCACAACCTAAATCTAATATCTTTTTCCGTTCGACATTCCCAATTAATTCATTGATAATTGGTCCTTCTATGGCATTGTTAGGACTATCTTCTCTATTCTTTCGTTGAATAAATTCTGAAAAAAAATCATCTTGATTGTAAACCGTTGAACCGCGATACTCCATACAAACACTCCTTAATCGTTCAAAAGTTTTTTTAAAAAATTGAAAAGCAGGCACAAATTATCTTACTTTAACATTAATTCAGATCTAGATGAAGAGAGAAATTACCCATATAAAAAAATTCGAACATAGCCTTTTCTAAATCAAAAATCGACGAATTCATATATAAAAGCTTATTTTACTTAAAAGTAGTGTTTTACTCTGTCAAGTAATGTAAAAAAGATAAGAACGATTCGTGTAGTATTGTTCAATATAATAATGATACGATTAGAAAAAGTTTTAGCCCAAGGAGGATTAAGATTGAGAGGACTTATTTCGAAAGTTCTTTTTGCATCGTCCGTCATGTTTTTTGTTTTTCATTTTATAGGAGTTGGGTAATTGGGAACTATTTTATGACAAGCCTTTGAAACGATCTTAAAAACATTGCAGTATAGATTGATAAAAACCCCCTAAATGAATGGAAACAGTTCATTTAGGGGGTTTTATTTTAATATGGATAATGGATTAACATTTTTGTAATTTAGCTTGAATTTGCTCCATCTGAACGCCTCTGATGATCTCATCATCAATGATTAAAGTTGGAGTTGAGTATGAATCTAATTCAAACATCATTCTCTTTTTAGCAGTTTCATCTTTTGAAACGTTATATTCAATATAAGAAACATTCATTTCTTTAAGATAATTTTTCAAAAATTCACAAGGAGGGCATCCATCTTGTGTAAATAATTCAATTTTCATAAAACGTCATCCTTTTTCATTTTTTCTTAACGCATTGTATAAAACTATTATGACATAGAAAAATATAGGATATAAAGAAATTTGTTTTTTAGTTGAAACGACTATTTTTCTTGAATTTATATTGAAATACAAGTATTCTTATTAATGGACACTTACATAGCAGAAATCTATCAGAAGTTTTTGGATAGAAATTGTAAGAAAGTAAAACCTATATTTAGGGAATGACACATGGTAGAAAGGAGTTCTAATATGTCTTTATTATTAGGAATTTTAGAACGCTTAGAAAGTTTAAAACAACAAGCTACGAACGGTGAGGTTGCTCAAAGATATTTTGAAGTTAACGGCGAAAGAAAGTGTAGCGTTAAGTATTCTGAGAAAAATGAAACATTTGAATTAGAAGTTTTTCAACAAGGTGAAAAACCACAAACGTTCCCATTCGACAATATCGATATGGTAGCAATTGAAATATACGAAATTATTTCATAAGAAAAGAAAAAACAAGCTTAGCTTGTTTTTTTTTTAAATATTTTATTACAAAATTGTTAGGTCGTGCTAATCCCAAATCATAATGAATACATTATTATGTATTGTTATGAAAAGGGAGGTCATATACGTGAATAAAGATCAGTATCGATTTTACAATGTGAGTGAAAGAAATATGAGTTTTGATCATGTAGTTGATCGGCTTTATCAATTTGTAAAAAGTGATCCTAATAAAAAATATCGACTTTCCATTGGGACAGATTCTCAGGTGCATAGTAATGGAACTAAGTTTATTACAGCACTTCATTTGCATAGGGTAGGTAATGGAGCTTGGGGATGTTTACATACTTGTTGGCATCACAAGAAAATCCGAAATTTAAAAGAGAAAATATTTCTAGAAACTATGTATAGTCAAGAAATAGCTTTTTTATTATCTCCTTTTCATTTAGAGAAAATTTTTAGTCCGCTTCATGAAAATGCTAATTCAAATAATTTTAGTTTTGAAATCCATCTAGATATTGGTACGGTAGGGCTAACGAAAGAGTTTATTCAAGAAATGACATCTAAAGTAAGTGCAATGGGCATTATTCCTAAGATAAAACCTGATTCTTATACAGCATTTAGTTATGCAAATAAATTTACTAAATAAGAAGTTTAAACTAAATAAACATTGATTAAAATGAGAATTAGGAGGGATGATGGATGTTAAGTGAACAAAATTTTACAGAAGATGAATTGACTTTATTGGTCGACACTGTGATGAAACAAAATTATGCAATCGAACTCATTTCATCACAGATAACTGATATCGAAAATGGATTAATGGATGCAGGCGAGGATCAATACGAACGATTAGTACATTTATATCAAAAATTAAGGGATTTAGGGTTATGATGACACATATAGATGAACGTTTAGATAATTAATTAGTTATCTAAACGTTTTTTTGTTTTTATAAATCGTCATCGTTAAAAAATTGTAAATTAAGTTAAATTGGAAAGGGGTTACAAATCTGATAATATAGGAAATAAGGACGTAATCCTTAATCCGAATAAAATAATGTATAGGATTTTTTCTATACAAATGATAAGCAAAGTTGTATGGGTATTAATTATTAATGTTTTTTATAAATAGATGATTTCTACCATTTTTAAAACTTTTGCTTTTCTATTGGGGGACGATATTTTTGATTAGTATTGATGGTTCACAATTTTTTGAACATAAAGTAGAAGAAGTTATCATTTCAAGTGAAAAAGTAGCTCATGTACAAATTGGTAATAGTTTAGAGCATGCATTATTAGTGCTTACAAAATCTGGATATTCTTCAATCCCAGTATTAAATCCTAAGTTTCAGTTACTTGGTTTAATAAGTACGTCCATGATTTTAGACGGAATACTTGGATTAGAACGAATCGAATTTGAACGATTAAGTAATATGAAAGTAGAAGAGGTAATGTGTACTGCAATCCCATTATTAAAAACGACTGATACGCTCGCTAAAGGACTTGAATCTGTAGTTGATCATCCATTTGTATGTGTAGTTGATGCGAATAATACGTTTGAAGGTATATTAACCCGTAGATCGATTTTAAAACAATTGAATAAAAACGTAAGAAGATATAATAAGCAATAACGGCTAAAAAAAGTAAGTCACTATTTTATTGACTTACTTTTTTACTAATAGTTAATCCAGTTTATATGTATGTAGAAAGACGGGGGGATTATGTGCAAATCGATGATATCCGTTTAATCATTACTTTGTCTGAAGAGAGAAATATGAGGAAGGCAGCAGAGCGGTTATTTGTTTCTCAACCAGCTTTAAGTCAAAGGCTACAAAATTTAGAGAAGCAAGTTGATAGTGAATTGTTTATTCGTTCTCAAAAAGGATTGATTATTACTGCTTCAGGGGAAATCATATTAAATTACGCGAGAAAGATGGAAGAAACCTATCAAGCAATGTTAGAGCAGTTACAAATTTTAAAATCTGATATTTCGGGTACTTTAAAGATTGCCGTTTCATCTGTTGTTGCGCAATACTGGTTACCACCGGTTTTAAAGAAATTTGTTTCAAGCTATCCAGAAGTACAAGTTTCACTATTTACCGGTTGGAGTAGTGAAATCACAAATCGCTTATATGAAAATGAAGTTCATCTAGCAATTGTCCGAGGAAACCAAAATTGGTTTGGGGAAAAGGAATTGCTTTTTTCTGATGAATTATTATTAGTTGATACAAAAAAAAATAGTCTTGATGAATATAAAAAGATACAAAGACCATTTATTCAGTTTAAAAGTAATTCAAATTATTATCAGCTGATCCAGTCTTGGTGGTACGAGCATTTTAATTCATTACCAAAACACGAAATTGTAGTCGATCAAATAGAAACATGTAAACAATTTGTATTGAATGGTTTAGGTTTTGCAATCTTACCTTCCTCTGTCTTACATGATGTAAGTGATGAAAATATAATAAAAACACCTTTAATGACAAAAGAACAATCAGGTTTATTTCGCGATACATACTTACTTTATAATCGAGATGCGATGAAATTGAAACAAGTAGAAGGATTCATCGAGTCAATTCGAAAAAAATAATAAGATTAATCGACAAAATGTTGCTAGTTACTTACTAGATTTGATAGAGTATTCTTATTAAGAATAACAAAGGGGGCAATTCATTATGAAATTAATGGACGCAAATGAAATTATTGCATTTATTGCAAATAGCACGAAAAAAACACCTGTAAAGGTTTATGTAAAAGGTCAATTAGACAAGCTTACTATTTCTGAATCAGTACAATCATTTATTTCTCAAAACTCTGGAGTTTTATTTGGTGAATGGGATGATGTTAAAGTAATCCTTGAAGAGCAAAAAGAATACATAGAAGATTATGTAGTAGAATCAGATCGTCGCAATTCTGCAATTCCACTTTTAGATGCTAAAGGTATTAAAGCTCGCATCGAGCCAGGTGCATTTATTCGTGATCAAGTTACAATTGGTGACAATGCTGTAATTATGATGGGTGCGGTTATTAATATCGGTGCCGTAATTGGTGAAGGTACAATGATCGATATGAACGCAGTACTTGGAGGACGTGCTACAACAGGTAAAAACTGTCACGTTGGTGCTGGTGCTGTTTTAGCTGGTGTAATCGAGCCACCATCAGCAAACCCAGTTATTCTTGAAGACAATGTATTAATTGGTGCTAATGCAGTCGTATTAGAAGGTATTAGAGTAGGTGAAGGCGCAGTAGTAGCTGCAGGTGCAATTGTTACTGAAGACGTTGCCCCTTATACTGTCGTTGCAGGAGTTCCTGCAAGAAAAATCAAAGATATCGATGATAAAACAATTTCAAAAACTGAAATCATTCAGGCTTTAAGACAACTAAATCAATAATAATTAGAAGTAAGCGTAGAATTTATTTTTCTACGCTTACTTTATAGACATCATACTAAAATATGAATTCAGACTGATGACAAGAATTTGACTTTCTAAAGGGTAATGTCTGATAAGGAATAGCGTTACCTATAAAGGTAATGAGCACTTCGAAAGACACGAAAAAACGAAGAAGTCGTGCGTATGGTAGGCAGTCTGAAGCGTAGAAATATATCTACGCTTTTTTTGGAGGAGTAAAGATGGATTCATTTATTAAAATAAGAAGGGATTTACATTTAATCCCCGAACTTGGATTTCAAGAATTCAAAACACAAGCATATTTACTTGATTATTTATCAAGTTTAGATCAAGAAAGAATGATCATTGATACATGGAGAACAGGTATTTTCGTTCGAGTAAAAGGGTTAAAATCTACTAGAACGATTGGTTACCGTACAGACATTGATGGATTACCAATGAAAGAAAACACAGGATTAGCATTTTCATCGATTCATGAAGGAAAAATGCATGCCTGTGGTCATGATGTACATATGAGTATTGCTCTTGGTGTTCTTACTAATCTTGTTAATGAGCCAATAAATGACGACGTCGTATTTATTTTTCAACCTGCTGAAGAAGGTCCGGGTGGAGCGGAACCTTTGCTTAAAAGTGAAGAATTTAAATCATTTAAACCAGATGTAATCTATGGTTTACATATAGCGCCCGAGTATCCTGTAGGTACCATTGCAACGAAACCTGGTATGTTATTTGCTCATACATCAGAGCTTTTTATTGATTTTCATGGCTTAAGCGGTCATGCAGCTTTCCCGCATTTAACGAATGATATGATCGTCGCATCAAGTCATTTTATCACTCAAGTTCAATCGATTGTCTCAAGAAACGTAAATCCATTAGACAGTGCTGTCATTACGATTGGTAAAATAACCGGTGGAACAGTTCAAAACGTTATTGCAGACCATGTTCGAATAGAAGGTACGATGCGAGCGTTAAGTGAAGAAGCGATGCTAAAATTAAAAAATAGAATTGAAAGTCTTGTGAATGGATTTCAAGAGAGTTTTCAGTGTAAAATAGAAGTAGATTTTGGAAGTAATTACTATGGAGTAATAAACGATGAATCGTTGACGAATGAATTTTTCAATTTTGCGAAACAATATGACGGTATAAATGCAGTCCGTTGCGATGTTGCCATGACGGGTGAAGATTTTGGTTATATGACAAAAGAAATTCCAGGCCTAATGTTTTGGATTGGCGTAAATTCGGAATTCGGACTCCATAATCAAAAATTAAACCCAGATGAAAATGTGATTCCATTAATGATCCGATTCATATCCGATTTTCTAAAAGGAAATTGATGAAAATGATTTTCAGTTAATAATAATTATAAATTAATATTGACTTTAAATAAGTAGTTTACTATAATATCACTTGTATGATAAATAGTTACATAAATATTGGAGGTAAAAACTTATGGCAGAACGTTTAGTAGGTAAACAAGCACCACGCTTTGAAATGGAAGCAGTTTTAGCAAATAAAGAATTTGGTAAAGTAAGCTTAGAAGAAAACATGAAAAACGATAAATGGACAGTATTATACTTCTATCCAATGGACTTCACTTTTGTATGTCCAACTGAAATCGTAGCAATCTCTGATCGTTACGACGAGTTTGAAGATCTTGATGCAGAAGTTATTGGTGTTTCAACTGATACAATTCACACTCACTTAGCATGGATCAACACTGATCGTAAAGATAATGGCTTAGGTCAATTAAAATATGCATTAGCTGCAGATACTAACCATGCTATTTCTCGTGACTATGGCGTATTAATTGAAGAAGAAGGTATTGCATTACGTGGATTATTCATCATCAGCCCAGAAGGTGAATTAATGTACCAAGTAGTACACCACAACAACATCGGTCGTGAAGTTGATGAAGTTTTACGTGTACTTCAAGCTTTACAAACTGGTGGACTTTGCCCAGCTAACTGGAAACCAGGTCAAGCAACTCTATAATTACTAGTCAATTAAGAATGAATGTCAAAGGTCTAACTTATGTTAGGCCTTTTTAAACACAATAACGAAAAGTGGAAGGCGTTTGTTCAGACCAGACAAGCATAAGGCAAGGACCGAGAAAAGTTGGTTTTTACTTTTATCGGTCATTGACTTATGACCTCGAGGGTCTAACGCCTGGAACTAGACAAAACGAAAAGTAAAACAAGCTCACCTTAGAGCTAATGAAACAAGTAGGAGGACTATAAAATGAGACTTCGCTCACCAATGCCTGAATTAGATGGTGCAACAACAGTATTAAATGGAGAAATTCAAAAAGAAAACCTAATCGGTGACAAACCAACATTAATTCATTTTTGGTCTATTAGCTGCCATTTATGTAAAGTAGCAATGCCAAACATAAATGCTTTTAGAGATGAATATAAAGATCGATTAAATGTAGTAAGTGTTCATATGCCAAGATCTGAAGATGATTTAGATATTGATAAAATTAAAGAAGTTGCAAAAGAACACGGAATTACACAAACAATATTAGTTGATAACCAACATAAAATTACAGATGCTTTTGAAAATAAATATGTACCGTCATATTACGTGTTTGATAAAACAGGTGTGTTACGCCACTTCCAAGCTGGAGAAGGCGGAATGCCAATGTTAGAAAAGCGTGTTAATCGAGTACTAGACGAAGCGGCGAAAGTAGAATAATTTTTAGTATTCATACAACACTTAAGAGACTTTTTTTAAAGTCTCTTTTTGTATTACTGTCATTTTATCCTGTAACTAGTAGAAAATGTATTTTATAGGTATAATTAAAGAAAACTAATCTTTAGTTTAAGGGATTATTCTGTAGGAGGAAAAAAGTTTGGAGATTCAAACAATCGCAATCTTTATATTATGGTTGTTTTTATATGCCTACATGATTATTGCTTCAATTGATTTTGGTGCAGGTTTTTATGCGTTCTATGCGATTACAACGAAAGAAGAACCGAAATTAATTGGTTTAATAAATCGACATCTTTCATCTATTTGGGAGTTGGCTACATTATTTTTCATTTTTTTCTTTGTAGGTGTAGTTGGTATATTCCCAAGGGTAGCTTATTATTATGGTGTTCCACTATTAGTTCCAGGTAGTGTAGCAATGATTTTTTTAGCAATTAGAGGATCGTTTTATACTTTTCAGCAATACGGAGGAAATAAGAGAAAGTTCTTTTTAATTTTGTATGGTGCAACTAGTTTATTAATACCGGTTACATTATCTACTGTTTTAACAATTTCAGAAGGTGGATTTATTATCGAGAATGGAACAGATATACGATTTTATCCTTTTAAATTAATTACGAATACTTATTCTTTATCCGTTATGTTATTAGCTGTCTGTTCAGTCCTATTTATAAGTGCAATGTTTTTAATCTATTCTGCAAAACTAATTAATGATTCAGAGTCGGAAATTAAATTAAGAAAGTATGTACTTGTATGGTCATTGCCAACTATTATTTCGAGTATCATCGTATTTTTATCAATGAAATTACATAATAATGTTCATTTTAATCGAATGCATAATGTATGGGTATTTTTTCTTATATCTTTGATTTGTTTTTGTGTAGCAATTTATTTTGTGATGAAAAGAAAAAGATATGGATTAGCATTTATATTAGTCTTATTGCAATATTTCTTTGCATTTTTTGGATATGGAATTAGTCATCTTCCATTTATCTTATATCCTTATCTAAGAATTGAAACAAGTTTTGCTAAGAGTAGTTTAGCGACCATACTAATTATTCTATTTGTTGTATTTTTTATCTTATTTACTGTATATTTTATATTTTTAGTTCTTAATAAACCTTTTTTTATGAAAGTGTTTTTAAAAAGTAGCGAAAAGAACGACTTTCAAGATTAATAAAAAGATAAGAACGTATAAAAAGGGCGATTTCAAAAGTATTTTGACTTTTGAAATCGCCCTTTAACTTGTGCTTATGATTAAACTTCCATAATAATAGGGAGAATCATTGGCTTACGTTTTGTTTTTTCGTATAAGAAAGGTGATAAAGTATCAGTAATTTCATTTTTAATCTCTGACCATTGAGAAGTTTTACGTTCCATGATCTTATTTAAATGAGTAGAAATCATTGCTTGTGCTTCATTTATTAAATCGCCACTTTCTCTCATATAAACGAATCCACGTGAAATGATATCTGGTCCTGCTGAAATTTTGAATTCCTTCATATCGATACTTACGACTACGATTACAAGACCTTCCTCAGATAAAATTCTACGGTCTCTTAATACGATATTACCAATATCACCGATACCGCTTCCATCAATATAAACATTACCAGAAGGTACTTTTCCTGCAACCATAGCCTCATCTGCACGAAGAGCTAGAACCTCACCATTATCCATGATAAAGCAGTTTTCCTCAGGAACTCCACAATCCATAGCTAGCTTTGCATGCATGCGCTGCATTCTATATTCACCGTGAATCGGCATGAAATATTTAGGTTTCATCAGTCTAAGCATTAATTTTTGCTCTTCTTGACCACCATGACCACTAGTATGAATGTCATTTAATGAGCCGTGAATTACTTCAGCACCAGCACGGTATAGTAAGTTGATTGTGCGATTTACACTCATTGTATTACCTGGAATTGGTGAAGAAGAAAATACGACAGTATCTCCAGGAATAATTTGAATTTGACGATGTGTACCATTTGCTATACGTGATAAAGCAGCCATTGGCTCACCTTGACTACCTGTACATAAAATGACTAATTGATTAGCCGGAATTCGATTAATTTGAGATGCATCAATAAATGTATCTTTAGGACATTTAATATAACCTAGGTCATGTCCAATCTCAATATTTGCTTCCATACTTCTACCAAAAACAGCAATTTTACGCCCAGTTGCAATAGCAGATTCAACTACTTGCTGAAGGCGATGGATGTTTGAAGCGAATGTTGCAAAGATGATTCGACCGTCTACTTTACGGAAGATTTCATTAATTGTGTCTCCAACTTTTCTTTCAGACATAGTAAAATGTGATACTTCACTATTTGTACTGTCAGAAAGTAAACATAAAACCCCTTCTTTACCAATCTCAGCCATTTTTGTTAAATTAGCTGTTTCTCCAACTGGTGTAAAGTCGAATTTAAAGTCTCCTGTATGAACGACTTGTCCTTGTGGAGTTTTTACAACAATTCCGTAACAATCTGGAATACTGTGAGTAGTGCGGTAAAAAGTAACGCTAGTTTTTCTAAATTTAATGATGTCGTCTTCTTTAATTTCAATTAATTTAGCTTTTCTTAAAAGACCGTGCTCTTCTAATTTATTTTTAATTAGGCCAAGAGCAAGTTTACCACCATAAATTGGAATATTTAATTCTCTTAATAAGTATGGAATACCACCAATGTGGTCTTCATGTCCGTGAGTGATAAATAAACCTTTAATTTTTTCCTCATTTCGAACTAAGTAGGAATAATCAGGTATAACATAGTCTATCCCTAGTAGCTCATCTTCAGGGAACTTGATTCCGGCATCTATTAATATAATTTCATCTTGATATTGTACTGCGTATGTATTTTTACCAATTTCCCCTAAGCCACCTAGTGCGAATACGGCAGCTTGATCATTTTTAAGAAATTTCATAAATTTACGCTAGCTCCAAAATTTTAAAGCTTTCACTTTGTTTTTCAAATTCAAGATGAGCACCGGTTAAAGCTTGAACAAGCTCAATATTATAATTGAAAGGTAATAATTTCGCACGAACTTCTCTTTCACTATCTGCTTCTACATAAACTGTTTTAGTTTTTTCTCTTACAGGTACCTCTAATGGTAATTCCTGATAGTATACTTTAAAAATCATTTAAATCTCTCCTTGTCAAATCACTATCTTCTCAATATTATAAGTGATTTTCTATATATTTTCATTCTTTTTATTGAAGATTACCTAAAATACGGTCATTTTAAAAAAAATATTGAAATTATCGAGATATATTTCTTCTTTTTCAAAAATTGTTTTAGCCGTTTTTTTAATTTTTTTCGAAGTTTACGTAACATTAGTTTTACCTCCTAGACATGAAATTAAACTTATCTGTAAAGAACACGGACTTAGTATATTTATGTTTAGTATTGATCGAAAAAACATTTTCATTCAATATAATCCAAAAAGCAGTTAAAATAGAGGGTATCTTAAAATTAAGGGGAGAAGAATGTGAAGAAGTTATATGCAGCTTTGTTTTTATTAAGTATTATTTGGAGTACATCTTTTTTATTCATTAAACTCCTTTTAAACGATATAACCCCAGAAGCAATTGTATTTTATCGTTGTTTCTTTGGTGCGATCACTTTATTAATTATTATGTTAATAAAAAGGGTAAAGATCGATTATAAAAATTTACCGAAAATGAGTTTGATTATTGTCATCTCATTATTTAATCATGCAATACCGTGGCTTTTCCTGTCTTTAAGTGAGACTCATTTGCAAAGTAATGAAGCGGCAGTATTAAATGCATTTACACCTATTGCAACACTAATTATTGGATATTTTTTCTTTTCTCAAAAAATTTATAAGAAACAATGGATCGGACTCATGCTAGGAATCATTGGCCTGATGATTATGATGAATCTTAATCCATCAACAATTTTCTCCAATAATATAATTTATTCAATGTTAATGTTAGTTGTTACTTTTTGTTATGGGCTTGGTTCACATTTAACTAAGAAGTATTTACAAAATATTGATGTAATGATTATTTCCTTTTTAACCTTAGGTATTTCTGGTGTTTTCGGTTTTTTTTACATGGTCGCTTCAG
The DNA here is from genome assembly GCF_002574545.1 of Bacillus sp. AFS055030. Classification (GTDB taxonomy): domain Bacteria; phylum Bacillota; class Bacilli; order Bacillales; family Bacillaceae_G; genus Gottfriedia. The sequence continues at coordinate 84,414 of NZ_NUGT01000035.1, forward strand.
GAAATGGCACGTTAAAACCATTTGTTAATTTTGAAGTTTTTAGTGGTGTTTTTGGACTAGGTGTAATATGTTCGGGGTTGGCATATTTATTATTTTATTATATGGTTAAAGAGGGAAGTGCAGAATTTGCAACAATGGTTACTTATATAGTACCTGTATTTGCATCTATTTGGGGATTTTTCTTTTTAAACGAACCATTAACGTTCAAATTGATTTCAGGACTGTTAATTGTACTTCTTGGCGTATTTATTACAAATAGTAAACAGAAGTCAAAATTGAATAACTCAAAAGCAAATGCAGCATCTTAGCGAGGAGAGAATAATATGACTAAACCAATCGTTTTTTTTGATATAGATGGAACGATTTTAAATCATGATAAAGTAATTCCGGAAAGTACAAAGAATGCAATTTCGGAACTTCAAAATAAAGATATACATGTTGCGATTGCAACTGGTCGTGCCCCGTTCATGTTTAAAGACATTCGCGAAGAGTTAAATATAAATAGTTTTATAAGTTTAAATGGACAATATGCTGAATTTGAAGGTGAGGCTATTCACAAACATGCCCTACATCCAGAACAACTTCACCAATTCACTCAAAAAGCTAAGGAACTAGATATTCCGCTTATTTATTTAAATAACGAGACAATGAAAGCGTCAATTGATTCACATCCTCACATAAAAGAAGCGATGTCATCGATTAAAATGCAGCACCCTAAGGTTCAACATGATTTTTATCAAAACCGTGAAATTTACCAAGTATTACTGTTTTGTGAAGAGCATTTAGAGCCGAATTTAACAGAAGGATTTAATGATTTTAATTTTATTCGCTGGCATGAGTATTCGTCAGATGTCTTACCAGTTGGTGGTTCTAAAGCGAATGGAATACTTCAAATGGTAAATCATCTTGGATTTGATATGCAAAATGTAATCGCATTTGGTGATGGATTAAATGATTTAGAAATGATCGAAAAAGTTGGAACGGGTATCGCCATGGGTAATGCTGTTGATCCACTTAAAAAAATAGCTAATCATATTACAACAAATGTTGATGAAGATGGCATTTTAAACGGTTTAAAATGGGCCGGACTTCTTTAAGTCTTTAGAAAAAAATTAAAATCAGACACGGATATGCAAGCTTTTGTTAGCAGTCTAAAAAGAGCGATTGGTTTTCCAATCGCTCTTTTTTTAATTCCTCTCTAAAGGTGAAGCTCCTTCTGGAGGAGAAAAAGGATTTGTTTTATTAATACGATCATAAAACATTACGCCATTTAGATGGTCAATTTCATGCTGGAAGCAAATTGCTGGTAAACCTTTCAGACGGAGCTTTACTTCTCCTAATTTTGTGTCAAAGCCAGTGACTGTTATTCGTGCATAACGTGGAACGTATCCAGGAACATCACGATCAACAGATAAGCAACCTTCACCACCTGATAAATAAATTTGCTCAACAGAATGACTGACAATTTTAGGGTTTAACAAAGCATAACTAAATAAATTACCCTGTAAGTCAGTAACATGAACACCAATGGCTCTTTTTAGAATTCCAATTTGTGGTGCAGCTAATCCGATACCTGATCGAAGACCGTATTCAGCAGATATTTCTGGATCTTGACTATTTATTACATACTCTAATAATGAATTAGCTAAATTAATATCCTCAGCTGAAGGGGGTAAGCTTACTTCATTCGAGATTTGTCTTAATCTAGGATCACCTTCTCGAATTATATCTTTCATTGTAATCAAATGATTTTCACTCCTGACTAATTATTTTATAAATATAAGTATGTACTATTCACTAGTATTATTAATTTAGTCTAACAAATCTTTATAAAATTGTCAGTCTAAAGTAATAGTTGAAAAAGGAGCGATAAATTATCGCTCCTTAAAGTTTGTGGTTATACATTAATAATAGAGGCTTACTTGTGTGAATTATAAAACGAAAGCTGCACCAACGATAATTAATAAAATGAATAGAACAACGATTAATGCGAAACCGCCATAACCGCATCCGCATCCATAACCAGGGTATCCACCTTTTCCGTATCCGTAACCGTACATATAATAACCTCCCTTTAAACTGTTTCCGCATATAGCGGATACTACAAATTATGAAAAACTACATAAAGTGTGTGGGTATGTGACCAGTTTATTTTTTAGGACGTATAAAAAGTGTGAAAAGATGCAACATGGAAATAATAATGAAAAAAATTGGGTGAAATTATGTATAAAAAATTCTATTCTTTATTTCTTATAATAAGCATTCTTTTAATCTTTTGTACGGGATGTACTTCTCAAGCAAAACAAAAGAATTTAGTAATAAATCAACTAGGTGAAATTGCAAAAATGGAACAGAAATTTCAAAAAGCTGGAGAACGTATTCAAAAACTGGAAGTAAAGGAATTGGAGTATTATGAAAAAATTTATTTATATAAAATCAGTGAAGTAAATAAAAGACAAGAATCGGCCAAACAAGCAATCAATTTATTAAACGAACGAAAAGAGCGAGTTAAAGAAGAATCAAAATTAATTCACGATATAGACATAAAAATTAAAGAACTTCAAACAATAAATATTGAAACGAAGGATGAACAGTTTCGAAATGAAGTTAATAACTTTATAAAAACATGGAGAGAAAGAACAGAGTTATACGATAAATTGAATATAAAATATAAAGATGCAATGGAAACGGATCTTTCAATTTATAACTTATTATCGCAGAAAAAAGTTGATTTAAAAGATGTAAAGAGTGAGACAAAGGATACAAATCACATTTATAAAGATGTCATTAAATACAATGATCAATTAAATCTTTATACTCAAAAATTAAATATTTTACAAAAAGATATATATGAAAAATATGGTAAATAACAAATTGGAACTAGAATTAGTAAATAAAAATCGTTGTAGTACAGTTTGAAATTTATCATAAAAAAAAACCATTATTAGCTATTTAGGTATAATTTAAAAGAGTTTCTGTTATTGTATAACAGATTGCTGTTTCAAAGGTAGTACAGGGTGAAAAAATTGTGACAATTTTTTTGAAAAATCATGAATAAAATAATACAACAAAATATTTGACGAGTTTATGAACGTGTTATAAACTGTACTAGTGTTCAATGTTGTACTAGTGTAATACACGAATAGTATAAGTACAGATTTTAATTATAAGTTCATGTTACTTGTAATTACTCTTAAGAAAATACACATGATGGATAAAAAAATAAATCCTCCATAATTAAAGAAGGGTGTGGGTTTTAGTGGCAACTACTACGAAGAAAGTAGCTGGAAAGGAAACAACAGAAATGAAGAATACACAAACTGTTTCTGAATTAATGGATCAAATGCTTCAATTTGGTGATTCAGTTGGAACTCTTCAAATTTTAAATGAAGAGGGCGAAATCGTTAATGAAGCAGCGATGCCTGATTTATCAGATGAGCAATTAAAAGAATTAATGAAACGTATGGTATGGACTCGAGTACTTGATCAACGTTCAATTTCATTAAACAGACAAGGTCGTTTAGGTTTCTATGCTCCTACAGCAGGACAAGAAGCTTCTCAATTAGCAAGTCAATTTGCTCTTGAAAAAGAAGACTTTATCTTACCTGGTTACCGTGATGTACCTCAAATGATCTGGCACGGTTTACCATTATATAAAGCATTTTTATGGTCACGTGGACATTTAGTAGGAAGCCAAATTCCTGAAGATGTAAATGCAATCTTCCCACAAATTATTATTGGTGCTCAAATTGTTCAAGCTGCAGGTGTTGCACTTGGTATGAAGTTGAAAGGCCAAAAATCTGTTGCCATTACATATACAGGTGACGGTGGATCTTCTCAAGGTGATTTCTATGAAGGTATGAACTTTGCTGGTGCTTATAATGCTCCTGCGATTTTCGTTGTTCAAAATAACAGATACGCAATCTCAACTCCAGTTTCTAAGCAATCAAAAGCTAGAACAATTGCTCAAAAAGCAATTGCTGTAGGTATTGCTGGTATTCAAGTTGATGGAATGGATCCATTAGCAGTTTATGCAGCTACATCAGAAGCTCGTAAACGTGCAGTTAACGGCGAAGGTCCAACATTAATTGAAACATTAACATTCCGTTATGGACCACATACAATGGCTGGTGATGACCCAACTCGTTACCGTACAAAAGATACAGAAAATGAGTGGGAAGCAAAAGATCCAATCGTTCGTTTCCGCAAGTTCTTAGAGAAAAAAGGTCTTTGGACTGAAGAAGAAGAAAATGCAATTATCGAAGAAGCAAAAGAAGCAATTAAAGATGCGATCAAACTTGCTGACCAAGAGCCAAAACAAAAAGTTACTGATTTAATGGCTAATATGTTCGAAACAATGACAAGTAATATAGAAGAGCAATATGCAATTTACAAAGAGAAGGAGTCGAAGTAAGTCATGGCGCAAATGACAATGATTCAAGCTATCACAGATGCATTACGCGTTGAAATGAAAAACGATCCAACTGTAGTAGTATTCGGGGAAGACGTTGGAGTAAACGGTGGTGTATTCCGTGCAACTGAAGGTTTACAAGCAGAATTCGGTGAAGCGCGTGTATTCGATACACCACTTGCTGAATCAGGTATCGGTGGATTAGCAATCGGTCTTGGAATTCAAGGCTTCCGTCCAGTACCAGAAATCCAATTCTTCGGATTCTTATTCGAAATTATGGACTCAATCGCTGGTCAAGCGGCTCGTATGCGTTACCGTACAAGTGGTCGTTTTACTTCTCCAATTACTTTCCGTTCACCTTTTGGTGGTGGTGTTCATACACCAGAAATGCACGCGGATAGTTTAGAAGGATTAATGGCTCAAACTCCTGGTTTAAAAGTAGTTATTCCATCAACTCCTAAAGATGCTAAAGGTCTTTTAATTTCATCTATTCGTGATAATGATCCTGTTATCTATTTAGAGCACATGAAATTATACCGTTCATTCCGTGAAGATGTACCTGAAGGTGAGTACACAATCGAATTAGGAAAAGCAGACGTTAAACGTGAAGGTAAAGATGTATCTGTATTTGCATACGGTGCAATGGTTCACGCTGCATTAAAAGCTGCTGAAGAGTTAGAAAAAGAAGGCGTATCAGTAGAAGTTGTTGACTTACGTACTGTTCACCCATTAGATATCGAAGCAATCGTTGCGTCTGTTGAAAAAACTGGACGTGCAGTAGTTGTACAAGAAGCACAAAAACAAGCTGGTATTGCTGCAAATGTAGTTGCTGAAATCAATGATCGTTGTATCCTTTCATTAGAAGCACCAGTTGTTCGTATTACTGCAGCTGATACTGTTTACCCATTCTCAGAAGCGGAAACAGTTTGGTTACCTAACCATAAAGATGTAGTAGAAGGTATTCAAAAAGTTTTAAACTTCTAATTTAGTTTATAACAAAAAATAGTGAAAGGTATTTGATGAATTCATCAATACCTTTCTTACATTATAGATAAAATATTATAAAAAATTAACTTAACTTTGTTCGGAGGTAGAAATCTGTGTCAAACTCAGTGGCAAGTCTATTTGAATTTAGATTACCAGATATCGGTGAAGGAATTCACGAAGGTGAAATTGTAAAATGGTTTATTAAAGCAGGCGACGAAGTAAATGAAGATGATATCATTTGTGAAGTTCAAAACGATAAATCAGTAGTAGAAATTCCATCACCTGTAAAAGGGAAAGTATTAGAAGTATTAGTTGCAGAAGGTACAGTTGCAGTTGTTGGTGACGTATTAGTACGTTTAGATGCACCGGGTTATGAAAACATTAGCTTCAAAGGACAACATGCTGAAGAAGCTCCAACTACTACTCCAGTTCCAGAAGCTGCTGAAGCAGTTCAAGCAAAAGTACAAGAATCTTATGAGCAAAGTGAACCAAAAACAGATGCTGCACCATTATCTCCTGTTGCTGCAATTGAACCAAAAGCTCATGTAATTGCAATGCCATCTGTACGTAAATACGCTCGTGAGAAAAACGTGGATTTACGTATTGTACCAGGTTCAGGTAAAAATGGCCGTGTAACAAAACAAGACGTAGATGCATTCTTATTAGGTGGAGGAGTGGCACCAGCTGCTGCAGCACAAACAGAAGTGGCTGTAGAAGTTGTTACAGAAGCGAAAAACGAAGCGCAAGAAGCTCCAAAAGCAACGCCAATTCCAGAAGGTGCATATCCTGAAACTCGTGAAAAAATGAGTGGAATTCGTAAAGCAATCGCTAAAGCGATGGTTAACTCTAAACATACTGCTCCTCACGTAACATTAATGGATGAAGTAGATGTAACAAAACTAGTTGCTAGCCGTAAAAAATATAAAGAAGTTGCAGCTGCACAAGGTATTAAATTAACGTTCTTACCTTATGTTGTTAAAGCATTAACTTCTGCATTACGTAAATTCCCAGCTTTAAATACATCAATCGATGATGCTACAAGCGAGATCATTCATAAACATTACTATAACATTGGTATCGCTGCAGATACTGATAAAGGTTTATTAGTACCAGTTGTTAAAGATGCAGATCGTAAAGCTATTTTCTCAATTTCTGCTGAAATTAATGAATTAGCTACTAAAGCTCGTGATGGTAAATTAGCTCCTGCAGAAATGAAAGGTGCTACATGCACAATCACAAATATCGGTTCAGCTGGTGGACAATGGTTTACTCCAGTAATTAACCACCCTGAAGTTGCTATTTTAGGTATTGGTCGTATTGCTGAAAAACCAGTAGTATTAAACGGAGAAATCGTTGTTGCTCCAGTATTAGCGTTATCATTAAGCTTTGACCACCGTATTATCGATGGTGCAACTGCTCAAAACGCATTAAACCATATTAAACGATTATTAAATGATCCAGAATTATTATTAATGGAGGCGTAAGATAAATGGTAGTAGGAGATTTCGCAATTGAACTAGATACGGTCGTTATCGGTGCCGGTCCTGGTGGTTATGTTGCTGCAATTCGTGCAGCACAACTTGGACAAAAAGTTGCTGTTATTGAAAAAGGTAATCTTGGTGGAGTATGTTTAAACGTAGGTTGTATTCCTTCAAAGGCGTTAATTACAGCTGGTCACCGTTATGAAACAGCTAAGCATTCTGAAGACATCGGGATTACAGCAGAAAATGTAAAAGTTGATTTTACAAAAGTTCAAGCTTGGAAAAGCAGTGTAGTTAACAAATTAACTGGCGGTGTAGCTGGTTTATTAAAAGGAAACAAAGTTGAAGTTATTAAAGGTGAAGCTTACTTTAATGATGCTAACACTCTTCGTGTTATTACTGAAGAATCAGCTCAAACTTATACTTTTAATAATGCAATTATCGCAACAGGTTCAACTCCAATCGAAATCCCTGGTTTCAAATGGAGCAACCGTGTAATTGATTCAACTGGTGCATTAAACTTACCAGAAATTCCAAAAAAATTAGTTGTTATTGGTGGCGGCTATATTGGTATGGAATTAGGTACAGCTTATGCTAACTTTGGTACACACGTAACAATTCTTGAAGCTGGTGACGAAATCTTAAATGGTTTTGAAAAATCAATGAGTTCAATTGTTAAACGTGGATTAAAGAAAAAAGGTAATGTAGATATCGTAACAAAAGCGTTCGGTAAAGGCGTTGAAGAAACTGCAGATGGTGTGACAGTTAAATTCGAAGCTAATGGCGAAATGAAAGAAATCGAAGCTGATTACGTACTAGTAACAGTTGGACGTTTCCCGAACTCTCGTGATATGGGCTTAGAAAATGTCGGCGTTGAAATTAACGAACGTGGTGTTATTACTACTGATAAACAAGCTCGTACAACAATTAAAAATATTTATGCAATTGGTGATGTAATTGCTGGACCTCCATTAGCTCACAAAGCTTCTTATGAAGGTAAAGTAGCTGCTGAGGCAATCAGTGGTATGTCAAGCCAAATCGAATACTTAGCAATTCCTGCTGTAGTATTTACTGATCCAGAATTAGCAACTGTTGGTTATACTAAAAAACAAGCAGATGAAGAAGGATTAGCTGTTAATGTAGCAAAATTCCCATTCGGTGGAAATGGTCGCGCATTATCTCTAAATTCAACTGATGGATTTGTTCAATTAGTTTCACGTAAAGAAGATGGAGTACTAGTTGGTGCTCAAGTTGCAGGTGTAAATGCATCAGATATTATTTCTGAGCTTGGTCTTGCAATTGAAGCTTGCATGAGCGTTGAGGATATTGCTCAAACAATTCATGCTCACCCAACATTAGGTGAAATCTCAATGGAAGCTGCTGAATTAGCGATGGGTCATCCAATCCACGTTTTAAAATAATTTCTTAAAAACCTCCTATTTAATAGGAGGTTTTTTACTGTTCATATTCATTTGAAACACTACATTCAATGCTTAAAGTAGTTTAATTAAACTAGAATCATAAAACCCTTTTCGTAGGGTATTTCACGAAGAATACGACTGCTGTGCAACCTCCTAACAAATAGGAGGTTTTTTGCATGATTAAGGCATGTCTCGCATAACGTTTAAAAAACAAGCTTTCTAGTATTATTTGATGATTGAATGGTGGGAGTCTTTATGCGAAAACAATTAGTTGTATTAGCAATACATCAACTATTTTGGCTAGGTTTTTCATTTGTTTTATACTTGTCGAAAAGGGATCAAATATATTCTAAAGTCATCTTGTTTCTAGTATTCTTTTACCAGCTTTATTTAATTGCCAAATATGTTGGAAACACAAGAAAAGCAAGTATTATGATTACTTGCTTTTATGCTTCGATATTTTTCTTTTGTCAAGCGATCGTAAATTTATTTTAACTTAGCGCTTGTAAAAATACATGATTCGCTTGTTAAATAATTCAAGCTTTGCTTCAATTTTTTGAGCTAAATATCTACAGAGCTCATTTGCTTTTCCTTTATCACCATAAGTTGAGTTTGGTAATAGTGTTATCACGATCTGTTTATCATCTTTAATTGAAATAACAAAATGTTTATAACGAGAATCATTGCTCTGTAAATAAAGTGCATCTTGGTCATCTAATTTTTTATTTGAAATAGTGTAAGGAAAGGAAACCCTTTCATAATTCCAGTCAACTTGTTGACCGATCTTAGTTGAAGATTGGATGTAATCATTTATTAAATTATTTATTAAATCTAAATTTGCTTCTTGGTATTTTGATTTATCCACTAATTGAATGGTAGCTTGTTGAACCATTTTTAAATTTTCCCCCTAAGATGTTTTAATGATAAACATCACTTTTAATCTTTTTTTATCATAACATTATTTCAAATTTTTAGACAAGTATTCGGTATGAATTTAATAGTTTCTTCATATGTATTAACTTACAATACTAAACTGGAGGAGTAGGTGAAATAATGTTTGAGAAATTATATGATGATCATGAAAATGTAAGAGTCCGATTTGTTGGCTTCGTTACGAACGATACAAGATACGATATTGGTATTGTATATACGAACATGTTCTTTGGAAAGCCACTCGTCATCTGTATGCAATCTAGACAATGCATTGTATTAGATCGACAAGATGTATCGTTTCCAAATCAGTTGAAATTTTTATGTAAACTAAAAACAGAGGAAGAGGCAATGGAGCTCGCAGAATATTTAATCGACTGGTTACCATCACCAAGTATAGAAGAGAGCTATGAATAAAAAATAAATGTGTTATACTAATTGAAATGCGTTCACCGAATAAAACCCCTTGAATAATCTAGTATAAGAATATTTAAGTTATACTTATTTACCACTTGCGTAAATAAGTATAACACATTATAATGAAGTTAGTTAATTGATACAACATTATGAAAGGGGTTACAAAGATGGGAACATTCGTATGTAAATGTTGTGAAAAAACAGTAGGTCATTTCGAGGATGAGAAAGTAACAACTCTTTACGTTAAAAACTGTGAAGATTGTGAAGAACCGGCTGATAAAGAAGCTTGCTAATTATAAAAATTAATTTTACAGTCTAAAAGAATTTATAGACATTTATAAATGCCACAAGGGAGCTTTTTCCCTTGTGGTTTTTTATGTATTTCTCCTGAGAACAAGAACGTTTAAAAAAACACATAAAAAAGGGAGACTCAAATTTCGAATCACCCATTTTTCACTTTATGCAATTTGAGTTTGATCTCCAATTCTTGCAGTTATAACTTCGGATGAAGCTTCTCTTGTTGTAACTGGAATTAACTTTGAAGTATCCTTTAAATATTGAGCCATTTCGTTCGGGTCAATTCTCGTATTTAAATTTGTTAAAAAGGCAGAAACCATCGCAAAAGGAAATCTATGCATATTTAAATGGAAAATAATCTCTTGTAATGTACGTATTCCGATACCGTGACCATAATAATAATTACTTCCCATCGATACAGTATTTTCTCCTTGCCATTCTGGCGTCATTGGATTAACTTCAGGATTTTTAATATAAACAACATCACCAGGAGCTGGACGATCTACTTCGGCCGTTAAAATGGCTAATTTTGGATTGTAATTCCAAGCATATAAGTATATTTCATTATCAAATAGTTGATCAAAAATTTCATAGCCGTAAAGATCTAGCAGGGCTTTATAAAAAATCATTATGATTGCAGTTGCACATTCTGTTGCGTAAAATTGACCGTTGCGAAAAATATCATAAATGCCCATAGAAGCTCTTATGCCTGGCCTAAGTCTGAACCCTCCCATTGGTGTGCGAATCCAGAACATAGGATTACAATATGCCTTTCTAAAGACCCTAAATTGCATGCCACTTGTTAATAAATCTTTGGAAGCTTGAAGTACATAAGTTCTAAGTGTCAAATCAAAAGATAATTCACGATCCGATTTATAAATATGAGATTTTTTACTGTTTGTTAAACTAGACAATATTTCTTGATAAAGTTTATTTTTTGAATCTCCGCTATTTTTTAATGAAGCATGAACAATTTTATTATTCACGACTATCAATTAGTCCACATCCTTACATAAAAAACAATTTTTTCGTGCGAAATCAATTTAATTACTTTACCTATCATATGCCTATCTAATTTAGATGTGATTTGGAATACAAAAAAACTAGGATTCATTTCCTAGTTTTTTCATGAAAAATTTTGTTATTTTAATACTTTTAACGTTAATAATTCTTCGTCTTCTGGACCTTGTACAGGTAATCCTGCTTCAATATTCTTTTTAATATAAACTAGATTTTCAAGTGTAATTTCTTCACCAGGTAAGAAGATTGGAATTCCAGGTGGATAAACCATTACAAATTCAGCAATAATTCTACCGACAGAATCCTCAAGTGGAACAGATTCTGTTTCTGAGTAAAATGCATCTCTAGGAGAAACTGCTAAATTTGGAATCGTTGGAATCTCGACGTTTAAATTTGTATTACGCTCTTGAATGTCAAATTCAGTTACTAATACTTCAAGTGCATGAATTAACTGCTGAATGTCTTCTTCGCTATCACCTGGTGTTAAAATGCAAAGCACATTATATAAATCAGACATTTCAACTTCAATATTAAATCGTTCCCTTAACCAAACTTCAACATCATGGCCAGTAATACCCAGTTTTTTTACGCTGATTAATAGTTTAGTAGGATCAAAGTTGAAAGTAGCCTCGTTACCAACTAAATCATAACCAGGACAATATAAGCCATTGATTGAATTAATTTTATTTCGTGCATTATTTGCTAGTCTAATCGTATTCGTTAATAATTCTTCACCAACAGTTGCTAATCTCTTTCTTGCAACATCTAGTGAAGCGAGCAATAAATAGGATGTAGAGGTAGTTGTTAGCATACTAAGTACAGATTGTACTCTGTGGACATTCACAATGCCTTCTCTTACATTTAAAATGGAACTTTGAGTCATAGAGCCACCAAGCTTATGAACGCTCGTAGCAGCCATGTCAGCCCCTGCTTGCATCGCAGAGATCGGTAATTCGTCATGGAAATGAATATGTACTCCGTGTGCTTCGTCAACTAATACGGCTAAACCATGTGAATGTGCCAAGTCAACAATGCTTTTTAAATCTGCTACAAAGCCAAAGTATGTAGGATTAATGACTAATACTGCTTTTGCATCAGGATTAGTTAAAATGGCCTCTTTCACTGCATTTGTCGTAATACCGTGTGAAATACCTAATTCACTATCAATTTCAGGATGAACAAAAATCGGTGTAGCACCTGAGAAGATGATTGCAGATAAAACAGATTTGTGGACATTTCTTGGAACGATAATTTTATCGCCAGGTCCACAAACACTCATTACCATAGTCATGATTGCACCACTAGTGCCTTGAACTGAAAAGAATGTGTGGTCAGCGCCAAAAGCTTTCGCTGCAAGATCTTGTGCTTGTTTTATTTTACCTTTTGGATGATGTAGATCATCTAAAGGAGCAATGTTGATTAAATCGATCGATAATGCATTATCACCAATAAACTCTCTAAATGTTGGATCCATTCCATTTCCTTTTTTATGTCCTGGAATATGGAATTGAATAGGGTTCTTCTTAGCATGTTCTAATAAAGAAGAAAATAACGGCGTTTCAATTTGTTTCATTTAACATACACCCCATTTAATGAATAATAGTGTTTTTCGGAAGTGGTATGTTTGTAAACAATTCAACTGTTTACTCTCATTAAGTTATAAACTGTCTTACCTTCATTTGAAAAACAAAAAGATTATATCATTCTATGAATTTTCTGTATAGAAAAATATTATAAAGGTATGAAATTTTATTCATCCGAATGAAATTATATCAATTTTGAAAATAAGAATGGAATTTAAAAAATGTGTTAAAATGGAATTAATTAGAAAATTGTAGGAGTGAAGTAAATGGATTACCAATACCCAATTTCATACGATTGGACAACAGATGAGACAATTGAGGTAATAAAGTTCTACACAGCAGTAGAAAAAGCGTATGAAAAGGGAATCGATCGTGAAGTGTTAATGGCTGCTTATAAACAGTTTAAGACAATCGTACCTAGTATTGCAGAAGAAAAAAAATTATGTAATGAGTTAGAGGAGATATCAGGCTATTCTGCGTACAGAGTTATGCAAAAAGCTAAAAAGAGTGCTCCTGGTGAAAAAATAAAAATGTAGTTTAAAATAAGTTAAGCGTTTTAGGCAAAATAGAGTAAGAAAAATTCTTAAGTTTAAAATAGAAGCCCATTAAAGGTTTTTTAGCTACCTTCAATGGGCTTTTTTTCTGTATGTATTGTTTAAAAAAATCAATTTCATATTCGTCCTGTCGAAAAATGTGTAAAGAATGGGCATAGACTTTTGTTTTTGACATATGTATAATTAAACAACACTTATATTAATTCAGTTTATACTAATTTTGTATAAAGGAATTAAAGTATTATAAGTTTCTATAATACGTTGGATTAGTTCTTCCTTTGTAAGTGTAATCGCTTCATCTTTTGCAATCGTAATACCACATAGGTATTCTGCTTTTTTTACATCATGAAATCTTTGGATACCTTTATTGAATTCATCTTTAGTCATTTTACCTTTTTGTATCACATCAGGCTTCATATGATCGTATGATACAACGAAATCTTTCGGAATCATTTTGTAAAGTTTATTTTTATTCTTTTCAAAATTAATGGCAATTGATTGTTTATTTGGACTTTCATAAATAATGCCAAAGAAAACAAACAGGTGAGTACCCCAAAGTCCAAATTGAAAATGAGGAAGCATCTTGTATCCACGATTATTTGTAGCAAAAGCAATCCAAGTATCTTTTGGAGGATTTACTGTACGACGAGCATGCTTAGCAATATGGCCAAAAAAGTTTTGATCAGTTTGTACATTTAAAAATGGTAATATTTCTTCTTCAATTTCTTTAAATTTTGGTTGAATTTCATTTTGTATAGCACTCATTCTAGTTTCTAATGTTGAGTCAGTTGTAAATATTTCAAAATCACTTTCTTGAAAAAAACTTTGAATCAATTTCTAAACCCCCTAGTTACATTATCTAATTAGTATACCATGTTTGTCCAAAACAAATGGGTAATATGTTTCTTCATAAAATAGTTACATTATAAGCTTAAATAACATATATTAGTAGCAAGATAAAAATCAGAAAATTTTGTTAATTAACTTTTACAATTTGTTTTGCCAACTTATATTCTATGGAGGGATAATGATGAGACAAGTGATTAATGCGTTAAAAAGAACTGATGCAGAAAAGAGAATTCCTGTACTTAGATTAGAATTAGATTACGAACTAGCTACACTATTCGATGCTATGACGGTCAATGATAATGAAGCAATGATTGAATCTAAGAAGAAATTAGAATTATTAAGATTAGAATTAATTCGTTTAGAAGCTTAGCGAATTTATTTACCGAACCTTTAAATAGGTTCGTTTTTCTGTGTGCTCTTCTTCGCCTTTAGCCCAATGGTCTATCGTATGCCCACCCTCCAAAAAAGTTCCTCATCATAAATAAAAATCATTTCATTAGGTTTTTTTAGGTTAAAATTGGTAAACTGAAAACAGGACCAAAATAATATAGATTTTTAGCACGTAGAGTTTGGAGTGTTTAATTATGAATGTAGACTGGAAAGAAATTGAACAATTCGCGAGGGATTTGCTCCAAGAGGCAGCAAAAAATATTAAAAGCTCTTTATACGACTCCATAACAATCAATACTAAATCAAACGAAAATGATTTAGTAACAAATAAAGACGAAGAAATTGAAAAATTTTTTTATGAAAAAATAAAAAAGAAATTTCCAAATCATTACTTATTAGGTGAAGAGGGTAAAGGTGATGAATTAGATCAAGTAACTGGAGTTGTATGGATTCTTGATCCAATCGATGGAACGATGAATTTTGTTCACCAAAAACGTAATTTTATGATTTCTTTAGGTATTTATGAAAATGGAATCGGTAAAATGGGGTTTATCTTGGATGTTATACATAATGAACTATATTTTGCAAAAAAGGGTGAAGGAGCTTATTTAAATGATCTTGAATTAACACCTTTGAAAAATGTAGTACTAGAAGAGTCTATTGTAGCTGTAAATGCTATTTGGTTAACTAAAAATCGTTATTTAAACCATGAAAAATTAAGTAAACTTGTTAGAAAAGTTAGAGGAAGTAGGTCATATGGTTCTGCCGCGATGGAAATGGTCTATGTGGCAATGGGAAGAGTAGATGCATACATCACCCCAAGATTATCTCCTTGGGATTTTGCTGCGGGTAAAATCATTGTTGAAGAACTAGGTGGAATATGTACTACCCTCAAAAATGAAAGCCTTTCAATTCTTAAAAAAAGCTCAGTGCTAGTAAGTAACGCTTCAATTCATAACGAATTACTAACTGATTATATCGAATTTCTACAAAAATAAAAAAAGAAGGTAAGTTTTGGTAACAACTTACCTTCTTTTTTTATGTGTAGACAGTGTTCAAAAAAAGAAGATTGGTTTATAATTTGCCTTCTCTTTTCATTTTAGCACGTAAAGAAAAACCATAACCAACTAATAATATTGAAATAATTAGTGAAATAACAGCTCCGATACTACTTTGTTCTGCTAGCATTATACCAACTAGAATTAAGAAAATTACAGATAAAGTAGCTACACAGAAAAGTCTAAATTTTATGCTAGACATGGTGAATCCTCCTGTTCATAATTCTTATTTTACTCTTTGTCGAATCAGATGTAAATTTGAAAAAATTAAATATTTACTAAATAATTATTAATAATTTATATTTTTGATTAAACATTTTCTTGATATATTTCCATGTGCATGTGCTATAATGTTTTAGTTAATAATGAAAACAGATGTGTAGACATTTTAGGAGTGAATATATTTTGAAAAAAAGAGAAGATTTACGCAATATAGCAATTATTGCGCACGTTGACCATGGGAAAACAACTTTAGTTGATGAGTTATTAAAACAATCAGGTACATTCCGTTCAAACGAAAACGTTAATGAACGTGCAATGGACTCTAATGATATAGAACGTGAACGTGGAATTACAATTTTAGCTAAAAACACTGCAATCCAATATGAAGGTAAACGTATTAACATCATGGATACTCCAGGGCACGCAGACTTTGGTGGAGAAGTAGAACGTATCATGAAAATGGTAGATGGTGTTCTTTTAGTTGTAGATGCATATGAAGGATGTATGCCACAAACTCGCTTTGTATTGAAAAAAGCTTTAGAACAACATTTAACACCAATCGTAGTAGTAAATAAAATCGACCGTGACTTCGCTCGTCCTGATGAAGTAGTTGACGAAGTAATCGATTTATTTATCGAATTAGGTGCAGATGAAGATCAATTAGAATTCCCAGTAGTATTCGCTTCAGCGATTAACGGAACTTCTAGCTTAGAATCTGATCCATCTAAACAAGAACCTAATATGAATGCTTTATTCGATACAATTATTGAGCATATTCCAGCTCCAATTGATAATAGTGAAGAGCCTTTACAATTCCAAGTAACATTATTAGACTACAATGACTATGTTGGACGTATCGGTATCGGACGTATTTTCCGTGGAACAATGCAAGTTGGTCAATCAGTTGCATTAATGAAACTTGATGGATCGGTTAAACAATTCCGTATTACAAAAATGTTTGGATTCATTGGATTAAAACGTATTGAAATCCAAGAAGCAAAAGCTGGTGACTTAGTAGCAGTATCTGGTATGGAAGATATTAACGTTGGTGAAACAGTATGTCCTGCTGAATACCAAGAAGCACTTCCAATCTTACGTATTGATGAGCCAACTCTTCAAATGACATTCTTAGTTAATAATTCACCTTTTGCAGGTCGTGAAGGTAAATTTGTAACTTCTCGTAAAATTGAGGAGAGATTATTACAAGAACTTCAAACAGACGTAAGTTTACGTGTAGAAAATACAGATTCTCCTGATGTATGGATCGTAAGTGGACGTGGGGAGCTTCACTTATCAATCCTAATTGAAAACATGCGTCGTGAAGGATATGAGCTTCAAGTTTCAAAACCAGAAGTTATCATTCGTGAGATTGACGGTGTAAGATGTGAGCCTGTTGAGCACGTTCAAATTGACGTTCCAGAAGAATACACTGGTTCAATTATGGAATCAATGGGTGCACGTAAAGGTGAAATGAAAGATATGGTAAATAATGGTAACGGTCAAGTTCGTTTAACATTTATGGTGCCAGCTCGTGGATTAATTGGTTATACTACTGAGTTCTTAACATTAACTCGTGGTTATGGAATCATTAACCATTCATTCGATAGCTACCAACCAGCAATTCAAGGTCAAGTTGGTGGACGTCGTCAAGGTGTATTAGTATCAATGGAAACTGGTAAAGCTTCAACATATGGAATTATGGGTCTAGAAGACCGTGGTGTAATTTTCGTTGAGCCAGGAACAGATGTATATGATGGTATGATTGTTGGTGAACATAATCGTGATAATGATTTATCAGTAAACGTTGTTAAAGTTAAACACGCTACTAACATCCGATCAGCAAACAAAGACCAAACAACAACAATGAAAAAACCACGTATTATGACGCTTGAAGAATCATTAGAATACTTGAACGATGATGAGTACTGTGAAGTTACGCCAACATCAATTCGTTTACGTAAAAAACTTCTTGATAAAAATGAGCGTGAGCGTGCAGCGAAAAGAAAAAAATTCGCTGAACAAGACTAATTAAATTTTAAAATAATTATGATATAATAAAACCGACTAGAAAATAGTCGGTTTCATTTTTGTAAAAAAAAGTAGCAAAAAATAATATTTAAGTCGATTTAAAAACTTATAGAAGTATTTAGTTTTATTATTTTATAGGGGGAAATGGATTTGGAAAAAGCTCCAAAGGGTTTTGAGTTTGTCATAACACAGTTAATAAATATAACTCATGATGTTCATCTTTCAATGTGGATCTTATATGGTCTAATTGTTGTATTAAGTATTGTGGTATACCATTTAGGTTTTGCAAAAAAATTGAGCATCCTTAAAAATTTGATCATTTATGTTTTACTTATGATTGGTTGTAGTTTCCTTACTTTCTTAGCTTTAAGGATCCCAATCGTGGAAGCATTACTAGCAAGTGTTTTCGTATTAGGTGTATATAAGATTCGTTTACATCAATCAAAAAAAAATAATGCTACTACATAATAGAGAGTTGGTATTAAGATGAAATCTGTTCAGGACGCTTTATATAATTGGCTAACGATAAAAGTAATATATGAAGGTAGACCTTCAGATGAAGCTGCTAAAGAGACTTATGAGATGTTTGATTCGATATTAAAAGACGATCATCAAGTATCGAATGTAAAAATAGAAAAAATGGAAGATTTTTATTTAATTACATTTACACAAGCAGAAAAAGAGCGTACTACGCGCTTTCCGATTGAAATGATTGATTGCTTTTTAGACCAAGTTAAAGTTAATCCAGAGAAATATTAAAAACCTAGAAATTAATCTAGGTTTTTTTGTTTAGTATTTTAGTTGATCAATTAAAGACCAATTCGCTTCTTTTTCAATATTACCACTCGTCATCGTCCTTTACAGGTTTTAAGAAACGGAAATTTCCAGTGGCAATTCTTTGTTCTGTTTTTATTTTAATTCGATCGTAACATTCAGAGCATGTATATGTATGGATAGGACGATTTCTTAATTTTTTTGCAATAGGTGATTCATCGCTAATCGATTCGCTTTTATCACAAATCATGCATTTAACTCTCATGTGAAATTTCTCTCCTTATATATGGAACTTAAGTTAACATAATTATAACAGGTTTTAGAATATATTTTTAGAAAACAATAGTTTTAGCAGGAAGTTTTCAAGTAAACTTTGAATTATATTAGTATACTCTTTATTTGAAGGAGATGAAATAGTGATGGCAAACAGTATTGAGAAAACATTATCACCAAGCTTATTTGAAGATTGTAATAAGGAAAAGATTGTTTTTTTAAGTACTTTTAACTCCGAAAAGAATTCACCTGTTACAAATGCAATATCTTGGATTGCTGCTTTAGACGAAAAGACGATTCGTTTTGCGGTAGATCAAAGATCAGCAATTATTTCTAATATCGAAGAAGTTGAAGGGGTATCATTAAGCTTATTCTCAAATGAAACAGTCTATAGTATTTCAGGGAATGCAAAAATTTTAACGAAGCAAATGCCTGGGATTCCATTAAAATTAGCGTGTATCGAAGTAGAAGTTAATGAAGTGAAAAATATATTGTTCTACGGGTCTAAAATAACAGTTGAGCCAGAATATGCAAAAACATATGATGAGAGAGCTGCAAAAAAATTAGATGTAGCAGTATTAAGTGGTCTTAGATCACTTGAGCTATAAACAGAAAAAATATTCTAAAGTAGAGAGAATTTCATATAATATATTAACGGTTCGTCCATTCTTCGACTAGTAACCATTTGTAAGACCATTCAATTTAGAATTAAAACTAATTATTCTAATCTGAGTTATTTTTAGTCAGGAGGTTAAGGATTGAGTAAAATATATGTTCTCGACACCAATGTACTACTGCAAGACCCACTAGCAATCTTTTCATTTGAAGATAATGAAGTAGTTGTACCAGCTGTTGTCTTAGAGGAAGTAGATTCAAAGAAGAGATATATGGATGAAGTTGGTCGTAATGCTAGGTATGTATCCAAACTAATTGATAGCTTTCGAGAACTAGGGAAATTACATGAAAGTATTCCTCTTGAAAATGGTGGTTCGTTTAGAATTGAATTAAATCATCGCTCATTTCAACAATTGCAAGAAATCTTTGTTGAAAAAACGAACGATAATCGCATTTTAGCTGTTGCAAAAAACTTATCACTTGAAGAAGAAGCAAAAGAAAGCGGAAAAACAGTCATTTTAGTTAGTAAAGATACATTAGTTCGTGTAAAAGCGGATGCATTGAATTTATTAGCTGAAGATTATTTAAGTGATCGAGTAGTGGAAGTTGATCATATTTATACCGGCTATTTAGAGTATTACATAAATACTGATTTATTAAACAAGTTTTACGAAAAAACCGAACTTCCTGTTTCAGATATAGCAAACCATCCATTTTATCCTAATCAATTTATCGTATTAAAGGATGCTCTTGGTGGTAAAAGCTCAGCTCTTGGAGTTGTTGATAAAACGGGTACAAAAATTAAGAAATTTGTTTTCTCAAATGAACATATTTGGGGCATAAGGCCAAGAAATGCACAACAGTCCATGGCTTTAGAATTACTACTTCGAGACGATATACCATTAGTCACATTAATTGGTAAAGCAGGTACCGGAAAAACTTTATTAGCTTTAGCAGCAGGTTTAATGCAAAGTGAGGACCTTCAAAGCTATAAAAAGTTATTAGTTGCTAGACCGATTGTTCCAGTTGGCAAAGATCTTGGCTACTTACCAGGTGAAAAAGATGAAAAACTCCGTCCTTGGATGCAACCGATTTATGATAATTTAGAATATCTATTTAATACGAAAAAACCTGGAGAACTAGATGCTATATTAGCTGGAATGGGCTCAATTGAAGTAGAAGCTTTGACTTATATAAGAGGTAGAAGTATTCCAGAGCAATTTATTATAATAGATGAAGCACAAAACCTAACTAGACATGAGGTAAAAACAATTTTAACTCGTGTTGGTGATAAGAGTAAAATTGTATTAATGGGAGATCCAGAACAAATTGATCATCCATATTTAGATGAATACAACAATGGATTAACTTATGTAGTTGAAAAATTTAAAGATCAAAAAATAAGTGGGCATGTAAAATTAATAAAAGGTGAACGATCATCAATAGCCCAACTTGCAGCGGATATATTGTAATAATTAAAGTTTATAAAAAGGAACATCTTACAAAAAATCAATCAGTAAGATGTTCCTTAGCATTTAACTAGAAAATAATTTTTTTTATTGATGTAATTGGTGTTTCTTTATTTGTTCCATCAACAAAATATAAGTGTACTGGCCCATCTTCAAGGATTCTCTTACCATTGTATGAAAAGGCTAAATAGCTTTCATATACAGTTTCAAAAGGTAAATTTATAATTTCACCTTCTGTTTCGATTGTAACTTTTGAATCACGATTTTTCGGTTTACTATTGTCTATAAAATAAGAAAATGGCATTGCATAAGATTCCTTAAGCCATTCTTTTTTTTGAGTAGCGAATAAAGGACTATTATCTACCTTTGCACCTTCAACAATTTCACGATCCCAATGCTTTGAAACGCTTTTAGTGTATTGCTCAAGTTCATCAACTTTTTTCAAATCTCCAGCTAATAAACTCTCTAACTTAACCTTTCTCTCATCAAAAATCCAAACACTTGGATCAATCGTTAAAGGAAACTCCACGTTACCAGTTAATTGAAAAACATCGCTCATCCTAAAACAAACTCCTTCTATGTACAAATTCTACCTATAGTGTACGACTATTTTAACTAAAAAGACAAACAATTGAACAAAATTAACACTATTTTTTATGCATTCACATTAAAGCGTTCTTTAATTTATTTGTAATTAGATTTTTAATTAAATCAACTGGCAAACATGAGAAAAGTATAGTTGTAAAAAATTGCTTTTCTAAACTACATATTTGCAAAACTTTTGATTTAAGTTGATTTTTCCTTAAAAGAACTATAATATTAAATAGATAGCTTGTACGGAAGCGGAGGGAGAAAATTGAGGTCTGATGCTGTAACAGATTACAAAGATAAAGCATTTGAATTATTAAAAAAAGATGCTGAAAAAATATTAAAATTAATTAATGTGCAACTTGATCATTTAACGATGCCACAATGCCCTCTATATGAAGAGGTTTTAGATACTCAAATGTTTGGATTATCAAGGGAGATTGATTTTGCTTCTCGTTTAGGATTAATTGAAGCAGAACAAGGTAAAGACCTTCTTTCTGAACTTGAGCGTCAATTATCTGCTTTACATGAAGCGTTTACAGATCAAAAGAATAAATAATGATTAAAAACAAAAGTTCAAACAAAAATGTTTGAGCTTTTTTTTGTGAATTTTTTTATTGTTATCAGTAATAAATCTATTAATCTATGTTACAATATTTTTATTTAAAAAGGGAATTTAGTAAAAATAGTTGAATACATAAAGTATAATTAATCAAAGCAGGGATGATTAAATAATGTTAAAAAAATATTTGAAAAATATTGATTATATGATATTAGTTCCATTATTAGTGTTATGTTTATTTGGATTAATTATGGTATACAGCGCAAGCTCACCATTACCATCTATTCGTTATCAAAGTGAGCATTGGCCAAGTGACTACTTCTTTCATAAGCAATTAATCGCCTTTGAAGTAGGGATGTTTGCATTTGTTTTTTTAATGTTTTTACCTGCTACTTTCTTTAGAAAAAGAATTGCCTTGATATTAAATATAACAGTAAGTTTAGGATTACTTGTTGCAGTTCTACTTTTTGGTGAAGTTCGTAATAATGCAAAAAGCTGGGTATTTGGAATTCAACCAGCCGAGTTAATTAAATTAGGATCAATCATTCTTTTAGCAGGATGGTATTCGAAAAGACAAAAACGAATTACAAAAAACTGGAAAATGCTATTTGCTCCATGGAGTATAGTAGCTATTTATATCATCTTATTGAGACTACAACCTGATACAGGTACGGCTATTTTAATAATAGGTGCTTGTGCTGTCGTTTCATTTTGTAGTGGTTTTATTGTTAAGCGATTAATTCTACTATTTCTTTGTGGGATCGTCTTACTATATCCATTAGTTAGTATTTGTATCAGTTTAGGAATCGGGTTAACCGATGTACAAGTTAATCGATTCTTAGCATTCCGAAATCCTTTTGACTATGCTCAAGGAATTGGATTTCAAATTGTAAATTCACTAATCGCATTTGCTAATGGTGGCTTTACAGGAGTTGGATTAGGAAAAAGTATTCAAAAACTAGGTTACTTACCTGAGCCTCATACTGACTTTATTCTAGCAATAATCGGTGAAGAGACAGGTTTAATAGGCGTAATTGTAGTTATTTTATGTATATTTATTATTGTTTGGCGAGGATTGTTAATAGCTCATCGATCAAATGATTCGTTTGATTCATTATTAGCTACAGGTATTAGTGCAATCATCGTCATTCAATCATTTGTAAATATTGGAGGGGTTACTTCGTTAATTCCACTTACGGGTGTTCCGTTGCCTTTTGTTAGTTATGGGGGAACTTCATTAATCGTTATGCTTTCCATGATTGGTATTTTAATGAATATTTCAATACGAAATAAGATTCATAAAGAAACTTTATAAAATCTTCAAAAACGCATTTTGAAAAAAGTTTATTCTTAATTTATTGATAATTATCTTTCATACATACAGGAGGCTTACTAATGACTTACACGAAACAGATTAAAAAAGTTCTTGTTGCTAACCGAGGCGAAATTGCCATTCGAGTATTTCGAGCTTGTACAGAGTTAGGAATTAGAACAGTTGGTATTTATTCTAAAGAAGATGAAGGGTCATATCACCGTTATAAAGCTGACGAAGCATACATAGTTGGTAAAGGTAAAAAGCCAATTGATGCTTATCTAGATATTGAAGGTATTATTGAAATTGCAAAGAAAAACAATGTAGATGCTATACATCCAGGATATGGATTCTTATCAGAAAATATTAAATTTGCCGAGAGATGTGAAGAAGAGGGCATTATTTTTATTGGGCCACATTCAAGGCACTTAGATATGTTTGGAGATAAGATTAAAGCAAAGCAGCAAGCTCTTCAAGCTAATTTGCCAATCATTCCAGGGAGCGATGGTCCAGTAAATTCACTGGATGATGTAAAGGAATTTGGTGAAACTTATGGATTCCCGATTATTATTAAAGCTGCTCTAGGTGGTGGCGGTCGTGGGATGAGGATTGTCCGTACGAATGCAGGCTTAAAAGACGCATTCGAGCGAGCTAAGTCCGAAGCAAAAGCTGCTTTTGGGAATGATGAAGTTTATGTTGAGAAATATATTGAAAATCCAAAGCATATTGAAGTTCAAATATTAGGGGATCACCAAGGGAATATCATTCATTTGTTTGAACGCGATTGTTCAATTCAACGAAGACATCAAAAATTAGTTGAAGTCGCACCATGTACTTCGATTAGTGAAGATTTAAGAAATAGAATTTGTGATGCAGCTGTTCAATTGATGAAAGAAATAGAATATGTAAATGCTGGTACAGTCGAATTTTTAGTTTCCGGTAATGATTTTTATTTTATTGAGGTAAACCCTCGTGTACAAGTTGAACATACGATTACTGAAATGATTACAGGCATTGATATTGTTCAAACACAAATCTTAATTGCTCAAGGTAATAGTTTACATAGTGATAAAGTAGGTATTCCATTACAAGATGAGATTCCAAGAATTGGTTTTGCGATTCAAGCACGTGTAACAACTGAGGATCCGTTAAATAATTTTATGCCTGATACAGGAAAAATTATGGCATATCGTTCAGGTGGAGGCTTTGGTGTAAGGTTAGACACAGGTAACAGCTTCCAAGGTGCGGTCATTACACCTTACTATGATTCATTATTAGTTAAAGTAACGACTCATGCATTAACATTCGAAGGTGCAATTGCGAAGTTAAATCGAAATTTAAAAGAATTCCGTATTCGTGGTATTAAAACAAATATTCCATTTTTAGAAAATGTTACAACACATCCAGATTTCTTGTCTGGTGAGTATAATACTTCATTTGTAGATTCATCTCCGGAATTATTTGTTTTTGCCAAAAGAAGAGACCGTGGAACAAAATTATTGAACTATATCGGAAATGTAACAGTGAATGGATTTCCAGGTATATCGGTGAAAGAAAAACCAGCTTTTGATGAAATAATTATTCCAAATGTAAAGCATATTAGCAGTGCAGAAAGTGGAACTAAACAATTACTAGATAAATTGGGCGCAGATGAATTTTCGAAGTGGTTAAAAAATCAACCTAATGTTTTATTTACAGACACTACGTTTAGGGATGCACACCAGTCTCTTTTAGCAACGAGAATTCGTTCTAAAGATCTAACTACAGTGGCAGAACAGACGTCAAAATTATTACCTAACTTATTCTCTATGGAAATGTGGGGCGGAGCGACTTTTGATGTAGCGTATCGTTTCTTAAATGAAGATCCATGGGAAAGATTATTAAATTTAAGAGAACTAGTTCCTAATGTATTATTCCAAATGCTTTTACGTGGATCAAATGCAGTTGGATATAAAAATTACCCTGATAATCTTGTTAAAAAGTTTATTGAAGCATCGGCTCAGGCTGGAATCGATGTATTTAGAATATTTGATAGTCTAAATTGGATTAAAGGAATGGAAGTTGCAATTGATGCTGTAAGAGACAGCGGAAAGCTTGCTGAGGCATCGATTTGTTACACAGGAGATATATTAGACCCAACTAGAACAAAATATAATTTGGCGTATTATAAAGAGCTTGCAAAGGATTTAGAATCAGCTGGTGCACATATTTTAGCTATTAAAGATATGGCTGGCTTATTAAAACCTCAAGCTGCCTATACGTTAATTAGTGAATTGAAAGATACTGTAGATTTACCAATCCACTTACATACTCATGATACAAGTGGAAATGGATTATACACATATGTAAAAGCAATAGAAGCGGGTGTAGATGTTGTAGACATCGCAATTGGTAGTATGTCTGGATTAACGTCTCAACCAAGTGCAAACAGTTTATATTATGCGCTAAAAGATTCAAACAACGAGACGAACTTAAATATAAACGGCCTAGAGCAGTTATCAACCTACTGGGAAGGCGTTCGTAAGTATTATAGTAGTTTTGAAAGTGGTATGGTTTCACCACATACAGAAGTTTATCAACATGAAATGCCAGGTGGTCAGTATTCTAACTTAAAACAACAAGCTAAGGGTGTTGGTTTAGGTGACCGATTTGAAGAAGTTAAAGATATGTATGGTAGAGTAAATCAACTATTTGGAGATGTCGTTAAAGTAACACCATCTTCTAAAGTAGTTGGAGATATGGCATTGTTTATGGTTCAAAATAATTTAGACGAAGATTCTGTATATGAAAAAGGAGAAAATATCGATTTTCCTGATTCAGTAATAGAGTTTTTTGAAGGAAAATTAGGACAACCTCATGGTGGATTTCCAAAGAGTTTACAAAGGATCATTTTAAAAGGTAGAAAGCCATTAACAGAAAGAGCTGGAGAGACATTAAAGCCGATCGATTTTAAAGATGTTGAGGAGTATTTATTCAAGACATTAAATCGCCAGGTTACTAATTTTGATATTTTAGCTTATTGCCTATATCCTAAAGTATTTATGGATTATCAAAAAAATGTAGACAGCTATGGTGATTTATCTGTCCTTGATACACCTACTTTCTTCCATGGAATGAAATTAGATGAAGAGATTAAAGTAGATATTGAACGTGGTAAAACACTGATTGTAAAACTTGTCTCGATTGGTCAAGCTCAACCAGATGGAACAAGAGTTATATACTTTGAATTAAATGGTCAACCGCGAGAAATAGTCGTTAAAGATTACTCTGTTAAATCTACTGTCGTTCAAAAAAGAAAAGGTGACACTAGTAACCCAAACCATATTAACGCAACAATGCCAGGTACTGTCTTAAATGTACTTGTTAAAAAGGGAGAAGTAGTTGAAAAAGGTCAAACTTTAGCTATTACTGAAGCGATGAAAATGGAAACTACAGTCCAATCTCCGTTTACTGGTGTTATTAGGGACATTCTAATTACGTCAGGAGAAAGTATTTCTACAGGCGATTTACTAATAGAACTAGAGCAAAGATAAAAAGTAAAGGATGATCGCGTAGTTAGAGTAGTATAAAAACGCAAATGCAACTCAACTACGCGAGCATTTTAAACGCTAAAAAAAGGTATTTCTTCTACAATTAAGTGGAAGAAATACCTTTTTTTAGGAGATATTTTTATTTTGAAGTAACTCGGAATTTGAGCTTTTACTTCTTGTGCAAACTAAACATTGGAAACTAAAAATCGCAAACAAGCACGAAATTAAACTAGCATGTGTTAAAGCAACATAAATGTTTAAGTTTGTAAAAATGATAAACGCTCCACAAATTACTTGAAGTGTAACAAGAATTACAGATACAAACCAACCAAAATAAATGCCACGTTCATTACGATAGTATTTATAAGCATGTACAAATGCAATAATTATCCAAACGAATAATAGAAAAGCCGCAAACCGATGTCCCATCTGAACCCATTCATGAACTTGTGTTGGAATACCATTGTTTGCTTTGCTACATAATGGCCAGCTAGGGCAAGCTAAGCTTGCATTTTCGTGACGAACAAGAGCACCTGTGTAAACTACTAAGTATGAATAAATCCATAAACCGTAAGTATGAAATTTCATTGTTTTTCCGACATAAAAAGAATTTTTTTGGTAATTACGGTCGCGTTCAAAAATTAATAATGTTAACATGACTACAGCAGCAAAACAAATTAAAGAAATACCAAAATGGATTGCTTTTACAGCTGGGACTTGACCCCATACAACTGCAGCAGCACCGATTAATGCTTGAGCAATTAGAAAAATACAAGAAATGATTGCTAAAAACTTTGTTTCTCTTTTATGAGGAATGACAATCCAAGCAAGCACTGCTAGTAATAAAACAAATATCCCGGCAAGGCCTGACGCTGCACGATGAGATAATTCAATGACAGTTTGAATAGTTAAATGATCAGGAATGATTTGACCTTTACACAGAGGCCAGGATTTTCCACATCCGAGTCCAGAATTAGTCTTTGTTACGAGTGCACCACCTAATAAAACAATTAAAAGAATAAATGAGGTTATTAACGATACCCCTTTTAAAACACGTAGCAAGTACATCCACCTACTTTTATAAAATAATAATAATTTTAAAGATTAATTATTAAAAAAATTATTCTGCAAATAATACTTCTATATCATATAAGATTACGACATAAAATTCAAAGGGAACCTTCATATTTAGACATAATATTTGTTTTTTCTTAACTTTGGATGTATTCATTTTAAAAATATAGAAATAATTAATTTTATAATTAAATAGTATTTAGTATTGAAAAGCTAGACTGTTTACGATAAAATTTTTTTGAAACGTACACAATTTGTTCATATATTAATCACAAAAATTTCATTATATTTAGTTTAATAGAAGTATGTCTAAATTAAAAACTCATTATGAACCATTAAAAAATGGGTATGAATAAATGAAGTTTTGTAAAAAAAGAGGAGGATTGACTTGGAACAATTAGCTAATAATGTTTCTAATAACGAAGAAACTAATAATCCTTCTAGTTCACTAAAGAAAGATTTACTTTCTTTAATGAAAATAGGGATCGTAAACTCTAATATACTGACAACTTTTACAGGTATCTGGTTAGCTATCCAAATAAATGGATTAGATATATTAGATTCTTTACCAAAAGCAATTATTACTGTAATTGGTTCATCACTTATTATTGCAGGATCATGTGTAATCAATAACTATATTGATCGTGATATTGATCCATACATGGAGAGAACTAAAAACAGACCAACTGTAACTGGTAATATTAAACCAAGCGTTACAATTTCGATTGGTATTCTTTTATTAATTGTGGGCTTTACATTTATGGCTTTCACAACCTTAATGGCTGTTGTATATGCATTTATTGGTGCATTTACATATATCGTACTATACACTCTTTGGACGAAACGTAATTACACGTTAAACACAGTAGTAGGCAGTATATCTGGTGCAGCACCCCCATTAATTGGATGGGCAGCAATCGATGCGAATTTGCATCCTATTGCTTGGATGCTGTTTTTAATCATGTTTATATGGCAACCACCGCATTTTTTAGCACTTGCGATGAGACGTTCTGAAGAATATAAAAGAGCGGGAATTCCAATGCTACCAGTGGTTTACGGATTTGAAATGACGAAACGTCAAGTGATGATTTGGGTATTATGTTTATTACCATTGCCATTTTACATGCAAGCTCTAGGTTTACCATTTATTATTTTTGCAACAATATTGAATATTGGATGGGTTATTTTAGGATTATATTGTTATAAACAAAAGGATGATAAAAAGTTCTCTAAACTGATGTTTATATACTCCATTAACTATTTAACTCTTCTATATATGTCAATGATTGTGTTTACAATTTCGTTTTAATTAGGGGTATTACGGGGGATTTTTTTATTGTTTGTTTAATCTTATTTTAAATAAGAATGAAACACTTTAAATTGAAAGAGGGGGAAGTATACTTATGAAACATTGGCGATTAGTCTCGCTAATTTCCTTGATAACAGTTATTTTGAGTGCATGTGGAAATGCAAATCAATCTACACTGAATCCTCAAGGTGAAGTAGCAAAAATGCAATACGATCTTATGAAGCTAAGTACGTTGATCATGGTATTCGTTGTTGCTGTTGTAACAGTTCTTTTCCTTTACGTAATCGTGAAATATCGTTACCGTAAAGATCAAGAGAATATTATTCCAAAGCAAGTAGAAGGTAGCCATACTTTAGAGCTTCTTTGGACGATTATTCCTGTTATTTTACTTATCGTATTAGCAGTACCAACAGTGTCACAAACGTTTAAGCTTTCGGATGAGAAGCAAATAGCAAAAGATGAGAAGAAAAAGGATGCAATTGTAATTAATGTAAATGCTCATCTTTTCTGGTGGGAATTCGAGTATCCGAATCAAAAAATTGTGACTTCACAAGACATGATTATCCCAGTTGGTAAAAAAGTTATCTTAAACCTTAAAGGTCAAGATATCAAACACTCATTCTGGGTTCCAGCATTAGCAGGTAAAATTGATACAAACGTTGAAGGTGAAAACAAAATGTGGCTTTCAGCGGATAAAGAAGGTACATATAATGGATTCTGTGCAGAGTTTTGTGGTCCTTCACATTCATTAATGCAATTTAAAGTAAAAGCAGTAAGTGAAGCTGACTATGATACGTGGTTAGCAGATATGAAAAATCAAAAAGGTCAAGCTGTAACAGCTGAAGCTCAAGAAGGTGAAAAAATCTTCAAACAAAGCTGTATTGGTTGTCATGCTGCAGATGCAAATGATACAAGACCACCTGCTGCAAGACTTGCTCCAAACTTAGCTAACTTCGGTGATCGTGATATGGTTGCTGGTATTGCTAAAAATAATGAAGCTAACTTAAAAAAATGGTTAACTAATCCAGAAGCTATGAAGCCAGGTAACCTAATGACAGGTAAATATGGTGATTTATCATCTGATGAGATTGATGCATTAACTGCATACTTAACTAGCTTAAAAATTGCAAAATAATTTAATGGATATGAAGTAAAGGGGGTAATACTGTGAGTTCTGTAGCGAAAAAGAAACCACTATTGTGGGACTACTTAACGACAGTCGACCATAAGAAAATTGCCATCCTGTATTTAATTGCAGGCGGATTCTTTTTCTTAGTTGGTGGAATGGAAGCGTTATTTATTCGTATACAATTAATAAAGCCAGACAACACCTTTTTAGTTGGTGACGCTTACAACCAAGTATTAACAATGCATGGTACAACAATGATTTTCTTAGCGGCGATGCCGTTGATCTTTGCATTCTTTAACGCGGTAGTACCTTTACAAATTGGTGCCCGTGACGTAGCATTCCCGTTTTTAAATTCCTTAGGTTTTTGGTTATTTTTCTTCGGAGGAGTTTTCTTAAACTTAAGTTGGTTCTTAGGTGGTGCACCTGATGCAGGTTGGACATCATATGCAACATTAGCTCTACAAAGTAAATCACATGGTGTAGACTTCTACTTATTAGGTCTACAGGTTTCAGGTATTGGTACATTAGCCGGTGGTATTAACTTCTTAGCAACGATTATTAACATGCGTGCTCCAGGGTTAACTTACATGCGTATGCCACTATTTACATGGACAGTATTTGTAACATCAGCACTTATTTTATTTGCGTTCCCGGCATTAACAATCGGGTTAGCGTTATTAATGTTTGACCGCCTATTTGGAACAGCATTCTTTGATGCATCTTTAGGTGGAAACTCAATGATCTTTGAACATTTATTCTGGATTTTCGGACATCCAGAGGTATACATTCTTGTATTACCAGCTTTTGGTATCTTCTCAGATATCATCCCGGCATTTTCTAAGAAAAGATTATTCGGATATTCTTCAATGGTATTCGCTACAGTATTAATTGGTTTCTTAGGATTCATGGTTTGGGCTCACCACATGTTTACTGATGGTCTTGGTGCAGTAGCAAACGCAATCTTCGCAGTT
This sequence comes from Bacillus sp. AFS055030, assembly GCF_002574545.1. Taxonomy (GTDB): domain Bacteria; phylum Bacillota; class Bacilli; order Bacillales; family Bacillaceae_G; genus Gottfriedia. The sequence goes on from NZ_NUGT01000035.1 coordinate 115,668, forward strand.
GCAACAATGGCAATTGCAGTACCTACAGGGGTTAAAATCTTTAACTGGTTATTAACGATGTGGGGCGGACAAATTCGTTTTACAACGCCAATGCTTTGGTCTGTAGCATTTATCCCATCGTTCGTACTTGGTGGGGTAACAGGTATCATGAACGCAGCAGCTCCTGCTGACTATCAATTCCATGATAGTTATTTCGTAGTAGCTCACTTCCACTACGTTATCGTAGGTGGTGTAGTATTTGGTATCTTTGCTGGTGCACATTATTGGTGGCCAAAAATGTTTGGTAAAATGCTAAATGAAAAATTAGGTAAACTTACGTTCTTCTTATTCTTTATCGGTTTCCATTTAACATTCTTTATCCAACATTTCTTAGGATTAATGGGTATGCCTCGTCGTTACTTTACATATTTACCAGGACAAGGCTTAGATACAGGTAACTTAATTAGTACTTGTGGAGCAATGTTCATGGCAGTTGCGACAATCGTTTTATTAATCAATGTTATTTATACAGCATTTAAAGGTGAAAAAGCAGAAGCAGATGCATGGGGTGTAGGTCGTACACTTGAATGGTCAATCTCTTCTCCAGCACCAGAATATAACTTTGCACAAATTCCATATGTACGTGGATTAGATGCTTTATGGGTAGAAAAAATGGAAGGAGACGGCAAAATGACACCTGCTGAACCATTAGGTGATATTCATATGCCAAACTCATCTATTTTACCGTTTATCATGTCAATGGGCTTATTCATTGCTTCATTTGGTGCGATGTATAATGACCAACTTAAAAACCATACAGCAGTTGGTGTACTAATTCTTGGATTAGTAATCACATTCGGATCTATGTTCTTACGTTCATGGATTGATGATCATGGATATCATATCCATAAAGAAGACTTAGCTGATGAGGGGGTTAAGGCATAATGGAAATGAATCAAAAATTTACAGCTGAAACGTTTCCTCATAACCCTGAAAAAGCTACAGAAGAAGGTAAAAATAAGTTCTTAGCATTCTGGCTATTTCTTGGTGGAGAAACTGTATTATTCGCATCATTATTTGGTACTTTCTTAGCATTAAGAAACTCTACTGCTGGTGGAGCAAGTGCTGCAGAAATGTTCGAACCAAAATTAGTATTCATTGCTACAATGTTACTTTTAACATCTTCTCTTACAAGTGTTTATGCTATGTATCACATGAAAAATTTTGAACACAAAAAGATGATGTTATGGTTAGGAATTACAGTTTTATTAGGTCTAGGATTTTTATTATTAGAAATTTACGAATTTAAACACTATATGCACGAATATCATTTTACAATTAAGAGTAGTGCATTTGGTTCTTCATTCTATACATTAGTAGGTACTCATGGTGCTCACGTATTTGTTGGTTTACTATGGATCACTACTTTAATGCTTCGAAACGCTGGAAGAGGTTTAAATTTATTCAACGCTCCTAAGTTTTATGTTGCTAGTTTATACTGGCACTTCATCGACGTTGTATGGATTTTCATCTTTACAGTAGTATACTTAATGGGAATGGTGGGATAAGGAAATGGGTGCAAATACAAACTCTCATCAAAGAAATCAAGTTGAACTGAAGTATCACCGTCGTAAACATGCTGAAGAAATGAAACATCAATTAATTTCTTTCGCATTAATGATTATATTAACGCTTGCATCATTTGCAGCAGTAATTTACCGTGAACATATGGATCCATATTTCACAGTTCCATTTATTTTAGTTTTAGCTGTAGTACAATTAGTGTTCCAACTTTATTATTTCATGCATATGAAAAATAAAGGACATAGCGTACCTGCATTCTTCTTATATTCAGGAGTTACAGTTGCTGCAATTACACTATTAACATTCTTAACATTAATCTGGTTATGATGTGAAAAGGGAAGTGAATTTTATTCACTTCCTTTTTTTTATAGTGTATCTTGCATATGAAAAATCTGTAAGCTGCTAATCCCATATGTTCATTCTTATCTGTTACGTTGTTACATAACAACTTACAGTCAGCCAAATGTCCATTTCAACTACATTTTTATTCGTATAAGAATGATTTGTGGAAGAAAACTATAAAGAAGACATAAATTTAATCCGTTTTGGTTGAACAGTAAAATGGAAAGGATGATTCAATGATGGATATGGATATTCCTAAAGATGATGATATTGAAATGGAAGAAAAAGTGGATTTAAGTGGGAGTATTGATAAATTAACAGAGCATATCGTTTGGGGCACACAAGGTTTCTTAGATATACCAGATCAAGGCAAGATGTATAAGAAAAGATATTTAGGAAATCGATTTAAATCGTGAAAATGATGATTGAGAAGATCTGTAAGGTATAAAAGTAGGAAAAGGAAATAGTACCTTTGTAACTTAGGGGATATTTTCAAAGTGTTAAAAAATGAGCTTGTCAACTACGCCAAATTTTGGTCGATTTCCACTAAAACCTGTTATGAGGAAGTACCTTTCNNCTTTCTATTTTTCACTGGTTAACTTCCTCGTGAACCTGTTAAGAGGAAGAACCTTTCAATTTTTCACTGGTATACTTCCTCATGAACCAGTTAAGAGGAAGAACCATTCAAAATTTCGCTGGTATATTTCCTCATGAACCTGTAAAGAGAAGAACCATTCAAAATTTCGCTGGTATACTTCCTCATGAATCTGTTAAGAGGAAGAACCATTCAAATTTTGGCTAGTTTACTCCATTATGTACCGATCAAAAGTTGCGTAACTGCAGCTTTTTTTCATTTCAAAATGATATTAACTATGACACAAACTCGTTAAAGTGATAGAGTAAAATGAAAAAAGGATATTTAGGCGGTGATATATTCATGAAACATCTGCTTCCTAGTATAGAAGATTTGATGAAAACAAATTTTACTTTGCACTCTAATATGGAAAATAATAATGAAGCAGCATATATATTTAATCAGCATCATAGTGATGTCTGGATGTTAACGAAAAATGAGTATCTTTATTTTAAAGATAAAAACATTGAATTTTATTGGAAAAAAGCAGGTATTATCAATGAAAAAGTAGCTATTCAAGACGTGATTCAAGAAATACAAACATCAGAAGTTGTCGTTTTAACAGATGAAGAAGGTGAAATTAAAGGCTATATTACTTCTTGTGATTTAGTTTCTAAAGTGTTTGAATCTTATCAATATATAGAGGCCTATTTTAAATCGATGATTGATACAATGGATGCTTCAGTCTCGATTGTAGATGAAGCTGGAAAAACTGTAGTTTGGACTCAAGGTGCTGAAAAAATCTTTTCAATTCCTAAAGAAGAAATTATTGGGAATAACATGGAGGATTTTTTTCCAAAAGATATGTTATTAAATAAAGTTACAATGGCGACAGGTCAATCTTTTCGCCATAAACAACATAAACCGCGTGAAGATCTATTTGTTATGATTAATAGCAGTCCAATCTTTATCAACAATCGAATTGTTGGTGCAGTTGCTGCTGAAACTGACATTACGAGTCAAGTGATGATGAATCAAGAACTTTTGAATGCTTCCTCCAAAATTTTTCATTTGCAGAAGGAAGTTTCAAGACTGCAATTATCTCCCGATTCTTTTCAACAAATTAAAGGCTCAAGCCAATTGATGAAAGAAACAGTTTCATTATCTAGGAAAATGTCTGAAACGAATGCGAATATTTTATTACTTGGTGAAACTGGTGTCGGGAAAGAAGTCTTTGCAAAAGCGATTCATTTTTATCGTGGGTCATCTTCTCCATTCATTGCTGTAAATTGTGGCGCGATAACACCATCATTGTTTGAGAGTGAATTTTTTGGCTATGAAAAAGGAGCATTCTCTGGTGCGGATGTAAAAGGTAAAAAAGGAAAACTAGAGCTGGCGTATGGAGGAACACTTTTTCTAGACGAAATAGGTGACTTACCGTTGGATATGCAAGTAAAGTTACTTAGAGTATTGCAAGATAAAACGTTTTATCGTGTTGGAGGTACAAAGCAGCTAACAGCTCAATGCCGAATCATTGCAGCTACAAATAAGGATTTAGAGGCAATGGTTGAAGCGAATACTTTTCGAGAAGACTTATACTACCGTCTTAACATTTTATCGATTACGATTCCACCATTAAGAGAACGAAAAGAAGACATAATGGGACTCCTTCATCAATTTATCTATGAGTTTTCATTATTATACAATCGAACGATTAAAATCGTTGATCCAGAGGTAACTTCTACCTTATTACAATACAATTGGCCAGGAAATGTTCGAGAGATGAGGAATGTTATTGAACGATTAGTATTACTTTCGAAACAAGGAACCATCTCTAGTGAAGCCTTACCGCCAAAGCTATTAAAATCTACAGTGTTATCGCCTGGTTACGATGACTCCTTGCAAGATGATCTAAAGGATTTTGAAAGAAATAAAATCATTGAAGTCATTCAAACAGTGAAAGGGAACAAACAAGCGGCAGCAAAGAAACTAGGAATATCTCGAGCTACTTTATACAATAAAATGAAAAAATTAAACATAGAGCTATAAAAACTAAAAGCCTAACGACTAAATTAGTCCAGAAGAGTTTAAAACTCCTGGGCTGATTTAGAATCTTCCTAAAATCCGTATATAGGGATCATTAATAAATGCTATTTTTTTTCATACCCCTCGGCCTCAAATCACAACTGTCTAAATATATAGACACTTTATACTGAACAGTGTCTAAAAAATTCTACATTATTTTCCAATCAATTCTCTAAATAATATATATTAATATTGGCACAAAACTTGCTTCTATACTTCATGTCTAATTAACCATCTATTAAAGGGGAAATGAACATGAACGATCGATTGCAAGAAGTACAAACATTTTTACAAAAACAAGGTATTCCAGGTGGTTTGGTTACATCACGCCATAATATTTTTTATTTGTCTAATTTTGATTACAATCCACACGAACGATTGATAGGTATTTTTGTCTTCCCAAATGATGAACCCATTATTATTACACCAGCAATGGAAGTTCCAATGATAAAGGAAGCAGGCTGGAAACACTCAATCTTAAGTTACACAGATTCCGATCACCCGTGGGTACTTGTTGGTCACTTGATTGAAAATAGAAACAAAATGAAAAAATTTGCAGTTGAGAAACATGATATCTCTTATTTTTACATTGAAAAACTGCAACAGATTTTTGGTGAAGTAGAGTTTGCATCACTAGATTCTATCCTTACTGAAATGCGTCTAGTAAAAGATGCTAATGAAATTGAAATATTACGGGAAGCCGCTGCGTTTGCTGATTATGGGGTAAAAGTTGGTATCGAAGCATTAAAAGATGGTATTACAGAACTTGAAGTTGTAGGAAAAATTGAATTTGAATTAAAGAAAAAAGGGATTAAAGAAATGTCATTCTCTCCCATTGTTTTGTTTGGCCAAAATTCAAGTAACCCTCATGGAGCTTCAGGGGGCAATAAGTTAAAAAAAGGAGATACAGCCTTATTTGATTTAGGAGTGAAATATAAGGGGTATTGCTCTGATATCACAAGAACAGTCATGTATGGTCATCCTAATAACGAACTAGTTAGAATCTATCAGACAGTTTTACAGGCTAATCTTGAGGGGCTGGAAGCTTCTCAACCTGGAACAAGGATTGGTGATGTAGATCTCTTTGGAAGACGTGTTATTCAGGCAGCTGGCTACGGTGATTTTTTTCCTCATCGAATCGGACATGGTCTAGGAATTGACATTCATGAGGCACCTTCTATAAATGATGTTAATGATGGGTTACTGAAATCAGGCATGGTCATTACAATTGAACCTGGGATTTATCATCCTAACCTCGGTGGTATTCGAATCGAAGACGATGTAGTCATAACGGATAGTGGGTATGAAGTATTAACGAAGTTTCCAAAAGAATTAATGATTGTAGAAGATTAATCGAAGTTGTTAAGGCGTGTGAGAATGGAGATGAACATTTTCCATTCTTATAAGCTATTCATTATTATATAAATACTATTGAATAGGTCATCATGTTTTATACAAGACGATCTTTATTTGATTGGGGGCTTTTTGATATGAATGAAATGATCTTATATATTATGACTGGATTCATGGTTCTAGGGGCAATCGATTATTTGATGGGTAATCGGTATGGAGTCGGACAAAAGTTTAAGGAAGCCTTCCAATCCATGGGACCACTTGCTCTTTCAATGTTAGGAATGATTTCTTTATCTCCTGTATTAGCAAAGTGGTTAACACCGGTTGTATCACCTGTATACCAATTTCTTGGAGCAGATCCATCGATGTTCTCATCCACGTTTTTAGCTCTTGACATGGGTGGATACTCATTAGCAATTGAAATGGCTCAATCGAGTGATGCTGCTAATTTTTCTTGGGTCTTTTTAGGAACAATGATGGGGCCAACTATTGTATTTACCATTCCGGTTGCTTTAGGTATCGTTCAAAAAAAAGATCATCCTTTTTTTGCTAAAGGAATATTAATTGGGCTAATGACTATTCCAATTGGATGTTTAGCGGGAGGATTTGTTGCAGGTTTTGGCTTTATATGGATGCTGAAAAATTTATTTCCATCCATTTTAATTTCAATATTAATTGGCTTTGGCATGCTAACGGCTCAATCGGTGATGATTCGTTGTTTTAAATGGTTTGGTAAAGGAATTGAAATTATTATTATCCTCGGTCTTATAGCGATCATCATTAAAACTTTAACGGGTTTCGTTATTATTCCAGGTATGATGCCTCTTTCGGAAGGCTTTGTAACAGTTGGAAAAATAACCATCATACTTTCTGGTGCGTTTCCGTTTGTTTTTGTATTAGTAAAAGTATTAAAGAAGCCTTTTGTATTCCTCGGACATAAGTTGGGAATGAATCAGCAAGCATTAGGTGGATTCATCGCTTCCTTCGCCCATCACATACCTATGTTTGCAACAATGCATGAGATGGATGACCGTGGGAAGGTCATAAATACTGCTTTTGCCGTGAGCGGCGCATTTGTTTTTGGCAGTCACTTAGGGTTTGTCGCAGGAGTTGAGAAGGATTTTGTTCTTCCACTGATTGTCGGCAAACTGACCGCTGGGTTTTTGGCTGCTGCATTGGCTTTACTAGTATCAAAACCTAGTGAAAATGAATCAATAGAAGGAAAGTGATTGAAGTTTTGGGACTCGCATTTTAGGAGAGAAAAATATAGATCTAATGAGTAGACCAATTTATTCCTGTACAAAGCTTGAACATGGCTGACAAGGTTTTTAATTAAATGCTATAATCTTCTAAGATAAGAGATTAATACTGATGGAGGAACTATTTTGACTAAAATTGGGGGATATATGTGCAGTTGCTGCGGTAAATATCATGAGGAACTTCCTACAAGTTATGGAAACCCAGCCCCTGTCTATTACTATGATGCAGAACCTCAAGAACGAGAGGAAATGTTTGAGTTAGATGACGACTTATGCATTATGGATAACGAGCATTTCTTTATTCGTGGATGTATTGAAATTCCTATAATAGGGACCAATGAACACCTAATTTGGGGAGTATGGGTTTCATTAAGTGAAGCTAATTTTAACAAAGTAAATGAACACTGGAATAATCAAGAATTATTGGAACCAATGTTTGGTTGGCTATCAACTGACATACCTTGTTACCCTGATACTGTTAACTTAAAAACAATGGTAAATCTTAGACCAGATGGCATTCGACCTTTCATTGAACTTGAACCAACCGACCATCCTTTAGCAGTGGAATTCAAAGATGGAGTAACACTAGAAAGGGTAAAAGAGATAGCTATACAGCTTTGTAACGATGAACAAGAAAAAGAGCATTGATGTCAATTCGATGCTCTTTTTACTGTGATTTAATGTGTTAATTTTGCTTATTGAACCATTAAAGAGCAGCTTTTTTTCATTCACATCATTTAAAATTGATAAAGGCTTTCAAATCGTATTTTAATTTGAATAAACTGTTATTACTGTTATATAATTTAGTAGTATAATAGTTTGGATAATTTCTTTAAATATTATATGATAGAAGTAATGTTTAAATTTTTTTGTCTTTGTAAAATTTTGATTATAGTTTTTAAATCTACAATTGATTTACATCGTCCAATATTAATTTAAACATTAGGTAAAAATAAGAAGTGTGAATAGAATAATTAAAGGGTGTGCATTCATGATTAGCTTAGGGATGTTCGGGTTTAAAGCACTTTGGAGTCCATATTTATTTGTGTTTTTAGTTTTAGTCGTTTTTGGTTATTTTTACATAATTAATAAATATAAAGATAAAAACCATGATACAAAGACTAAACAAATGGTTTATTTCGTTATTGGAATTTTATTAGTTTATACAGCACAAGGCAGTCCAATCGATTTAATTGGACATATAATTTTTAGTGCCCATATGATTGAAATGGCACTATTATACTTAGTTGCACCAATCTTTCTTATTAATGGAATTCCAAATTGGTTATGGAGTATCATACTTAAACCCAAATTCGTTAATTCGTTTTTTAGTCTTGCTACAAAACCATTAATTGCTTTATTAATATTTAATGTAGTATTTTCGATTTATCATTATCCATTAGTACTTGATACTGTAAAAACGAATAATGTCTATCATTTCTTATTTACAAATGTATTATTTTTCATGGCAGTATTTATGTGGTTTCCTGTAATTAATAGCATACCTGAGAGACAAACACTTTCTGATATCCAAAAGATCGGTTATATGTTTGGAAATGGTATTTTATTAACGCCAGCATGTGCTCTTATTATTTTTGCGGGACATCCATTTTACGCGACTTACAATGATCCAGTTTTATGGAGTAAAGCAATGGAACTTTGCGTATCACCGGATTTACTAAAATCATTAAATATTTCAGGTCCGGAAGTATTTAACTTTATGTCAGCAAGGGAAGATCAGCAGGTTGGCGGAGTGATCATGAAAATTATCCAGGAAATAGTTTATGGATCTGTTATTGGTTATAATTTTTTCAAATGGGCTAAAAGAGAACAAAATGGAAATAAAATTGATCCAATTAGTAGTAATCCATTATTACTTAAAAAATCGTAGGGGTGGAAATTTTGAATTTACCGATTTTACCAACAATAAGTACAAGCTTTATTGTAATTAGTGCCATATTAGTTGCAATAGGCTGGTATCTTATTGCAAAAAGAAATATAGAGGGACATAAGAAGGTTATGTTCTTTGCTGGAGTCTTTGCACTCTCATTTTTCATTGTATATGCATCTAGAACAATCTTTATCGGAAATACTTCTTTTGGGGGACCAAAAAGTTTAAAGTTGTATTATCATATATTTTTATTTTTCCACATATTCCTAGCTACAACCGGCGGAGTATTTGGTCTAGTATCAATTATTTCAGGATTTAAAAACAAATTAAAACTACACAAAAAAATTGGACCTATTACTAGTGTTATTTGGTTTTTTACTGCAATTACAGGTGTAGTCGTTTATTGTTTACTATATGTTTTCTACGAAGGTGGAGAAACTACTTCAGTTATTAAAGCTGTTTTAGGATTTTAAGGAATAAATAAAGAGTGAGTAAAAGAAGTTGTACTTCTTTTTACTCACTCTTTTTAATAATTATAGAATAATGAACTTGCTAACTAGAGAAATTTGCTCTTCAGCTTTTTTAAGTAAGTCTTTACTTTTTTCAACGATACTTTCAGGGAAGCTTTCGCCTTCTCCATACTCTACACCGTGAGGATAATAGTATTTACCTAAAAGTGGAGTAAGTAATTGGATTTTACCTTTACTTGACTCTACATGTCCTTCTACTGCGTAACCTTGAACTCGTAAGTAGTAGATTTCATTACGTTGTTCAAATTTATAATCGTAAGTTACTCTTTCGTAATCCCATTGGCCGGCAAGGACAAAGCCTAATTCTTCCATGATTTCTGTTAATAAATTTACATTTAATACATGATTTTCTAAATTTGTATTTTCAAACTTCATGTTATTACCCCCTATATTACTTTGAAAAAATCCCTATTAATATAATATTATCTATGACAATAATTAGCAATGAAAAGCTGATAAATGTATTTTAACTAATTTATATATTTTTTTGAATAATTTGGCTACAATGGATATATAAACATAGAGTTAACAATTGGGAAGGGAAGATCTAAATGGTAAAGCTTATAAAGCTTTTCTTTTTTACAATAAGTTTTATAACAGTTTTTATGTTCAGTCCACTTATTCAAGATTGGATCACCAATTTTTCATCATTTAAACAATTTAAAAAGGTAGAAGAAGTGAATATGCCAATGATCGAAAATGCAAGTACTCAAAATGTTACATTCGCGGTTTCTCAATATATTGGTAAAAGTGAACAAGAAATTTTAAACACTTTTGGTAAACCATCAAGAAAGGTTCCTTCTCAATATGACTACAATTGGCTTGTCTATGATAAGGATACGACAAAGTATACTCAATTTGGTGTACTTAATGGCAAAGTTGTAACCATTTTTGTTGCAGGTAATAAAGTTGATATAGCCCCATTTGTGATGGGGAGTCATTATGAAGAAACAATGGATAATGTAGCATTACATGATAAAGTCTCTTTTTCGATATTAAGTAATCAATACACATTTAAATTATCGACAACCGATTTACATGAACGTCCACTTGTTTCATTAAATAATTGTTTTGCTCAACTTTATTTTGACCGTTTTACCGGAAGTTTATTAGGCGTTCGATATTTATCACCAGAAACTTTAGTTAAGCAAAAACCGTACGAGTTAATTTATAGTGGTAATTTAATAAATGCAAAAAAATTAAATACATTGCAAGAAGCAATTGTTGATCGCGAAGAAGAAAGACAGATATTTAATTTAACCAATGTTTATCGTAATAGAATGAAATTAAGTACGTTAAGTTGGAATGCTGCTGCTGCTAAAGTAGCTTTAGGACATAGTAAAGATATGGTTCAAAATAAATATTTTGATCACTATTCTAATTTATATGGTAGTTTAGCTGATCGTCTAAATGATGCAAATGTTCCATATAGAATTGCAGGCGAAAATATATCCGCAAATTATGTAGATGGTATAGCATCTGTATTTGGCTGGATTAATAGTAAAGGTCATCGAGTAAATATGTATAAAAAAGAATATACGACACTTGGAGTTGGAGCTTTTAATAAATATTACACCCAAAATTTTATAAAATAATGACGAAATCAAGCAAAAGCGAAAGTTTGTGCTTGATTTTTTTATTTCCATACAAGCACAAAATTATACGAAAGACATACTTTTGTAGTAAATGCTTTTAATTGGAGTGATATGAATGGGAAATGAAAAAAATCGTCCATCTATCGAACAATTTAGGCAATTCGTTATGGAACACCCAAAACTTCGTGAGGAAGTAAAAACTGGTAAAAAAACATGGCAACAATTTTTTGAAGATTGGTATTTCAAAGGTGAAGAACATGAAATGTTTGATGAATATAGAAGTGACAATAAGACAAAATCAAAAAAGAAAACTGCCAAAACAGAACAGACGGAAGAAGGATATGTTGGAAAAGTAATTTCTTTTGTAAAAAATCTAGACCCTGATCAAATTCAAGGTCATTTAACAAATGTAAACTCTACTTTAACAAATATCCAACAGCTTATATCACAATTTAAGTCTCCTGTTACTTCAACCAATCAAAGAGAAGAAAAGCCAGCTTCACAGCAATTTAATTTTAGACAGGATTGAGGAGATCTCAAGTGAGAAAAGATGTTTTGGAATTTCTTCAGAGTGAAGAAGATTATTTGAAATTTATAAGACAACAACCAAAATGGTATCGAAAACTTGCTAGAAATCCTGAGCTTACTGATGAGTTTAGACTGGCTTCCCTTGAGTTTTTTGGTAAAACTATTCCACAACGAGTTGATAAATTGTCAAATCAAGTACAGATGGCATCGTTTATGATTGACATGTTCCATGTATTAAAGGATCAACAAAGTACTAGTAGTGATTCCTCTGATTCTGAATCAAAGGAAGATTAAATAAGTATAATAGTTCAATCTGTCATAGCTTTTTGCTACAATTAAGAAAGCAAGTTTTAAAAAGGAGTAGTAGTTATGACAGAAATTTGTTTAGTAAGACATGGACAAACTGATTGGAATTTAAATAATATAATTCAAGGTAGAGAAGATATTCCTTTAAATACAATAGGTAAACAACAGGCGAATGATAGTGCATTGTTTTTAAGTGATCAAAAGTGGGATTCCATTATTACAAGTCCATTAATTAGAGCGAAACAAACGGCACAGGCAATAGCAGAGTTCTCTAAAATTGATGAAATAATAGAGGATGAACGATTTCTAGAAAGAGAATTTGGTGAGGCTAGCGGAAAACCTATTTCCGATGTTCATGAAAACATTTATAATAATAATGTAGAAGGAATGGAAACAAATGAAGAGTTAATGGATCGAGCTTTTAGTGCATTAAAAGACATTGCTCAAAATTATGAAGGTAAACGAATTGTAATTGTTGCACATTCTCATACAATTAAGGCAATTCTACACGCGATTGATCCAGAGAAAGTTAATTTTAGGACAACCTTAAAAAATGCTTGTGCAAATTTTATTGAATTTAAAGATGGTAAATGGAAGATAAAAGAATTTAATATTTCCGAACATATAAAAGCTTAGGCAGGTTCTTTTATTTAAGCAATTAAATGTGATATAGTTTATTCTTGGAGGTGTGAGGAAATGTATGCAACAATGGAAACCTTGCAACTTATAACAGTCTCAGAAGAAATTGCTTCAATGATCGTGCAATCGGATGTTGCAGATCAGTATCGAAATTCATATATTGCACTAAATAATGATAAAACAGCCCAAGAAATTATTAGCCGTTTTATGAAGACGAAGGATTTATATGAGGATGTTTTGCGATTTGGAAAATATCATCCGGATTATAAAGAAATTCGAAAACAAATGAGTGAAGTTAAAAGAGAACTGCAATTAAACGATACAATTGCTGCCTTTAAGCAAGCGGAAGATAAAATTCAATTACTTTTAGATGAGACTAGCTATTTAATTGCTCAAGCTGTTTCGCCTTCTGTAAAGGTTCCTGCGGGTAATCCATTCTTCGTAAATACAGGTGGAGGATGTAGTACTGGCGGATGTGGAACAGGTGGAAAGTGTGGATGTAAAACGAGGTAAAAGATCATATAGAAAGGCTCATTATTTAAAAATGAGTCTTTTTTTTATAAAATTCATTTTCTGAACCTAGTACAATTAGCGCAATTATTTCCGCAACAAAACATTTTTTTATTCGGAACGTAAAATCGATGTTTAAATACGAAATGATTATTTTCATTACGAATAAATTCAATTCGGTAAATTAGTTTAAACTGTTCTGTAATCGTTTTAGAACATTCAATCAGTAACTTTTTGATCGACTCTTCTGTTTGTTGACACTCTGATTGAATATATAGGAAATAAACGCCACAAACTTGTTTGGTTGAAAAATGATTAATTTGTTTATCCTTTATAATACATTTAAAAAATTGCTCCCAAACATCTTCTAACATAATTTTCAATCCTTTCTAAAAACTATTTATGAAAGTTTCGTTGCAAAAGAATTTTGGGATATGATATTCTATTTCTAACGGATTTTTAAAGGAGAAAGCTATGTTCGTGCAAAGACAAGGTATTATTATTTATTTACAATCATTAAAACAAGCAAAAATGTTACGTAAATTTGGAAATATTCACTTTGTCTCTAAACGTTTGAAATACGTAGTCCTATATTGCAATATGGATGATATAGATCGAACAATAGAGAGATTGAAAAAATTTCATTTTGTAAAACGAATTGAATTGTCATATAAACCTTTTATTAAGACTGAGTATGAAAATGCGAAACCAGACGAAGCAAAGGAATATGACTATCAAGTAGATTAAAAACGATTGAATGGATAGTTAATTTAGAAGGGATAACCGATCTGAATTAAAAGCCGTTCAATCGTTTTTATTGTGGTAGAAGATTGAATAGGAAAAACGATCCCTATTATTCGTTATTTATTGGAATATTAGGGATTAGTCAATCTAGTTCTAGTTATTTCATTGGTGGAATTAAATGATTTAAGCGTAAAATTCCGATAATATATTGGTGGAATAAATCATTTTCATGAAATGAGCTTGAGTGTCTAATTTGTAATGTGATGATTTCTTTGTTTAAAGTTGTAGCTAATTCTTCAAACAACAATTCACGTTTTGTAATTGAATCTTCCTTTAATGTAATTCCTTCTCTACAATAATATATTGGCTGGAATTCGCCAATAGAAGTAGGGTTTAAGATAACAGCAAAGGAACAACAGTTTGATCCTTTGTTTTCTGATGTTAATTTAAGTAAAAATTTAACTCTATCTTTTTGCGATTTAGCAATTTCAAAAAGTTCATATAAATCTGAGTATCCTTCTCCAATTTCAATCATACGTTGGATCATGTTTTGTTCCCCCTAAAAAACGTAAATAGTTTACGAGTATTTCAAACAAAGTTGGTAATAAATGCAACATTTATTCTACAGGATAAGAGCATAAAAAAAAACCCCGCAATTGCAGGGCCCCTCTTATTAAAGTGTAATCACTTAAAAGAAGGCAAAGGGAGAGGAGAAACCGGAGGAAGAACTTATGGGGAAACGTAAGTCTTCTCCGCGGTTGGCAACAACATCAACTGAGATGTTGTTAAAATTAATTATTTCCAAAGTGGATGATTTTATACATTAGTAGGAGAATATGGAAAGAAATGTTTTTTGTTTTAATGAAATTATGATAGGATATTTTCGTAAATCGAAATATATAGTAGGTGTAAATTAATGAGAGTAGTATCAGGGAAAAATAAAGGATTAAGTTTAAAGGCAGTACCTGGAATGAGTACTAGACCGACAACCGATAAAGTAAAAGAAGCAATGTTTAATATAATTGGCCCTTACTTTGAAGGTGGTATTGTATTGGATTTGTTCGGTGGAAGTGGCGGACTTTCAATTGAGGCATTAAGTAGAGGGATTGAAAAAGCGATTATCGTAGATCGTGAAATGAAGGCGATTAAGACGATTAAAGAAAACTTGGCTACTTGTAATCTAACTGATCGTGCTGAGGTTTATCGAAATGACGCCGAGAGAGCTGTTAAAGCGATTATTAAAAGAGAGATCCAATTTGATTTAATTATTTTAGATCCCCCTTATAAAAAGCAACAAATCGTATCATTAATCGAAACATTTGATGAAAAAAATCTACTTGCATCAGATGGAACAATTTTAGTAGAACATGCTACTGATGTTGAATTACCTGAAAAAATAGGGAAATTTGTACGAACAAAATCAGAAAAATATGGAATTTGTGGCGTATCAGTGTATCATATTTGTATGGAGTAATTATTAGGGGGTAAAAAATGAAACGTATTGCTGTTTGTCCTGGAAGTTTTGATCCAATTACTTTAGGACATTTAGATATTATTAAACGTGGAGCAAGAGTGTTTGATGAGGTAATTGTTGTCGTATTAAATAACTCAGCTAAAAATTCTTTATTTACATTAGATGAAAGAACAGCATTAATTACAGAAGCTACTAGTGCGATTCCAAATGTACGCGTTGATTCATTTAGTGGTCTATTGATGGATTATGCAAAAAAAATAAACGCTTCTGCAATATTAAGGGGCTTAAGAGCAGTATCAGACTTTGAATACGAAATGCAAATTACAGCAATGAACAAAAAATTAGTAGATGAAATTGACACGTTTTTTGTCATGACAAATAATCAATATTCATTCCTAAGCTCTTCAATCGTGAAAGAAGTCGCAAAATATGGTGGGAATGTAAAAGATTTAGTACCAGATTGTGTAAATAGCGCATTAACTGAAAAATTTTTGAAACCTCAAGTTTAATTTAAACTAGAGGTTTCTTTTTTATCAAAAAGTTCAAGAAGATAACTTTTTTATATACAGTTTATAAATTAAGATGATGACATAAATGTAAAGAGAAATTAAAGTTACGAATGATCCTGTTGAAATGAATGATTCGAAATTTAACTGTTTCTCTGTAAAAATCTTTATGACAGGTAAAGTAGTATTAGAAGCATTTGAAGTTAATTGGTTAAGATAAAGTGGCTTCCACAAGATAATTGCTAATAAGGGTGCGATTCCAGATTGTAAAATTCGACCGATTAAATATGGTTTAATACTTAATTTCACTTCAGAAATAATACTTGCTACTTGTGCTTGTATTGAAAAACCACCAAATCCTAAAATAAAACTAGTTAAAGCCACTTGCTGCAATAATGTACTATTGCCTAATTCACTGACTAATTTAGATCCTAAAGTAATTTCAAATAATCCTGATAAAAACGGTGTTGATAAATTGTGATTAAGATTTAAATGTGAAAAGCAATATGCAATGATTTTTCCGACATTCGATATAAATCCAATTTCAATTAAAAGCATATTAAGAACAGAGAAAACGATAATAAATCCACCAATCATTAATAATGTTTGCACAGAAGAAGCAATTGCGTCCCCTAATAATTTTCCAATCGGTCTTTTTTCACTTAACCGTTTTTCATGCATAACTTTAAAAGCGTATTTAAAGCGGTTATAATGGATTCTTTCTTTACGAGAATAGTTAGGTTGGTTTCTTCCATAAAACCTCATAATGAGGCCTACAATAGCGTTTGATAAATAATGACTGATGGCAAGAACAAGTCCGACTTTTGCATTATGAAAAAAACCAACAGATATAGCAACAAAAATAAATAATGGATTTGACGAATTTGTAAAGGAATTAAGTCGTTCTGCTTCTAATTTTGTTAATTCTCCATCTTTATACAGTTTAGCCGATAGTTTTGCACCTGAAGGAAAACCTGATGCCATCCCCATAGCCCAAACAAAAGCCCCGACTCCTGGAACTCTAAATAAAGGTCTCATTACTGGCTCTAGAAAAACACCGATAAATTGAACAATTCCAAAACAAATTAGAAGCTCACTTAAAATGAAAAATGGAAGAAGGGAAGGAAAAACGATTCCCCACCACATATTTAATCCTCTTATTGAGCCTTTAAATGCTACTTCTGGATGTAAAATAATGGTTGATGTCAGAAATATGAGTATTAAAAAAATTAGTAAGGTAATGAAGTAACTTTTTTTCACATATAAACCTCCAAAGAATAACTTATAAACATAGATTTTTGTCTAATTGTAGTAAGACTACCGAGTAGGAAATAAGATAGTAATATATGTATTAAAAACTTGTACATTTAAATATACGTTGTTGGAATTCAATTTTAGACCAAAGAGTTTAATTGGAGGGGAAACAACTTGGAACCGAAGATTGGTTTAGCATTAGGTTCAGGAGGTGCAAGAGGATTTGCACATGTTGGTGTAATTTCCGTTTTAAAAAAGCATAATATTCCTATAGATTTAATAGCAGGAAGTAGTATAGGTGCGCTAGTTGCTGTTTTATACGGAGCAGGTGCAGATGTAGATCGTCTATATAAAATTGCAAAAGTATTTCAATCCAAATACTATATTGACTATGTTGTTCCAAAAATGGGTTTGATTTCTGGGAACAGGGTTAAAGAGTTGATAAAAGTATTATCATTTGGTAGAAAGCTTGAAGAGCTAGATTTGCCGGTGTCAGTTATTGCCACTGATTTATTAACTGGAGAAAAAGTTGTATTTCAAAAAGGTGATATTGCTACTGCAGTCCGAGGAAGTATTTCGATACCAGGAATTTTTGTACCAGAAACATGGAATGGGAGACTTTTAGTTGACGGTGGAGTCATCGATCGTATCCCAGTTTCAGTTGTAAAAGAGATGGGAGCGGATTTTATTATTGGAGTAGATGCTTCACCGATTCAAGTTAGTGGTGAAGTTTCGACGATTTATGACGTGATTATGCAGAGTATTGAAATCATGCAGCACGAGCTTGTTCGAAATAGAGAAATTGCTTCTAATGTTATGATCAGACCAAAATTGGACCATGTTAATTCTAGAAACTTTACTGACCTTGAAAATGTTATCAAAATAGGCGAAGAAGCAACAGAAAAATTAATACCAGAGATTCTTGAAAAGATTGAGCAGTGGAAGGAGAAAAATAGTGATAAAAAGGATTAGAATTCTTAATGTACTATTGATACTTGGTATTACGCTAATTCTTGTATATTTTATTCCATTACCATACTATATTACAAAACCAGGTTTAGCGGAGCCCCTAAGGCCATATGTAAAAGTTGAAGGTGCAAAAAAAGATAAAGGTGAATTCATGCTAACAACCGTAGCTATGGGGAAGGCAAATATCTACTCATATATTAAAACGAAAATGAATGATAATTACCATCTATACAAAATAAATGAAATAAAAGTAAAAGGCGAAAGTGATGAAGATTATCAGTTCCGCCAACTAAGATATATGGAAGAGTCAAAGCAAGCTGCGATTTTAAACGCATATAAGCAAGCTAAAAAACCTTATAAAGTGACTGAAAATGGAATAGTAGTTGTATCTGTTTTAAAGGATATGCCAGCCTATAACGTATTAATGCTAGGGGACATTATCACTAAAATCGATGGAAGAGAAATTCGTACATTAAATAATTTTACCAACACTGTAAAAAGTAAAAAACCTGGTACAAATTTTAATTTAGAAGTAAATAGAAAAGGAAAAATTAAATATTTTAATATTAAAACAAAAACTTTTAAAGACGAACCTAGTCGTGCTGGAATTGGTGTTTCAATTGCAGAAAATTTACAATTAACTACAAATCCAAAAGTTAAGATAAATACAGAAGAGATTGGAGGACCTTCAGCGGGACTTATGTTTGCACTAGAAATTTATGATCAATTGAAAGATGAAAATTTAGCTAAAGGTCATGAAATCGCTGGAACTGGTACAATAGATAAAAATGGAATAGTTGGTCCAATTGGTGGGATATCTCAAAAAATAATTGCAGCATCTGATTCTGGGGCAGAGATTTTCTTGGCACCAAATGAGAACGGTAAAAAGAATTCAAATTATAATGAAGCTGTAAAAAGTGCAAAAAAACATGCCTTGAAAATGAAAATAATACCAATTGATACATATGAACAAGCAATCAATTATCTGGAATCGTTAAAGACTAAGAAATAATTTGATTTGAATAGGTATATTAAAAAAGGCAGATAGAGGGGGAGAATCCCTATACCTGCCTTTTTTGTTTCTAATATGGCTTTAAGATCGACTAAATTGATTATTCACTTCATCATATATGATTGGATATAGTGAATATTCGGTTTTTATTAATTTTTGTTGATTTCCTAATGTAAGGATGGAAGCATAAGCATGAGTTGCTTTTAAATCAGTACTTAGTTCTTTATGATTTTGCTGATTAATCGTCGTGTAAATTGGTAATTCAATTAACTTTTTTTTGCTATTTAAATAAGTTTTTCCCATTGAACTCATACCGAGTAAACGGATATATGGAACGCGATCTTTCTCTAATATTGTTGCCATTTCCCTTTTTGATGTATTTGTTAAGATATGTGTTAACAATCGTTGAATCCGAGTCCAAGTATATCGTTTTGTTTTTATTGATGTCATTAACTCTTCAAAATTAAGACAGTTTAATACCGAATGTAATACTCTTCGTTCTAAACCTTCGACAGCTTCATATATTTCTTCAAGTTCTTCTTTCGTTGAAGTCATTAATTTATATTTCAAAAATGGTAAATATTCATTCCATGAATGCAGAGTGCCATACTCGTCTATGTATTCCTCTATTGAATCTTTCGTAAAACTTGGAACAAATTCAGAAATCGATTGATTGTCACCTTTTAGAATTTTTCTAATTGCTGTAGCGCTAGCGATACTATGATGATTGGTTTCTTCATCATGATAATTTGCAGCTATTCGCTGAATCGTACGACCTTTCATTTGACTCCCAAAGTGTTCAATAGCTTCTAAATAATGTATACCTAAAATATTATTTGGAAGTGAAACATCTAGCTGAGATGAATCAAGATTTTTTTGTAAAGCAGTGCTATATGCAGCAGGATAACTTAGTCCTTTATCAAGAAAAGTACGTATACTCTTATTGATTGAAGAAGTAAGCTGCTTCTTTTGATTCATTAACTCATAAAATGGCTCAATTTTCCCTTCTTCACTTCCAAAACAAACATAATCACATTTTAAAGAATCAAGAATTGAAATAGCTCCTTTGGCAAAGATGCTAGCGTGTTGAGTTGAATAGCTATAAGGTAATTCAATAACAAGATCTGCACCTGCTTGCAGTGCCAACTTTGTTCGTACGTGTTTTGGAACGACTGCAGGCTCACCTCTTTGTAAAAATTGACCACTCATAACCGCAATAACAACATCAGCATTTGTACTTTTTTTTGAACTAGTTAAGTGAAAAACATGTCCATTATGTAATGGATTATACTCTACTACTACACCAACCGAACGCAGACAAACGCACCTCCAATATTTACTAATTTCACGAATTTATACGTTAAGAATACCAGTTTTGAGAAATAATTCGCAACCTAGTGTGAATTGTATTGAATTTTATTGTCGAAAATAATATATTAAATAGGTTACATATAAGAAGCAAGGTGAAGGATTTAAGGGAAAAGCAAGTAACCAAGTCTAAAACATTTAATGAATTTAGATCTACGTAATATTCCATTAATCTTCGAAGTGGAAATATCGCCACTTCTTTAGCTGAATGGCGATATTCTTGGGGAAAAGCAGAGGGAAAGATGTCTAGCTCCGGCT